>NZ_CP122961.1:1208254-1812381 GCF_029854215.1 Halomonas alkaliantarctica | reverse complement strand
AAGAGCAGATCGAAGAGCTGATGTGGTTTGCCAAAGCCGCTGAGCCTTTCCGCGGCATGGATATCCAAACCGTGGCCGAAGGTCTCACGACTCACGTTTATGAAAGCGAGGTGTTGGCCGAAGCCTTCAGTGAGCTCACCGGCATTAACCTGACCCACAACATCATCGGTGAAGGTGATGTGGTGGATACCATGCAGAACCAGATGCAGTCGGGTAACAGCATCTACGACGGCTTCGTCAACGACACTGACTCCATCGGCACGCATATTCGTTATGGCACCACCATCAACCTCACTGAAGCGATGGAGAATGAATGGGCCGACTACACCCTGCCCACCCTGGATCTAGATGACTTTATCGGTTTGCAATACGGCACTGGGCCGGATGGCAGCCTCTATCAACTGCCCACCCAGCAGTTTGCCAACCTCTACTGGTTCCGTCATGACTGGTTCCAACGCGAAGATTTACAGGAGCAGTTCCGGGAGATTTACGGCTATGACTTAGGGGTGCCCACCAACTGGACAGCCTATCAAGACATTGCCGAGTTCTTTTCCGAACACGTTGGTGAAATTGACGGAACCAAGGTGTATGGCCATATGGATTATGGCCGCCGCGACCCGTCATTGGGCTGGCGTTTCCACGACTCCTGGCTCTCGATGGCAGGTATGGGCAGCCCCGGCGTGCCGTCTGGCAACCCGGTGGATGACTGGGGTATCCGCGTCAATGAAGATAGCCAGCCGGTAGGCGCTAGCGTCAGCCGTGGCGGTGCTACCAACTCGCCGGCCTCGGTATTTGCGATGCAAAAAGCCGTCGATTGGCTACGTGACTTTGCCCCACCTGAAGCACAGGGCATGACCTTCGGTGAAGCGGGTCCGGTGCCTGCGCAAGGACACATTGCCCAGCAGATTTTCTGGTATACAGCCTTTACCGCCGACATGACTGACCCCGCGGTTGCGGTAACCGATGACGAGGGCAATCCGCTGTGGCGCATGGCACCTTCCCCAACCGGCCCTTACTGGGAAGAGGGTATGAAGGTCGGCTACCAAGACGTGGGTGCATGGACGTTCTTCGACTCAACACCAGAAGATCGTCGTACCGCGGCATGGCTGTTCGGTCAATTCACCGTGTCTAAAACGGTGTCGCTGGAAAAACTCATGCACGGTTTAACGCCAATTCGTGAATCTGACATCTTCTCTGAGCAGATGACCGAGATGGCGCCGAAGCTGGGCGGCTTAGTTGAGTTTTACCGCAGCCCCAACGAGTCGAATTGGACGCCTACCGGCACCAACGTACCTGACTACCCACGTATGGCGCCGCTATGGTGGCAAAACCTAGCGCCAGTAATGAGTGGTGAAGTTACGCCACAGGAAGGTCTCGATAAGCTGGCGGCGGATATGGACAGCACGATGAACCGCCTGGCTCGGGCCAACGTGTTCGACAGCTATGCGCCAGTACTTAACGAAGAGCAAGATCCTCAGTTCTGGCTCGATCAGGAAGGCGCCCCGAAAGCCAAGCTAGATAATGAAATGCCGCAGGGCACCACCGTTCCTTACGATGAAATGATGGAAGCCTGGATGGCAGCTGGTACACGCCAAGAGTAACGACGCGTAACGCTAGCAGGGCGGGCTCCCGCTCGCCCTGCTAGGAGTTTCATTGGCGGTATGCCAGAGCACAAGAGAACACCCACTTAAACGGGGCTATTTATTGGTTAATTGGATCCGCTATGAAACTGCGAAATCGAAACATTGAAAAACTACCTACCGAGACCTTTGATGCCCTTATTATCGGGGGCGGTATTAATGGCGCAGCCACCGCAGCGGCGCTGGCGGGTAAAGGGGCTAAAGTTGCCCTGATTGATCGCGGCGACTTCGCTGGCAGCACCAGTATGCACTCCTCCAACTTAGTGTGGGGAGGCATTAAATACATGGAAAGCAAGGACTTTGCACTCGTCCGCAAATTGTGCAAAAGCCGTAACCACTTGATAAAGAGTTATCCTTCTACGGTGCAGGAGATTCGCTTCCTGACCACTATTTCAAAAGGTTTCCGCCATTCACCGCGCTACTTGTGGGCGGGCACCTGGCTTTATTGGCTGATGGGCAACGGCTTCACGAAACTACCGCGCCTGCTCTCGCCGAACAAGATTAAGCAGCAAGAACCGATTATTGATGTTGAGGGCTCGGTTGGAGGCTTTGAGTACTCCGACGCCTACCTTCACGATAACGACGCCCGGTTTGTGTTCAACTTTGTCCGCCACGCGCTCAATTATGGGGCGATTGCCGCCAACTACGTCGAGTCACTCGGCGCCGAGCGCGACGGCGACCTATGGGTGACCAAAGCGCGCAACGTGATGGATGGCAACACCTTCGATATCCGTGCCAAGGTGTTGATCAACGCCGCAGGTCCCTGGGTGGACCAGCACAACGAGCTGACCGGCCAAAAAACTACCCATCATCACCTCTACTCCAAGGGCATTCACCTCATCGTTCCGCAGCTAACCGACTCTCAACGGGTGCTGGCATTTTTTGCCGACGATGGAAGACTGTTTTTTGTAATACCGATGGGCAATCGCACCTGTATCGGAACCACCGATACCCATATGGAGCACCCAGAGGTGGACGTTACCGCTGACGATATCGCCTTTGTGCTGGAAAATATCAATAAGCGCCTAACCCTAGCTAAACCGCTTACCCAGGATGACATTATCTCAACGCGTTGCGGCGTACGGCCATTAGCTATCAAAGATGATCAGGGCGATGACCGCGACTTTCTACAGCTCTCTCGCAAGCACGTGGTCGACACCAATATCGAAAGCGCCCATATCAGCATTTTTGGCGGCAAACTGACCGACTGCTTGAACGTTGGCGATGAGATTGCCGAAGAGATGAGCCGACTGGGCGTTTCATTATCTGACCCCAACTTTCAGTGGTACGGCGAACCGCCCAAGCCAGTGAAACAGCAGTTTATGGATCAAGCCAAGCGTATGAACCTGGATGCCATGACCGCTTCTACCTCATCGGAGCTGCTCTCCACTCGCTTGTGGCGGCGCTACGCTGATCAAGCCATCCAGATGCTAGAGAAAATTCGTCAGGATCCCGCTCAGGGCGAAATTTTAATTGAAGGCACTGAATATATCCGCTGTGAGATTGAGCATGCTCGTGATCACGAGATGATCACCCAGCTTGAGGATTTCCTGCGCCGTCGTGCCAAAGTTTCGCTGGTGGTACCTCACGAGCAGTTACGCCAGTCAACAGGGTTAAAAGAGGCGTGTCGCGTGCTGTTTGGCGACGATGCGGACGAGCGTTTTAACTGCTATTTTGAACAAAACCGCGATACCGCGTTGCCGCCTACTTCTTCATCTACGGTTTGACATTATTCAGTGATTAAACTTAAAAAAAGCCCCCTCAACTAATGAGGGGGCACGTTTTTTTCTGATCCTGATCTAGGTAGAACGCACGCGTGAAACGGCATCCAGCCAGCCCTGATACAGCTGCTCACGAGTGGTCTCCTCCATCGCAGGCATAAAGCTTTTCTCGCAGCGCCACAGCTGCTCGATCTCTTCCAGTGTTTGATACCAGCCGAGACGCAGCCCGGCCAAGTACGCAGCTCCCAGCGCGGTGGTTTCCAAGATGGTGGGACGATCTACCTGAACTCCCAGCATATCGGCAAGAAACTGCATTACCCAGCTGTTTTTCACCATGCCGCCGTCGACACGTAAAGTGCCCGGAGGGGCCTCCATATCGTCGTTCATGCAGTGCTGCAGGTCGCGGGTTTGATAGCACACCGCCTGCAGGCCTGCGGCGACTATTTCAGCAATACCGGTATCGCGGGTTAACCCAAAAATAGCGCCGCGTGCTTTGGGGTCCCAGTGCGGGGCGCCTAGGCCGGTAAAGGCGGGCACCAGATAAACGCTGTGGCCGCTACGGGTCTCCTGGGCCAAGGCTTCGGTTTCCGAGGCATCGGCAAACAGGTTCAAGCCGTCACGCAACCACTGCACCGTCGCCCCCGCTACGAAAATACTGCCCTCCATGGCGTAGGTCGGCTTGCCGTTAAGCCGGTAGCCAATGGTGGTCAGCAGACGATTGCGCGACAGAGACGGGGTTTCGCCGGTATTCACAATCATAAAACAGCCGGTACCGTAGGTACTTTTACCCATCCCCGGTTGAAAGCACGCCTGCCCCACTAAAGCAGCCTGCTGGTCCCCCGCTACTCCAGCAATGGGCAGTGCAGCGCCCAGCCAGTGCGTTTCGGTGGTGCCAAAATCATCGCTGGAATCTTTCACGTCCGGCATAAGATTCGCGGGGATATTAAACAGCGTCAGCAGCTCTTCATCCCACTCCTGGGTATGGATATTAAACAGCGCCGTACGGGAAGCGTTGGTGGCATCGGTAACATGCTGCTGCCCACCGGTCAGCCGCCAGATTAAAAAGCTATCTACCGTTCCGAACGCCAGCTCGCCCCGCTCTGCAAGCTGCCGTGCGCCCTCAACGTTGTCCAGTATCCAGGCAAGCTTGGTAGCTGAAAAGTAGGGGTCAATCAACAGGCCCGTTTTAGCCTGAACGACATCGGTGTGACCTTTATCACGCAGCGATTGGCACAAATCTGAGGTGCGACGATCCTGCCAAACGATGGCGTTATAGAGGGGTTTACCCGTTTTCCGATCCCACAGAATAGTGGTTTCCCGCTGGTTGGTAATGCCGATTCCGGCTATTTGGTCGGCGGTAACCTCTGCGTTGTGCATCACATCCCGGCAGGTCGCTACCACTGTGTCCCAAATATCTTCGGGGTTGTGCTCAATCCATCCGTCGTGGGGAAAGTGCTGAGTGAATTCCTGCTGGGCAACAGCGGTCACCTGGCCTTGGCGGTCAAACAGAATGGCGCGGGAACTGGTGGTACCTTGATCAATGGCGAGTATAAAAGAGGACATATCGAGTTCACTTTGTTGTATTGTCTTTCGATTTTGTATACTTACTTTCGCTTTATTATGATTCAAGGCTACTCTAGCCGCCTGAAATGCTCAAGGCTGAAACTGGCTCATTAAGCGATCTCATCAAGCAATGTACAGCGCCACATCGTGTTGCGTCAGCAAGCGCTGAATTGCTTCTGGCGGTTTGCGGTCGGTAAATAGCGCATCCAGCTGTTCCAGATTGCCTTGCCGCACGACCGGATTACGATGAAATTTAGAGTAATCTGCCGCCAAATAAATACGCCGCGAATTGGCAATAATCGCTTGAGCAACGCGAACTTCCTGGTAGTCAAATTCCAGCAGCGAGCCATCCTCGTCGATACCGCTGATACCGATAATGCCGTAGTCCACCTTGAACTGATTTATAAAGTCGATTGTGGCTTCACCGATAATGCCGCCGTCGCGAGAGCGCACCTGCCCACCGGCGATAATCACGGTGAAATCCTCTTTATGCTGCAATATGGCGGCAACGTTAAGGTTATTGGTAATGATCTCAAGGCCCTGGTGCTCTAGCAGCGCTTGAGCAATCACTTCATTGCTGGTGCCGATATTAATAAACAGTGAGGAGTGATTAGGAATGTGCTGGGCTAAGCAGCGGGCAATACGCTCTTTCTCTTCCAGATGCAGTGTCTTGCGCGTGCTGTAGGCGGTATTCACCGTACTCGACTCGATCCCCACCCCGCCATGAACTCGCCGAACCCGACCTTCATCAGCCAGGGTATTCAAATCACGTCGGATGGTTTGCGGTGTCACAGCGAAATGATCGGTGAGCTGCTCGATGCTCATATAGCCGCACTGACGAACCAGCTCGACAATGGCATCCTGACGAAATTGTTGATTCATAAGCCCAGCCTGTTCGATTTTTGTTGATATCTGAACATAATCTAGCAAAATTTTCGAAATCTAATAGCTTTGATCACGCAATTCGGCTGACACCGAACCGACAGACCGAACGGTGATATCGCTTATTATAGAGGCCATACCAATAAAATCATGGGGATAGCAACCACCAGCACGGCTAGCGACAGCGGCAGGCCTAGCTTCCAATAATCGCCAAAGCGGTAGCCACCAGGCCCTAGCACCAGCGTATTGGATTGGTGCCCGATAGGGGTTAAAAATGCACAGGAAGCGCTAACAGCCACTACCATCAAAAACGGGTCGAGTGAGACATCAAAGCCATTGGCTAAGCTCACCGCAATAGGCGCCATCAGCAGCGCAGCCGCCGCATTGTTGACCACGTTAGAGAGCAGCATCGAGAGTAAAAATAGGACAATCATCGTAACGACCACCGGCCAGTCGCTGCCAAAGCCCAACAGGGCGTTGGCAATCAAGTCCGCGCCGCCGCTGGTTTCTAATGCCTCACCCACGGGTATCATCGCGGCTAGCAGCACTATGACGGGGCCATCAATAGCTTGATACCCCTCTCGTAATGGTAATACGCCAATTAGTAGCGAAATCAGTGCAGCAGTGCTCATGGCCACAGCAGCCGGGAGTAGATCAAACAGCATGGCCACGATCGCCAAAGCAAAAATGGCAATGGATATAGCCAGCTTGCGAGGCTGGCCCAGGTGCAATTCGCGGCTCGCTAGTGGCAGACAGCCCAGCGAGGCTAAGCTATCCGCAATTTCATTTTCACTGCCCTGGAGCAGCAAAACATCGCCGTTTTTAAAACGAATATCCCGCAACCGCTGTTTCAGACGTCCACCGTCACGGGCAACCGCTACCAGATGGAGACCAAACTGATGGTTCAAGCGTAGCTGGCGTACGCTGCGGTTAATCATCATCGAGTCATTGCGAACGACGGCTTCGACCAACTGCAGGCCCTCGATATCAACGGACTGTTGATCCTGTGCAGCGTCTTTCTTTTTTGCCTTATCTGCATCTTTGTGCCTAGCTGGATGCTCAGCATCGTTCACTTCTGGATCGCCATCGGATTCCTCCTCCAGTTCAGCGATCGCGCTAAGCCCCACCTTGTCTTCCAGCATCTGGAGCTCATCAGGCCCTGCCTCTAACAACAGAATATCGCCCTCCTCCAAGGCCCCGTGGAAATTATAGCCAGCCCGACGGTTGTCATCGCGCACCACCGCTAAGACGGGGATGGTTTCGTCCAGTTCGTCGCGCAACTGCTGTAATGTTAAGCCTTTAGCTTTCGACTCTTCGCCTACTTTCAACTCGACTAAATAGTTGGCGGTATCGAACATTTCATCCGTGGAAGCTTGGCCGCTACGCTTAGGCGTCAAGCGCCAGCCCACCAGAACGATAAACGCTAACCCCGCCAGTGCTACCGCAATGCCCACGGGCGAAAAGCTAAACATACTAAACGCCTCGCCCGTTACATCCCGGCGATAACTGGAAATAATGATATTCGGTGGGGTGCCAATTAACGTTGTCAGTCCCCCGAGCAAAGAACCAAATGCCAACGGCATCAGCAGTAAAGAAGGCGAAGTATTGTGTTCTCGAGCAAGCCGCATGGCCACTGGTAACAACAGCGCCAGGGCACCCACGTTATTCATAATGCCCGACAGCAAAACAATGGTTCCCACCAGCACCAGAAGTTGGAGCAGCAGGTTCTCCCCCACCTTAAGCACTTGGTTGGCAATAATATCCACCACTCCCGAGCGCTCAAATCCACGGCTAAGCACCAATACAGCGGCCACGGTAATCACCGCCGGATGGCCGAAACCAGCAAAAGCGCTTTCGGCTGGCACAAGCCCAAGCATGACCGACCCCAACAACGCAGCCAGCGCCACTAAGTCATAACGAAAGCGGCCCCAGATAAACGCGGCGAGCGTTAGTCCAAGTACGATAAACACCAGTGTGCTAGGTGTAAGCGTTAACCAGCCAAGATCCAATGCTTCAATACTAACGTTTTCAATACCGGAGCCCTCAGCGCTTGAGCCCTCAACACTTATGTCCTCAGCCGACATCCTTTTCTCACTCCCTTGCTGGCGTTTGAAAGTTCACCCGCGATAGTTGCTCGCCACGCATTAACATGGCAATTTCTTCTGCACATTAGACGTTTACTATACAGAGGTATAGAACCTTAATACGCAAAGCCTATAAACACATAACTAAAAGGTAAAAAAGCTCGGCAAAGCCGAGCTTCATAACGGTAGAAAAACGAAGAGTTAAACGGGCTAATAAAAGCGCCTACCTTACTTTTGGTGCTCAACAATAATACGAGCAATAACCATCTTATAGCGATGCACGCAGCCTTCGAGAAATAGGGCACTGCCTGGCCCTGGCACAAACCACCTCTTCAGGCTGAATCTGTTCCTCCTCTCAACGCTCTACCGTCGGCTAAAACTAACTCACTACGGCAACAGAACGGTAGACCCGGTGGTTTTGCGGCTTTGCAGGGCGTCTTGGGCTTTGCCCGCTTCTGCAAGTGGGTAGCGGTTAGCGATATCGATGTTGACCTTACCGCTTTCAATCATGGCGAAAAACTCTTCGCACATCATTTCCAAACGCTCGCGGGTGTCGGCGTAGCCATTAAGGCTGGGGCGGGTCACGTAGAGCGCCCCCTTCTGGTTAAGAATACCGATATTAACGCCATCCACCGGGCCAGAAGCGTTGCCAAAGCTGACCATCAGCCCACGGGGCTTTAAGCAGTCCAGTGACATTTCCCAGGTGTCTTTGCCCACCGAGTCGTACACTACATCGCACATATCGCCGTTGGTCAGCTCGCGTACGCGCTCCACCACGTTCTCTTCGCTGTAATTAATGGTCGCCCAGGCACCGTTGGCCATGGCTAGATCCGCTTTTTCCTGTGAACTGACTGTGCCGATCAGCTTAACGCCTAGTGACTTCGCCCACTGGCAGGCAATCGAACCAACGCCACCCGCTGCGGCATGAAACAGAATGGTTTCGCCACCTTTCAATTCATAGGTTTGGCGTAGCAGATACTGCACGGTGAGCCCCTTGAGCATACTCGCCGCAGCGGTTTCGAAATCAACGAAGTCGGGGAGCTTAATCACTTTAGCCGCAGGCAGCACATGCAGCTCTGCGTAGGCGCCCAAAGGGCCTTGGGCATAAGCCACGCGATCGCCAACGTTTAAGTGTGTCACCCCTTCGCCAACCGCATCGACTACGCCTGCGCCTTCGGTGCCTAGCCCCGAAGGCATAGAGGGAGCTGGGTAAAGCCCGGTGCGGAAATAGATATCGATAAAATTAAGACCGACAGCCTTATTGGCGATACGCACTTCCCCCTGGCCGGGTTCAGTTGGGGAAACGTCGACCAGTTCAAGCACTTCAGATCCGCCGGTGTGGGCAAATTGAATACGCTGAGACATTAGGACTCCTTATTGTGTAATTTGCTTAATATTCAGTTGATACGCCATCTCCGAACAATGACAGGCATGGCAACAGGTGCTGCTATACAAGCGCGTCGCGGCGTTTAAATCAAGCTAGCACGCTAGCGTATTGTTACCCATTAGAACGCGAGGCAATGCAATCCCGCTGTCATGTGCCCATGCTAGTATTAGTGCTCTTTTATCGTCTAAGGCTTAGAGATTTGTCATGACGCATCCCGCTATTCAACTCCCCGCGCTGATCGCCCACCGCGGCTACTCCGCCGCTGCCCCTGAAAATACCCTAGCGGCGGTGCGCGCCGCTCATCAAGCGGGAGCCACATGGGTAGAGCTGGATGTGCAGCTATTGGGTGACGGCACCCCGGTGATTTGGCACGACGGCGATGTCGCACGCTGTTCAAACGGGCGAGGCAGACTCGCCTCAATGAATTGGGCCAAGGCCCAAACACTGGATGCCGGGGGGTGGTTCGATGATCGCTTTGCGGGTGAGAAGATGCCTAGCCTTAGCGAGATGTTGGCTCTGCTTAACGAGCTGAAAATGGGCGTCAATATGGAAATCAAGGTCAATAAAGGCCGCGACCCCATCGCGCTGGTGGGGCGTGCACTGCCGGAGATGCTCGATACTCTTCCCCCAGAGCGCTTGATTATCTCCTCCTTCAGTGCCGCTGCTCTTGGCCACTGCCGTCAATTTGCCAGCAAGGACCGGCTGGCCCTGGGTGTGCTGTTCAGTAGCGTGCCCAAAAGCTGGCGTGAGCAGTGCGAAGCCATTGAAGCTTTCAGCGTGCACCCTCACTGGCCGCGCTTGAAGCGCGCCCAAGCCGATGCTATGCAGCGCGATGGCTATCAAATATTGTGCTATACCGCCAATGACCCCAGTGCTTTCCATAGCCGCTGGGAGTGGGGTATCGGCAGTGTCATCACCGATGAACCAGCCGCGTTCAAACGTTTTTTAGACAGCCATTGACCAGTAAAGCGTGATACGTTCAAACACTGACAAGGAGTCCACCGTGAAGTACCTAGGAGCCCATGTGAGCGCCGCTGGCGGCGCAGACCAAGCCGTTCACCGGGCGGTGGAAATCGGCGCGGATGCCTTTGCGCTATTCACCAAAAATCAGCGTCAGTGGAAAGGCAAGCCGCTAACCGATGAGGCAATTCAAGCCTTTCGTGATGCCTGCACCGAGCACAACTTCTCTTCAGAGCAGATTTTGCCCCACGACAGCTATCTGATTAATCTCGGCCACCCCGAGCAGGAAGGCCTGCGCAAATCCCGGGATGCGTTTCTAGATGAAATGCAGCGCTGCGAGCAACTGGGACTGACGCTGCTTAATTTCCACCCTGGCAGCCATTTGAACAAAATCAGCGAAAGCGACTGCTTAAAGCGTATCGCTGAGTCCGTTAACGAAGCGTTAACGCATACCCAGGGGGTTACGGCGGTGATTGAAAATACCGCTGGGCAAGGCACTAACCTGGGCTGGCGCTTCGAGCATTTAGCCGAAATCATTGCCCACGTGGACGATAAAACTCGCGTGGGGGTGTGTATTGACACCTGCCACGCCTTCGCGGCGGGCTATGATTTGCGCACGGCAGAGGCCACCCAGGCAACGCTCGATGAGTTAGGTAGCGTGGTGGGCTTTGAGTATCTGCGTGGCATGCATTTAAACGATGCCAAAAGCAACCTTGCCAGCCGCGTAGATCGCCACCATAGCCTGGGCAAAGGCAACATCGGCCTGCCCGCTTTTACCACCATTATGCAGGAACAGCGGATTAACGGCATTCCAATGATCCTGGAGACCATCGAACCCGAGATATGGGCCGATGAAATAGCCTGGCTACGCGCTCAAAACGCCTAAGCGATAATTTCATAGTGTCATCCTGCGGTGCAGCGGTTTTTTGCACGCCCGGCAATGCTTGCCTACGCTTAAACTCCTTTACCCAAGCCCCAGCCTACGTAAGGAGTGTGCAATGAGCGATACCGATCTCGGCAGTTTAGATGCCCAGACACTAGCTCACTTGTTTGAAAGCAGAGAGGCCTCTCCGCTAGAAGCGACCCGTGCCGCCCTTGAGCGAATCGAGCGCTTCAATCCAGATGTTAACGCCTATGTATATGTGGATGCTGAAGGTGCAGAATCGGCGGCCAAAGCCTCGGCACGGCGATGGGGTCAAGGCAAGCAGCTAAGCCCCATTGATGGGGTGCCGGTATCGCTTAAAGACCTGACCCAAGTGGCGGGCATGCCCTGCAGGGAAGGCTCGCTCACCACTTCTGACGCGTTATGCGACACCGATGCGCCTCCAGCGCGCATGCTACGTGAAGCGGGGGCCATCCTGCTAGGCAAAACCAACACACCCGAATTTGGCTGGAAAGCAGTCACCGACAACCGTGTCTTTGGCGCCACGGCTAACCCCTGGGATACACGCTTAACCCCCGGCGGCTCTTCCGGCGGGGCCGCCGCTGCCGCCGCGCTCAATATGGGTGTGCTGCACCAGGGCGGCGATTCAGGCGGCTCCATACGCATCCCGGCGGCGTTCACCGGCGTCTTTGGCTTCAAACCCACCTTTGGCTGGACGCCCCAATGGCCGCCGGCTAAAGAGCCCAGCTTATCGCACTTGGGGCCGCTAACACGTACCGTGCGCGACGCCGTCAGCATGCTCAATGTGATGGGCCGCTACGACTACCGTGACCCTTATGCCACCCGCGGTCAGCCAGAATGCTGGGGCGTAGATTTGGATAAAGGCTTAACCGGGCTGCGGATTGGCTACTCCGCCGATCTTGGCTACGCCAAGGTAGACCCCCAGATTGCCGAACGCGTGCGCGAAGCGGCCGGCAGGCTGGAGGCGTTAGGCGCGGAAGTTGTCGAAGTGCATCCCGGCTTTTCATCACCATTGGATACCTTCCGCAAGCTTTGGTTTACCGCCTCTCTAGAGCAGTGGTCTCAAATGGATAACCATCAGCGTACGCTCCTGGATTCAGGCATGGTGGCCAATGCCCGTGAGGCCGAACCCTGGAAAGCCGTTGAACTGTTTCGTGCCTTGGCAGATCGTGCTGAATTAACCCAGTGCTTGGAGCACTTTAACCAAGAATACCACCTGCTGATGACGCCCTCGGTGGCTATTCCGCCGTTTGAAATTAACCAGGAAGTTCCCCCGGGCAGTGATATGCGGGACTGGGAAGAGTGGGCACCCTTTAGCTACCCGTTCAACCTCAGCCAGCAGCCTGCAGCATCGGTACCCTGCGGTTTTACCGACAACGGGTTGCCGGTAGGTTTTCAGCTTGCGGGGGGTAAATTTGATGATGTGCGGGTTCTGCGCGCCTGCCACGCCTACATGGAAGCACACCCACCACGTTTTCCCAGCGTGCCCAACCCTGCACAATATGCTTAACAGCTGATCAGCATAAAAAAACCCAGCAAAGTTTAGCGCTCGGCTGGGTTTTAGCGGTCGATAGGGCGTTACATCGCCGAAAGCTTTTCTTGGTCTAGCACGCCCGACATGCGCACCATAGCCAACGCTTCATCCAGGCTACTCATCTCTTCAATCATGACCAACTCGCTCTCTAGGCTCACCGGCTGACCGGCTGTTTCAGAGAGCAGTTTTTCCAGAGAGGCTACATCCATAGCGTCGTCTAAGTGGTGAACATCTACTGATGAGGCGTTGTTGCGGCCCGGCAAATAGATGGTGCCATTAGAGAAATCCACGGCATAAGCGATCACTCCGGGTACGATAAAGAACAGCAAGCCAACCCCATTAGCGACAGCAATGACCGGATCAATATCACCGCTCATTTGGCCCTTACGCTCTGGGTGAAAAAGCGTACCGCAACCACTCAGTGACACGATGGAAGCGCCAATGACGGCGCCAGTCAACCAGCGACGAACTGCTTGGTGCATGAAGGTTCCCTCAAACTGAAATAATAACGACAGTCTATATAGCAAACTGCGCTTGTTTTTTTGTACCGACCAATTTTTTTGTACCGACTAATAACGCGCCGTAAAACGTGATCAGTTTAGCACAGCTATCCAAAAGCATAGATCATTTGAACATAAGCACTATTTTGCCGCTTTAACCGCTAGGCCGTACAATGTTCCCATTCAACGCTTCCAAGCACTTACTCAAGAATCCAGTTTTCAAAAAACAGTTTTCAAAACCCCTGTTTTCAAAAACCCAAGGAATGCTCACGCCCATGCGCGCCAGCCAATTACTGATTGCCACTCTCAAAGAAACCCCAGCTGACGCCGAAGTCATTAGTCATCAACTAATGCTCCGCGCTGGCATGATTCGCCGCTTAACCTCTGGGCTATACACTTGGCTGCCACTTGGCCTGCGCACCCTGCGCAAAGTGGAAGCCATTGTGCGCGAAGAGATGAACCGTGCAGGCGCTCAAGAAGTACTGATGCCCGCCGTGCAGCCCGCAGAACTTTGGCAGGAGTCTGGCCGTTGGGAGCAATATGGCCCTGAACTGTTACGCCTGAAAGATCGCCACGAGCGCGACTACTGCGTCGGTCCGACCCATGAAGAAGTCATTACCGATCTGGTCCGCAAAGAGATCGCCAGCTATAAACAGCTGCCGGTCAATTTCTACCAGATTCAGACCAAGTTCCGTGACGAGATTCGCCCACGTTTTGGGGTAATGCGTTCCCGCGAGTTCATCATGAAGGACGCTTACTCTTTTCACCTGGATGAAGCTTCGCTGAAACAGACTTACCAGGATATGTACGATGCCTACACGCGCATTTTCACGCGTTTAGGGCTTAACTTTCGTCCCGTTATTGCTGACAACGGCTCGATCGGTGGCACCGGTTCCCATGAATTCCACGTGCTGGCCGACTCGGGCGAAGACGATATCGTGTTCTCCACCTCCTCCGACTACGCTGCGAACATGGAAAAGGCCGAAGCCCTGCCAGCTCCCCTGGGTAGCGACATACATCGTGAAGCGCCTACCCAAGAGATGCATCTGGTAGATACGCCTAACGCCAAAACCATCGCCGCATTGGTGGAGCAGTTTGGGCTACCAATAGAGAAAACCGTTAAAACGTTGATGGTTCACGCAGCAGAAGGCGGTTTAATCGCGCTGCTGGTTCGCGGTGATCACGAGTTGAACGAGGTAAAAGCAGAAAACCTATCTCAAGTTGCTGCACCGCTGACCATGGGCAGCGAAGAGGAGATTCGCGCTGCGGTGGGAGCTGGGCCCGGTTCGCTCGGCCCGGTGGGCTTGAAAATGCCGGTGATTATTGACCACAGCGTCGCGCTGATGAGCGACTTCGGAGCCGGTGCCAATGTGGATCACAAACACTACTTCGGCATTAACTGGGAGCGCGATGTAGCCCTACCTGAGGTTGCCGATCTACGTAATGTGGTGGAAGGCGATCCGTCTCCCGATGGCCAAGGCACGCTGTCTATCAAACGCGGCATTGAAGTCGGTCACGTCTTCCAGCTTGGCCAAAAATACTCTCAGGCGATGAACGCCAACGTGCTCGGCGACAACGGCAAAACCAGCCACCCGTGGATGGGATGCTACGGCATCGGCGTGACTCGCGTGGTTGCTGCCGCCATTGAGCAGAACCATGACGAATCCGGCATTATTTGGCCCAACGCCATTGCCCCCTTCCAGGTGGCGCTGGTGCCGATGAATGCGCACAAATCCCAACGCGTTCGCGAAGAGTCTGAGCGTCTTTACCAAGCGCTCACGGCCGCAGGCTTAGATGTCTTGCTGGATGACCGCGATACCCGCCCCGGGGTTAAGTTTGCTGATTTGGAACTGATGGGCGTTCCTCATCGCCTGGTAATCGGTGACCGAGGCCTGGACAACGGTGAATTGGAATATAAAGGACGCCGGGATAGCGAAGCCACCATGGTGCCTGCGGAGCAAATTATCGACTTTTTGCGTGAGAAAGCTAGCTAAGGCCGTAACGCTTAGCGGACTATTGCTGAGCGGCGCTGGGCTAGTAATGACCAGCCCAGCTGCGGCTCAGACGCTACCTCAAACGCTGCGGCCTACGCTTGATTCTGCCAATCAGCAGCATCAGACGGCTCAACAGCTGTGGGTAGCGCGTCAGTGGCGTGAACGCATGAACACGCCGCTAGCGCGCTTTATCGATGATGCGGCTCAGCGCCAGACACTGCTAACACGTATCTACCAAGAAGCCAGACTGGCAGGTTTGCCGCCTGACTTGGTGTTAGCACTGATTCAGGTGGAAAGTGCCTTCAAAGCGGATGCTATCTCCTCGGCAGGCGCCGTCGGCCTGATGCAAATCATGCCTTTTTGGGTCAGCGAACTTGGGCTACCGATTGACGACTTAACCTACCCGCCGCGCAACCTGCGCTATGGCTGTACCATTTTGGCGCACTACCTCGCTATCGAGAATGGCGACTTTACCCGCGCGCTAGCGCGCTATAACGGCAGCTTGGGCGAAACCTGGTACCCGGAGCGGGTCATGCACGCCTGGCGGAATACTTGGCGCCAACCAACATTGCGTTAAACAACGCACCCTCTCACCTCATCTCATCGGTACAAGCTAACCTGGTCGCCAGCGCCAGTGCTTGGCTAAGGGTTGAGGAGAAAGTAAAAGTGTTGGCTTACCGTTAAGCCAAACGCATGACTTTCTTGCACAATCCATCCACTATTAAACTTAACAATTTGTCAGCTTAATGCGGGATACCGAACTCGATGCCACAACCAATACGACAACAGCGTCCTTTTATGGGTTTTATCAGTGCATACGCAGCCCCGCTATTGGTACTGGCGATAATAACCCTACTTGGCTCCACTGCTAACGCCGCACAGATAAGCATCCGCAGTGCTGATGGCCAACCGCTTGAGGATGCAGTCGTTGAGGTTTACTACGATTCGGCGGTGAGCAGTCCGCCTCAAAAAGAGAACATCTATCAGCGTGAGGCCGCCTTTCACCCCAAGGTACTAACCGTCCCTACCCACAGCTACGTGGCATTTCCCAACCAAGATACAACCCGTCATCACGTCTACTCTTTTTCACCGGCCAAAACCTTTGATTTAAATCTCTACCGACAAGAAACGCCCCCACCGGTTCAATTCGACCAACCCGGCATTGTCGTTTTAGGGTGTAATATTCACGACCATATGCAGGCATTTATTGTCGTCAGCGACGCCCCTTTCGCAGCAACAACGGGTGTCGATGGCATGCTTAACCTGCCGACGCTACCGGCTGGTCAGCACCGAGTGCGCGTTTGGCACCCGCTTCTGGATAATAGCCAGCAAGTCTGGTGGGAAGGCATGATTACCGATACTGACCAACTGAACGTCAACTTGGAACTCAACGCCCTGCCACCGCCAGCGCCAACCCTTACACCTCTGCAGCAACGCTTTAAAGATGCCACTTAAGTGCCTAACAATCAGGAGATGGCGTTCCGCCACTTAGTGAGGTTGCTATGCGCTTTAGAACGCGCCTGATGCTCGTACTACTGACAGTGGTGATTGTCTCGCAACTCGCCACCGGGGTAGCGTTTCTTCGCGCGACCCAAAACGACGTCATTGCAAAAGGCTCCCAACGTTTAGAAGTGGGCGCCAAGGTATTGGAACAACTGCTGGAGGCGCGCGGTGAGCAGTTAGCCAATAATGTCGCTATCCTCGCTCACGACTTCGGTTTTAAAAGCGCCGTTTCCACCCAGGACACCGAGACGCTCTACTCTGTCCTGGCCAACCATGGTGATCGAGCCAAGGCAGACATCGTGTTACTTAGCGACCTAGATGGCCATATTTTAGCCAGCAGCCATCACGCGCAAAATAGCCCGATGCCTTTCCCGCAGCTATTCGACCGGGCTCGCCAAGAGGGCGAAGCGGTTAGCGTCGTCATCGCCGACGGTCAGCCTTATGTGTTTGCGCTGCTGCCCGTTCGTGCCCCCAATCTAATCGGCTGGGTCGGCATGGGCTTTTTAATTAATGAGTCGGTGACGCAGGAGGTTAACGCATTAACGGGGCTGGATATTAGCATTGTTAACTTTCTTGATAGCAGTGAGATCAGCTACCTTGAAAGCACTCATGATGAGCAGTTAGCTCAAGAGTTAATGAGCGGGCGAGGTAATGAGTTAATCAATGGCGAATACTCCTTACACAGCCAGATGACACCGGATGCGGAGTATCTCTCCTATGCAAGCCAACTCAATTCCGGCGATAGTAATCACACCTATGCACTACTCCAAATATCCCGCAACGAGCTACTCGGCGCTTACCGCTCACTGCAGTGGCAACTGCTGGGAATCATTGCCCTGATTCTGCTATTTACCGTGCTCATCGCCATGTGGAGTGCACGGAGCATGAGCAAACCGTTAATGGAGCTATCGCAGGCGGCGCAGCGCATTGGGCGCGGCGAGCGTTTTACAGAATTACCGATGGGTAGCGAGCGCAGCGAAACCGGCCTTTTGGCGTCGACACTACTCGCCATGCAGGAGGGCATCGCTCAGCGCGAGGCCACACTTCATCATCAGTCCCGTCACGATTTACTCACCGACCTACCCAATCGCATCAGTGCCCAGGAAGATATTAGCCTTTTGATTCAACGCGGCGAGCCATTTACCCTGCTGCGGCTTGCGATTAATAACTTTCGCGACATTAACGACACCTTCGGCTACGCGCTGGGGGATCATGTACTGGTCACACTGGCCAAGCGTTTGCAGCATTTTGATGACACTGGGAGCACTGCCTACCGTCTTGATAGTGACGAGCTGCTACTTCTGGTCAAGCAGTCAAGAAGCGACTTTGCCTGGCGAACCCGTCTGTTCACGACGCTGCACCACCCGATCGATCTTGATAAATCTCCCATCACCCCCTCACTTTCAGCCGGTGAAACCAACTACCCCGACCATGGCGACAGCCCGCAACTGCTGCTGCGGCGATCAGATATAGCACTGGACATGGCGCGCCGCCACCGACACCTACACCAACGCTACCTGGAGGGCCAGGATGAGCACCATCTGCGCCAGCTCACATTGATTCGCGATCTACAGGACGCGGTAGGCAACGGTGAGCTGTGGATGGCCTACCAGCCCAAAGTAGACACACGTAACGGCCGTGTCGATCAGTGCGAAGCGTTAATGCGCTGGCGTCACCCCTCGCTGGGCTTTGTACCACCCGATGAATTTATTAGCCTGGCCGAGCGCTCGGGAAGTATCGGCATGCTTAGCCACTGGATGTTGGCCAATGTCTGCGCTCAACTGCATGCCTGGCAGCAGCGGGGTTACCACCTATCGGTGGCCGTCAATCTCTCCTCCAGTGATGTGATGGATCGCCAATTAGCGACTTATTTGGCTAGTTTACTTGAACGCTATCGCCTTGCCCCTGGCCGGCTGAGTATCGAAGTCACTGAAAGTGCCGTTATGCAGGACGTTGATGCCGCTATGGCCACCCTAACGGAAATCAACCAATTGGGGCTGCGTATCGCAATTGACGATTACGGCACCGGCTACTCCTCCCTGGCGCAAATCAAACGCCTACCCGTGGATGAGCTAAAGATCGATAAGTCTTTTGTGTTGGCAATTGATTCCCAAAAAGATGACTTAACCATTGTCAGCTCGACCATCGAAATGGGCCATAGTCTGGGCCTGCGCTTAGTGGCCGAGGGAGTTGAGAATCGCGCCAGCGCCGAACTGCTGAGCAAGCTCGGCTGCGACTATTTACAGGGGTATTGGATTGCTAAACCGATGCCTGCTGACGAGCTCCCCGCTTGGTTGGATAGTTTTACGTCGCTGTCATTGCCACACCCAATGTCTTCCCTGCTAAAGACTCTCCAGAGAAAGCCATGATGTTATTGCAATTCCTCTTTGCACCGCCCAGCAGGCTCTTTCGGCACGCCCTTTTCACCA
Organism: Halomonas alkaliantarctica; assembly: GCF_029854215.1. Lineage (NCBI taxonomy): Bacteria > Pseudomonadati > Pseudomonadota > Gammaproteobacteria > Oceanospirillales > Halomonadaceae > Vreelandella > Vreelandella neptunia. The sequence continues at coordinate 1,793,280 of NZ_CP122961.1, read as the reverse complement.
GTCTAGCGCTCTGTTTAGCGTTTTCGGCCGCGCCCTCTTTTGCCGGTAGCCGTATTCTAGGAACCGGTGGCGTGAGTGCCATTGAAGGGGCCGCGGGAGGCGGTTTATCGCCTTGGGCTGTGCTTTCAAGCACCGCTAGCGAACAGGAAATTGGCATCACGGCCGCCGCTACCCGTGCATGGGTGGACGATTATCGACTAACGGTGACCGGCGCCAGCCTGAATATTTATGATCGTGTTGAAGTCTCTGTGGCACGTCAAACGCTTGATTTGGATACTCTGGGTGGCGAGCTAGGACAGGATATTTACGGCGCCAAGGTGCGCTTACTCGGCGATGTGCTCTATCACCCGTGGGGCATTTGGAGTGTTGGAATACAACATAAACGGCTGGTTGATGGCACCATTCCCACTGCCCTCGGCGCCAATGAAACAAGCGGCACCGATGTGTACCTAAGCGCCAGCAAACTGCTGTTTAGTGCTTTTGCTGGGCGCAATGTGCTGCTCAACGCCACCCTGCGCAATACAGACGCCAACCAGGGCGGCCTACTCGGTTTTGGCGGCGATAAGGATAGCCGTTCGTGGGTAGCCGAGGGCGGCGTGGGCGTTTTTATTACCCCGCAATGGATTGTCGGCGCCGAGTATCGTCAGAAACCCGATAACCTAAGCGTATCTGAAGAGGATGATTGGCAAAGCTTCTACACTGCCTACTTCTTTAATAAGCACTTATCACTCACAGGCGCTTGGTTAGACTTGGGCGATATTGCCGGTCTACCCTCTCAACGCGGCGGCTATCTTTCACTTCAAGCAGCTTTTTAAGCGGGGCGCCATGAGCTTTTCACGCAAACACGATCGTACACGCCGTTCTTTAATAGCGTTTACCTTTATAGCGGTGGCATTTTCGCTCACAGGCTGCGCTTATCAATCAGTAACTCAATCAACAAATACAACGCTTTACGAACGGCTTGGCGGTCAGAACACTATCGATACCGTGGTCGAGAATCTCTTATACCGGATTGCGGATGACCCCGAGGTAGTGGTGTTTTTTACTAATACAAACATCGATTTATTTGCCGCGTCGCTAGCCAGCCAGCTGTGTGATGTGAGCAACGGCCCCTGCCGCTATGAAGGCCCGCCGATGGATCGTGCTCATCAACATATGGGCCTGACGGATGTGCATTTTAATCGCTTAGTGGAACATCTCGACGCTGCTATGCAGGAGGAAGGTATTGCCCTTGGCGCGCGGAATGAGCTATTGGGCCGACTCGCCCCTATGTACGAAGACGTTATGCGTCTTCAGTAACCTGTCAGCCATCACCACTTCGCCTCTATGCTACGAATCATCCAGATCCAGACGTTGAACTCGCGCAAGTTTTCAACGTCTCGATCGCCATGTCGCGCCCATGGGCGGCGGTGTAAGGCCACTGTGTTGATGGCATAGCTTCCTGGTCTGTTCATTCATCCAGCGGACGTTACCAGGGCAGCCTTGCCTTGCTCCTCAACACAACCTATGTACTTTCAACTCACTCGCTTATTAGATTTCAAAAAAAAGCCAGCCCAAAATGGGCTGGCAACAGGAGGCTTACTAAGCTAGTAAAACTAAGCTAGCAAACCCCCTCCCCTGACAAGGTTTACATGAACTGGGAAAGCTACTTCTTGCGCTTATCTTTACGAAGATGATCGCGAATCACGAAGCCCACCCAACCCACCATAAATGCGATTACTAACGCGACGGTGGCTAAGCCGAAGATAATTGTGTCATCCCAATACATGCTGAATCCTCCCGCCGTGGTGTATGCGCCCATACTAGCTACTCAACGGCGGAAGAATGCTGACCTGGGTCAAGTTACGGCAGGCGGGGGAAAGTGGTTGAAGAGGAAATTGATACCGATCAATTTTTGAATGCTATTAACGCTACAGCACCTTGCGGTCTTCGACTTTGCTGTGTTCGGTGCCCGGTGGCAGCGGGTGGCCTTTGGCTAATTCTGCACGGGTAGCTTCGCGCACGTCTAAAATGGTCACTTTATAGTTAAGCGTGCGCCCCGCCAGGGGGTGGTTGGTATCGACGGTAACACGGTCGCCATCGACTTCCAGAACCGTGACGATTTGCGGCCCGGCTTCACCTTCGGTTTGAAAGCGGCTGCCCGGTTCCAACTCGGCGTTACCAAACGAGCCGCGGCTGACTTCTTGAACCAGGGCTTCATTGCGTACACCGTAGGCATCGGCGGGCATGAGTTGAACGCTCAGCTCGGCCCCAGCCGTTTGACCCGCTAATGCACTCTCCAACCCTGGCACGATATTGTCGTGGCCATGCAAGTACTCGAGCGGCTTATTGCGCGCCTGGGAGTCGTCCAATACCTGCTTGCTGCCATCGTTGAGCACATCGCTAAGAACATAGTGCAAGGTAACGACCTGATGCGCCGTAATCGACATGGAAAACTCCTCTCCGGTAAGCTGTCGGTTTTGTGATAGTACTTTTGTGATAGAACACTGCTTCAGTTTATCACTTGGCCGTTGCCAGCGTCTTTCCACTAGGAGTAGCGTTTAATGTTAAGCCCCACCCCCCAGCGCAGTTGGCTTGCTGCGCTGGCTGTTTATTGTCGTGCGCCCGTTATTACCATGCTGTTTTTGGGGTTTTCCGCAGGCTTACCATTTCTGCTGGTATTCTCAACGCTTTCGGCCTGGCTGCGCAGCGATGGTGTTGAGGTCGCGGCGATTGGCTTTTTTGCCTGGATCGGCATGCTCTACTCGATCAAGTTTTTCTGGGCACCGGTGGTGGACCGGTTGGCACTACCGCTGTTGACCCGCACCTTTGGTCAGCGCCGCGGCTGGATGCTACTAGCCCAAAGCATGATTGCCGCGGGGCTGGTGGGGCTTGCTGGCTTGAGCCCAGTGGGTAACCTCGGCTGGGTGGCTCTCTTTGCACTGCTAGTGGCGTTTGGCTCCGCGACGCAGGATATTGCTATCGACGCCTACCGTATTGAGTCCGCCGATGACGATGTTCAGGCCGCCATGGCCTCCACCTATATTATTGGCTATCGCGGTGGCTTACTTGCCGCCGGTGCCGGCGCGCTGTATATCGCAGCGTCTGCCTCTTGGGATGTGGCGTATATGAGCATGGCGGCACTAATGGGCATTGGCGTACTTACCGTGCTGCTACGCCCCGAGCCAAAGCGCGCCTCGCTCTCTATTCAACTTATCCACGAACCTAAGGTGCGGGCGTTTATTCGTGCCAGCCGGGGCAAACCCAAACTATTACGCCGCCTGGGAGCCTGGAGCATTGGTGCGCTCGTCTGCCCTTTTACCGATTTCTTTAGACGCTATGGGGTGAAGGCGCTGTGGATTTTGATGTTTATTGCCGTATTTAGAATCAGCGATTTAGCCATGGCCTCCATGGCCAATCCGCTGTATATCGACCTGGGCTTTTCGCTCGCAGAGATTGCTAACGTGACCAATATATTTGGCATTGCGATGAGCATTACGGGTGGGATGTTAGGCGGGCTATGCGTAGCACGCTACGGCATCGGCCCACTGCTGATTTTCGGCGCGGGGTTGGTGATGGTGACTAACCTGCTGTTTGCAGTGCTTGCCGTGGTGGGTAATCAGCTGCCCATGCTGGTGATCACGATCATCGGCGATAATCTCGCCAACGGCTTAGCCAGCGCGGTGTTTATCGCCTTTCTCTCCAGCCTAACATCACGCGCCTACACGGCCACGCAGTACGCGCTGTTTTCATCATTAATGACGTTGCCGGGAAAATTTTTAAGCGGGTTTGGCGGGCTGGTAGTTACCGCGCAGGGCTACCCGAGCTTTTTCGTTATCGCCACATTGCTGGGTGTGCCAGCGATTGTTTTAGCGGTCTGGATTAGCCGAGATAAAGAACTAGTGCCAACCCCCAAGCCTGCTTAAACAGGCTTGAAGGATTAGCCGAGTGAAGGTTTAGACTAGCGGTGGGCTTCCAACCACTCCAACGCCCCTGGTGTAGTGCGCCACTGATCGCGCATCAAGGTGCGGTACTGCCACGCTTCCGCCCGGGAGCCAGGGTCAACCTGGCCATCTGGGTGGGGCATGGAGGGTCGGGGATTTTCGGCACAAATCAGCTCTAGCGCATAGCGGTTATGGCCAAGCACATCGCCAAGCGCGGTCTCAGCCGCTTCACGCTGCTCCAATCGATAAAGCGCCAGGGTTTTGCCCATTAGCAGTCCGAGCACCAGCGAGCCGTCGTCGTCACTCTCTTCGGCTAACGCCAGCGCTTCTTCGTTGCGATCATCACGCAGCAGTTGATCAAGCACCAGCTCGCGCAGGCCCAAGCTATCTTCCTGGTCGATCAGCAGTAGCTCTTCGGCGAGCTCCCTGGAGTGCTGACGCGCGCCGCGCTCCATACCGACTACAAGCGCTAGCCCCGTGCGTAGCAGCATGGCGTTGTTGGCATCGTCCCAGCACAGATTGCCGTTGCCTTCTGCTCGGGCTTGTTCCAACCAGCGCGAGAGGCGCAGCGCCAGTGGCTCCAGCAGGGTTGGGGCCATCCACGGCAGGCTGCCAAAGCGGCTGGTGAGCGCCAAGGTTAAGTCTTGCACTACCTGCGGGGCGTCCAACCACTCGGGATGCGCGCAGAGTGCTGACATCCACTCTATGGCGTTGCCCCAGGGGTCATCGCGGAAGCCCAGCGCCACATCTTCATCCACCAGCACCTGAAACTGCTCATGCCAGGCGGCAAACAGCGTCGCTTCACGAGCACTGGTGTTATAGAGCAATCGGCCGCTTTCAGGGTCGGCGCTTACATCGATTTTGGGGGCGGTAGGCAACGCGGCCAGCAGTGCCTGAAGAGACACCAGCGGCGTGGCAAGATCCTCTTCCGCGCTGAGCAGCTGGTCAGCAAGCGTCGCGCCGGGGTTATCCGCCAGCGCGGCTAAGAAATCCAACTGATCTTCATCCAGCTCACCCTGGCGAACCAGGCGGCGATACCAGAAGTTGGCGCGCTCTTTGGCTTCCTGTTCGTGGCCTTCATGCAGTAACAGCATGGCCTCAATGTAGGCCAACGTGGGCGAATCGGGTAGCGCCTGCTGGGCCTTTACAAAGGCACCGCGGGCACTATCCAGGTCATCGTTATCCAGGTGCATCAGGCATAAACGCTCAAGAGCCACGCCGCGTAAGAACAGCGGCCCGCGCTCCATCACATCATCAAGCAGGTCGGCGCGTTTACGGCTAAAGCCGCGCTCTTGGTAAATATCCAGCAGGATTTCAAAGGCGGGTTCGGCCTGTTCGGGCAGCCGTGACCAATCGCTGCCATCGAACAGCGATTCAAGGATTTGCATAGCGCGGCCCGTCTGGCCACTTTCAGCGGCAATCAGCCCGGCTTCCAGGAGCGCTTGAGCTGGTGCCTGTTGGCTTTCCAGTGCGGCCTTCAGGGTGGCGCCCTTCCATTCGCGTAGCGAGAGCATCCACATCATCTGATCGGGAATCTCGGTAGGAAACTCAACCTGGTAGCAGCACTGTTTGAATTTGCGCCCGGAGTCGCACCAGCAAGGTTCATTACGACCCGGCGTGGCGAGAGGCTCACAGGCAAAGTCGAGCCTCTCCAGCGGGGTTTGCGACCAAAGCACCGGCGCCAGCGCCTGGGCCATGGCCACATCGCCTTCAAAGGAATCCGCGCCTTTGGCGCGCACCCAGGTCATAAAATCCGGATAGTGTTCTTGTTGCCTGATTGCCGAGAGTGCCCCGGAGGCAAATCCCAGCAGCTGATCGACCCATACCGCCAGCATTGCCGTCTCCACTGTGTTAAAAGCGGCATAGTTTAGCATGACCCTAAGGGTTCCCGCAGAGAGGATTGGCGACAACCGTAGGGGCTTGCTAAAGTACAGCGATTTGAGCGAACCATGCAGCGTTTGAATCGGCTGGAGCGATGCAATGAGCGAACTGACAGTTATTCTCTGCCAAGGTCAGGCGATATCCCCCCATTTGCCAGCGCTTGCCCGCCTTCGCATTCGGGTATTCCACGATTTCCCCTACCTCTACGATGGCGAACTCAGCTACGAAGCGGATTATTTAGGTCGCTATGCAGAGAACCCGAATAGCTTGTTCGTCCTGGCCTTCGACGGAGAAGAACTGGTGGGGGCCGCCACTGGACAGCCTCTTCAGGATGAAGTAGACGAATTCCGCCAGCCGTTTGAGACCAACGGTATCAAGCCCGAGCGCGTCTTCTATTATGGAGAATCCGTGTTACTCCACAGCTACCGCGGCAGCGGAACGGGTAAACGCTTTTTGGCCGAGCGAGAAGCCCACGCCGAACGAGAGGGGTTTGATTTAGCGGCTTTCTGTGCGGTAGAGCGGCCAGTTGATCATCCATCTAAGCCTGCCGACTACCAATCGCTTCACGGTTTCTGGAACGCCCATGGCTACCAGCGCCACGGCGAGCTAGCCACCACCTTCGCTTGGCGAGATATTGGCGAGCAGACGGAAAGCCATAAGCCAATGGTATTTTGGCTAAAGCCCCTCCGCTAGGCAATTACTCGCTTATGCCCATTTAAGCAAAGGTCGGGTTCGCTCGTGCATGTCCAACCGCGCCCCTATACGCACTAAATTCCAGTAGTGACCGTTCAGCGCCCGGGAGAGCAGCAGCGTATCTGCGGGGGGCTGCAGGCGATCCATCGCTGCCCACACCTTAGGGGTTAGCTCGCGTAAGCGGCGGTGCACCCGTACATCGCTGAAATCCTGCTCCCCCGGTTCAAACAGTGGCGCGATACATTCAGCGGATTCACGATAGAGCGATAGCGGCGCGCCCTGCCCCTGGCGGCCGCCCATTTGCATCAGCGCTTCATCCATCCCCATAGGGTCCTGCTTCAAGGTGGCATCCAGCAGTTGCATCATTGCTTTCAAGCGCGCATCGGGTACTGCTATTACCGCACCTAAATCGTAGATCACCAGCCGGCCTTGGGCATCAGCAGCGAAATTCCCCGCATGGGGGTCGGCGTGCAGCTCGCCATAGGTAAACAGTTCTTGGGTAATCCAGTCCGCTAGCGTCTCGGCAATGCCCTGGCATGTCGCATCATCTGCATCGACTAATTCGCGCATCGGTGTACCTTCCACGTAGCGCATCGCCAGCACGTGAGGGCCTGAAAGCGCTGGCAAAGGCTCGGGAATCACGAGCCGCGGGTCATCCTTATAACGCTCGCGGTAGCGGGCCAGGGCATCGGCTTCGGCGTGGTAATCCAGCTCCCCACGCAGGCTTTCGGCGAGCTCTTCAAACAAGGCATCCAACCGCGCCTGGGGCACTTTAAACCAGCGGCCTAAACGCATAATGCGCCGTACCTGGATCAAATCGCTCTCCAATACCTCGGCAAGGCCGGGGTACTGCACCTTGAGTACGACCGTTTCGCCCTCGTGGGTGGTCGCGCGGTGAACCTGGCCCATAGAGGCGCTGGCAAAGGGTCGCTCCTCGACTGTGCTGAAATAGTGGTCAATGTCGCCATATTGCTGAATCAGCGCTTCGTGAATACGCGGCCAGGGCATCGGCTCTGCTTGCCGCTGCAGGCGGGCAAGTTCCTCAGCGAGATCGGGAGGCAGCAAGTCATCCCACTGGGACATGATTTGGGCAAGCTTCATGGCCGGGCCTTTAAGCTCTGAAAGCCCCTCAAACAAGGCTTCACCCAGGGCACGCCAATCCGCTTGGCCGCCTAAGCGGGTTTTCAGCAGCGCCCCACCGGTGCGCGCACCCAATCCCATTAAACGCCGTGTTCTGCCGCGATCACGCATTTGATGTCTCCCCTGGTTACTCAGCCCACCACTTAACTAAGCAGAATTAATCTATACAAAACATATACAATAAAAATGCTTTGGAAATAGTTAGCATCACTATACACCCCCCTGCGACTCCTTGCTCTATATAGATCAATGTGTCTGCTACCATAGGCGTCATCCAAGGATACGATGAAGGCTTCGCTGCTATGCGCCTGATAATTGCCGAAAAACCCAGCCTCGCCCAAGCCATTGCCGAGGCGTTACCAGGCACTAGCAAACGCCAGGATGGCGCCATGGTGTGTGGCGACACCACTGTCACCTGGTGCCTGGGGCACTTATTAGAGCAAGCGCCGCCGGAAGCTTACGACCCCGCCGACAAACAGTGGCGGCTTGACCGACTGCCTATCGTGCCGCAGCAGTGGAAACTGATGCCGCGCCCCAAGGCACGGGGCCAGTTGGCTGTGATTCGCAAGCTGATCAAACAAGCAACGGATGTGGTTCACGCGGGTGACCCTGACCGCGAGGGCCAACTGCTGGTACAGGAAGTGATCGAGTACATGAAGTATCGCGGCCCGGTACAGCGGCTGCTGATCAGCGACCTTAATAAACCTGCAGTAAGCCGGGCGCTTGCCAAGCTACACTCCAACAACGAATACCAGCCGCTGTTTCAAGCGGCCCAGGCTCGCTCCCGCGCCGACTGGTTGTACGGCATTAACCTAACCCGCGCCTGGACACTCACCGGCCGTCAAGCGGGCCATGACGGCGTGCTTTCTGTCGGCCGTGTGCAAACCCCGGTGCTGGGGCTGATCGTACGCCGCGATAACGCCATTCGGGATTTCAAACCCCATCCATTCTACCCGCTGTGGGTGGATCTCAAGGTTGCCCAGGGCCAACTGCGCGCCTGGTGGGCACCCAAAGAGCACCAACCCCTTGATGATCAAGGCCGCTTGATTGACCACAGGCCCGCCGATGAACTGGCGGCTCAGTTACCCGGCGCATCAGGGCGCCTGACCAAGCTCGACCAGCAGGAAAAACGCCAAGCGCCGCCGCTACCCTACTCGCTATCGGCCCTGCAGGTAGACGCCGCCCGCCGCCACGGGCTTTCCGCGCAGATGGTGTTGGATATTTGCCAACGGCTATATGAGCGCCACAAACTGATCACCTACCCGCGATCGGACTGCCGCTACCTGCCGGAAGAGCACCTTCAGCTTGCTCAACGTAGCTTAACCAGCGCCTGCCAAAACGATGATGCACTTCAGCAGTGGCTAAAGGGCGCGGACTTCACGCTGCGCTCCAAGGCGTGGAACGATAAGCAGGTCGGTGCCCACCACGCCATCGCCCCTACCGGCAAGCCCGCTGATTTCAGCCAGCTCTCCGCAACCGAAGGCCATGTGTTCAGATTGATCGTGCGCAACGTGATGGCGCAGTTTTACCGCCCGCTGCGCACCTTCGAAGTAAAAGCGGAGTTTACTCTGCTCAATGAGGCCTTCCGCGCCCGGGGTCAAAGCATTCTGGACCCCGGCTGGAAACCGCTATTCACAACCCGCGACGAGACACCACCGCTGCCGCCGCTGACCCAAGGCGAGCCCTGCCAGGCGATGGGCGCAGGCGTAGAGGAGAAGGAAACCCGCCCGCCAGAGCCTTTCACCGACGCCAGCCTGATCAAGGCGATGATGAACATTGGACGTTATGTGGATGACCCCAATGTTCGCCGAACTCTACGCGACACCGACGGCCTGGGCACCGAAGCCACCCGCGCAGGCATTATCGAAACCCTGGTACAGCGCGGCTACCTGGTGCGCCAGCAAAAAGCCCTGCGTGCCACCAAGCTGGGAAGCGCACTGATCGCCGCCCTGCCCAGTGCCGTAAGCACGCCTGAACGCACCGCGCTTTGGGAACAGCGCCTGCGAGCGATTTCCGAACAGCAAGACGACCCAGGCGCGTTTCAGCAGGCGCTATTGGATGATTTACACGGCTTGCTCACTCACAGCGATGCAGCCAAGCTCAGGCAGAGCCTGCAAAGCGCCCAGGGTGAGGCCGGCGGCCCGGCCAAGCGTACGAGTAAGACAAGGAAGAGTTATAGCAAGACAAAAAGCAGTGGGGTAAGAAGGAAAAGATCCAGCCAAAAATGAGCGGCTTCCACTTGGCCGCATAACTGTCGCCGAAAAGACCACTTTTACCAGTAAGTCTAACGCTTTACTCAGTCGAGCCAACGAGTGCTTTGTAGCCGGATCTCATCAAATTCTCGGGTTATCTTCCCTAGTTTCTGAACGTACTGACTTTTTCTTACTAATTGAACGTGAAAAGAAAGGCACCACATAAAGTACCACCCAGGCTAACCCTGTACATAATACCGCCGTCTGCTCCCGGCCCAATCCAACAGCTATACCAATGGCAGCCGTAAACCAAATGCCTGCCGCTGTGGTTAGCCCTGTTGCGCCTTGTTTATCATTGCCGGTCATAATGGTACCGGCGCAAAGAAAGCCAATCCCTGCAATGACGCCTTGAATAACCCGGCTCATCTCCGAGTCTGAAATACCGGCTTGTTGAGGAATTAAGATAAATAACGCCGCGCCCATACACACCAGCATATGGGTGCGTATACCGGCAGGTTTACCGCTTTGTTCGCGTTCGAGTCCGAGTAGCCCGCCCAGCAGGGCCGCTATCAATAGCCGAACTACCACAACAACAAATTCGCTCAAGTCATTAAAATCCGAAAACTCGGCGACGATGATATCGCTGATCACTTCCATCGAATCGCTCCTGTAGGTGGCTAATTAAAAGTTACCGCTGACCACAACTGGACAGCTCTCCTTGCTTTGATCACCATTTTGCCAACATTGATTCGCACAGTGTCGGCTAGGAGCACAAGAATACCCAGCCATGATGAATCACAAGATAACGGTATAAAGCTATTTACGCTTTGTTAATGAGATAACGTACATAGCCCGCCAGGCACAGCCAACACCCAATCGCGTATAGCCAGAACTGTCGGATCATGCCGTCGACTTTCGGGGTAGACCAGAAAGAACGGTTTGCCTTCGAGCTCCGGGCCAAAGGGCTGTACCAAACGCCCCTCTTCCAACTCATCCTGAATCAACTGGCGGCTCATCAGCGCCACACCCTGCTCACCTACAGCGGCCGAAATAGCGTGGGTCTCGTCAGAAAATACCAGCCCGGCACTCACGTCCAGCCCAGTCACTTTTGCTTGCCTTTGCCATAAAGCCCAGTTTATGGGTGCAGCTACAGACTCCTGCGGGTGAAAGTGAATCAGTGAGTGTGACGTTAGCTGGCTTACCTCATGCAATCCAAGTTGAGGACTGCAGGTAGGGATGAAGGTGTTATCAAACAGTTTCTCAGCCATTAGCCCCGGCCAGCGGCCATCGCCATAGCGAATGGCAATATCTGCCGTTACCCCGTCCAGCGCTACCGGCTCATGAGAAGCATGAATACGTAGATCAATACCCGGATGAGAGTCACGCAGAATACACACCCAGGGCAGCAACCAGCGTACCGCAACAGCTGGCGTTGTAGAGAGTGTAACGGTTTGGCGAACAGGTACAGCGCTTAGCCGCTCGACGACACTGCTGATGCTATCAAAGGCTGTTTCCAACACCTGTTGTAGCTCCCGGCCCTGAGGTGTCAGCTCCAATTGACGGGGTTTACGCAAAAAAAGCGAGACACCCAGCGCCTCTTCGAGTGCTCGGACTTGGTGGCTAATAGCGGTAGCGGTGACCGACAACTCTTGTGCGGCCTGCTTTGCGCTTTCGTGGCGGGCAGCCGCTTCAAAAGCGCGAAGTGACGAAAGAGAGGGTAATCGGCGATGGTTCATGAATGAGATCTACTCATCTATAGCGGCAAGAAAAGATCGTTTGTTTAGGCTTAAAGGCACAGTCTAAGCTAAGCCTGTTGTTAATCATAGATGAGTTAAACTCATATTAGGAGGTCACCATGACACACATCCTGCATATAGACGCTAGCGCCCGCCCCGGCATTGCTGGCACAGATAACCACGGTTCGCATAGTCGCCATTTAACCTATCAGTTTGTCAGCCAGTGGCAATCAGGCCGGCCGCAAGACACGGTTACCTATCGCGACATAGGTCAAAACCCGCCGTCGATTATCAACCACGACTGGATTGCGTCTGCTTTCACACCCGAGTTGAGCCTAGAACCCTGGATGAAGGACGCGCTTGCAGAAAGCAATCAGCTAGTTGATGAGCTAATTGCTGCTGATATTGTGGTAATCGGAACGCCGCTATACAACTTCGGTATGCCTGCCGCCCTTAAGGCGTGGATCGACCAAGTAGTGCGCGCTGGCCGAACAGTGGATATTGATGAGAGCAACCCGACCGATCCTTTCATTCCAAAACTGGATGATCGGCCAAGGCATGCGATTATTCTTACAGCCAGAGGCGGCATAGGCTTTGACCCCGGTGGAGAGATGGCCCATATGAATCACTTGGAGCCAAATCTGGCCACAGCACTTGGTTTTATCGGCATTACCCGCCTTCACTACATAGCTATCGAAGGCCAAGAAGTGGGCGGCGAGGTATTGGAGACTTCCGTTGTCGAGGCGTTAGGTAAGGTTGAAGCTCTGGTTGCTGACTTACAAGAGGTATTAATGCAGGAGGCAGTAGCCGAATCGGCCTAATAAACGATTCAATAACCTAGATCTAAACTGTCTTTTGTTTAGTGCGGAGATCGCTAGCCCAGGATATCCGCACCTTTATGGCCTTCTGCTAACACCGCTCGGTTACGCCCTTCTTGCTTGGCACGATAAAGCGCCTTATCGGCGCGGCTGATAACTTCGTCAATGCTCTCATTCTGACGGTGAAGCGCCACCCCAAGGCTCACTGTAATCGCCAAGTTACCTGCAGAGGTGGCAAAGACTGGTTCAGCCACTGATCGACGTACCTTTTCTGCTACCGCCAGAGCGCTCGTTGTGGTGGCGTCAGACACTAGCAGCAGGAATTCTTCTCCGCCCCAACGGGCGACCCAATCTCCACCGCGAAGGGTGGCGGTGAACCGGCTGGCAAGGATAGTGAGCACCTCATCACCTATCTCATGGCCATACTGGTCATTAACAGCTTTGAAGTGATCCAGATCGGCCATCAACACAGCAAAGCACCGCTTGTCGCGTTTAGCGCGGCTCCACTCTGCTTGAAGCTGTGTTTGCATGGAGCGGCGGTTAGGCAAGTCGGTCAGCGCGTCAGTCAACGCATTATGCTCAAGCTGCTGGCTGGCCATAAAAGTACGCAGTTGTTCCTGGTGCAGCATAGTCGCAATGACTGCGCCTATGCCCATGGCAGTAGGAATGAAGATTAAATGAATGGGGTTATCGGGAAACGTGCTGCCTGTAAAAGCTAGAAAAATTACTACTGCCAGAAGAGGCAGGCCGTAGATGATAGCCAGATCTCTAGTACCGAAAACAGTGGCCGTCGCTACGGCGATAATACCCATGGTGAGACCCTGGGAAATATAGATAAGATGCACGCCTTGCTCCGAATAGTGTAAAGCGAACATGGTAGCCATCATCCCCACCAGGGAAAGATTCAACGCCATCAGCAGCAGATAAGCCCAGTAGCCCTGGGTTTTATAGTGGTGGAGCACCAGAAAGATGATTGCCAGAATGACGGTGGGCAAGCGTAGGAGAATATGTTTACACACTGACCCCTCGTTTGAATAACTGACTAGTGTCGCGTCGAAAATGGTAAAAACGGGCAATAACACCAGTACAACGCAGGACAACAAGTAGCCAAGTCGACGCGAAAGGGAATATTGATTAAGAAGAAAATTGGCCCGCAATTCAGCAGGTATTGGTACATGCTTTCTCATCATCTGTTTCCGGTACTGGATAGCTTTACGCCACCCACCACCAGAGATATCAGATTTTTTCTGGCGCGGGTAATGGGCACTTACATACTGTAACATATGAGTTGCAGTGCTCATAATGCCCTAGTTAAACCGCCAAATGGTGTTCTTAGCGGGGATCGTCATGTCACTTCTCTATTGAAGCCATGATTCACATAACACCGAGCGAAATATTAATGGTGCTTACCAAGTTTCCTCAGAGCCCGGTGGCCCCATATCGATCTGCATATCAGGCGCTATATCCACTACGCCTTTGATCTTTTTCAGCCGTTCCGCCGTGGCATCGTCAGCCGAGCCGGTAATACAGCCAATCTCCTCCAGCACCTCCTGGATGGTTAACCCTTCAGCGCTGAGGCGCGTTGCCATTTCATTTATTGGTTGATCGCTGGAAATAGTGATCAACCATAGCGCTACCGTTGGCATCTGGCATATCTCCATAGTAAGTGCACGGGGACGCCTGAAATGAGCGCCTGCCCAGCGCGCGTCCAGCATCAGGGAGCTTGCACTAACCCTGCTCCCACGTCGGATTCCGGTGATGGCAGCTCTTGCACCGAAGCCACCAGTTGCTCCCAGAGTTTCCTTCCCCTCAATGAGGCATCAGATTGCGCCCACAGTGCCGCGCAGCCTGCCACATGTGGTGCCGCCATGCTGGTGCCACTAATCGTCTTATGGCGAGTGGGCCGGGGCCATGAGGAGAAAATATCGCGCCCAGGCGCGGCAATCTCAATCTTGCCATGATTGGAAAAGCTGGAGGGGTTCAGGTTCGGATCCAAAGATGCCACCGACATTACGGTAGGCGAGTTGGCAGGCGCCCCTGTATTGGTTGCTGAATTACCTGCCGCAGCGATAACGAGGCACCCATTACGCAGTGCCGCTTCACCAGCATGGGTGTAAGCGGCCTGCACAGGGCTCTGGCTGCCAAGCGACATCGAGATTACTTCACACCGGTTGGCGATGGCCCAGTTCAGGCCAGCGAGCACACCCGCCCCGGTACTGCTGCCCGAGTTGGTCAGTACCTTGCCGACGAAGACCTGCGCTTCATACGCGACCCCGTAACGGGGCGTGTTGCCGCCGGGTGATTGGGGGCCACAGGCCGTGCCGATACAGTGTGTTCCGTGGCCGTTGATATCCTGAACCGGCTCCCCGACGAATGAGCGGGTTACGAGCTCCCTTCCCTCAAAATCCGGGTGACCTAGATCCATCCCGGTATCCAACACGGCAACTTTTATACCCGCACCGCTCCAGCTACTTTGCGGCACTTTGCAGCGGTTTAACCCCCAAGTTGACCGAAGGGCGTCCTTTTCAAGGTTCTCTTCGCCCTCATCCAGCTCAACGCCCAGGTCACGGGCGATAGTGCTGGCTGCCCGCAAAAAACCCCGCAGATATTCAGAATTTTCAGAAAAGGCGAAATACTCTGGCTCAATAATTTCGATGGGGCTATCCGCGGCGACCTTACCCAGCGCACTAAGGCCGTGCTGCTGTAGAGCATCGCCGCCTACCAGGGCCACGCCAAGCTCTGGAAATACCATTGCCTCAGCGTCACCAGAATCCTCCAGGCTAACGGCTTGGTCAGTGAAGTCCCGCGCATCGGCCACGCGAAAGTTCTGAGCTTTAAGGTATTTAATCCCCTCTTCCACTCGCCCCTCACGATAGCTAACCAGAAATCGCCCGGTTTCCAGGCAACTGCCGCCACGCTCTAGGGCTGCCAATAGCAATTTTTCGATGCCACATGAGACAGTGGCGAGTGACTCACCCGCTGGTGTGCTGCCGTTTCCATTACCTATCGGTTTTTTCGCCATCGTAGACTTCCTTTTCGTTTAGCTGTTTAGCGATATGGGATAGCTGAATCATAGACACCATACGAGAGAAAGCATGCCTGACTATGCCACACCCATGATTTCAGCTTAATTCACCTAATGCGCTTCGCCAGATGGATTGCGAACCGTTTAGGCTATTAATCAATACGTGTGACGTCTTAAAGGTTACGTCTTAACATCAGCCAGCGGTGTTAACGCCAATACATCTTCGCGAAGACGCTGCTTCTTCACCTCTATAGAGGCGCGCCATGCCTCGCACTCCTGCTTCTGCTGTGCATCGCTATCGAGGCTTTCAGCGAAGGCCTCAATCCAGGCCTGACGCGTACACAGGTCTTGATAGTTACCAAGCAGGCTCTGGCGACGCTTCAATTCGGATAGAAATAGCGGGGTAGTTGCTGGGTTGAGATCGGCCAGGTAGCGGATGCGTTTTACGCGTTTGCGCAGCGTATGAAAGGGAGTATCACCGGCGTCCAACGAGAGGGCTGCCAGATCGTTATCGTGGCCAGCTATGCGCTCGCTCAACACCGTATTGATACGCTTTGGCGTGAGCTTAGAGAGCGCCTTCCCAAAGTCATTGGAAGCAAGAAAGGTCTGCCAGCCCTGCAACTCTTCGGCGTACTCCGGCGAGTTTAGCTGCTGGCACAGTGCTTTATGCTGCTCCTGCCGACAGCCCTGTAGCCATTGCTTAAGGCCCTGGCGAGCGCGCGCTGAAAGCTGAGGTGGAGACTTGCTCAGGTGTTTCAGAAACACATCAAGGTCGCGGAGGTCACTGGTGGCGTTCGCTCGATGCTTGAGCCGCTTAAGCATCTTCTTAAGGCCAGGGACCTTGGTGGTAGATAGTACCGCTTCGCCAACGGCTCGGCTGCGGCGCAGATTAACGCGGTACTGATGCAAAAATTCAGGATCGACGCCCGCGATGACCCCAGCCTCTAAAGCCCTGACGGTCAGATATTGTTGCTCCAACTGATTACGAATATGGTTGGCCGTCTCAGCGTTGCACTTGTCAGGCGGCTTCGGGGCATCAAGGCGCTGGAAAAATGGATAGCTGGCTTCCTTGGGTGTCAGGCTATCCACTAACTCAGCACAGCCCCGCTCCATGGCTGCCCACGGAGTATTTGGCAGGGAGAAATGCAGCATGCTGCCGGTCGGCAGCGCGTCAGGTGCCTCTTCGCAGAGCCAACGGGCTAGATCGAGCAAGGCGGGATTGTGGCCAATCACCAATACGCTATTGGCCTTGTTGGGCAGAGTTTTGAGCCACGCCAGTAGCGCTTCGCCATCGAAGGTGTAAAGGGCTTTATCGAAGTGAACATGTTTGGCCAAATTAGCTTCAGGTAGCTGCTTTAGGTTCTTATCGAAGGTCTTCCTGGTGCGAACCGCCGTGCTGACGTAAACCTCCCCTTCCAACGCCTGCCAGCGATGAAGTACAGGCGCCATGGCAGCGGCCTGATGCTTACCTCGCTTCCGTAGTGGCCGTTCATGATCGGTCATATCACCGCTGGGCTGTTTGGCCTTGGCGTGGCGCATCAGGTATAGGTGCCGCATGGGTTTGCTCCCAATCACGGTAAGTTATGCCAAGTTTAGTACACACCCTATTCTAGGGAGCGCGCTGACGAGGCTTCACCACAAACCAGCTTGCCAACACTAAGGTGCCGAACAGGGTGTAAACCACGATAAACACCCACTCAGGAGCGCTGTAATAAAGCAGGCTCTGCAGCCAATGCTGAATAAACGAGCCCGAATAGGTAGCGGTTCCCGCCTTAGCCCTTAGCGCCATTTCCCAGTTGGTTAACGGGCAAACCACGCCCAACCAGGCCTGAACCACCACATAGCCAATGGCACACAGGTGCACGATGCGGAACGCTCGATTGCGCACCCACTGCCAGTTCAGGAAATAGCCCACATACACAGCGAATAAGCCCAATACCACGAAGGCCACAAACAGTACGTGGAGAATTAAGAGTGCGTCGGCGAGCAGGATGAGCAGAGATGGGGGCATCGGGAGCGATCACCTACCGTCGGAGCGTGTACCGTGGCAATTCTCGTTATTTTATCAGCAACGAGATGCCACTCACCTCAACATTCCGCAGGCGTTACCGTGCGATAGGTGGTCGTGGCCTTTTCCAACCCTTGCTGTAATGCGCGAATGCGAGAGTCATGGGCGGGGTGCGTAGAGAGAAATTCAGGCGGCTGACTACCACCGGCAGCAGCCATGTTGCGCCACAGGGTCACGCTCTGCTGCGGGTCAAATCCCGCACGGGCCATAATCTCGAGGCCCATCAAATCGGCCTCTTCCTCATGGGTACGGCTGAAAGGCAGGCTAATGCCCAACTGGGCACCAATACCCAAGGCCTGCATCAATTGCTGGTTGCCAAACTCCTCTTCCCCTAATAACCCCACCACCAATAACACGGCTTTAATGCCAAGTTGCTGGGTAAGCCGCTCATTGCCATGGTCCGCCAACACATGCCCCACCTCGTGCCCAATCACCGCCGCTAGCTGGGCTGGCGTCTCAGCCACTCGCAGTAGGCCGCTATGCACCCCGATGCGTCCACCGGGCAGAGCAAACGCATTGGGGGAAGCATCTTCAAATACGACCACTTCCCAGCGCTCGGGGAAAGCGAGCCCTGGGTAACTTTCCTCAGCGCCAGCCACCACTTTTTCGGTCACGCACTGGACCAATTGATTAGCCTGCGTATCGCGATTGAGCGGCTGACTATTGCGTAGCTGATTAAAGGTATCTTCCCCCATGTCAGCCATTAGCGAGTTCGGCACTAATGCCAGCTGGGAGCGCCCGGTGGGCGTTTCCCCGCAGCCAGCCAGCGAGACCAGCAAGCCCAAGAGATAAAGAGGTAACAGAAATCGCCGATGCATCGGATAGTATCGCCTGGATTAAGAAACGTTCAGTAGAGTGTAAGACGCTTCGCAGCCATAGCGCTTGTCGCGCTCATCAACGCTAGCGCCGGTTGTTATCGTAGGCCGCAAACAGGCGATCATCATCCAACTCGGTACGAAGCTCTAGCGAGCCTTAAGGCGTTTGCGCTTCGTCGCGCATCACTCTGAGCGAGTTGATTTCAATGGTGAGCGCATCACGCGTTTCTTCTAAATCACTTACCTGTTCACCCACTGCGGCAAGCTGGGAATTGGCCTCTTCAATCTCGGTGTTGAGCGCTTCAAGGTTTGCTTCAGCCTCACTGCGTGCGTCTTCTGCGTCTTGACGAGACTGTTGAGCAGCATCACGGGCGGCTTCTGCCTCTTCTTTCTCTTTTTCTACCTCGGCGTAGGTCTGATTCAGCTCTTCAAGGCGGCTCTCTCGTTCGTCTATCTGCTCATTGAGGGCTTCCACTTCTTCCTCGCGGGTTTCACTCTCACCGCGTAACGCGGACAAATCCTCTTCAGCATTGGCAATGTCTGCGCGCGTTGAAGCAAGCGCGGCTTCCGCCTCGGCTTGTTCAGCCTCAAGGGCATTCATCCTCTGCTGCAATGTTGCCAAGTCCAGCTCCGCCGCTTCAACCTCGGACATCTGCGCCTGAATCTGCTGATGCTCACGCTCGGTTTCAGCCAGTTGCGTTTCGAGTGCTTCCAAATTGTCTTGACGCGACCCAGCAATGGTCTGTGCCACCACGGCCCAGACCACGGCAATAATCGCGATGACCAAGATCACCTTTACGCGGTTATCGCGTAACAGTCCCAACGTTGATGGCTTATTAGTCCCTGTCATTGGTGCAACCCTCTTGCTTAAGCGCTATCGCTATTATGGTGGCTAACGTATGTATGCCAGCGGGAAGTCATCCGACCCATTGTTAATATGCAGGAAAGTTGCCAATTCGGCTAGGAGGGGTTCAGTCGCACAAATGCAATGTCACTGGCATAACTGGCCTTAGCATGTGCAATAGTCCTTTCAGATCGGTCGATGCAGTGACGTAACCACGACTAGACTTGCGAGTGGAGTAGCAAGCAACGCAGTGTAGCGACAAAGTTCCGTCTAGGGACTACCCTCCTAGGAACGTCTGACCTTGCCGGACCACCCTAAGCTGAATAAAGGTGCGACGCATGACCCAAATAACGTTAAACGCAGACGATAGCCAGTTGTTTGTCCAGGCCGTCGACACGGCCATTGCCGTATATCGTGAAGCGGCAACCCGGATGAATGGAGGGCTGCCCCCGTTAGGGATGGATGATCATCCCCCGACTGACGTTGACTATACGCCGGACCCCATTGTGGTCACTGGGTTGTTGACCACGCTGCGAAGCCTAACGGATTTGCGCGACGCTATTCGCCAGCCCAGCAGCCAACAATCTGCCATCACGGTGGAAGTTGATGTTGATGAGCTTGGACGCGACCTCATTACGTTATTGGTGCCAAGCCCTATCGCCATCAACGACGCCGACAACCTGCTCATGCAAGCGATCTACTATGCCAACGCCAAGACCCAAAACCATGAGGTTTTGCGGCTTATAGAGCGAATGTAATAGCCATCCTGCTTATGGGCTCGCTCTTAATAGTTCAGAAGATGAGGGAGATAATAGCTCATCGATGTAGCTGTTATTGAATTAGACTAGCCGCGCCAATGCCCCGGTTCGGGCAACTTCACGTGCTGGCGTTCTCGGATCACCGGCCCCCTTTTAGGCAGCATCGAGAAGGTCCGACTCACGTGTACCGGGCTCATTCCCAGCGCGTCGCTAATCACTTTGAACCGGCGTTGCGTATCATTTATTAGTTGAATTCAGGATCAAAGCAAAGGAGTTGCCAATGAAGCACGATGGAAAAATTAGACAGGTTGGACGCCATAGCGTTTCCTTGCTGGCTCGGCTCGGCCGCTACGAGCTAGCGATGCTGTTATGCGTCGCGGTACTTTCTGGCGGGGTTTGGGGGTTCGTCGCACTGGCCGACGAAGTCACCGAGGGGGACACCCAGAGCGTCGATGAGAGCCTGCTGCTCGCCCTTCGCAACCCCGCGGATCTTAGCGACCCAATCGGGCCGGGCTGGGTCGAAGAAATGGGGCGGGACTTTACCGCGCTTGGCGGTGTCGGCGTGCTGGTCCTCATCACGCTAGGCGCTCTGGGTTACTTGTTACTTGCCAGACGCTATCGAGCCGCCCTCTTTGCCTCAATTGCAGTGCCCGGCGGCATACTACTCAGTACCGTGTTGAAGATGGGCTTTGATCGCCCTCGCCCGGATCTCGTGCCTCATGAAGCCATGGTCTACACCGCGAGCTTTCCCAGCGGCCACTCAATGATGTCTGCCGTGACCTACCTCACCCTGGCTGCGCTACTCAACCTCGTTCAGCCCGCGCTGAGGCTGAAGGCTTACCTTCTGATACTGGCGATATTGCTGACGCTGTTAGTGGGCATGAGCCGCGTTTATCTTGGCGTCCATTGGCCGACCGATGTACTTGCCGGCTGGACAGCAGGGGCGAGCTGGGCAGCGCTGTGCTGGATCGTGATGCGCTGGATGCAGCGACGCGGACAGGTAGAGATGGAAGAGAGCTTGTCGGATACCGAATAAACCGGTTCAAGCGGAGTTGAGCCGCCCAACTACCCTTTCGTAAACCAAGGGGCTCGACCTCAAGCGAACAAGCAGGCATGGTGAGTGTTATTATCCACCATCAACGAATCAACAGGAGGTTACGCCAATGCCGCACAATCTTACTAAAAACCTATGCAAGATAGGGCTATTATCGATCTTGGTGTTGTCTACCAATGCCTTCAGCCAACAACAACCGGGGGCGGCTTCCGGTAATAATGTCACCACCGAGTCGTTCCAGGACTGGGAGGTTCGTTGCCAGCGTAATGCCGGGGGTCCGACCCCTTGTGCGATGTCGCAACTGATCACTCAACCTGGCAGCAACCAGCCCTTGATGCAGGTGATTCTCGACTATCCGCCCCAGATCGATGACCCCGTGATGAGCTTCTTCGTGCCGTTGGGAGTACGTCTGGCCGCGGGCTTGCAATTGAGTGTGGATAACGGTGAGCCAATACAGTTCCCCTATCAGGTCTGCCAAGAGCAAGGGTGCCGTGCTGACGCGCCCATTCAAGCGTCGATGCTGCAGCAACTCCGCAGTGGCAGTACGGCAACCCTCAGCATGATTGATCCACGCGGTGAACGCATGGACCTGGATATTTCGCTTTCCGGCTTTACCGATGCCAGTACCCGCATAGCTCGCTGATCTTAGGGACCTTCCCCGACACAGCCGGCCCGCAAGGGTCGGCTAGTCTCCCCATCCACTGCACAAACTACCCTTACCACGTAGCATTCCTGCACGATTGTCTGTGCTTTGAACGATACGGTAGATGACGCCTGCAAATGGCAGAACAGACAGAAGTTTGATATTGACAAAAGTCGGCCGATGTTAGTCCGTGTCGAAATCGGCCAAAATCGCACATATCCTGCAAAGCTTATCGAATGTGTGTGTCTCCAAACTCAACACATAGTCATCGCCAATGGAATAAAAGCCTACTGATAGTAACTACATGAGTAGCCTCTATCAGTTTTAGTACATCTGTCATAAGTTCTCTCAACATGCCAACTATCGCCACTGATTCTGAAGGATGTCCAAGTCCAGCCATTAAAAAGAGTACTAGTATTAAACACGGAGGCAATTTGCTGCATCATTCCAGAACCAGTCATTGTTGCATCGGCGCGATATCGACATAAAACGTTACCCTCATCGGCAATCATACAGTGGTCTATCGTGACCGAGGTGACTTCCACATTACCCGTTCTGGAATTCATAGTTCCACCGCCAGAAAATAAACACATCAAAGCAGCAAAAGAATCGTTATCACGCCGATAGGTCTTACATTGTTCGCCCATTGCATCGAGGGTTCTAAATGACTCGTCCATTTGAGCTTGCAGCGCACTCATGATTTTCTCTTCTCTTGAGGGTCGATGCGTATCCCTACGGTGCTGGGCAATCGCATTTTGTGTCTGCAATTCTTCGGCAGCCGCAGTGTATGACGGTAGTGCCGTGTCATAGAACTCCTGAGCTTTGCCGTGCATCCAATTAGGCGTTTCATCTGGTGTTAGCAGAGCGGTAGGTGGTCTGATGCGACTTGGGTCATCTGCCAAGCGGCTGTCGACTCTGAGGGTAAATGGGTCCCCACTGGGTCGGCCTGTATTGGGGTCAAAGTCCCGCATCTTGTTAACAATGGTCAGCCGTAAAGCGGAGAAAAAATGTGTAGGATTGCGATTATTGACGAAATTCTCTAGGTCATCTGAAGACTCAGTATCAAACTCCAAGACGACAATGTTGGGACGTGTACGCAAGTCGCAACCGTCTTTCCTGGGAATCGAATTGTCAAATATTCTTTGCTGCGTAGCTCTACAGCTTTCCATAAAACGTTTAGTGACATAAAGATGAGCTATCCCACATGAGTCTCGCTCTGTTTCAAAGTGATATTCACTTGAGCAGTCAGGCAAAATGTCTGATGAGTCCAAACCAATGGCTAGCGAGTTGGAAGAGAACAAAAAAGCTAACAGAGGCAGTAAGGTAGCGGCGCAGTATGTGGCGAGTCCCTTATTCATCTCAACAAACAAGAGTTTAATTTGCATGGGGCCTCCGCTAGGGTGTAGGCGTTATATCTCCAAAGTATAGAAAGAAAAGCCACTCAAAAAATTGCCAAATCGATGTTTTTAGAAAAACAGTAAAGCTTAACTACGACTATTGCCGTGTTTGATCCCGTACAGTAATGATTAGGATCGTCATAAAACGCGTCAGTCGATTTATGATATTACGCAATGATAAAACCAATCGATGTTTTGCTTTTGAGCTCCCTGAGTGATCAATGTGGAACCTCTGACGGGCCATGATCACAATACTGGCTCGATACGGCGAGCTTTATGCCAATGACGAGTCCATACAATAAAAAGTCCTGTTTGTTAGCTAACTTGTTCTGCGTAATTCCGGCTGTTTTGGAGCCTTGCCCAATACGTTGTATGTGTGCGGCACAATTCAAGTGTTATTGCGTGGCCTCCTCATAGCTCCTCAACGGCAACTTATAGGAGCTGGGACACTCCGCGTTCCGGGCGGGCTAAAGTCACCTATCGGCCAAAAGCGGTCTTTTAGGCGACTCTGACATAATGCGGAGCGGAGCGCTGTGCTGGCCGGAACCCGCTCTTCGAGCTTTCGTCGGATGTTGCGCTCTCTGCAAGCTTGAAGATCTTGCGGACACGCTGTATCAGGCGCTACGCACCATCCCTGGCGCACAACCAAGACGCCCCCGGAGTTCGGGGGCGTGGGTGTTGCTAGGTTCTCAATGTACCGAGAGTGTCAGGAGCTCTCATTGAGGACCGCTTCCGGGAAGTGGCGACGCAACACACGGTTCTGGAAGTCGTCCACGAAGCGGCTGTTGATGATGATAATGAATCGCTCGAAGGGTGCCTCGCTGTCGAGCTGCTCGATCCCGTCGACACTGTGGAATATCCGGTCATCGTTCAGATGAAGGATATCACCTGGATTCAGGGTGATATCGACCAAGGGTTGCGTGCCAGCCTTGTCTGCGTAGAGGTGGTTTTCGCCGCCCGCCACGTTTTCCCGATTGATGACCAGAATGCTTAGGGCCTTGCAGCCATCGGCATGAATTCCCTGTCCCTGAAGAGGGTCGATGCTGCCTTCTCCGCGAACCCCGGTGATCTGCATTAGAATGGGTTCGTGCACACCAATACTCCACAGACTTGCCCAGGCGCGAACAAAGGCCTTCACATCGGGGCGTACCATGAATTCCCGAGTCAGCGGATCATAGTACCGCAGGCGATCCGCCATGCTTTCCGCGTCGTTGAAAGCCCCCCCTTGGGCCATGGGGCATTGGCCCATATCCTCGACATCGCCCTGATCATTCAGGGAGAGCCATGACATCCGCTTCCATCGCTGGTTAACGTAGGGATCGCGCGGCAGGTCAGTGGTAAACCCCTGCCAGGCGGTCAGATCGATGCGTTCCCGAATACTGGTTTTCGCCCAATCCTGATGCCTCAGCGCCTCTGTCACTCCCGGATTCCAATAATCGGCGAGTGAATTGGCAGGCATGGAGGCGAGGTCGAAACCCTGCTTGAGTGTATCCAGTTTCATGTTGGTATTCTCCTGTTAACTGGGCGGATTTGCCCGGTGTTGCCGGTGTAAACACAACGGTCAACAGGAGGAAAATGAAAAGATTTGCAACAATATGTCAAAGAAATGTACTAAAAAAATAGTGATTTTGTTGAAAACGGGATCAGACCTTTGATGACGTATATGTGTAGGTTATCTCCTACAAGGTGTAGGATAATCACAACAAAGTGCCTATTGTTGCCCCTATGATGGCTTTTGATAGTTTAAGTGGACCCCATGGCTGCCAGCGATTTCCGACATCACAGAGATCCGGAACGCCTGAAGAAGAACCGCAGGGAGTTTTCCGGTGCGCTCGTGTTGAAGGCGTCAAAGACACCTTCAACTAATGGCATTGATTCGCATAATGCCAGCAGGGAAGAAGTCGAGTTAGTACGTCGCCAATATCTGGAGAGTGAGCAGCGATTCCGCGCCCTGCTGGAGAGTCTGCCGAAGGTGGCGGTTCAGGGTTATGATCGTGATCGGCGAGTGATTTACTGGAATGAGGGAAGCACTCGTCTCTATGGTTATACCGCTGAGGAAGCCCAGGGACAGTTACTGGAAGATCTGATCATTCCTGCTTTCATGCGTGACGGGGTGATCCAGGCGCATGATGCCTGGATCAAAGATGGGGTCGATATACCCGCCGATGAACTCCAGCTCAAGCACAAAACCGGTGAACTGGTATCGGTCTTTTCGCAGCATCTGATGCTCAATGAGCATACCGACTCCCCCCTGTTGTTCTGCGTGGATGTCGATCTTTCCGACCAAAAGCGCGCCCACCGCGACCTGGAATTCGCCACCCGTTTCGACAGCCTCACCCATCTCCCTAACCGCCAAACATTCGAGGTCGACCTGGACAGTCTGCTGGATTCCTGTCGACGCCTGGGCAATGGCCTGACAACCATCTACCTGGACATTGATCACTTCGTCGAGATCAATGATGCCCTTGGCTATGATCAGGGCGATCACCTACTCATTGAGCTGACTCGGCGACTGAGAGAGTGCCAGCGAGTCACTGACCTGGTGTCCCGTGTCTCTAGCGATGAATTCGTGCTGGCCTTTCCCGGCGTCCACTTAGCCCCCGATGCCAGACGGGTCGTGCGTCATGTCCAGAATGTCTTTCGGGAACCTTTCGTCCTGGATGGCCGGGAGTGTCAGGTCACGGCCTGCCTGGGTGTGGCCCTCTTTCCCGAGAATGGTGAATCGTCACGCGAATTGATCCGTAATGCCGATGTTGCCAAGAATCGTGCCAAACTGGATGGTCGGGGTGCTGTACGTTTCTTCCAACAGAAGCTCCATGATGAGCTGGTTCGCCAGCACTATCTCTCGGCGCGGCTCGAGGAAGCCATGGATAACGGTGAATTCTCCCTCCACTACCAGCCCCAGGTCTCGGCGGCCAGTGGGCGAATAGAGAATCTCGAGGCCTTACTACGCTGGGAGCCTGCCGAAGGCCCGCCAATCTCGCCTGCCGAGTTTATCCCGCTGGCCGAGCGCACCGGTGTGATCCATCGTCTGGGCGACTGGGTCATCGAAGAGGCTTGCCGCCAGCAGGTGGAATGGCGTGCCAAGGGATTTCATGAGCACCGCATCGATATCAATGTATCGGGTCGTCAACTGCTACGGCCCGAAGCCCTCAAGAGCTTCGAGGACACGCTGCAGCGACTCGGCCTAAGTCCGCAGGATATCGGCATCGAATTAACCGAGAATGTCCTGATAGAAGCCGAGGAGACCGTCCTCGAGGATCTGTGGCGCCTCTATCATCGCGGTATTCGCATTGCTATCGACGACTTCGGAACCGGTTACTCCTCCCTGAGCTATCTCAAACACTTTCCAGTCACCGCCCTGAAGATTGATCGCTCCTTCATCCACGACGCTCCCACACAGCCGAAGGATCGGGCGATTTTGGAGGGTGCCATCTTCATCGGTCATCGATTGGGACTCGAAGTGGTGGCAGAGGGCGTCGAGAACGCCGAACAGTTGTCATTGCTTCGCGAAATGCATTGCGACCTCATCCAGGGTTTCTTCTTCTACCGTCCGATGCCTGCCAAAGAAATCGAACGACTGCTGGGCGGTTTCGTGCCTGGTCACGAAGGGCTGTCGAGCTGAGCCTCGTCGTGATTTGACGTACTATCCCCGGGATTGTCATACCCTGGAGACTTTGTGAACACCCAGATGTCCCCCCTATCACTGGGACTGCCCCTGTGGCGCCAAACCTAGCCCATGGCCATCGGTGTGCTCTCCCTCATGGTTTCTTAGTTGGTCGACAGTGCCTTTATCGTACACCTAGGAACGGCACCCTTTGCCACTCAGTCATTCACCTTTCCACTATCGATGGCAGAACAAACAGAAGTTTGATGAGAATAAACGAAGACCTATTTCAGGCCGTCGCTTATCGGCCAGAAGCAGACAATTAGTTAAAGCTGATTTAGGCTTATGATTAGATAAAATTCTTATTTAAACACTTTAATTCACCAATCTGGGGATCCCCTTACACTGCAAACATAAGGCCAGGTGTTGTCTAAAATTTCGGGGCGATTCACGGTGACTTCGAACCTAGTGAAGCAGACTGGTGTATAACTGAGAGATGACGCTTGATTCGCTGTGTATGCAGCCCTGCGTGGCATATTGTCTGAAGGTAAATGTGATCGTTTTACACCCTTACGAGGCTTAGCATACTGCCACTTTTGGCATGAGTATGCGGATAAGCCTAGGTATATAAGTCATATCTGAAATGAATAGTCAGGAGCTCACATGGTCGATCTCAGCAACGTCGAGAGGCTTCACTCGATACTTGAAACCATTCCTAGTTACCAGATGGGACTGCATAGCCATGAGGACCATACGATGCTCCTTTTTCCTACATGGGGCACATTCAAAGTAGCGGCCGACGAGTTTGATACTCACCGTTGGACGATGCAAAGCAACGTTCTTATTATTCCTGCTGGGATCTGCCACAAAACTTTGTCCATTACACAAAAACAACGACATATTGCAATTTATTTGCACAAAGACTTCGAAGAATATCTGTTGAAACACTCGGGTCTAGGAAGCAAACATACGAGAAGCGGAGTTTGGCAACTCAGTAAAGACGCGACAGTACTTCTCGGTGTTCTAGAACGTAACCTGGATAACAAATCCGGTAACCTGGCAAATAAGTGCTCTGATATTGCGGACATCCTGATCCAAGACTGCCTTGCACGCAGCATTATTTCTAGAGATACAGGGACATCGCTTGTTGCTGAGCATGGCCGACATATCGCTCATGCAGTAATTAACTCTTTAACAGAGGACCTCAGCATGGACGTTGATCTAGATCTGCTATCGAGTAAGTTAGGGATTTCACGAAGACACCTTACTCGGCTTTTTCGGGAACACACTGGGTATTCAATCGGAGAAATACATCTTAAATTGCGCTTTAGGGAAGCAAAGCGACTGCTATCGAGCACCGATTTATCAATTCAGTTAATCGCGCTTGAGGTAGGTTTCGAAAACGCGTCGAGTTTCACGCGCGCTTTCAGACGTCATCTCGGCTGCACACCCCGTGAAATTCGAATGGCCCGATCGGCACAAAGTTAAGGCCCGCCGAGCAAATCACAAGCCAAAGTATTTTAGTAAAGTCTTCTCTAAATCAAACAAATAACCGAGAGAACTTTATATGAAATATTTTGCGTTAACAGCGGTCCTGCTTTCCACATCTTTCGCAGTAGATGTCGAGGCACAGAATCTTACTCTGGCCACAGGGTCTTCTGGTGGAACCTACTACCCAGTAGGTGTTGCCTTATCCACGCTTGTATCCGAACAGCTCGCCGATCAGTCGGTGCGGATGTCGCCGATCACTACTGGTGGATCAGCCGAAAATATTGAGTTGATCGCGCGCGACGAAGCACAGGTCGCGATCATGTTCGGCATCTACGGACGAGACGGCTACCGTGGCATAGGCCTGCGCGAAGGGCGACCGCCAGTCGAGGGACTGCGTTCAATCATGTCACTCTGGCCTGATTACGACCAGTTTGTCATCCACAAGGACTACGCTAAAACCGGCACCTTGTCGGATATGGCGGAGCTCGGGGGTGCCTTCTCGATCGGGCCGCGTAACTCGGGCACCGAAGGTACAACCCGACTGTTGTTAGAAGCCGTCGACATAGACCCCGAAAATGCCTTCTCAGTTACTAACATGCAATACAACGCCGCGGCGGAAGCTTTCCAGAACGGGCGAATAGCGGGCATGAGCGCAGCAGGTGGCATTCCTACGCCTGCAGTTTCACAAATCTTTTCCACCTCAGCCAAGGACACCGTCATCCTCGAAGTGACAGATGATCAGGTGGAGCAGATATCGGAGGCTACGGACGGCCTGTTTGCAAGGGTCGAGATCCCGGCGGGGACATATCCGAATCAGAACAAGGCGATCCAAACAATCATGCAACCGAATTTTCTCGCCGTGCATGCCGATGTGCCCGAAGAGGTGGTCTATGCAATGACCAAATCGATATTCGAAAATCTCGACGTGCTTCACGCTGCTAGCAGCGCCGCCAAGGTTATTAGCCTCGATACAGCGCTTGACGGTCTTCCAGTGCCACTGCACCCCGGATCGGAAAGGTTCTACGCAGAACAAGGCATCACGATCCCGGATCGTCTGCAGAACTAAACCTTAAACGACGTCCAAGGCGACCTCTCCATACAGATAGTCGCCCCTCCGAATACCAATAAGAGCTTATCCTATGATATCCCTCACCCAATACGGCCGGAAGGTGTGGACGACCTTAGCCTGCGCCGCGGTGGTCCTGCACCTCACACTCATTATCTTCATCCCAACATCCGATTCCACGATTAATGCCTGGCACCTGTCGACAATCCTCGCGCTAGGTTTTGGCCAGCTCGCGCTGGAAAGCCGCTCCCGTATCGCCGGAATCTTGTTGTTGCTTGCGGCGATCGCGGGAGCTGTGACAGGTGTCTATTTCCTGCTCAATGTCGACCAAGTCTTCGCTAGGTACGGCCTGAACCTAATGGATCAGGTCATGGCCGCTACGGCTGTTGCATCAGTGCTAGCTTTGGCCTATTACCTTGCAGGCTGGGTAATCCCTCTAATCGCCACCGTTACGGGGATCTATGTCTTAGGTCTGGGACGGCTGTTCGATGGGATGTTCTTCTTCAGCGGTCTGACTCCCTACCGAATGAGCTATCGTATGTTCTGGCAGGACGGGGCACTGCTAGGATCAACAACCACTATTTCGGCCACGATCATCTTCATGTTCGTGCTGCTCAGTACCCTGATGCGTTCCGCGGGTGCGACCCAGTTCATCATTTCGGGTGCCATCCGCCTGATGCGGCGCATTCCTGGAGGATCAGCGCATGTAGCTGTGCTCTCCAGCGCAATTATGGGCACTGTTAGCGGAAGCGCCGTCGCCAATGTCGCCGGAACAGGAACGCTGACAATCCCGATTATGAAACGCTCCGGGCTTTCGAAAGAGAGCGCAGGTGCAGTGGAGGCTGCCGCATCGACCGGATCTCAACTCATACCGCCGGTAATGGGTGCTGGCATCTTCATTATGGCGGATTGGACAGGGGTGCCCTACAGCGAACTAGTGATGATCGCGATCATACCTGCACTGCTTTATTTCCTATCGATATCCTTCACAGTCCATCTCGAACTGAAACGCGAAGGCCTGCTGGATCGACAAGCACAGCCTGATGGAGATGCACCTCGAATGAACATTACCGAGGGGTTGTCATTTCTCGGGCCAATACTGCTGCTGATCGGTATGCTGATTGCCAGCTACTCTCCAGTCTATGCGGCCGGATGGGCTTGCGCAGCAGTTGTCGTATGTAGCTGGTTCGGGCCACACCGTATTGGGTTGAAACAGATCCCAAGTATTTGCCGTGAGACGTTTCGAACATTGCTGCCGACTGCCGCTGTCTTGATCTGCGCGGGTATCATCGTAACCTGTGTAGAGACCTCCGGTCTGGTCGTGGCGATGGCACAGTCGCTGAATATGCTCGGGCAGGCCAATTCCCTATTGATTATCGCGCTTCTTGCCGTCATCTCGCTGTTCCTAGGTATGGGATTGCCGGTTACGGCTTCCTACATCATCGTGGCAAGCTTTGGGGCACAGGCGCTAATCTCGCTCGGAGTCTCGCCCGTCGCCGCACATATGGCCATGTTCTGGCTTAGCCAGGATTCGCTGCTGACGCCCCCGGTCTGCCTCGCCGCCTATGCTGCCGCCAGCATATCGGGAGGAAGTCCGTCAAGGACAGGTTTAAAGGCCATGCTTATGGGCAAGGGTCTTTACATTATGCCGCTACTGTTCGTCTACCATGGCTTGCTTTTCGATCAAGGCGCAAACCAAGCGCTCATAGGAACTGCTAGCGGACTGGCTGCCCTAGCCACCATTGCGATGGTCGGAACCGGCCAAGCCTTCGGCCGGTTGGGAGCAACGTCCCGCACTGTTCTAGCGCTGTGCGCCGGCTGCATTCTCTGGCCTGAACCCTCGGCACAGTTGGCCGGTGTTGCTGTCGTTTGTCTCGTGCTAATCCATAACCGCCTGGCACAACGTGACATAACTTCCTTCAACGCAACGAAAAGGATTAAATAATGACCTCGCCCACCATGTATCTGCCGTCCGTTTTTACTGCTGGTTCAGGAGGTGGTAATCCGGCACCGATATGGCTTGATGCAGACTCCATGTCCTCTGCTTTGATGCTTGCAGAGACGAAGGCCCAAGGCTTCGAGAGCGCATATGTCCTACGCCCAGAAAGCTCCGAAAACCATCTTCGCCTGCGCTTCTTTGTTCCTGAACATGAGATGTCCATGTGCGGTCACGCGACTATCGGCGCGCTTTGGATCCTGCGCGAAATTGGACGCCTACCCAGAGTGGAAGTGCTTAGAATCGAGACGCCCTCTGGCTTAGTCACGGCCAAGGTTTCACGCGCTCCAGAAGCAATTTCAATCTCGCAACCTTGGGGAGAGGTTCAAGTTCTGTCTGACACGAACCTACAAGACATAGCCAGAGTGCTACAGATAGCCCCAGGCACCATCGGTTTCGTCGCGAATGCGAAGACCAGTCGCGTGAAAACCGTCGTGGAGCTGAAATCGGTCGCAGACTTGCAGAACCTAAAGCCAGACTGGGCTGCAATTGGACCTCTTTGCCAGAAGCTGGAAACGACGGGGCTCTATCCATTTGCCAAGGGCGATGCTCCATGGCTTTTCCATGCGCGACAGTTTCCCAACAATTCCGGATATCCCGAAGATGCAGCGACCGGTATTGCAGCAGCTGCTCTTGCCTGTGCCCTAAGTCAAAGCAGCAGCTTGCTGGCTGACTCTGGTCTCGTGCGGGTCCGGCAAGGCGAAACGATGGGACGCCCCTCCGAAATAGGGGTATACATAAACGCAAGTGAAAAGACTTGCTGGATCTCAGGGATTTGCACTCTAGACTAGGCGCCGCAAATATGAAAGTGTCACGCGAACAGATGATACAACGACTAAGAGAGCTAGGATACGACATGTGTGTGCCAGTTGCTCAGGGACGCTACATGCCAGCACAAATTTCCGGCGACCTTATCTATACTGCTGGACAGCTGTCGCGATTTGACGGTGGAGTATTGAGCGGACGCCTAGTCGATGATAAAGAAATCGCCAGCGCGATACGGGCAGCAGAATTATGCGCCGGTCGCTGCCTAGTCGCGGCGGCTTCGGTCCTTCCCGAGCGAGGTAGAATCGTAGGGCTATTACAGATGCGAGGTTTTCTGAATGCTTCGGACGCATTTACAGCGCACTCGAGAGCCCTGGATGCTGCTTCGACCCTATGCGAAGAAGTCTTAGGGAGCGATTGCCAGTTCGTTCGTACCGCCATTGGTGTCGCAGGACTGCCTGCAAATGGTACTTGCGAGATGGAGTGCATCTTCCGATACGAAAAATTAGCAAGTGTTTCTCTTTAGTAACGACAAGATTGGTTGTCATTAATATTGCCAACCGAAAGAAAGTACACTTCATCCTAATTTTTGGTTAGTGCCTCAATTAGCTTTGTATAGTCGCAGTGCGCCTGCTTGAAACCTACAGTTCAATCTAGTTTTCAAGCTGACTTCAGCCAAATTGTTTAAGAGGGGCTCGTTTCTACAAGTGGCTTTAAGGATGATCGCATTCAGGGTTTGAGCCGGATGTTTTGAATAAGCTATTTTCGATAAACCTTGAGTATACAATTCCGCCCTCGAATATTCGTACCGGAGTTTCAAAGTCTAGCCGCCGTTTACCTTTGAGAACAGCCCCGCGACATGAAGCCGGGAATCTGAAGCGCCATCCTCAGCGTCTGCGGTTCGTGCACACTCTGCGCGACATGCACCTCAGAGAACCTTCGCCTGTCATCAGCCTACTGCAAACCTAACGCCACATTAAGAGGCAAAAAATTGTTGGCTAAAATTATCGACTAAGGAGCAAAAGCCAACTATTTTTTGTCCTTTTAAACGACTTGTTATATTCACGTTAGCCTAGCCCTCCCAAGAATTGGGGCAACATTGCCAAACTCCTTACATTTTCCACTTCGCGTTGAGTTAAATTACGACACACATAAGGATAAGCTTTAATTAAAATCTCTTTTTCTTGGTCGAATATCTCTTCACTATATTGGATTTTAGGGTCATTCAGTTCGTTACAAAAGGCCATAACCGCTTTCAAATACAAGGTGGGAGTAAAGTAGTCTCTAAGTTCAGCCCAAGCGTCTACATATCCATCAGTGAAAAAACGTTTGGATAAAGTGCGGTCACAATCACCACCACAACACACATATTGATTTCTAATTTTCTTAACTAAACCTTCATCTGTTTCTTCATACTTCCCCCATGAAGTAACAATTCTTCGATTATCAAAATCCAAAACAGAATTACAAAGGTGGCACTTAAATGATTCATGATCTGAAAAAATTTGTGCGGGCTTTGGATTTTCATCTGCCCAACTTTTGAATGATTCGGGAAAATATCTCTTTGCTAAATCGAGACATTTAGGATTCGTCAGTAGAGCTTGCTCTATTTTTGACGAGTCAAAAACTGATGTTCGATTTCTTGAATGCTTTCAACTTTTGTAACTAGACCTGATGATGGTAGCGTAGAGTAAAAGCCTATGAATCCTGTACATTTGTGTGCTCTCAATGAATCAGATATTTCAGGTTCATTAGTTTTTGACACAGATGAACATGGGTGTGCTTTATGCTTACAGCTCACTAACCATCTAACTTCTGTATTATTAGCAATACCTTTTCGAGTCTCGATTAAAAATTAAATCTTTATCTCCGTCAGCACCTCTTCCAGGAGTTGAGTGAATTTCATACCCAATTACTTCAAAAAGTCTCTGGCGAATAATTCAAACTTATTTTGCTCTCCTCCACTTTTATGAGGCATTGGAATCTCTTTAAAATCTAGAATGGACATATATGACTCTGTTTAATGAATATAACCATGATTATACCCCCCTCTACATAACCTGAATGAACCCGCCGGCGCGTTCATTCAGGTTATACAGCCCTTTATTCATGATCTATCCCATTGAAATTAAAATAAATTAAGTATAAAAAGTCAGCATAGCATAGATTATTGTGCTGGCTGTATAACATCTGAAACAGCATGCCGCTTTCGCCGGAAGGGCCGCTTTAGGTCGAAAGCGGGCTCCTAGCAAGGCGCCTCATAGCAGTAATAGACTGCGTTTAGTCTTATTCAATCAGCATGTAATTGGCCAAATTTTCTTAGCCTCAACGCTACCAGACTATGCTGACTGCCGTCATTAGTAATTAGTCGCCCAGAAAACGGCTTTCTCACCATTGCCCCCAACGCACAAGTCGGGCTGGGAACGCGGGGTGTTTTCAGAGCCGATGTTTGAGAGCCCCATAGACAGGCGTGAGTTACGATCAGCTATTCAAGTTTAGCTGCCAGTAGCCTACGTCATGCCACTGGTCGAACTTGAAGCCTACCTTTTCAAAATGGGCTACTTTTCTCATGCCCATTTTTTCATGAAGTGCGACACTGGCGGGATTGGGAAGCGTAATGCCGCCAATCACCGTATGAATCCCGCCCTCTTTGAGCTTGGCAAAGATAGTTTCATACAGTTTTGCGCCTAAGCCCCTACCGCGCATCTGGTTGGAAAGATAAACGCTGGCTTCGACTGAAAATCGGTAGGCGCTTCTCTCCTTCCATTTAGTCGCGTAGGCATAACCCACCACAGCATCATCTTCCATTGCCACCATCCAGGGTAAACCCGCTCCCTGAACACTCTCTAGCCTACGCTCGATATCGCTACCTGATACTGGCGTTTCTTCGAATGAGATAGCGGTATTTTCAATGTAGTTATTATAAATATGCGCTATGGCTTCTGAATCGCCCTTTACGGCATCTCTGATCATGGTTATTTCCGTTTATGTTCTGATGAGTTACGTTTATCGAGCAGCGAATTCAGCCACCGCTTAAGGGGCAGCTAGTGTGCCTTCTGGCTAAGCCAAACCGTGAGGGTGGCAGCCCTTCAATCCCCGGCTCGCGTTGCTAGAAACTCGCCATTACCGACGGGAACGGTGCAGGTGGTGAAATTGGGATCGTCCGATACCAGCGCTATAAAGGCAGCCATTTCATCCGCATGGGAAGTGGCGTTATCCACCACAAGAAGCCCGCCTACCCGTAAAACGCGCTGGATATTCGGCCACCAGTGCACATAATCAGAGCGTTTCGAGTCTAAAAAGACCAGATCAAAACAGGCGTCGTCCAGCCTCTCAAGCAGACCACCCGCCTCCCCTCGATGCTGGGTGATGACATCAGAGAGGCCCGAGCGCTCAAAATTCCACGCGGCCATCTCAAGCTTGTATTCGGAAAGTTCAACCGTAGTAACGTGCCCACCAATCAACTGCGCCGCCTGGGCTAGCAACAAGGTGGAGTAGCCGTTCGAGGTGCCAATTTCCAGCACTCGCTGCGCGTTGGTTGCTTGAACAAGCACCGATAGAAACTCCCCCGTATCACGGGTGATATTCAGCACTCTTCGTGGGCGTTCAGAAATGGCGGCATCGTTTTGTTGGCCAAAGTGCTCCAGTTCCGTCAGCAGCTTTTGAAGGGGTTCACTCACAGTTGTCTCCCGATACGAACAACGTTCTCATAATCAAATTTACCGGCTTTTGCTTACACGGGCCGCTTAGCCAGTAGTGCCCAGACACCCGCTGAAGAGAGTAACGTCCCGCCAACCAAGTTAAAGCGTCGCTGGGCACGCCGCGATGTAAGCATCTTGCGCACCGATGACGCGAACACGGCGTAGAGAGTGGCATTCAGCGTTGCCAAGGCCACGAACGTGACGGCAAGAATCCACAGCTGCTGCCCTGCATCGGCGTTCGGGCTGACGAATTGCGGTAAAAAAGCGACGAAGAAGATAATGCCCTTCGGGTTGAGCGCTGTAACGAGGTAGGTATTGGTGAAGAGCTTCCAGCGAGAACCTGATACGGCCGGTGTGACCGGCTGCACCGACGATATGCCAGCACGCAACAGCTTTATGCCCATATAGAGCAGGTATAAACCGCCTATCCATTTGATAACCGTGAACCAAAAGGCCGAGGTAGCTAACACCGCCCCCAGGCCAAGTAATGAAAAAAGCAGAGCCGTTGAATCACCCAAGGCCACCGCAGCGACAAGCGGAATATTGGCGCGCCTACCCTGGGCAATGGAGTAGCTGACCACGGTTAATATCGTCGGCCCAGGAATCGCGAGCAAGGCCACGGATGCGAG
This sequence comes from Halomonas alkaliantarctica, assembly GCF_029854215.1. Taxonomy (NCBI): domain Bacteria; kingdom Pseudomonadati; phylum Pseudomonadota; class Gammaproteobacteria; order Oceanospirillales; family Halomonadaceae; genus Vreelandella; species Vreelandella neptunia. The sequence continues at coordinate 1,757,038 of NZ_CP122961.1, read as the reverse complement.
AGCAAAGGCAAACCAGATTTCAATAGACATGGGGCGCTTCCTAGCAAGTGGTTAACGCTAAGTTAGCATAAGCTTTACGAAGGGTGGAGTATTCCACTAGCCGTTTAATAAGGTTTCTATCATTCTGTTTTTTTGCCATCACCAAGATCAAAACGCTCATAATGGCCTCACACTGGATTACCGCCCCTGGCGCCATTGGCCGCTTGCCTGCGTATTCGCTTTCGGCACTACTGCTTACCACGCAAAATATTCGAATTGCTCATACCATGCTCATGAAATAGCTCTAAACCTTATGCACTACTTTTCGGTTGAGATTCACTAACATTTGGCTATGAGAAAAAAGTGATTATTCATTTGGAAAATCAACAACCTACTCTTACTTGAAAGCAATTTATGTCCAGACTTTTTTATGCGCAGAATCGAACTTTATCGATCAGCATTTCTGATGTGGCCGGGTAACTTTCCGGTTCAACAATTTCTTTCATTTATTTTTAGTAGGGTAATCATTATAACAATGCGCAGTGACGATTTGTGCGCTAATATCAACTCTCAAAAGCTGGCTTTATGCAGCTCCATTTTGGTCAATCTGTGGATTAATAAAGGTAAATATCATGAGCAAAGGGCAAGACAGTAAAAAGAATACCAAGAAGAAACCACTTTTAACGGCAAAAGAAAAGAAAGCTGCAAAATCAACAAAGAAAAGCGAGACCAATGTGCTAGGAAATTAATCAACGCCTAGCTAATCAAGTACTACGGTGCCCTGCCAAGCCTAATATCGAAAACTCGACATTGTCTAGGCACCGATGTTAATAAGCGAACAACTTCATCACCTATAGCAACTTTAAACTTTTACTTTCCGCTTTAGCCTTTCAGTTTTAATGCAGGCTCACTTTTAGAAAAAAAGCATACCTCCCTTTTTTGCGAGACAGCAAAGTAGCAAAGCGTTCTACTGGCCTTTGTCATCTTACCCAGCATAAGTGAACACGGTATGCTTGGTGCCAATACCACTGAGGAGTAACGCACTCAATGATGGCTTCCCATTGGATACTCGGCCCTGGTGCCATTGGCCGCCTATTGGCCCATTCGCTCTCACCCCTAGCAGCCACCACGCTAATAGGTCGCCGAGCGCTACCAGAGCGGCAAGCACTCACCACGCCCGAAGGTGAACTGCGGGCGCAGTTTCTTAATATACTTACAGTTGCCCAACTGGCTTCTGAAACGCATGAGCCCCCTGCCTTTTTGCATATCACCACTAAAGCAATGGCCGCTGAGGCGGCGCTTGAAGGTATTGCTAACGCGATTCCCTCCTCTACTCCGCTGGTGCTGTGGCAAAACGGTTTTTTGGCGCAGCCGCGTATTACCCAGACGTGGCCAGGGCCGGTGTTATGCGCAACAACGACTGATGGGGCTTACCTAAGCGGTGATGATAGCGTGGTACATGCCGGGCGCGGACATACCTTTGTCGGCGATTTGAATAACCAGCACGACGAGTTGGCAGAAGCACTGGCGCAGACATTAACCCAAGCTGGGCTTGCCGCCACCCAGGTGGCTGATATTCGCCAACGCCTGTGGCAAAAGCTGGCGGTGAACGCGGCGATTAACCCACTGGTGGCGTTACATGGCGTTCGTAATGGTGAGCTACGCGGTGAAGCTTATGCGGGGCGTGTGATAGCCGTGGTAAAGGAAGTTGCAGCGATTATGCTTGCCGAGGGTATTACGCCACCCAACATCGGTCAGGGAGAAGAAGCATGGCTGGCGTTGGTTTGGCAAGTAGTGGAGAACACCGCGAACAACAAGGCCTCGATGTTGCAGGACGTGGAGGCCAGACGCCCCACCGAGCGCGGGGCGATTTTAGGGCCATTGATTGAGAGCGCCCAGCGCCACGGGTTAGCGTGCGAGGAGCTGCGGGGGCTGGATGATGAGCTAGCGACGTTGGAAGAGAGTTTTAACCGTTAAGTCACCGGGATCATCACGACCTTTTGGAAGCTGGGTATTTCGGTAAGCTGTTGGTACCAGCGTTCCAGGTTGGAATGGGTTTGCCAGGTTAGGCCGCTGTTGAGCATGTTGTAAACGAAAGGCGCGAGGGCGATGTCGGCCAGCCCAAAGGCCTCGCCGGAAAACCAGGCCTGATCTGCCAGCGCGTTATCCATTATTGCAAAGAGTGCTTCGCTCTCTTTAACCGCTGCTTCGATGGCGGCGTTATCGCGCTTTTCGGGCGGTGTTCTGACAAACCCCATCAATATTTTGCGATGATTTGGTGTCAGTGTACTGTTGGCCCACTCCATCCACTTTTCCATTTGCGCGCGCTTGGCGGGTTCTTCAATCCATAGTTTGCTCTGGCCATACTGGGCGGCCAAGTAGCGAATAATGGCGTTGGACTCCCACAATAGACTATCAGTGGCATCGTCTTTAAGTAGCGGCACCAGGCCATTGGGGTTCATGGCCAGGTAGTCCGGAGTGTTGTTAACCCCGTGCTGAAGACCGGCCTGGATTTGCTCAAAAGGCAGTTCCAGCTCTTCTAGCGCCCAGCGCACTTTTTTGACGTTGGTGGAGTTGTTGCGGCCCCAAAGCGTAATCATGGTAATCCTTTTGTTTGCGCACAGAGAGGAAGTTGAGTTTGCCCGCCCTTATAGTCAGAGACAAGCTAGGGCGGCGGAACCGCCCTATCGCGAAACGCATTACCACGCTCTACAAAATCCTTTCAATTCTCTCCATTTACCATTTACGACTAACCCTCTTTATCCTGGTAAAATTGCATCAGGCTTGAGAAGTCGAGTTTACCGTTGCCTTTGGCTTTATGCAGGGTGAACAGTGAGCGAGCGGCTGAGCCCATGGGTACCGCGGAGGCGCTTTGCTGGCTGACATCCATGGCAAGGCCAAGGTCTTTGATCATCAGGTCGACTTGGAAACCACCCTGATAATCTTTGGAGGCCGGTGCATTTTCCATTACGCCTGGGTAGGGGTTGTACACATTCAACGCCCAGTTACCGCCGGAGCTCTGCTTCATGATTTCAGACAGCACCGCGGGGTCCAGGCCATTTTTGACGCCCATATTGATCGCTTCGCAGGTGCCCGCCATCAAAATAGACAGCAGCATGTTGTTGCATACCTTGGCTACCTGCCCCGCGCCGTGGTCACCGGCGTGAAAGATATTTTTGCCCATTACGTCCAGCACCAGCCTGGCCTGTTCGAACTGGGCTTCTGAGCCGCCGACGATAAACGTCAGCGTGCCCGCCTGGGCGCCGCCAACCCCGCCGGAAACCGGTGCATCCACGAAGCCGATACCCAGCTTCTCGCCTTCAGCGGCAACGCTACGCGCGGTGTCGGCATCAATGGTGGAGCAGTCGATCACCAACGCACTTTTTTTGATCACTTCAAAAAGCGGTGTATCACCCTCTACGTAGAGCCCGCGCACGTGCTTACCTGCTGGTAACATGGAGATGACATAATCCGCACCGGTGGCGGCTTCTTGGGCGGAAAAAGCCACTTCGCAGCCATTGGATTTGGCGGTCTCCAGTGCCTCTTCAGAAAGATCAAAGGCGCGAACGTTAAAACCCGCTTTTGCTAAGTTGGCGGCCATTGGGCCACCCATATTACCTAAACCGATAAAAGCTACAGTCGTCATCTTTATTGTCCTTGTTAGCGTGTTTGGAAAATTAAGTTAGCGCAGATCCGAGAGAGGATTTTGCGACCAGGGAGAGGACAACAGTTCGTTGATAAAACTCTCTTCCACCGAGGCCACATCCGGGTAAGTCCACGCTGGCTGACCATCTTTATCAACCAACAGCGCACGTACGCCTTCGGGAAACTCGCGGTGGCGGCAGCACTGTACTGACAGCGCCATTTCGGACTGGAACACTTCCGCCAGCGACATATGTTTAGCGCGCTTTAGCTGCTCATCGATCAATTTGACCGACACCGGGCTGCCGTGGGCGAGCGTTTTCTGCGCTTTGCTAAACCACTTATTGTCGCTTTTTACCGCCGTAATAGCGGCGACAATCTGCTCCACGCTGTCGTGATCCATCAACTCACGAATCAATGGTGAGTGCTGGTAAACGGGCGCTTCCAACTCGGCGAATACAGGCTGCGAAGTTTGCTCAAGCTCACGCATGATGCGATTAACCACACCGTTGGCATCGGTGTTATCACCGGCGCCCCAGTGTGCGTCAGTCAGCTGCTGCAACAGGGCATCACGGTGGTGGCTGGCGATACAGCGGTCAGCCAGGCCAAGGTGTACGGCATCTGGCGCATTGATCTGGCAGCCGGTCATGGCTAAAAAGCGCCCCGCGCCGTTGGGCAGGCGGTTCAAAAACCAGCTGGCGCCCACATCTGGGTAGAGGCCGATAGTGACTTCGGGCATTGCCAGCCGCGAAGTTTCGGTCACAACGCGGTGGCTGCTGGCGCTTAACAGCCCCATGCCGCCGCCCATCACAATGCCATTGCCCCAGCAGATCACCGGCTTGGGGTAGGTGTGCAAGAGGAAATCGAGCCGATACTCGGTTTCGAAAAAGCGCTCCGGAAAGCTGGGGTCGCCCTCGCCGGTAATCGTTTTATACAGATTCACCACGTCGCCACCGGCACAAAAGGCTTTTTCGCCTGCGCTATCCAGCACAACCGCCACCACCCGCTCGTCGGTGGCCCAAGCGCGCAAGCGGGGCAACATCTCTTCACACATTTCAAGCGTCAAGGCGTTGAGCGAGCGCTCGGCATTGAGCTTAACCTCGGCAATAACGTGGCCATCTTGGGTGGGGTGTTCTGTAAACAGTACGCTGCTCATTGGTATTCCTTATTCGCTTACAGCTCGGTGGCGCCATCTGCCAGTACCCGGCGGGAGATGATCAGCCGCATGATTTCATTGGTACCTTCCAGTATCCGGTGTACCCGGGTATCGCGCACATAGCGCTCCATGGGGTACTCCTTGATATAGCCGTTGCCGCCGTAAAGTTGAAGCGCTTCGTCGCACACCTTGAAGCCCACATCGGTTGCAAAGCGTTTGGCCATGGCACAGTAGGTGGGTGCGTCGGCGTGGCCTGCATCCAGCTTGGTTGCGGCCATACGCACCAGCTGCCGTGCAGCGACCAACTCGGTGACCATATCGGCCAAGCGGAATTGCAGCGCCTGAAACTCGGCTAAGCGTTTACCAAACTGTTTACGCTCGAGCATATATTCGCGCGCTTTGTTGATCGCCTGTTGGGCGGTGCCGATAGAGCAGGTAGCAATGTTGATCCGCCCACCGTCGAGGCCCTTCATGGCGATTTTAAAACCGTCGCCCTCGTTGCCTAATAGATGATTGGCGGGTACCCGAACGTCTTCAAAGGTGATCATGCGGGTTGGCTGACTGTTCCAGCCCATCTTCTCTTCCTTACGCCCGTAGCTGATACCGTCACTCTTGGCATCCACTGCAAACGCCGAGACGCCGCTGGCACCCTCTCCACCAGTGCGCGCCATTACCACCAGAAAATCGGTGCTGCCAGCGCCGGATATAAACATTTTGCTGCCATTGATGACATAGTCGTCGCCATCGCGCTTGGCGGTGGTTTTAAGCGAGGCGGCATCAGAGCCCGAGTTGGGTTCGGTTAAACAGTAAGAGCCCAGCAGCTCGCCGGTGGCCAATCTTGCGCCCCACTGCTCTACCGCTTCCGGCGTGCCAAAGTCTGCCAGCATCCAGGTGACCATGTTGTGAATGGTCAGATAGGCGGTAGTAGAGGTGCAGCCCATGGAGAGCTGCTCGAAAATGATGCTGGCATCCAACCGCGAAAGACCCAACCCGCCCACGCTTTCCGGCGCATAAAGCGAACAGAAGCCCAGTTCACCCGCTTTGCGAATCACATCCACAGGGAAAAACGAGGTTTGATCCCACTCGGCGGCGTGGGGCTCTAGCTCATTTTGGGCAAACGCCCGCGCCATATCGGCAAAGGCGACTTGGTCTTCATTGAGCTCAAAATTCATGGCGTATCTCCGCAAATGTGCGTACACACTGGCTGTTGTCGTTGTAATTGACGTTTACGTTAACTTATCTATTTACCCGACCACAAGCAACCAGCTAGTGCTTGCGACCTTAGGTGTAGGTGTTCAACGGTTAGATGGAAAAAAGGGCGCCAAACGGCGCCCAACAGAAAGTATTTATAAGTACGGGACAGAGAGAGTGCTGCTATAGAAAGCGTTTACTTAAAGTTTTTGCGATACATCTTGTCCAGCTCACCGACTATGCCGCTACGGAAACTGATTACACAGACCACAAAAATGATGCCAAGGATAACGCTTACCCAATTCCCCAGCGGCGACTGCGCCAGGATGTGCTGCAGGCTGACGACAATACCTGCGCCCATTAAAGGACCCAGTAAGGTGCCCACGCCGCCCAGCAGGGTCATCAAAATCACCTCACCCGACATGTGCCAATGCGCATCGGTCAGCGAGGCCAGCTGGAAGACCACTGTCTTGGTCGAACCTGCCAAGCCTGCTAAACCTGCAGAGATGACAAACGCCACAAGTTTGTAAGCATCGGCGTTGTAGCCCAGCGATACCGCGCGGGGCTCGTTTTCACGAATCGCTTTTAGCACTTGGCCAAACGGCGAGTGCACCGTGCGCTGGATAAGCGCGAAGCCAAAGATAAAAATCGCGAACACGAAGTAGTACATCGCTAGGTTGCTACTGAGGCTGATAAAACCAAACAGCTCGCCGCGGGGCACGCCATGCAAGCCATCTTCACCGCCGGTAAACGGCGACTGCACAAACATGAAGTAGACCAGTTGGGCGATCGCCAGCGTCACCATGGCAAAATAGATGCCCTGCCGACGAATGGAAAGCACCCCAAACAGCACCCCTAGCAGGGTTGCTAGCAAAGTACCGGCGATAATGCCCAGCTCCGGGGTTAATCCTGGGTAGCTTGCCAACAGGTAGCCGGTGACGTAGCCACCGGTGGCCAAGAATGCCGCATGGCCGAAAGACAACAGACCCGCATAGCCAAGCAGTAGGTTAAACGCACAGGCAAACAGCGCAAAACAGAGCACTTTCATTAGGAATACGGGGTAGGCTAAAAACGGCGCTATCAGCCCCACTACAATCAGCGCCAGATAGAACATGGTGCGGCGAAACTTCGCCCGCTTCTGGCGTTCCAGTACCGCGGATGGTGACGCGATTGTTTGAGATTCCGTCATGCTTATGCCTCCTTACCGAACAGCCCAACGGGGCGCAACATGAGCACGAGGATCATGACAAGAAAGATCACTGTATTAGCGGCTTCCGGATAGTAGACCTTGGTCAGCCCTTCGATAATGCCCATACCGAGACCGGTAATAATAGCGCCTAGAATCGAGCCCATACCGCCAATCACTACCACTGCAAACACCACGATCAGCAAGCTTGAACCCATGGTCGGCGATACCGGATAGAGCGGCGCTGCCAACACACCGGCAAAGGCTGCCAGACCCACCCCAAACCCATAGGTGAGCGTTATCAGCAGCGGCACATTAACGCCAAACGCCTGCATCAGCTGCGAGTTTTCAGTACCCGCGCGCAGGTAAGCCCCCAACCGCGTACGCTCGATCATAAACCAGGTAAACAGGCACATCGCCAGCGCCGCCACCAGCACCCAGGCGCGGTAAGTGGGTAGGAACATAAAGCCCAGGTTCAAACCTCCCTGAAAAATTTCCGGCGTAGCGTAGCGCGCCCCTGAAACACCGAAGAAGTTGACCAGCGTGCCCTCAAAAATCAGCGCTAAACCAAAGGTTAACAACAGCCCGTAGAGGTGGTCTAAATGGGCAATACGGCGCAGCAAGAAGCGCTCCAGCAGCACACCAAAACCACCGACGACTAGCGGCACTAAAAACAGCGCCAGCCAGTAATTAATACCCAAATAACGAAAGCCTAACAGCGCGGCGAAGGCTCCCAGCATGTATTGCGCCCCATGGGCAAAGTTGACGATCTTCAACAGACCGAAGATGACCGCCAGGCCCAGGCTAAGCAGTGCGTAAAAGGCGCCATTCACAAGACCCAGCGTTAGCTGGCCCATGAAGACGGCCATTGGCACGCCGAATATCATCATCATGATACGACTCTCCTCGCCGTCAAACGGTTGGCGGCAACTTGCCGCCAACCGGTTCTACACGTCACTTGAGATTGCCATCGGTTCCAAGCCAGCCTGGAAATCAGTTTTGCACCAATTTGCACTGGCTTTCAGATAGCGGGCGGTAGGCTTCTTCGGCGGGAATGGTGCTGAGGATTTCGTAAAGATCCCACTCGCCGGTGGACTCATCCGGCGTTTTCACCTGGGCGAGGTACATATCGTGGATCATGCGGCCATCTTCACGAATGGAGCCGTTGCGGGCAAAGAAGTCTTCAATAGGCATCTCGGCCATTTGCGCGCGCACCGTTTCCGGGTCGTCGGTGCCAGCGGCTTCAACGGCTTTCAGGTAGTGCATGGTGCTGGAGTAAATGCCCGCTTGAACCATGGTCGGCATGCGGCCAACTTCATCAAAGTAGCGCTGCGCCCATTCGCGGGACTGCTCATCCATATCCCAGTACCAACCGGTAGTTAGCAGCAGGTTCTGGGTGGCTTCCAGACCAAGGGCGTGCACGTCATTCAAGAAAATCAACAGACCTGCTAGCTGCTGGCCGGATTGAGTCAAGCCAAACTGGCTGGCCGTGGTGATCGCGTTAACGGTGTCGGCACCGGCATTCGCCAAGCCTACAATTTTCGCGCCGGAACCTTGCGCCTGGAGAATGTACGACGAGAAGTCGTTAGTCGGGAATGGATGACGAACGCCGCCCACAATTTCACCACCATTAGCTTCGACAACGCTGGTTACATCGGCTTCCAGGGCGTGGCCGAAAGCATAGTCCGCGGTCAGCATAAACCAGCTATCGCCGCCCTGATCTACGACTGCTTTAGCGGTACCGTTAGCGAGCGGATAGGTGTCGTACACCCAGTGAATATGGTTTGGGGTGCAGTGTTCGTTGGTAATACTAGAAGCCGCCGAGCCGGAAACGATACCCAGGCCGTTGTTCTCTTCCAGCACGTTGGTCACCGCAATGGACACGGAAGACGCGACAAGACCGCCCACCATATCGACGTTGTCCTGGTCGATCCAGCCCCGCACGGTATTAGCGCCGACGTCAGCGCTATTGCGATCATCCGCACTGGAAATAACGATGGGCGCGCCATTTACGCTGCCGCCAAAATCGGCTACCGCCATCTCCATGGCGGTCAAGCCGCCTGGGCCAGCGAGGTCGCGATAAGTACCGGACATATCGGCCAGGTAACCAATGCGGACTTCACCATCGCTCATATCCGCCTGGGCGGTGGAAATAGCGAGGCTTGAAGCTGCCGCAACGGCGATACTGGCAGTCAGCGTTTTTTTCATAAAGGTCATGTTCGTCTCCGGGCCCTTGAGGCCTTTGTTGTTGTGTAGTTGTTATATAACGACGTACTAAGCATCGATTGCTTTCTTGCGATGGTGAGCGTCTATCGGTGCGCTATACCCCTAGCATTGAGTTGAGGTGTTCCCGGCGCGATGGTAGCTGCGCGGCGCTGATTTCTTCGACTATCTGACCGTGATCCATCACGAAGTGGCGATCCGCAAGCGGCGCCGCAAAGCGAAAGTTCTGCTCCACAAGCACGATGGTCATACCGCGCTCTTTTAGTTGAACCAGCACTTCGGCAAGTTTCTGCACAATGACGGGGGCAAGCCCCTCAGTGATTTCATCGAGCAGCAGCATTCGCGCTCCTGTGCGCAAGATACGCGCCATGGCTAGCATCTGCTGCTCCCCTCCGGAAAGCCGCGTGCCCTGGCTTCTACGCCGCTCATAGAGGTTTGGAAACATGGCGTAGATTTCGTCGAGACTCATACCGCCGGAGCGAACCGTTGGCGGCAACAAGAGATTTTCATGCACATCCAAGCTGGCAAAAATACCGCGCTCTTCCGGGCAGTAACCCACCCCTAGACGCGGAATATGGTGCGGCTTCATGCGCAGTGTTTCATTACCGTTAATCACAATAGAACCCGTTCTGCGCCCCACCATGTTCATTATCGATTTCAATGTAGTGCTACGCCCGGCGCCGTTGCGCCCCAGCAGCGTTACCAGCTCGCCACGCTTCACATCAAAATTGACGCCGTGCAGGATGTGCGACTCGCCATAAAAGGCGTGTAGATCCTGCACCCGCAGCATTTCCAGGCTTTGCGTGTTTTCAACCGGCGCTTGGGCTTCAGCGATATTCATACGGCAGCTCCCTCTTTTTCAGAACCATCCTCTTCCGCGGCGTCGCTGCCCATATAGGCTTCGCGTACCAATGGGTTCCGAGAGACAGCATCGTAATCGCCCTCGGCCAAGACAGCGCCTCGCGCCAACACGGTGATGCGATCACACAGGCGGCTAACAACGCTTAGGTTATGCTCCACCATTAATACAGTACGTCCTTGGGATACGCGCTTAATCAGCGCCACGATGCGGTCAACGTCTTCCGCGCCCATACCTTGAGTAGGCTCATCCAGCAGCATCATGGTGGGATCAAGCGCTAGCGTGGTGGCCAGTTCAAGCGCTCGTTTACGCCCGTAGGGCATCTCTACCGTTAGCGTATCGGCGTACTCACGCAGCCCCACTTCTTCCAGTAGTTCAAGCGCACGCTCATTGAGGTGGTCCAGGGATTTCTCTGACTTCCAGAAATGAAACGAGGTGCCCAGTTTTCGCTGTAGCGCTACCCGCACATTCTCCAACGCCGTCATATGAGCAAAGACGGCAGAAATCTGAAATGAGCGCACTAATCCTAACTGGGCAATTTCGTTGGATTTTTTACTGGTAATCGACTTGCCGCGGTACAAAATGTCGCCATGGGTAGGCGGCAAAAACTTGGTCAGCAGATTAAACACCGTGGTTTTACCAGCGCCATTGGGGCCAATCAGTGCGTGAATGTGCCCTTCCTGTACCTGAAGATTGACGTCGTCCACAGCAGTAAAGCCGCGAAACTCTTTGGTCAGCCCTCGGGTTTCGAGGACAGGTCCCTGAAGGACATCGTTTGCACTCATAGAGTGGCAAGCCTCTTATTGTTGTTGTGCTAAAGCTTTACAGGTAACGCAGAAACGCCTGCCGCCGCCTTACCTGAACGTAAGGTGTATGTGCAAACTAGCAACTCTAGCTATGGCAATACAATTACAACTTTGGTCTATTGATGATTTTTCCGTGAATTAACAAACGCATCTAAAACATAAATATCAGCTACTTAGATTATTTCAACGCTTTTCAACCGCTAACAACTATTGCTTTACGTTAACGTAAACTTGTTTTAGCCTCGATGGCAGTGTTCCATGGGCGTCATATATTGGGAACAACGACTTTGTGAGAGAACGTCACTATGAGCAAAACTTACTCGATCAGTGAACTGGCCAGCGAGTTTGATTTAACCACCCGCAGCATCCGCTTTTATGAAGATCAGGAGTTGCTTCATCCCACCCGTCGCGGTCAAACCCGGGTATATAGCAGCAAAGATCGTGTGCGGCTCAAGTTAACCATTCGCGGCAAGCGGCTGGGGTTTTCGCTGGCTGAAATTCGCGAGCTATTCGAGCTCTGGGACGAAACCCGCAGTGGCAGTAAAAAGCAGCTGCATCTAATGCTTAGCAAAATAGGCGAGCGCCGTGCAGCGCTAGATCAACAAATGAAAGACATCACCATGGTTCAGCTTGAGCTTGAGAGCGCTGAAATCCGCTGCCGCCAGGCGCTCGAAGAACTACTCGAAAAAGAGCCCCAAGAGAAACAGGACGAAGAGGAGCATGCAGGTTCGTCCGATAAAGCCTCTGCCGCCTCCTCCGCCACCATGCATTGACTCGTCGTGCGATATAGCGCCAGCGCGACTCGCCGCCACAAATAGCTAACACAAGCTAATACAAAAATCTGCAACAGGTGATTGACCATGTTTTCACACTACTCAGAACTTAATTTTGGCCTCGATGACGAGCTCAACATGCTGCGTGAGCAGGTCAACGCCTTTGCGGCCAGCGAGATTGCCCCACGCGCTGCCGAAATCGACCGCAACAACGAGTTCCCTAACGATTTGTGGAAGAAGTTTGGCGATATGGGGCTGCTGGGCATTACCGTTTCTGAAGAGGATGGCGGCAGCGGTATGGGCTACCTCGCTCACTGTATCGCCATGGAAGAGATCTCTCGGGCCAGCGCATCGGTAGCGCTCTCTTACGGCGCCCACTCCAATCTGTGTGTTAACCAGATCAAGATCAACGCCACTTCTGAACAGAAAGCCAAGTATTTGCCTAAGCTGATCAGCGGCGACCACGTGGGCGCTTTAGCGATGTCGGAACCCGGCGCAGGCTCTGATGTGGTCTCAATGCAGCTGCGCGCCAAGCAAAATGGCGACCACTACATCCTTAACGGCAATAAAATGTGGATCACCAACGGTCCCGATGCTGACGTGCTGGTGGTCTACGCCAAGACCGACCCCGAAGCAGGTTCAAAAGGCATTACCGCCTTTATTATCGAAAAGGGTATGCCCGGTTTCTCCACCGCCCAGAAGCTCGACAAGCTGGGCATGCGCGGTTCCAACACCTGTGAATTGGTATTTCAGGACTGCGCGGTTCCCGCTGACAACATTCTCGGTGGGGAAGGCAAAGGCGTACGTGTCCTCATGAGCGGGCTGGACTACGAGCGTACCGTACTGGCCGCTGGCCCGATCGGCATTATGCAGGCCGCTATGGATGTGGTGATGCCCTATATCCATGAGCGCAAGCAGTTCAATCAGTCGATTGGTGAATTCCAACTGGTGCAAGGCAAAGTGGCGGATATGTACACCACCCTGAATGCCTGCCGCGCTTATTTATACGCCGTCGCCGGTGCCTGCGACCGGGGCCAGACCTCGCGCAAAGATGCTGCTGGCGTCATTCTCTACTGTGCCGAAAAGGCCACGCAGGTGGCGCTGGACTCCATTCAACTGCTCGGCGGCAATGGCTACATCAACGAATATCCCACAGGGCGCCTGCTGCGCGATGCCAAGCTGTATGAGATCGGCGCGGGTACCAGCGAGATTCGGCGAATGCTAATTGGCCGCGAACTGTTTACTGAAACCAAATAAAAGGCCGCGCCATGAGCACTGTGAATAGCCAGGTCAATCCGCGCAGCGAGGTGTTTCAAGCCAATGAAGCCTCTATGCTGGGTGAAGTGAACAAACTGCGTGAGCTAACCGCCGCCGTCGCCCAAGGTGGAGGCAGCAAAGCCCGCGAGCGCCACGAAAGCCGGGGCAAGCTGTTTGTCCGCGACCGCATCGATCACTTGATCGATGAAGGTTCGCCGTTTTTAGAGTTCTCCGCCCTGGCGGCGCACAACATATACGATAGCGAGATCCCCGCTGCTGGTGTGGTCACCGGTATCGGTCGGGTTTCCGGAGTGGAGTGCGTGATCGTCGCTAACGACGCCACGGTAAAAGGTGGCACCTACTTCCCGCTCACTGTGAAAAAACATATTCGCGCCCAGGAGATCGCCCGTAAGCATCGCCTGCCGTGCATTTATTTGGTCGATTCCGGCGGTGCTTTCCTGCCCCGCCAGGATGAAGTATTCCCCGACCGCGATCACTTCGGGCGCATCTTCTATAACCAGGCGACCATGTCTGCCGAAGGCATTCCGCAAATTGCCGTGGTGATGGGTTCCTGCACCGCAGGCGGCGCATACGTGCCTGCCATGGCGGATGAGTCGATCATCGTTAAAGAGCAGGGCACGATTTTCCTGGGTGGCCCGCCCTTGGTAAAAGCCGCCACCGGTGAAAGCATTAGCGCAGAAGATTTAGGCGGTGCAGATGTTCACGCCAAAGTCAGCGGCGTGGCCGACCACTACGCGGAAAACGACGCCCACGCGCTGCAGCTTGCCCGCGCCTGTGTGTCGCGGCTGAACTGGCAAAAACGTGGCAAGCTCGCCATGCAGGCGCCCAAGCCACCCAAACTCGACCCTGCGGAGCTGTATGGGATTGTCGGCACCGACCTGAAAAAGCCCTACGACGTGCGCGAAGTCATTGGCCGCATCGTCGACGACTCCGATTTCGACGAGTTCAAGCGCTACTACGGTGAAACCCTGGTCACTGGCTTTGCGCATATCCATGGCTACCCGGTGGGGATCGTGGCCAACAACGGCGTGCTGTTTTCCGAAAGTGCCGTGAAAGGAGCACACTTTATCGAGCTCTGCGCCCAACGCAAGATTCCATTGATTTTTCTCCAGAACATCACCGGCTTTATGGTCGGCTCCAAGTACGAGCACGAAGGCATCGCCAAACACGGCGCCAAGCTGGTCACCGCCGTGGCCTGCGCCAAGGTGCCCAAATACACCGTGCTGATTGGCGGCAGCTTCGGCGCCGGAAACTACGGTATGTGTGGCCGCGCCTACGACCCCAACCTGCTGTTTATGTGGCCCAATGCGCGTATTTCCGTCATGGGCGGCGAACAGGCGGCGGGTGTTCTGGCCCAGGTTAAGCGCGAGCAGCACGAACGCGAAGGCCGCGAGTGGAGCAAAGAGGAAGAAGAGGCCTTCAAGCAGCCCACCCGCGAGCAGTACGAGCATCAAGGCCACCCCTATTACGCCAGCGCTCGCTTGTGGGACGACGGCGTGATCGATCCGCTGCAAACCCGTGATGTGTTGGGGCTTTCATTAGCTGCCGCAATGAATGCAGAAATTGAAGAGACGCGCTTCGGCGTGTTCCGGATGTAAAGGGGCAATCACCATGGCTTACTCAACGCTGATGATAGAAGAGGGTGTCGCGCGCCTGACCTTAAACCGTCCCGAGGTGCATAACGCTTTTGACGACAGCCTGATCGCTGAACTGAACGCACACCTAGAGCAGCTTCACACCCTTGCTGAGGCGGGTGATGTGCGCGTCGTGGTGCTGGGTTCCGAAGGCAAGAGTTTCTCTGCGGGTGCCGATCTGAACTGGATGAAGCGCATGGTCGATTACGACCTGGAAGATAACCTCGCCGATTCCCGTAAGCTTGCCTCGCTGATGCATGGCCTGGATACGCTGCCCTGCCCCACGGTTTGCCGTGTTCAAGGCGCCGCCTTTGGGGGCGCAGTGGGCTTGGCCGCTTGCTGCGATGTGGTGATCGCCTCGGGCAAAGCCAAATTCTGCCTTTCGGAAGTCAAAATCGGCTTATCGCCCGCGGTCATCAGCCCCTACGTGCAGCGGGCCCTGGGCGAGCGCCAGATGCGCCGCTATGCGTTAACCGCCGAAGTAATGGACGCCGAAATAGCGCTCGCGCTGGGTTTAGTCCATTTGGTGGTGGAGCACGATAAGCTAGACGACGAAGTGGACGCCATGCTGGCCACTCTGTTAGCCGGCTCACCCCAAGCCCAGCGCGCCACCAAGGCGCTAATGGCCAAGGTTGCTCAAGCGCCTGACAGTGACGCCACCCGCGAACATACCTGTCAGGTGATCGCCAAGCTGCGAGTAAGCCAAGAAGGGCAAGAGGGTTTATCCAGTTTCTTTGAAAAGCGCCGCCCCGCCTGGGCCGATTCTAATAACACACCCCACGCTTCGGAGCGTCGCTCATGAAAAAACACGAAAAAGCCGCTCGCACGACGCCTTTTGACACTCTGCTGGTCGCCAACCGCGGTGAAATTGCCTGCCGGGTGATGCGTACGGCCCGCCGTATGGGCCTGAAAACCGTCGCGGTTTATTCTGATGCCGATGCCAGCGCACGCCACGTACGTGAAGCCGACGAGGCCGTGCGCCTAGGCCCTGCCGCCGCGCGGGAAAGCTATCTGAATATCGATGCGGTGATCGAAGCCGCCAAGCGTACGGGCACTGGCGCTATTCACCCCGGCTACGGCTTTCTTTCCGAAAACGGCACCTTCGTCAGAGCCCTTGAAGAAGCGGGCATTACCTTTGTCGGCCCGCCTGCCTCGGCGATTGCCGCCATGGGTGACAAATCCGCCGCCAAAGCGCGCATGGCCAATGCGGGCGTGCCGCTGGTGCCGGGCTATCACGGCGATGATCAGGACGACGTCCTGCTGCGCAGTGAAGCCGACAAAATTGGCTACCCGGTGATGCTCAAAGCCAGCGCGGGTGGCGGCGGCAAAGGCATGCGCGTTGTTGAATCAGGCGATGGTTTTCAGGCCGCGCTAGACGGCTGCCGCCGTGAATCAAAAGCCGCCTTCGGCGACGACCGCATGCTGATCGAGAAGTATCTGGTGCAGCCGCGCCATGTGGAAGTCCAGGTATTTTGCGACCGCCACGGCAACGGCGTTTATCTGTTCGAGCGTGATTGCAGCGTTCAGCGCCGCCATCAAAAAGTAATCGAAGAAGCCCCCGCCCCCGGCATGACGTCGGAGCTGCGCAGCGCCATGGGTGATGCCGCCATACGCGCCGCCCAGGAGATTGGCTACGTGGGCGCAGGCACCGTCGAGTTTCTGCTAGACCTTGATGGCTCGTTCTACTTCATGGAGATGAATACCCGTCTTCAGGTCGAGCACCCGGTCACCGAGATGATCACCGGCCAGGATCTGGTCGAGTGGCAGCTACGCGTGGCCATGGGCGAGCCGCTCCCTTGCACCCAAGACGATCTGACGATTACCGGGCATAGCTTTGAAGCGCGTATTTACGCCGAAGACCCGGATCAGGATTTTCTACCCGCCACCGGCCTGCTCACCCGCTTCGCACTCGACTTAGAAGGCGCTGGCCTAAGCGGCGATCAAGTTCGCCTTGATAGCGGTGTAGAGAGCGGCGATACGGTGTCAATGCACTACGACCCCATGCTCGCCAAGCTGATCGTTCACGGTGCCGACCGCGATGCGGCGCTGGCTACGCTTAACCGTGCCTTGGCGGCGCTGGATGTACAGGGCGTGGTGACTAACCGCGCCTTCCTAATGCGCCTGGCAACGCATCCCGGCTTTAAGAACGTGGAGCTGGATACCCGCTTTATCGAGCGCAACGAAGCGACGCTGTTTGCTCCACGTACTCACAGCATGGAGGCCTACGCCAGCGCCGCGCTGATTGGCCTGCATCAACTTGCCCAGGAGTGCGAAAGCGACTCGCCCTGGGATCGACACGACGGCTTCCGCCTCAACGCGCCGCACACCATTCGTATTGCGCTCTGCGACCCGGCAAGTGCGCAAGCGCCCGATAGCGATGAAGCGGTAGTGATCGTTGAAGGTAAACGCAGCGCGGGTGAATCGCTGTGGAACCTCACCATTGGCGATGAAACGCTAACTGCCAGTCTGCAGCCGCTTACTGGCGATGCAGTCGCCGTTACCTTGAATGGTCACCGTCGCCGCCTGCAGGCACGCCGCGATGGCCATGTAGTGGTCATGGCCGACCCAAGCGGCGAAACCCGTTTATTCTGGCGGCGCATTGATGCCATCGACCACGGCCACCACGAAGCGGAGTCGACCCTCACTGCCCCCATGAACGGCACAGTGGTTGCCCTGCTAGTGGAGCCTGGCGCTGTCGTCGAAAAAGGCATGCCGCTGATGGTGATGGAAGCCATGAAAATGGAGCACACCATGAACGCCCCCGCCGATGGCAGCGTGGAGACGTTTCACTTCCAGGCCGGCGACACCGTGAGCCAAGGTGCCATATTGCTCGACTTTTCGGCCAACGAATAGGAGTCTCCGATGCCATTACCTATTTCCGTTAAGCTGTTTGAAATGGCTCCCCGTGACGGCCTGCAGAATGAGCCGGGGGACATCGTGCCCACCGGGACTAAAATTGCTCTGATCGAGCGGCTTGCTAAAGCGGGTATCACGCATATTGAATCCGCCAGCTTTGTGTCACCTAAATGGGTGCCGCAAATGGGCGATGCCATTGAGGTGATGGGTGGCATTAAACGCCAGCCTGGCGTGGTCTATTCGGCACTAACGCCCAATCTAAAGGGGCTTGAAAACGCCCTAACCGTGGGTGTTGAAGAGGTTGCGGTATTTGGTGCCGCTTCTGAAGCCTTCTCGCAAAAAAACATCAACTGTTCGATTGCCGAGTCACTGGCACGCTTCGAGCCGGTGCTAAAGCGCGCGGGGGATGCTGGCGTGCGCGTGCGCGGCTACGTTTCGTGCGTATTGGGCTGCCCCTATGAAGGCGAAATCGCTCCCGCCAAAGTGGCTGAAGTGGCCAAGGCGCTTTATGAAATGGGCTGCTACGAAGTCTCTCTGGGCGACACCATTGGCGTGGGTACGCCGCTGGCGGCTAAGCGCATGATTGAGACGACGCGCCAACAGGTGCCCATTGAGTTTCTGGCCGTCCACTTCCACGACACCTACGGCATGGCGCTAGCCAATCTTTATGCCGTCCTAGAAGAAGGCGTTAGCGTTATCGACGCCGCTACCGCGGGGCTTGGCGGCTGCCCCTATGCCAAAGGTGCCTCCGGCAATGTAGCCACCGAAGACGTGCTCTACCTGCTGGAAGGGCTAGAGATTGAAACGGGCATCGACCTGCAGGCGGTGATAGATACCGGCTACTGGATCACCCACGAGCTAGGCCGCAAGCCCGGCTCCAAGGTGGCCCTGGCAAAAGGCTCTAGACGTTAAATAAAACGTGAATAATAAAAATTAAAAGCAGCGAGTTATCCCCTGCCTTCCCGTTCGGACAAGAAAAATATCGGAGAGATACACCATGGCATCACCTGCTCTTACCCAACCCAGCTACTCCAGCAGCATGGCGAAAAAGCCGCTTCTGGGCATGACGATCGGCGATAAATTTGACCAAATCGCGACGCAATACGCTGATAACGATGCGCTGATTGTATTGCACCAAAACATTCACTGGAGCTATCGCCAGCTCCAGGAAGAGGTCAATCGCTGTGCCCGTGCGCTGCTCTCCATCGGCGTCAATAAAGGCGATCGAGTGGCCATTTGGGCTCCCAACTGCAGCGAATGGACGTTAACGCAGTTTGCTACCGCCAAAATTGGCGCCATTCTGGTCAACATTAATCCCTCTTACCGTACCCATGAACTTGAGTACGCGCTCAACCAATCCGGCGCGCGTTTTCTGGTCACCGCCAATAGCTTCAAAAGCTCCGACTACAGCGCCATGCTGTATGAACTGGCACCCGAATTAAACGCCAGTAACGAAGGTGAGCTGAACTCGCAAAAGCTCCCCGACCTTGAGTGCATTATTAATTTAAGCAGCGAAAAGCTGAGCGGCATGTGGCGCTGGTCTGACCTGATGCAAGAAGCCAGCAAGGTTAGCCAAACCGACGTTGAGGACTTGCAAGCAACGCTGCAGTTTGATGACGCGATCAATATTCAGTACACCTCTGGCACCACGGGCTTCCCTAAAGGCGCGACGCTTTCCCACCATAACATTCTCAACAACGGCTTCTTCGTGGCGGAAAGCATGGGCTTTACCAGCGAAGACCGTTTGGTGATTCCAGTACCGCTTTACCACTGTTTTGGTATGGTCATGGGCAACCTGGGCTGTATGACCCACGGCGCCACCATGATTTACCCGGATGAGGGCTTCGATCCCGGCAAAGTACTTAAAGCGGTGCACGAGCAGAAAGCCACCGCGCTTTACGGCGTGCCCACCATGTTTATCGCCGAGCTTGATCATCCTGATTTCCCCGGCACCGATCTCTCCTCCCTACGCACCGGCATTATGGCGGGCTCTATCTGCCCTGCGGAAATCATGAAACAGGTCATCAGCAAGATGAACATGAAGGGCGTGCAGATCGCCTACGGCATGACGGAAACCAGCCCGGTCTCTACCCAGACGGGCGCCGACGACAGCATTGAGAAGCGTGTTTCCACCGTAGGTCGCACTCAACCGCATCTGGAAAATAAAATCGTCGACCCCGGTAACGGCGGCATTATCCCCCGCGGTGAAATTGGCGAGCTGTGTACCCGTGGCTATAGCGTAATGCTGAAGTACTGGAACAACGATAAAGCCACCGCTGAAGCCATTGATGAAGCGGGCTGGATGCACACCGGCGACCTAGCCACCATGGATGAAGAGGGCTACATCCAGATCGTGGGGCGCATTAAAGACATGGTCATTCGCGGCGGCGAAAACGTTTATCCCAAGGAAATTGAAGAGTTCCTTTATGCCCACCCGTCGATTTCAGAAGTACAGGTCACCGGCGTACCGGATAAGAAGTACGGTGAAGAGCTGATTGCCTGGGTAAAACTCAATAGCACTGCGGACGAAGTCACTGGTGAAGAGCTACGCGAGTACTGCAAAGGCAAAATTACCCACTTCAAAATTCCGCGCTACTTCAAGTTCGTTGACGAATTCCCGATGACCGTCACCGGCAAAATTCAAAAATTCAAAATGCGCGAAATTTCCATTCAGGAGCTAGGTTTGGATCAAGAGTCATAAGCAATGGCTCCCTTTAACCCTTTAATTGACCACTATCAGCGTGCCCTGCGCGCTGATGAGGTACTGGCGCAGATAGATGCCCACTACCCTGCTGGCCCCACGCTGCATCAACTGGCCCCCTTGGATCAGTTGCATATCGGTGGCGTAGCGGCCTCCATTCGGCTGCTTGAACGGCTCAAGCCTGACACCCACCGCAAGGTACTGGATATTGGCGCTGGGCTAGGTGGGCTGATGCGCCAGGGGGCCTCACTTGGCTTTAGGATGACCGGGTTGGACATTACCCACGGTTTCTGTGCGCTAAATAAATCGCTGAGCTCGCGGGTAAACCAGCCTGACTCGATACCTCTAACCTGGGTAACCGGTAACGCGAGCGCGCTGCCCTTTGCCGATAACAGCTTTGATGCTGTGCTGTTTCAACACAGCCTGATGAATATGCCAGATGCCGCCAAAGTCATCGCTGAAAGCCACCGCGTGCTGTGTCCTGGCGGGCAAGTAGTCATGCATGAAGTGGTCAGCGGCCCTAACGTGGCGCAACTTCTCTATCCAGTACCATGGGCAGCCTCTTCCGAGCATTCCCATCTAATGCCCCTTGCCGAGCTGACTGGATTGCTGGAAACAGCCGGTTTTCGACTTGAACACACGGAAGACTGGAGCAAAATAGCCTTGGAGTGGCGCCAGCGACAACGACAAAAAGAGCAGACGACCCGTCAAGCGGTGCTATCTCCCCAGTGGGTATTTGGCGAGCGCTTTATCACAATGGGTATAAATTTAGTCGATAACTTAGCCGAGGGCGCAATTAAAGTGGTGGAAATCCAAGCCAGTTGCTAGTCTGAATGGGATAGCTTTTTTTCTCCCTATCCATGTTCGCCCTATCAATGGGTAGACAACAATAGGTGTACGCAAAATGCCAATCAAACGCTTGGCAAGCACCCTGCTCTGCTGCTCTGTTCCTTGGTTTAGCAGCTACGCCGACGATACCCCGCCGGTAATGGCCTATACCGCACCCAATAGCGAACTCATGCAGCTTGATAACGGCGTTATCTTGGAAGGCAGCGACCTGCAAAGCCTTGATAACTATACCAGCGGCTTTCGAGTCACCGCTGGCTTCAGCCCCTGGCGACTCCCCCAGCTTGATATCGGCGCTGAAATTGCCTACCGGGAAAGCGAAGAAATCCTCACTTCCTCCAGTGTCAATCCGTTGATTATGGATACGCTGAGTTTGGGCGGTGCCGTTGTTGCCGGTGTTCGCATGGGCGCCTTCAGCGTTTATGCGAAGTCCGGCATCACGGAATGGCGTGGTGAAAGCGAACTGGAAGGTGTCGATGAAAGCGGTACAGCGATGCTACAGGGCTTCGGGGCGACCTTAACGATCAACAGGCTTATTAGCCGACTGGAGTACGAGCGCATCGACGCTCCAACGCTCAGCCATCTCAATATGCTAAGCGCCTCTCTGCATCTGCCGTTTTAATTTTCTCTTTTAACTCTCTTCTACACCTAGTTAGGCTATAGTTCTCTTCTCAACTACTCATGCTTGTAAGCCATCTCTTAAAATTTTGTAAGATATGTCTTACAAACGTGTACGAGATCACGGTGACTTCTCCTACCTAGGTTGTGCTCTCCCTCTGTGTCGCTATTCTGATCGTTTCTTATTAGTAGATGACGATCCATGGAGCGCGGCGATGGCAGACAATACTGGGGCAAATGGCTCCGGCCTGCAGTTTACTGTAACGCTATCCGGCATTGACGATATCGCAGTATTAGATTTCACCCACCGTGAAGCGCTCTCCCAGCCCTTTGAGCTGGCGCTTAACCTGGCTAGCCGGAATGGCAGCCTGGATGCCACCGAGCTGCTAGACCGCGACGCCGCCCTGACCATTTGGCAAGATGGCCAACCGCTGCGTCGGATACATGGCATTGTGAGTGAATTTGGCCGGGGAGATCGCGGTCACCGCCGCACTTTCTACTCCCTGGTATTGCGCCCTGCCCTGTGGCGGCTTTCGCTGCGCCAAAACTCGCGTATCTTCCAGAAAGTCGACCCGCTCACCATCATTAATACCCTATGCGACGAGCGGGGCATTACCGATGTGAGTTTTGCGGTTAAGCGTGATTTAGCCGAGCGCGAGTACTGTGTGCAGTACCGCGAGAGCGATCTCGCCTTTATCGAACGCCTGGCCGCAGAAGAGGGCCTGTTCTATTTCCATGAATTTGACGAGAACAGCCACCGGTTGGTCTTCGCCGATGACCCGCAGGTACTTACCAATGTCGGAGAACGGCACTACAACAGTCGCGCTGGTGGCACAGCTCCTACCCGCCACGTACGCAAGCTTAGCCACAAAGCGCGAGTGGCTGCCGCTTCTGCCACACTCAAAGATTACAGCTTTAAAAACCCCGCTTACGCACAGCTACACGAACACCTGGGCCGTGAAGTAGCAGCCCATGGCCAAAATACCGACTACGAACATTACGACTACCCCGGCCGTTATAAGCAGGATGCTTCCGGCGAGCCTTTTACCCGTATTCGTTTAGAGCATCTGCGCCGCGAGGTTATTACCGGCCAAGCGGAAAGCGACCTACCCGAACTCACCCCTGGCCTGCGCTTTACCCTGACCGATCACGATACCGATAGCCTCAACCGGGACTGGCAGGCCATTAGCGTCATCCACCACGGCGAGCAGCCCCAGGCGCTGGAAGAGGATGGAATGACGCAGGTCGATGCCAACGGCATGACCCGCTACTATAACCAGCTCACGCTGATTCCCGGCGACACCCCCTGGCGGGCGACGCCCAACCCTAAGCCTAGAGTAGACGGCCCCCAAGTGGCCTTTGTGGTGGGCCCCGAAGGCGAAGAGATTCACTGCGACGAAAACGGCCGAGTCAAAGTACAGTTTCCCTGGGACCGCTACGCCGAACCCAACGACACGGCCAGTTGCTGGGTACGGGTCGCTCAAGGTTGGGCAGGCGGCGGTTACGGCAGTATCGCCATTCCCCGTATTGGCCATGAAGTGATTATTTCATTTTTAGAAGGCGACCCGGATCAACCGCTAATCACCGGGCGCACCTATCACGCCGTTAATACCGCGCCCTACCCGCTGCCGGAGCACAAAACCAGCACGGTGATCCGCACCCAAAGCCACAAGGCCGAAGGCTTCAACGAGCTACGCTTTGAGGATGAAGCGGGCGAAGAGCAGATTTGGCTCCATGCCCAGAAAGACCTGGAGCTGTTAACCCTTAACGACCGCACCGAAGAGATCCAGCGCGACAGCCACCTCAAGGTACACAACGACCGCATCACCGAGATCGACAACGACGATCATCACACGGTGCATAACAACCGCCATACCCAGGTAGATGGCGACGACCACCTGATCATCGACGGTAGCCGTCATGAGAAAGTCGGCCAGGCGCAATTGCTGGAAGCCGGGCAAGAAGTACATCAAAAATCAGGCGGCAAAACGGTCATCGATGCGGGGGCAGAAATCACCCTCAAAGCCGGCGGAAGCTTCGTTAAGCTCGACCCCAGCGGCATTACGATCGTCGGCGCTCAGGTGAAGATCAACTCTGGCGGTAGCCCTGGTGTGGGAAGTGGGCAAGCCGTACTCGAACCATTAAAGCCTCGAGGTGGCGAAAGTGGTTTGGGTAATTACAACCAATCATTCGTTGCTATGTGGAGCGGCACTCAAATACCCGCTGCCAATATGCGTTACCGCATTACCGATGCACAAGGTGGTGTCGTTAAGGAGGGCCGCACGAACGAACTGGGAGAAACGGGGCTGACCGAAAGCGACGTCCCTGGCCGCTTGCATATCGACATTTTAGGAGACTAAACGTGGCTGCCGACGATATTTTAGGCGCTGCTGATGCAGCTTATACACCCACCGATGACACACAGCCCGTCGCCGTCAACTTACATATTTGCGATAAGGAAGTGCCCTCCGCCAATGCAAGCTTTTTAGGCAACTGCGAGTTCTATTACCGTCCACTACATGATGAATTTATTGATAAAACCGGCGTAGCCACCTGGGAAACCATAAGGGCATGGGCCACACGGTGGAACCCGTTCGATGACGTCGATGTGATGCGCCGATTACTGGCAAATCGTGATGTGCTGATCGCCCCAGATAGTACCCATCAGCATTGGTCGAGACACGCTAACTTCATGATGCGCCACATCGGCTGCGGACATCAGCCCCCCGACTATTACATTAGTTACGGCTATTATTATTGCTATACCTACGGAGAGCGTTTGAGGCCGAGACTCGGTGACCAAGGTGGTGATTGGTTAGATGAAGCTCGCTATCTGTTACAAAGAAACATTGAGCTCGGTCTTAAAGACAATATGAAGGGAGAAGAAATCAATGTGGTATGTCGTCGCTACCCCAACCGCACTGTTCAAATGACGGTTCCCAAACAGGAATTGGAAACCGATAAAGCCACCTTTAAAACCTTTGCCTTTAACACTCATGTTCCGGCCTATTTAGACGCGGGATTAGCCGATCTGCCCATCAACGATTTGATGCGAATTGGGACTCAACCCAATGTGGAAGAGTGGCTGGATGGAGAAACCTGGAACCAAGCGATCGACAGCGGCATTGAAGTGGCACGAGATAAAGCTATTGCCGCGAGAAATGCCATCTCAAGCGGAGCACAAGCAGCGGCAGAAGCCGTGGATGCACGAGTGAATGAAGGCGTCAGTGCTGTAGAGCAAGCGCTCTCACGGTTGATGAATCATCTACGTTAGGAGCGAATATGCGCCGTTTTCGTTGGGCAATGGCGGTACTGGTCATTTCGATAACAGGATACGTAATAGGGAGTGGTGGCATGTGGGAGCGCGTCAGTAACGATTTCATGAAAGAAGATACACCCTATGGCCCAGGGGACTTCCGCATCCGGGGTGAAAAAGTAATTTCTATGAAACTTACGAACCCCGAGACGACCTTCAAACCACGCGAGGAAAGAAGTGATCCTAATAGAGCCGAGCCTACCGAGCCATGGATGGGCGATGTAAGTGAAATAGCGAACCGCCGTACAGTACGTATCCTGGCCGGTGATACCGAAAATGGCGTCGAGCGACGCTTCGAAGAGGGAGCCCAGCAGGCCGACTGGTGGCTCTCCCCTGATTGGAATACCCTCTATCTCTCGACAGGATGGATGGACTATCACATGGAGCCTGCTCCGGGCGAGCGCTACACGCCGCAGCTCACCCAGCTATTTAAATCCACCGACCAAGGGGAATCTTGGGAAAAATTGCGCTGGCCCGAAGATCAGAATATATCGACATTTCGCTTTCTCGACGCCCAGCGAGGCTACCTGATTGGTTGGGGACCACATATATGGCGTACCGAGAATGGTGGTGAGCACTGGGAGGAAATCCCTGTGCCAGCAGAAGCGCGTGATCCGGAAAATGAACGGGAGCGTTTCGATCTAGTTGCCCTAGGTCAGGATAACGTACTGCGCATGGCATTTTTCGATCAGGCTCGTGGCGAAAGCGTTATCTACTCACTACCGTGGGGAGAAACCGAGCCACGCTTCGAGGTCGCGATAGGCGATTACGGTGTTAACGATATTGCCGCGAATGAGCAAGGTGAGGTCTATATACTGGCCCGCAAAGGGCGCCCCATGTCGCTGATGCCCAAGGAACAATTAGCACACCATCCTACGTCTATCTGGCACTGGAATGGAGAGCAACTGGCTGAACTACACGAGTTCGATAGCGATCTAGTGGGCTATGCCTTATACATCACCCCGGAAGAAGGATTGCTGTTTGATGGGGTTAACGAAGGCAGCCTGCTGGGCAAAGACGTTACCGCCGTTAGCTACGATGGCGGTGCTGACTGGCGGATAGAGAATGAAGGTCGTAGCGCCCAAGGGGGTTACTACGACACCCGCACGGGTGAGCGGTGGCGGGTGGCTGGCTATTCACTTTACCGGCGGGAGATTCCCTAAATAAAACGACGCTAATACAGTGGTCAGCTGCACGGCATGAGTGCACCAAGCCTGGATATGGAAATTGCCCTAGAGCGAGGTGCCAAAAGTGCCGTCAGTGAAAAGCAGTACCAATACGACACCCGGGGCCGGAATAAGCTTTCTCATGAATGTGATCTTCACTTAATAAATCAGCGCACCAAAGCAAACCGTCATTATTTACGTCATTCCTATCACTTGGGCCCCTGATCAATTTCAGGCGGTGTCCAGATCGGCACATCTTCCCGTTGTGGTTCGTGCCAATCTTGCTGCATGGCGCTATTCAGCGCTTCCTCTAGCTTCATAAACAGCTCACCGTAGCGGGGGCTGAAGCTAATTCCCCCGTCTATCTCTTTCCAAGCCTCAAACAGCTCATCCTCATGGGCTTCTTCATTCTGCACAAAGGCCCAGGTCATCTGCTTGGCACGCATGGGGTGTACGCCCATAGCCGTCAATGCGTGGCCGCCAAGCTCCAGCGCTGAATGGTAGGTTTCACTGACAACATCATCAGCACCCGCGTCACGTAGCTGATAGCCATGCCCACGGTCAAAGGCACGGGCCAGCACCCAAACATGGGGGTAGTACTGCTTAACATGTTTGACCATTTGTACGGCGCGATCACGGT
This sequence comes from Halomonas alkaliantarctica, assembly GCF_029854215.1. Classification (NCBI taxonomy): domain Bacteria; kingdom Pseudomonadati; phylum Pseudomonadota; class Gammaproteobacteria; order Oceanospirillales; family Halomonadaceae; genus Vreelandella; species Vreelandella neptunia. Next base: position 1,730,168 of record NZ_CP122961.1, on the reverse strand, counting down.
CGTCCAAAGCAATCACGATCAAACGAGCATGCTCTACACCCGCCGTTTCAAGCAGGTCGGAGCGGCTGGCATCACCAAAGTAGCTTTTGATGTTAATTTTGCGCAGATTTTCGATCTGCTCAATCTCGAGATCCAGCGCCACGATGGGGATATTATTAGCGCGCAACAAGCGGCAGATAATTTGTCCAAACCGCCCCACCCCCGCGACGATAACCGGGGCCTGTTCTTCAATGGTATCGGCCTCTCGGTCATCATTTTTGGCTGTTTGGTAGCGTGGAAGTACTAACCGGTCATAGGCTATAAACAGCAGTGGGGTTAAGAACATCGATAGCGCCACGACTAGCGAAAGCACCTGGGAGATATCGGTAGGAATCACGTTGTTTTGAACGCTGTAGGTCAGCAGCACAAAGCCGAATTCACCGGCTTGGGCAAGGCTTAACGTAAATAGCCAGCCGTTGCTGCCATGCACTCGGAATAGCAGCGCCAAGCCCAGCAAAATAGCACCTTTGACAACGATAACCGCCACGCCTAACGAAAGTACCGTGCCCCACTCCGCCGCCAGAATCGAAAAGTTGATGCCCGCGCCGACGGTAATAAAGAACAGCCCCAGCAGCAGCCCCTTAAAGGGTTCGATATTGGCTTCCAGTTCGTGCTTGAACTCACTATTGGCAAGCACTACCCCCGCCAGGAAGGCACCCAGAGCGGGGGACAGATTGACCAAACTCATCAGCGCAGCAATACCAATCACTAGCATCAAGGCCGTCGCGGTAAATACTTCGCGTAGCCCAGAGCCAATCACATAGCGGAACAGCAGTGGCACTAAATAGTAGCCGCCGACGATGACACTCACGATGGCACCCACGACTACTAAAGCGTGCGCCCAGCCGGGCAAGTGGGCGACCCAGCTTAAGCTGGCATGGCCATCATCGCCGCCCGTGCCCATCAACTCAGGCAGCGCTAGAAGCGGGATTAGCGCCAGCATCGGGATCACCGCAATATCCTGAAATAGAAGCACCGAGAAAGCGCTGCGCCCACCCTCCGTTTTGGCGAGCCCCTTTTCATTGAGTGTTTGTAGCACAATCGCCGTGGAGGAAAGCGCAAAAATCAGCCCCACCGCCAGGGCTGTTTGCCAGACAAGCCCCAACCACCAGGCAATAGCGGCGCCCGCAGCGGCGGTTAACAAAACCTGAAGCCCACCCAAACCCAGCAGACGCACGCGCATGGCCCAGAGTCCCTTGGGGTCAAGCTCCATGCCCACCAAAAACAGCATCATCACCACGCCAAACTCGGCAAAGTGCTGAATAGTCGTGGTCTCCTGACCCACCAGCCCCAGGATTGGACCAATCACTACCCCAGCAACCAGGTAACCCAGCACAGAACCCAGGCCAAAATGCTTGGCAAGCGGTACTGCAATTACCGCGGCTACAAGATAAATAAACGCCTGAATGAAATAACTGGTCATCGGGACTCCTCAAAAAGAAACGCGCTGCTTGACTTCCCAGAGCAATCAGGTAGCGTACTAGTACGCTAGTACAACGCATATTACCTGGTGGCACATATGACAACAGACGATAACTACCAGGCTGAACTCATTCGCCATTTGCTCTCCATTGACTCACCTAAAGCAATGGATGCCGCGCTGGCTAGCCTGTTAACGCCTGCAGAGTACCAAGAAATCAGTAAACGCCTACAAATTTTTAAGCTGCTGCGTGAAGGCGTGCCCCACCGCAAAATTGCCGAAACCCTGGGCGTGGGTATCGCCACGGTTTCACGGGGCTCTCGTGCGCTTACCACGTTACCTTCTTCAAGCCCTTCTTCACGGACTGATTGATCATGACCACTGCTGAAACGCACGCCTCACCAGGCCCGCAGCCTTTTACGCTGCCACGCAAACCACATTACGTGACTTTGGCGGCGGACTGCGACTTCTTTGCCTTGTTTCAGAAGATCGAGCGTCGATTTGATACCTGCTACATGCTGGAGTCTTTGGGCGAAGATAGTCATATGGCGCGCCACTCGATCATCGGCTTCGACCCCGAATACACGCTCTACGCCAACGGCAACACGCTGACCATTGAAGACCGCAACGGGAATGCCAACCACTACCCGAGCGACAACCCCTACGAACTGCTGCGCAGCCTGATCCCGCAGAATATTATTTCCCGCAAGTACGCTGGCGGGCTAAGCGGCTATCTTAGCTATGACGCCATGCAGTACTTCGAGCCATCGCTTACCTTAAAAGCCAGCGATGATTTCGATACCTTCCGCTTTGGGCTCTACAAAGATGGCCTGATCCTCGACAAGATGACCGGGGAAGTCACCTACTTCTATTACGACAACAGCCGCTATGACTTTTTGCAGACGTTGATCAATGCTGACGACGAGCCAGCAGGCCCGCTGCAAATCACCGCGCTGGGCGACACCATGAGCCAGGCAGAGCACGCCGAGGCGGTGGCCAAGGTGAAGCAGGATATTATCGACGGTAAGGTGTTCCAGTGCGAAGTCGGCTTTAAAAAGCGTTTTAGTATCAAAGGCGATACCCTGGCGCTGTACGACCAGTTACGCACCATTAACCCCTCGCCGCAGATGTACTACGTCAAATTTGGTGAACAGAAGCTGATTGGCGCCAGCCCCGAGCTTCTGTTCCGGCTGCGCCAAGGGGAAATGGAAACCTTCCCCCTGGCGGGCACCACGCTGCGTGGCCAAACGCCCCAGGAGGATACCCAGCTCGCCCGGGCTCTGCTCAACGACCCCAAAGAGATCGCCGAGCATAATATGATTGTGGATCTACACCGCAATGATATTGGCCGGGTAGCCCAGTTTGGTACGGTGAAAGTGCGCAGCTTGATGGATATCAAACGCTTTAGCCACGTGCAGCATATCTCCAGCGAGATCGTCGGCATTATCGCCGAAGGCGAAGATATGTTTACCGCGCTGGCCAGCAACTTCCCCGCGGGCACCCTCACCGGCGCACCCAAAATTGAGGCGATGAAAATCATCGATGATCTGGAAACCGACGGTCGCGGTCCCTACGGCGGCGCAGTGGGCCAGTTCTCGTTTAACGGCGACTGCACCTTTGCGATACCCATTCGCACCGTGTTTGTGAACGGCGAGCGCGCTTACGTGCAAACCTGCGGCGGCAACGTGTATGACAGCAACGCCGAAGATGAATATGAAGAGATTCGCCGCAAATTTGCTGGCACTCGCAAGGCCTTGACCCCCTTTATGAGCACGGAAACGGAGAGCCCCACATGAAGGTGCTGATCATCGACAACTACGACTCCTTCACCTATAACCTCTACCAGTTCATAGGTGAGATTCTAACCACGGAGAAGAATCGCGGCGGGCTGGCCAATTTCGAGATACTGGTTAAGCGCAATAATCAGATCGATTTCCAGACTATCGAAGCCATGGCCCCGGATCGCATTATCATCTCACCTGGCCCCGGCTCGCCGGATGACCCACGCTACTTTGGCGTGTGCGCTGAGGTGATCGAAAAACTGGGTAAGACTACCCCGCTGCTGGGTGTGTGCCTGGGCATGCAGGGCATTGTGCATGTATTTGGCGGCAAAGTAGTGAAGGCGCCGTTGCCGATGCATGGCAAGATCAGCCCGATCAACCACAATAACGCCTCGGTGTTTAACGGCGTGCCCGACCAGCTTGAGGTAATGCGCTACCACTCACTAATTGCCGATGCGACCACCCTGCCCGAGTGCCTGGAAGTGACCGCCACCGTGGGCGCACTTGAAGCGAATAACTTTGAGCAGCGCGGCCGCTGGCAGGCACTGGGTGAATTCGAACTGATGGGCGTTAAGCATCGGGAGTACCCGATTCACGGCATCCAGTTCCACCCGGAATCGTTTGCCACCGAAGGCGGCAAAGAGCTGATCGCTAATTTTCTTTTCGCGCCCGGCAATCACACTAGAACGTAGGCACCCAGCATAGGGTGGCTAATCGGGTGGCTAAATGAGGTTCAATGAAACCATTAGCCACCCTACACAGACCAGATTTACGACAACCGTCAGCCAGAACGTCACTTGAAAGGCGGTTTTCTGGGTTTTATGCCGCAGCCGCTGTTGGGCCAGAAGCGCACCCGGCCAGCCCCCCACTACCCCAAGTAGATGTAGCGACTTCTCACTTACCCGACGGCGGTTTTTAATAGCCGCCTTTTTATCGATAGCATAAGTGATATAGGCGATAACGCTAATCACAGCGTAAAAGACGACAATTGGAATCACAGTTGAGACTCTTGAATGGTTAGGAGCTACTTGCGTCGCTGAGAAGCCTTGCCACCCACCGCTGGCTTACCGCGGCCTTTACCAACGGGCTTACCTTTAGCGCCAGGCTTGCTTTTAGCACCGGGCTTACCGGGGGCTTTACCAGCCTTGGGGTGCGGTTTGCCTGGTGCACTGCCTTTCAGGCCGGTACCTGTTTTTCCACTGACTTTTCCGCTGGCGGCTTTCTTACCCTTGACGGGTGGTTTAGCTCCGGCAGCTTTGGCATCAGCCGACTTCGCGCCCGCTTTGGCCGGGCGCCCTTTCGCGGAAGGCGGTTTTGCCTTTCCTGCCCCTGAGCTGTAGTTGGGCCTTTCCAGCTTAGCTTTACTTTTCTTATCGGGTGCCGCCTCTGAGCGTTCAGTCAGGGCGATAATGGTATCGATCTCTTTAGGCGTGAGATCGCGCCAGTCGCCCAGGGCCAAGCCTTTGAGCGGCACATTCATAATGCGCGTGCGAATAAGCTGGGTAACCTCGTAGCCGAAGTATTCGCACATACGGCGAATTTGCCGGTTGAGCCCCTGCACCAAGGTAATAGTGAAAACAAAGGTGGACTCTTTTTGCACCTTGCAGCGCTTGGTCACCTTGCCAAGAATCGGCACACCGCTCTGCATGCCGTCGATAAACTCGTCGGTGATCGGCTTGTTAACCGTCACCTGGTACTCTTTTTCGTGGTTGTTATTGGCGCGCAGAATTTTATTAACCAGATCGCCGTTATTGGTTAAAAAAATCAGCCCCTGGGAGTCTTTATCGAGCCGCCCGATGGGGAAAATACGCACACCATGCTTCACAAACTCAACGATATTGTCCTTTTCGCTGGACTCCGTGGTACTGACAATGCCCACCGGTTTATTCAACGCAATAAGGACTAAATCTTCCTCTTCCTGAGGCTCGATCTCCTGACCGTTTACTTTAACCAAGTCCCCCGCCACCACTTGATCACCGGTGGTGGCACGGCGACCGTTAATCCACACGTTGCCCTGCTCCACAAAGCGGTCGGCTTCACGGCGAGAGCACATCCCGCTCTCGCTAATATATTTATTGATACGGGTAGATTTTCGAAACGACATAAAACGCCACGTGGCTGAAAGAGGATAAGCAAACAGTTAAAAAGAGGAGCCGGGCTCCTTTAAGAAGGCCAACTCCTCGTCGGTAGAGTCCCGCCCCAACAAAGCATTGCGGTGAGGGTAGCGCCCAAAGCGATCAATAATCGCCTTATGGCGCACTTCAAAGTCGTAGTTATTCTCTAACCCCGGCTGGTCAAACAGCTGCATCGCCACTTCATGGATGGCCGCTGACTCGCTATGCATATAGGGCATATACAAAAACGCCCGCTGCTGACTCGTTAACTCAGCGTCGGCACTAACGGACACCGCCTGCTGGGCTAGCACTAGCGCTAAGGCATCGGTGGCAAAGGCGCGGGCGTCATCGCGGTAGATATTGCGCGAGAACTGGTCCAACACAATGATTTCCGCAAGCCGCCCTTGGGCACTTTCACGCCATGCGTAACATTCGCACCGCGCGGCTTGGGCATGCAGTGCGCCAAACCGCTGCGAGATCGTACGATCCATTTCAGGGTCTTTTTTAAACCACTGAGCAGGCGTCAAGGCTTCAAACCAAAAGTCGAGTACCGCTTGAGCATCTGAGGACATCGACGCCTCCTGGTCATTAAATACGGTTATGCCTAGCCGGTATTACGCAATCCTGCCGCAATGCCTGCCATGGTCACCATCAGCGCTCGGGAAAGATCGGCGCTAATCGCCCCGTCGGCGTCGCGATTACGCTGCAATAACTCCGCCTGAAGGCCATGCAGCGGGTCGATGTAGGGGTTGCGCACATCGATCGCCTGGCGAATCAGCGGCGTGTTCTCCAGCAGCTTCTCCTGCTGAAGAATGTCCAGCACGGCTTCTTCCAAGGATGCGAAACGATGGCGTAACTTTTTACCCAGTGCCTTCAGCGAGGGCTCATCGACCAAGCGATGCTCATAGTAAGCGGCAATGGCGACATCGGCTTTGGCCAGCAGCATCTCCAGCATGTCCAGGTAAGTGCCGAAGAAGGGCCACTCATTGCGCATCTCTTGCAGCACATCCCGGCCGCCAGGCTGCTCTAAACGCCGCGAGAAGGCTTCGCCGCTGCCCAGCCAGGCGGGTAGCATCAGGCGAATCTGCGTCCAGGCGAAAATCCATGGAATAGCGCGCAGGGTCTCCACCCCGCCATCCTGACGCCGCTTGGTAGGGCGTGAACCTAACGGCAGCCTACCCAATGCGCCTTCTGGTGTGACCGCGCGGAAATAAGGCACGAAGTCAGGGTCTTCACGGACGACGCCCACATAGGCGCCATGCGCTACTTTGGCGAGCTGATCCATCTCCTCACGCCAGTGCGGTTCTGGCGCACGGGGCGGCAATAACGTGGCTTCCAGCACCGCGCAGGCGTAGATCTCCATGGAGCGCAGAGCAATATCGGGCTGCCCAAACTTGAAGCGAATCATCTCGCCCTGCTCGGTCACCCGCAGGCTGCCGTTTACCGAGCCGGGGGGCTGGGAGAGTATCGCCGCGTGGGCCGGGCCGCCACCACGGCCAACGGTGCCGCCGCGGCCGTGGAACAGGGTTAAATCGACGCTGTGTCGATTACACACATTCACCAGCGACTCCTGGGCTCGGTACTGCGCCCAGGCAGCGGCCAACTGGCCGGCATCTTTTGCCGAGTCAGAGTAGCCAATCATAACCTCCTGACGGTCATCGATCAGCGAACGGTAGCCCGGTATCGACAGCAGTTGATCCACCACATCGCCTGCGTGATCCAGGTCGTTAAGGGTTTCAAACAGCGGTGCGATAGGTAGCGTTACCTGCCCCCCGACCTCTTTCATCAGCAGTGCCACGGTGAGCACGTCGGAAGGCTCAGCGGCCATGGAGATAATATAAGTCCCCAGCGCTTCGGAATGCTCCTGGGCGATGACTCTGAAGGTATCCAGCACTTCGCGAGACTCGGCGGAGCACTCCCAGCGGCGCGGAATCAGCGGGCGACGGGAGGTCAGCTCTTCAAGCAGAAATTCCTGACGTTTGGCTTCGTCCCACTCCTGGTAGTGGCCCAGACCAAGGGCGCTGGTCAGCTCTTCAATGACCTGGGCATGGCGACTGGCTTCCTGACGTAGGTCGAGCTTGGTCAGCGTTACACCAAACACCGCTACCCGACGCAGGGTATCCAGCAGCGCGCCGTTGGCGATGGTGTCAAGGCCCACATCACATAGCGAGCGGTAGCAGGCGAGCAGCGGCGAGTAGAGCTGATCGCGGGTTTCGATAATCGGCCCGCCGTCATAGTTGCGCCCTTCCAGTTCGGCCTTGGCCCAATCGCGGGTCGACTCCATCTTCGCCAGCAGGCGTTTCAATACTTCGCGGTACGGCTCGGCTACGTCACCCGCCTCGGCTTTGAGCGCGCTATTAGCCTTCCACATGGAGAGTTCGGTTTTGAGCTGCTCAAGATCACGCAGATAGAGATCAGCGGCCATCCAGCGGCCAAGCAGCAACACTTCACGGGTCACTCGGGCGGTCACGTTGGGGTTACCGTCGCGGTCGCCGCCCATCCAGGAGGCGTAACGTATCGGCGCGGCATCCAGGGGCAGGCGTTCACCGGCGGTATCCAGCAGCAGGTTATCCAAATCTCTATGAAAATCTGGTACCGCCTGCCACAGCGAATTTTCAATCACCGCAAAGCCCCACTTGGCTTCATCCACCGGGGTGGGCCGCTCGTGGCGAATCTCGTCGGTGTGCCACGCCTGGCTAATCAGCTCTTCCAGGCGACCCTGGGCGCGGGTGCCACGCTCCGGGTAATCCTCGGAGCTCTCAATGGCGGTTAAGCACTCATCGATAGCATCATATTTCTGGATCAGGGTTCGGCGAATAACTTCGGTGGGGTGCGCGGTGAGCACCAGCTCAACGCGCATATTGGCGAGGGTCTCGACCAATTTGCGCGGTGAGTTGCCTGCCTGTTCGGCACGCGCAAGCAGCTCACCCAACACCGGCTGGGAGCCGGGCTTGTAATCTTCTACCCGGCGAAAGCGCGCCCGATAGTGCTGTTCGGCGATATTCGCGAGGTTTAAGAACTGGTTAAACGCTCGGGTGACCGGCAACAGATCCCGCTCGGGCAGCTCACGCAGGTACTCGATCAATTCTCGCTGCTGCAGCGAGTCGCCCTGCCGCCCGCGCTTGGCGTGGGCGCGAATGGTTTCAATTTTATCGACAAATGCTTGGCCCAAATCGTCGGCAATGGTTCGCCCCAGGCTATCGCCCAGAATACGCACGTTATCGCGCAGAGATTCGTGTAGGTCGTGACTCATTGGCATGGCCTCCTTGCAGGGGTCGCGTCATTATTAGATCAGGAATGGGTAGATTGTTTTTCTTCTGCTTTGGCTGCCTGCCAGTGAACTTCCATTTCGTCTAGGGAAGCCTCTGTTAATGGCCGCTGGGCAGCGCTAAGCTCGCGCTCGACAAAACGAAAACGGCGCTCGAACTTGGTATTGGTAGCGCGCAGGCACTGTTCAGGGTCGGCATTAAGCGTGCGGGCAAGATTGGTCACCGCAAACAGCAGGTCGCCGACTTCTTCCTGGGCGTGCTGTTTATCACCGGCGGCGAGCGCCTCTTCTACTTCCGCCAGCTCTTCACGAATTTTAGCCACCACACCGCGCGCATCAGGCCAATCGAAGCCTACCCGAGCCGCGCGCTTGGACAGCTTGGCAGCGCGGCTAAGGGCCGGCAGCGTACGCGGCACATCGTCGAGCACAGAGGGTTTCTCAACGGCTCTCTCGGCACGTTCCTCAGCCTTCAAAGACTCCCAGCGGCTGTTGACCTGCTGGGTTTGCACCTCTTGGGCACTCACTCCTGGTGGGCGGCGGGAAGCCAGGGTGCCCTCCGGAAATACGTGGGGATGGCGGCGCAGCATTTTGGCGGTCAGCGTATCGACGATATCGGCAAAGTCGAAGCGCTGCTCTTCGGCGCCGAACTGGGCGTAGTAGACCACTTGAAAGAGCAGATCGCCCAGCTCACCGGGTAGCTCGTCAAAAGCGCGTCGGTCTATGGCGTCGGCGACCTCGTAGGCCTCTTCCAGGGTGTGGGGCACAATGCTGTCCCAATCCTGCTGGAGATCCCAGGGGCAGCCTTGTTCCCGGTCGCGCAGCACTTGCATCAAGGTCAGCAGGTCGTCGATACCGTGGCGCATTATGCTCCTCCCTTGCGAGCTTGTTGATCTGGGTCAGCATTGCGCAAACGGCGCACTTCGGTAACGTTGGGCAACTGCTGGATGCGCGAGAACAAACGCCCCAGGGATTCAAGCCCGTCGACTTCCAGAGTAATACGCAGCCGGGCAATGCCTTCATCGGTATCGGTGAGCGTGTTCACAGCAAGTACGTTGACTTTTTCATTACCTAGCAGGCCCGTGACATCGCGCAGCAGCCCGGAGCGATCCCAGGCCTGAATTTCAATAGTCACCGGGTAACGGGTCTGGGCGCGTTCGCCCCACTCCACTTCGATAATGCGCTGGGGTTCGTCCAGCTGCAATTGCAGAATATTACTGCAGTCCTGGCGGTGGACGGTGACGCCACGGCCTTGAGTGATAAAGCCGATAATCGGCTCGCCGGGCACCGGACGGCAGCAGTTAGCCATACTGGTTTTCAGATTGCCGACACCGAGCACGGTGATATCGCTTTTGGTGGCTTTACTGGATTGGCGCTTAGGTTTGGCGAGCAGGCGATCGAGCTGCTCTTGGTCATCGGTTTCACCAAACAGCTGCTGAGCCTGGTGCAGCACCTGGCCGATACGCAGGTCACCGGCGCCGATGGCGGCGTACATGTCCTCGGCATTTTGGTAGTTGACCGCCTTGGCCAGCTTGGGCAGATCTAGCCCCTCGACATCCAGGCGGCGCATTTCACGATCAAATAGTACGCGCCCCTCGTCCAGGTTTTGATCCCGCGCCTGGTGCTTGAACCACGCCTGGATTTTGGCCCGCGCCCGAGAAGTACGCACATAGCCTAAGCTGGGATTTAACCAGTCACGGCTAGGCCCACCTTTGGTGGCGGTCAGAATTTCGATCTGCTGGCCGGTTTTCAACTTGTAAGTGAGCGGCACAATGCGCCCATTTATTTTCGCACCCCGGCAGCGGTGGCCAATTTCGGTATGCACCCGGTAGGCAAAATCGATCGGCGTGGCAATGCGCGGTAAATCGATCACGTGACCATCGGGGGTAAACACGTAAATACGGTCAGGGGCAACATCACTGGAGAGCCCTTCGCGCAGATCGCCAAAGCCGCCCACTTCGTCCTGCCACTCCAACACCTGACGCAGCCAGGCAATTTTCTCTTCGTAGCTACGGCTTTTGGCGTTGGTATCATGGCCTTTGTAACGCCAGTGGGCGCAAACGCCCAGCTCCGCTTCGTCGTGCATGGCGAAGGTGCGAATCTGGATTTCGAGCACCTTGTTTTCCGGCCCCATCACGGCGGTATGCAGCGACTGGTAGCCGTTCTTTTTGGGGTTGGCGATATAGTCGTCAAACTCATTCGGCACGTGGTGCCAGCGCGAGTGAATAATCCCCAGCACGGTGTAGCAGTCAGCCACTTCCGGCACCAAAATACGTACCGCACGCACGTCATGAACTTGCGAGAAGTCGATCCGCTTACGCTTCATTTTGCGCCAGATCGAATAGATATGCTTGGCCCGCCCGTCCACGTCATAGCGGTGAATATGCTGGGCTTCCATCAAGCCTTTGATGGTTTCGACCACATCGTGAATATAGCGGTCGCGGTCAAGACGCTTCTCCGCCAATAGCTTGGCAATCGCCTTGTACTCATCTTCATGCAGGTAGCGAAACGATAGATCTTCCAGCTCCCACTTAAGCTGACCGATGCCCAGGCGGTGGGCCAGCGGCGCGTAAATATCGGCGACTTCCCGAGCCACCTGTAAACTTTTTTCCCGGGGAGCGTCTTTTACCTGGCGTAGCGCGCAGGTGCGTTCGGCAATTTTTATCAGCGCCACGCGCACATCGCCGACCATATTGACCAGCATCTTGCGCAGGTTTTCCTGCTGATTGTGTTGGCCCATGCCATGGTCAGGCGCCAGCGGGTAGCTGATAGCGGCCATTTGCAACACGCCATCAATCAGGCTGGCCACTTCTTCGCCAAAGCGCTTTGTTACGGACTCAAGGCTTAGCAGCCCTTCCCGCACCGCGCGGTAGAGAACGGCAGCCTCAAGCGTGGCTTGGTCCAGCTTTAACTCGCCAAGTATATCGGCCATTTCCAGGCCCATGCGAAAGCTAGAACCTGGCGATAGCCATACGCGATGGGTGCGCGGGGCCTCAAGCTCCAACTTCTCGGCGAGTTCACAGGCATCGACTAAACGCTCCGGCTCACGTAGGCGCACATCCTCCTGCAGGCGCGTTAACCATTGTTGTATGTCCACCTTTCCGCTCGCAGTTAGCGGCTGGTCTTCACGCACTTTCACCATGACAATCACTCATCCTTTCAGGGAGACGGTCTCTACACGGCCGTCACCGTGGCTTGATGCGATGGGAAATATCTAGTCCCCGTACTCGAACAGCATCAGCGTTTCCATATGCGCAGTGTGAAGGAACATATCCGCCACTACTACTTGCCTGACCCGGTAGCCCGCATGCACAAGATGTGCCGCATCCCGGGCAAGCGTCGCAGGATCACAGGAAATATAGACCACCCTGGGCACCGGATGATGCGCCAGCGCCTGGCAAATAATTTCAGCGCCACTACGTGGCGGATCGAGCACCAGCGCATCACTGTCACCATGAACAGTTAACAGCTCATTAACGCTGGCAGCGTGGCTTAAATCGGCCTGCTGGCCGCTGACCATCAGCTGGTTACGCTTAGCATTAATGGCAATGCGCGCCACCATGGCGGGGTTACCTTCCACTGCATGAACCTCAGCACCCGCTGCTGCTATGGGTAGGCTAAAATTACCAATACCGGCAAACAGGTCGAGTAGTTTTTGCCCTGATTTAGGCGCTAACCACCGGATGACCTGGTCGACCATTTGCTGGTTAACAGGGGCGTTGACCTGTAAAAAATCTCCCGGTGCAAAACTTAAGTTAAGCGCTGGTTGGCCGGTAACGGTTAACGACTCTTCAAGCGCTGGCGCTGCGCCATGCCAGTGCAATGTGGGTGTTTCACGCCCCAACCAAGTGCCCAGTGCCACTTCCTGCTGTTGTGCAAAGGCTTGCCAGCGTTCGGCGTCCCCGGCGTGCTCTTTTAACTGACGAACCAACACGACCTGCGTGGTCGCTGTTGCCAATAATTCGATGTGCCCTACCTGACGCGGCGCCTCTAACGTACCCAGCAGCTCACGCAGAGGTGTTAAAAGGCGCTGTAAGGGATCGACCAACACCGGGCAGCGTTCAATATCCACCAAGCGGTGGCTATGGGCGGCACGAAAGCCCAGGCGCGTTGTGCCCTGGCTGTCGACTTTGACCCCCAGCCGGGCACGACGCCGATAGCCCTGATCGCTGCCTTGAATCGAGCCGATCTCGCTAAGCGTTATACCCTGGCGAGAAAACAGATCGCGCACCACCTCACGTTTATGGTCGCGCTGGGCGTCAACACTTAGGTGCTGCAGATCACAGCCGCCGCAGTGGCCAAAATGCGGGCAAGGCGGTGTGACGCGCTGCTCCGATGTCGTCAGCAGCGATTTGATATGCGCTTCGTCAAAGCGTTTGCGGGTAGTATGAATCGCCACGTCCACCTGTTCACCGGGCAGCGCCTGATCCACAAAGACCGTTTTACCATTGGCGGAGTGGGCCACGCCACGCCCATCATGAGCCAAACGTTCAATGACCAGCGGCGATGCATCCTCTAAAGCGGTATGCGGAGCCTTACCACCCGGCGTACGCGCTAGCCCAGAGTGACCTGACGCGGGCCTGGGCGGCCGCCGTTTTCCCAACATGGCCATGGTTATACTCCTGGGGCAAATAGGCCAGTGGAAAGGTAGCGGTCACCACGGTCACAGACGATAAACACAATCACCGCATTTTCGGTTTGCTCAGCGATGCGTAACGCGCCGGCTAAGCTGCCCCCCGATGAGACCCCAGCCAGAATGCCCTCTTCACGGGCCAGACGGCGCATATGCTCTTCGGCCTCTTGCTGACCAATATCGAGGGTGACATCTACCCGTGGCGCTTCGAAAATAGCCGGCAAGTACGCTTCGGGCCAACGCCGTATACCGGGAATACTCGCGCCATCAGCGGGCTGTAAACCGACAATTTGAATGGCTGGGTTTTGCTCTTTTAAATAGCGCGACACGCCCATGATGGTACCCGTCGTCCCCATGGAACTGACGAAGTGAGTCACCTCGCCGCCGGTTTGCTTCCACACTTCTGGCCCTGTGGTGCGGTAGTGCGCTAACGGGTTATCTGGGTTGGCGAACTGATTCAGCGGTTTACCCTCCCCACTGGCGATCATGCCATCCGCAATATCCCGCGCCTCCTCCATGCCGCCCGTTTTGCTCGCAGAAATTAACTTAGCGCCATAGGCAGCCATCGCCTGCTTACGCTCTTCCGAGGCGTTTTCGGGCATTACCAGCACCATCTGATAGCCTTTAATCGCCGCCGCCATGGCTAGCGCAATACCGGTATTACCTGAGGTTGCCTCAATCAGCGTATCGCCGGGGGTAATATCACCCCGGGCTTCTGCCTCATTGATCATGGAGAGCGCGGGACGGTCTTTAACCGAGCCAGCGGGGTTATTGCCTTCGAGCTTAGCCAATAGGGTATTGTTACGCCCAGCGCTAATACGCTTCAGGCGTACCAGGGGCGTGTTGCCAACCACATCTTCTAGCGTGGGGTAGCCCTTGAGATTGCCCTTAAGATCTTTCATGAATGTTCCTTATCGTCGCCGTTATGCTGCATTATATCGGTGCTGCCTTGGGCTGGACAGGCAACCTCATTGAATCAACGAGTTCTTTTCATGTCTTTGAACACCCGTCTTCTCTATGCCTTACTCGGTTTTCCGCTGCTGGTATACGCCATGATGGCCGTACTGTTGGTCATACAGAGTGATACGGAAGCTCGCACAGCACAGCAAGCACGCTTAGAAAGTGCCGTTGAGTTATTAGCCCCAAGCCTTGCTACCGCGGTTGCAGAGGCTGATGCTCAGCGCCTGGAGGCCTTGGCTCGCCAACTCCTCAATGTGAAAGGACTGAGATCGGTTGCGCTATTTAATCAACAAGGCGATCGCCTCATATTATTGGGTCATTCCAACTCACCCCTGCTCGATGCCCCAACTGATCACCAACTCATCATGAATGAGGATGTTTGGCGATTGCGTTTGCCGCTAGTTACGCCTCTGTTCAGTACAGGCCAGCTTAATACAAGACAAGTGAGCCCAGACCAGGTTAGAGCAAGCGATAGTAGCGTTGGCTGGTTAGACATCGAAATGGACCCCCGGGCACTTACCCTAGTGCGCTATAAGCTGATTGCCAGTCTCAGTTTAGGCGGCATGCTGCTAGGCCTGCTGCTGTTTTTAGTCGCTTTCGCCATCAGCCGCTATGCCACCCGCCCTATCGAAGAAGCTAACCAAGCTCTTTATCGCCTGTCCCGCGGTGATTACCGATTACGTTTGGCGCCCTCTAATGCGGCAGAACTTCACCACCTGAGTAGCCATATTAACGCCCTGGCCGAGCACTTTCAGCAGGCCCAGCGGGATATGCAAACGCAAATCGAACAGGCCACCAGCGAGCTGCAGGAGTCAATGGAAACCATTGAAGAGCAGAATATCAAGCTCGATTTGGCCCATCGCAGCGCGCTGCGAGCTAACGCAGTGAAGTCTGAATTTTTAGCCAATATGAGCCATGAAATCCGCACGCCGCTAAACGGGATTATCGGCTTCTGCCGATTACTGGGGCGCTCGTCAATGGATACAAGACAGCAGGAATGGCTTCAGCACGTGCACCGCGCTTGCGACAATCTGCTCATGCTGGTTAACGACGTACTCGACTTTTCCAAGCTTGAAGCTAATCGCCTCACCCTGGAAGAAGCAGATATCGATATTGTCGCACTGGTTGACGAGGTTGTTGGGCTGCATGCTCCAGAAGCCCAGCGCAAGCAGCTACATTTGGTGGCTATGGTGTATGACGACGTCCCTACACCGCTGACCGGCGACCCGCTACGTATTCACCAGGTATTGAATAACTTAATTGGCAATGCGCTTAAATTCACCCATGCAGGCGACGTGATCGTTCGCGTCATGCTGGACAACCTTGAAGGCCAGCATGTGGTGCTCAATCTCAGTGTCAGTGACACGGGTATTGGCCTAAGCGACGCTCACCAGGAGGCCCTCTTCAGCGCTTTTTCCCAAGCAGAACCCAGCCATTCGCGGCAATTCGGTGGCAGCGGCCTTGGCCTTACGATCTGCCGACAATTGATTGAGCGCATGGGCGGAGAGATAGAGGTCGAAAGTGAGCTGGGTATAGGCACTACCTTCTCGTTCACGCTGCCCATGCTTGCGCACAAGGCGATCGAACGGCCACCGGAAATCAGTCTGGCCAACCCGACTATTCGCTTATATGAAACTCACGCGCCTACCCGTCATGTACTCGAGCATTTACTGGAACGCTGGGAAGCACAGCCGATTGCGTTTGATGCCCCTGAGCCAGCGAAACTAATGATATTAGGGTTAGAACACGGCGATTTTACCCCAGAACGGCACTCCTACTGGCAAACGGTGATTGATCAAACGCCCTACCCCACATTGATTTTAGCCAATGGCAATAGCTTTGACCTGCCGCCGCTACGCTTAACCCATGGCGGGGAGACACTCTACAAACCCTTTTCCCGCGCTCAGCTGCTGGCATCGCTTAAACAACTGCTACTACCTGAACTTACACCGTATAAAAGCGATGCGGCACTACTAGCGCCACCGGCGTCATCCCAGCCACTCAAACTACTCATTGTCGACGATAATGCGCCGAACCGAGACTTACTCAAAAGCATGCTTGAAGATCCAACACTGCATGTTATTACGGTAGATAGCGGGCATAAGGCGCTCGAATTCGCGCGCACCGATAATGCTGACATGGTGTTAATGGACATTCGTATGCCGGGGATGGATGGCGTGCAGACCACCCAGGCGCTGCGCCGACTCAGCAGCACTTGGGCCCGCTGTCCCATTATTGCTGTTACCGCCCATGTGCTAAGCAGTGAGCGCCAGCAGTGGCTTGCGGAAGGCCTTGATGACGTGCTGACAAAACCGATTGACGAGGTACAGTTAGATCAGTTGCTAAATCGCTTTTTGGGGGTTACCCATCGGCTGACCGCCGCTAGCGCAACGACGTTTTATTCACAGCGCGGCAGTAACACCGTCAATAAGCCACGCTTTAGCCACACGGCACCCGCCACGTTACCCGTCGTTGATCTTGAAATGGGCGCCCGCCTCGCTGGGGGTAAAGAGCATTTAGCTCGGGAGCAGCTAAAACGCCTGATCGACAGTTTCGAGGAGAGTGAACAGCATATGCGCACTGCTTTTGCCCAAAAAAACTTACCCACGCTGCTCGATTGGGTACATGGACTCAATGGCGCCAGCCGCTACTGCGGTGCACCTGAGTTGGCATTGCTGGTAGAGACTCTGGAAACCCGCCTACGCACCAGCGGCTTAGACCATGTTGAGGGGCTATTGGAAGATTTATATCAGGCAATGGCTAGGCTACGTTCGCACCGGCCGCTGCTGCTTAGGCATTAAATTAAATGAGCATTGATCAAAACTTAACGTTAGTCTTGTGCTTCACGCTCTAATACAACAAAAGCCACCGCATACTCGGCTTCATCGCTCAACGTAACGTGGCTGTTGGTGACTCCTGCGGCTTGCAGGAGACGTTCAGCTACCCCGTTAAGCAGGAAATAGGGCTTACCCAAGGCATCGTTCAGCACCTGAATATCACACCACTGCACTCCCTGACGTAGGCCTAACCCCAGCGCTTTAACGAACGCCTCTTTGGCAGCAAAGCGTTTGGCCAGAAACGCGGCGGGCTGGGATTTCTGCTGCCATAGCGCATGCTCTTCAGGGCCTAAAATGCGTAGCGCAAAGCGCGGGCCATGCCGCTGCATGGCCCGTGCAAAGCGCTCTACGCGAGCAATATCCGAGCCAATCCCCACAATCATCGCCTAAATAAACCTCTGAATGGAAACCTTTGATTAGTGCCCGCAGCAGCCATTATGCACATGCTCTGAGTGATCTTCATGATCATGGTCGTGGGCGTCGAGAGCGGCCATTAAACCTGCCTCCTGGCCAGCGATGATCAAGCGCTTCATCTCCTGCACGGCCTCTTTCAGGCCAACAAACAGCGCACGGGCAATAATGGCATGGCCGATATTGAGTTCGTTAACGCCGGGCAGTGCCGCAATCGCCTCAACGTTATGGTAGTGCAGGCCGTGACCGGCGTTGACGACCAGCCCCAGTGAAATAGCGTGGGTAGCGGCGGCGGTTAAGCGGTGATACTCGGCGTTCGCGGCATTGCTGCCGGGGCGAGCTTCTGCGTAAGCGCCCGTATGCAGCTCAATAGTCGGCGCTCCAGCGCGCTGGGCAGCATCAATCTGCTCCACCTCTGGGTCGATAAACAGGGACACATCGCAACCCGCCGCACTTAGCCGCTGGCAGGCGCTGGCAATAGCGTCGAAGCCGCCGACAACATCGAGACCGCCTTCGGTGGTCAGCTCTTCGCGTTTTTCCGGCACTAAACAAACATGGGCGGGGCGTACTTCTTCGGCCAGCGCCAGCATCTCTTCGGTAACCGCCATTTCCAGATTCATGCGTGTATTAAGCACTTCGGCCAGAATGCGAACATCCCGAGGCTGAATATGGCGACGGTCTTCACGCAGATGCACCGTAATGCCATCGGCACCCGCCTCTTCGGCCACAAGGGCGGCTTGCACAGGGTCCGGATAGCGGGTACCTCGGGCTTGGCGAAGTGTCGCAATGTGGTCAATATTGACGCCTAACAGAATCCGAGGGGGGTGCATAATGCCTCCAGCGCAGCGATAAAATAAGAGTGTGTGAACAGAACATTCAAAACATTAAGGGCGATGGCGACGCCGCGCTAAATCGAGCATCAGCTCTCGCGAACGCAAAACAGTGGAGCCAAGATGAGGTGCCAGCGCTGCTCGCATTACCGCCTTCAATGCATTGGCAAGGCCTTCATGCTGCCAATCACCCTGCTCAATGTAGCGCAGCGTTCTGCCGTCGAGCCCTCGCTCAGCTGGCATAAATGCGCGGCTGGCGGCGTCAAAACGGTAGCGGAGCTGGGGATCCAGAACGCCACCCTCCGGCGTCGTAAACTGCGGCGTGGCCTCAAGCGCCTCTAGCAGCGACCACTCATAGCGGCGAAGTGCCAATGCGCGTTCCGCGGGCGCTGGTAGCGCTTCGAGTAGCGCGGTATAAAACGCGAAAACCTCAGGGGCTGGAAGCTCTAACGGTAGCAGCCGGGTGGCGATCTCATTGGCGTAGAGCCCACATAAAAGACCTTCACCGGCTAGCAGCGCCGTCTGCCCGCGCGACTCCATTAGCGTAAGCCGCTTTAAATCACGATTGCCCTGCCAACTCACGAATAGCGGTGTGAACGGCTGGAGCCGCTGGCGCGATTTTGAGCCAGGCCGCTGCCCTCCATGGGCAACGGCGCGCACCCTACCGTAATCAAGCGTTAATAGATCCACCAGCGCACTGGTTTCGCGATATGGCCGACGATGAAGTAAAAAAGCCGGCTCTGGCGTCATCGCTACCTTCAATCGAGGTCGTAACCCAGGCTTTTCAGGGCGCGCTCGTCATCTGACCAACCACGCTTCACTTTCACCCATAAATTGAGCATGACCTTAGTCCCTAGCGCGCGCTCCATATCCAGGCGCGCTTCGCGGCCAATACTCTTGAGTCGATCGCCATTTTCACCAATCAAAATGACCTTTTGTCCCTGGCGTTCAACAAGAATGAGCGCGCTGATATGCGTTACACGTTCGGTCTCGCGGAACTCTTCAATTTCAACGGTCATCTGGTAGGGCAACTCATCGCCCAACTGGCGCATGACTTTTTCACGCACCAGCTCGGCGGCCATAAAGCGCAGGCTTTTATCGGTAATCTGGTCTTCAGGGAAGAAGTGAACGCTCTCAGGCAGGTGTTTGGCCACCTCCTCTTCCAGGGTATCTACCTGGGTGCCGTGCTTGGCTGAAATCGGCACGATGGCGGCGAAGTCCCGGCGAGCGCCAACCTCCGCAAGCCAAGGCAATAAATCGCCCTTTTCGCCTAAACGGTCGACTTTATTCACCGCCAGAATTATCGGCGCTTTAACGTGTTCCAGGCGTTTTAATACCGCCTGGTCCTCTTCCGTCCAGCGAGTGCGGTCGATAATAAACACCACACAGTCGACATCGCGCAGCGCCTGGGTGGCTGCCTGATTCATAAAGCGGTTAATCGCTTTATTGCGATCCTTGGACATGATATGCATGCCTGGGGTATCGACATAGATAAACTGCGTCTCATCGACCGTTTTAATACCCATGACCTTATGGCGCGTGGTTTGTGGGCGCCGTGAGGTAATCGATATTTTCTGCCCCAGAATACGGTTCATGAGGGTCGATTTGCCCACGTTGGGTCGGCCGACAATGGCAACGAATCCGCAGGTTTGGCTCATGATTTATCTCCAGGGCTTTTTTCGAGGTACGACAACGCTTCTTCTGCCGCTTGCTGTTCAGCATGGCGGCGGCTAGGACCTTTACCAGTGGTATGCTCTGCTAAAAGATCAATGTAGCACTCCACGGTAAAGGTCTGGGCATGCGCCTCTCCCTTCACGCAGACAACTTCATATCGCGGCAACGCGGCTTGGCGCGACTGCAAAAATTCCTGTAGCCGCGTTTTGGGGTCTTTCTGAGTATCTTGTAACGAGATGTTATCCAGCCTTTCTGCATACCAATCCAACACACGCTCACGCACCACGTCCATCCCGGCATCCAGATAGATAGCGCCAATAATGGCTTCTACCGCATCCGCCAGAATAGATTCACGCCGATGCCCGCCGCTTTTCATCTCGCCAGAGCCTAACCGCAAGCATTCGCCATACTCCATTTCTCGGGCCAGCTCCGCCAGGGTTTGCCCCTTCACCAGGCGTGCGCGCAGGCGTGAGAGCTGCCCTTCTCGGGCCTGGGGAAAGCGCTGAAACAGCGCTTCGGCGATGACAAAGTTAACGATGGAGTCACCTAGGAACTCCAGGCGCTCATTGTTGCGACCACCGAAGCTACGGTGGGTCAAGGCCAATTCCAATAGCGTATCATCACCAAAGGTATGGCCGATTCGTCGGCAAAAAGCGTTCAAGGAATTACTCACAGCTCTCCTACGTCATTGACGTTAACTAAAGTGACATAACTAACTAAATTCAGCGTAAGCAGCGTCTTCATTCAATGTGACGCACGCTGGTAAAGCTTGGCAACCCGCCATCCCAATGCATCCACACTGCAAACGCTTGGCCGACAATATTTTCTTCCGGCACAAAGCCCCAATAGCGGCTGTCGTTGGAGTGGTCACGGTTGTCACCCATCATGAAATAGTGACCTTCAGGTACTTCCACTTCACGCATTTGTGGGCCAGGGTCGCGCGGATTGTTATAAATAAAGTGCTCGGCGTCGCCAAGGCGCTCTTCTAACAGTCGCTGCTGGGGCGAACCTTCTGGACTCTCTTCGATCAGTTCCTTGGTCACTGGCTCACCGTTAACGTAGAGCTGCTTGCCTTCATAACGGATACGATCACCAGGAATACCAACCACACGCTTAATGAAATTCACCGAGGGCTCTTCAGGAAAGCGAAACACCATTACATCGCCACGCTCTGGGTCATCTACTTCGATAAAGCGGGTATTCACCACCGGCAAGCGTAGGCCATAGGCAAACTTGTTGACCAGGATAAAGTCACCCACTTCAAGCGTAGGCCGCATTGAACCCGAGGGAATCTGAAAGGGTTCAATGATAAAACTACGCACCACCAACACTACCAGTAGAACTGGAAAAAACGAGCGCGCGTAGTCGACCGGCCAAGGTTCTTTAAGTAGTTTTTCGCTGGTAACTGGATCCAGCCCCTCCTGGGTGTTGGCCTCCGCTGCGGCGAAGCGTTGGCGTCGCTTGGGCTTTAATAGCCACACGTCCAACAGGTAAATAACGCCCGAGAGCGCAACGGCAAGTACCAGTAATAATGAAAAATCCATGAGTGGCGTTCTTTCCTAGTCGTTAACCTTGAGCACAGCAAGGAAGGCATCCTGGGGAATTTCCACACGCCCCACTTGTTTCATGCGTTTCTTACCCGCTTTCTGTTTCTCGAGCAGTTTTTTCTTACGGCTGACATCGCCGCCATAACACTTGGCCGTCACGTTCTTGCGCAGCGCTTTCACAGTGGAACGAGCCACCACCTGGCCGCCAATGGCAGCCTGAATCGCCACATCAAACATCTGCCGTGGGATCAACTCTTTCATTTTTTCCACCAGCAAACGGCCGCGCTGGTGAGCATGGTCACGGTGGATAATGACGGCTAATGCATCGACTTTATCGCCGTTAATCAGTACGTCTAAACGCACCAATTTGGCCTCTTCAAAGCGTTCGAAGTTGTACTCAAGCGACGCATACCCCTTCGAGATAGATTTCAGGCGATCAAAGAAGTCCATGACGACTTCCGACATCGGCAGCTCATAGGCCAGTTGAATCTGGTTGCCCAAGAATTGCATATCCCGCTGTGTACCGCGGCGCTGTTCACACTCGGTAATAACGTTACCGACGTACTCCTGGGGGACCAAGATGCTTGCGCGGACAACCGGCTCGCGCATTTCATCTACGTCGGCCATATCGGGCAGCTTTGAAGGATTGGAAACGTACTCAACGTCGCCATTTTTCATCGCTAATTCGTAAACCACCGTTGGCGCAGTGGTAAGCAGATCAATATTATACTCGCGCTCCAGGCGCTCCTGGACAATCTCCATGTGTAGTGTGCCAAGAAAGCCCACACGGAAACCGAAACCAAGGGCGTCGGAATTCTCTGGCACATATTCAAGAGAGGCATCGTTAAGCGCCAGTTTTTCTAGCGCATCGCGGAAGTCTTCGTAATCATCCGCGCTAACCGGGAACATACCGGCATAGACCTGCGGCTTCACTTTTTGGAAACCAGGCAAGCGGGCGACATCAGGGGTTTTAGTATGGGTAATCGTATCGCCCACCGGTGCCCCGTGAATCTCCTTGATGCCAGCGACAATAAAACCGACTTCACCGGCACGCAGGATATTCGTCTGTTTACGCTGGGGGGTAAAAATACCCACTTCCGTGGTGCCCCAATCGCGGCCCGTCGATTTAATACGGATCTTATCGCCTTTGCGCAGCGTTCCATCAAACAGACGAACCAGCGAGACTACGCCGAGATAGTTATCAAACCAGGAGTCGATAATAAGCGCTTGTAAGGGTGCATCCGGATCGCCTTTGGGCGGCGGAATATCGCGCACCAAGCGTTCAAGCAGGGCGTCAATGCCAATACCGCTTTTAGCCGACACACGGCAGGCATCGGTAGCATCAAGGCCGATGATCTCCTCGATTTCCTGAGAAACCTTGTCACAATCGGCCTGGGGTAAATCGATTTTGTTAAGCACCGGCAGAACTTCCAGGCCTTGCTCGATCGCGGTATAGCAGTTGGCCACCGACTGGGCTTCGACGCCTTGCGCTGCATCTACCACCAGCAGCGCACCTTCACAGGCGTAGAGCGAGCGCGACACTTCGTAGGAGAAGTCGACATGGCCAGGCGTATCGATAAAGTTCAACTGGTAAACCTGACCGTCGGCAGCCGTGTAATCCAGCGTCACCGACTGCGCCTTGATGGTAATACCACGCTCGCGTTCTATGTCCATGGAGTCGAGCACTTGCTCTTTAAGCTCACGCTCGGTTAACCCTTCGCAGGTCTGGATCAGGCGATCAGATAGCGTCGATTTACCGTGGTCAATATGTGCGATTATCGAGAAATTGCGTATGTGCTTAAGCTTTCCGTTGGGAACGTCTTGGGACATCGAGTCTGTTCTGCCTTAGTGGTACGCAAGCGGCCGCATTAGCAGGCCGCTTCGAGAGTTCAAAGCTCGAAAACAGCTGCCGTTTACAAATAAGGGCCATTTCCGACAAAAAGATATCCGCTATTGTAGCGATATGCGCAGGCTAGGAACAGCGGTCCGGCGAGAACCGCCGGACCAGGAGTGAAAATAGGTGGGTTATTCCAGACGCAGCGCGACGAATAGTGAATGCCCGTCGCGGAACAGACGTACTGGGATAGCGCGGTCAGTTGGCAACGTCTCAACGATCTCTACCAGTTCGTCGGAAGAGGAAACACTGCGGTGATCGATGCTCACCAACACATCCCCAGTGCGAATACCCGCTTCAGCGGCCACGCTGCCAGACTCTACTTGGCGAACGATTACGCCACCCGGAATATTCAACTGCTCGCGCATGGCCTCATCAAGTTCAGCGACCATCACGCCAAGACGGGATTGATTATTGCTGCTGGCTTGGTCCGTTTGCTCCTCGGCATTTGGCCAACTACCTAACTCGACTGACTCGGTCAGCTCTTCCCCGTCACGCATTAAGGTGAGCTCCACTTCGGTGCCTGGCGCACCTTTGCCAATCAGACGCGGCAGTGAGCTTGAACGCTCAACCTCTTCGCCATTGACTTCAAGAATGACATCGCCAGCCTGAAGTCCTCCTTGGGCTGCGGGGCCTTCGGGATCAAGGTCGGCAATCAAGGCGCCAATCGCATTATCCATCCCAAAAGATTCGGCCAGATCTTCAGAAACGGGCTGAATCATGACGCCTAGCCAGCCGCGATCCACCCGACCGCCTTCACGCAGTTGATCCGCAACATCCATGGCAACATTGATAGGGATGGCAAACGAGACGCCCATAAAGCCGCCACTGCGGGTAAAGATTTGCGAGTTGATGCCTACCACTTCTCCGTCTAGGTTGAAGAGCGGGCCACCGGAATTACCAGGGTTGATTGCCACATCGGTCTGAATAAACGGCACATATGCATCGCGGGGTAAAGTACGGTTAATCGCACTGACAATCCCCGCAGTCACTGAATGATCAAAACCAAAAGGTGAGCCAATGGCGGCTACCCACTCACCTACTTTGAGCTCATCAGAATCACCCAAGGTAAGCGTGGGCAAGTCACTGGCATCGATTTTTAGTAGCGCGACATCGGTTTGAGGATCACTGCCAATCACTTCCGCGCTCAATTCTCGCCGATCATTGAGCCGCACAAGAATCTCATCGGCATCCTGCACGACATGCGCATTGGTCATCACATAGCCATCGTCACTGATGACGAAACCCGAGCCTAATGACTGACGCTCCTCCGTTCGCCCCTGACCATTACTGGGTGGAGCCGGAAAGCTATCACCAAAGAAGTGCCGGAAAATCTCTGGGATTTCCTGACCACCGAACCCGCCAAAACCCGGCGCGCTGCTACGCTGAACCGTTCTGCTGGTCGATATATTCACCACCCCAGGGGCGGCGTCTTCAACCAACTCGGTGAAATCAGGCAAACCCTGCGCACTGGCGGCCTGGCCAAACGTTAGTAATGCCACCACACAAACCCATAGTGTGGAAGGGAGAATCAAGCGCTTCATGCAAGAGCTCCTACTTATCAATGTGATAGTAATCTAAGGCAGGTCAATAACTCACGGCAAAATGCCGGTGAACTAATTGACCAAGCGTGGGCGAAAGCGTTCCCCTCGACCGCGCATTAGGCATTTAATACTTAGCGCACCGCCCACCAAAGCGATAAAAAAGAACAGTGGCGCCAGCCAAATTGTATTACTGACGAGCGAAACAAGGCCGGATAGCAACAGTGCAAGCAGAAGCGGCAACCCATAAACAAAAAAAGCCAGCAGCGTGACTGAGGCGCGCGGCAGGCTGATGGTGACCTGGCTTCCTAGCGGGTAGTTTCGTTCAGAGCTGTGCGTTTTTGAGGAAAGCGTTACGGCAACTCGCTGGTTGCGCTGGCGCGCCAACAACCCGAGCCCGCACCCTCGCCCCTGAGCACACTGCTCGCAGCCCTGTTGGGCTGAAACCTCTACGATAAGCCCCTGCTGGACATGGTCGACAACCTTGCCAGAGCGAAGCAGTGGCATACCAAGTAAGGAGCGATAGGGAGCGGAAGTCATGATTTATTGTCCTTCCATGCACACATATCTAACACTAGCGCTCAATCTCATCGTCATTCTCAAGAACTTGGCCTTCAGGCGAGTCGAAAGTAATTGAGCGAACGATACGTTGCAGCGTGGCTACTGGCAGTTCACCAATGGCCACCAACTGCCAGCGCCCTTCAGCGGTGATGGTGTGTTCAATGGCTACGGCAGACACGCCCAACTGCTTAACACCTTCCTGCAAGGCCGTCGTTTCTCCAGACGCAAGAGGTTCCGCAAAGATACTCACGGTGGCTAAGCCATCGCTATAGACACGTTTATGTAAATCATCACCTGCGAAAGTAACCGGTTGCGCTACAAAACCATCGGGTAGCCAAGTGCTGCGCCAAGGGGTATTGATGATAACGCTGGGCGCATTCCCTCGCACGTTACCGGTGTACTTTTGAGGCGATTGGAGCTGGGTAATTTGGAAGGTTTCAATGATCCTGTCCTGCTGATCAATGAGTACATGCTTAAGCAGCAAACCAGTATCTCGGTCTAACCACCATTCACGAGAAAAACGCCATTGGTCAAGGGGCTCAAAAATCAATTTAACCGCATCGCGACCCGCTACCCGAGCATTATCCTCAAGCTCAAGAGCGTAATATTTCTCAAGATGAGCCGCCCATCTTGCTGGTGAGGGGAGCTCACCGTTGCTGTGTTCTTGAGTCCAGGCCAACCTACCTACCGGCGAACGACGCTCAATGCTGACAGAGGGGCCATCTAAATACTGAACCACCTGCTGCCGAATACCGTCCTGAATGCGGTGTGATAATGCTAGCGTGCGTACATCGACAGCATCGATTGCCACCGCTCTAGCTTGAAACGCATAACAGTGGCTAGCCCATAAACCCCGCTCAAGCCACTGCGTTGCACTATTAGCGGTCGCTTCGAATTCCACCGCACACTCATAGCCTGTCTGTCGATCCGGCTGGCTAACGTCGGAAGAGCTATCGGCGATTTCCGCATGCGCTTGGAACGAGAGCGTAACAACTCCTACCGCCAGCACCCATGCGCACTTCGCTCGCTGGGGACTCATCATGTTACACACCCCCATTCTGAGCTCCCTTCTTACCTAACATGCAGCATCAAAAAAAGAACGACATTATCGTTTAGCGCTTGCCCAATGGCTCTGCGACTGCCGATGAGCGCATTAGTGGCATCCAGCTGTCACCACTGCCGTAAGCGGCGCTCTGAGTATGTTGCTCTAAATAGGACTGCAATAAGCCAATCTGATCAATATCAATATTAGTACCTTGGGAAGCGGTCACTCCCTGGGGTGTCTGGGCCGAAAAGCCAGCTTCGCTAATATTCATCAAGCCACTCTGACCCGACTGACCGCTAAGCCGAAACGGCGTAGGCTCAAACATGGGTATGTCCGCTCGTGTAGCTACTGCAGAAGCAGACTGAGAAGCTAGGCTAACGGGCTCCACTTGAGTAGCTCCGTTAGCACCGGGCGCAGTCGTCGCAACGTCACTGCTGCCCTGGCGAACGGATGAGTCATTGCCGAAGAACTGTACGCCAGAGATCACCATCAGGGACACTGCAGCGGCAACGCCGGCACCGCGGGCAAACGATATGCCACCTGAGCGATGGGCCACAGGTTCGGCACCTTGCACCGCCGGAGCAGGTTCTTCGCGCAGGCGGGCCATAATGCCTGAAGAAAGATCGACACTTACATCGACGCCCTGCTCGCGCTGCATCATGCTGCGGGCAAGATGATATCGACGCCATGTGTCTGCCGCATCTTCATCATTTGGCAGTGCCTTCAACACTCGGCGAAGCTCAAGCTCATCACTCTCGCCATCCATTAACACCGAAAGTGATTCCCGTGTGTTTTGACTCATACTTCACACCCTCACACTGTTTAAAAGAAGTACTGGGATGATGGCATATAGTGATATGCATCCATCATTCCGACGACTTCCAAGGCCAAGGCTCCTTTGCAAGCTAATTAAATTGACGAAGCTAATTAGTTTGCAATGCTAAGCTCTATGGCGCTTCGCACGGTGATATACCACGTAATGACATATCCAACGTGCTCATCAAGATAGTCAGGCTTTATGACGCTTTACATGCCAGACAGTTCACAAAAAAAATAAAACCTTCATTTTTTATGCTGGCACTCTTTAGCGACGATATAGCCTTACCACTACTGACCGCTACTCATCGCGACTGTTCCGCGCCGTCGAAACTAATGGGCGAATATGTTCATCAACCGCCTCGCGAGCACGGAAAATTCGCGATCGAACGGTGCCTACGGGGCACTGCATGACCTGCGCAATATCTTCGTAAGCAAGGCCGTCCAGCTCGCGTAAAGTAATTGCCGTGCGCAGGTCATCGGGCAGGTTTTCAATCGCCTGATAAACCGCGGCCTCGAGCTGGTCTCTGGCAATCGCCGCTTCCGGTGACTCGGAATCTGCTAACCGTCCGCTTTGATCAATAATTTCAGCGTCGACAATATCCATATCGCTTCCCGGCGGGCGCCTTCCCCGCGAGACCAGATAGTTTTTCGCCGTGTTAATCGCGATGCGATACATCCAGGTGTAGAACGCACTTTCTGAGCGAAACTTGCCCAAGGCGCGATACGCCTTGATAAATGCCTCCTGGGCCACATCCTGAACTTCAGAGTGGTCATGAACATAACGACCAATCAGGCCGATAATTTTGTGCTGGTATTTCTTTACCAGCAGATCAAAAGCGCGCGTATCACCTTTTTGGGCACGTTCAACAAGCTGTTGGTCTGTTTCCCGAGTGCCCATTCACACGCTCCTCCAGCTCGTACGGCGCGCGCCGAGCCCCATTCCTATTAGCCCTGACAAGTGGGCGTTCACAGCAAGCAGCATAGCGTCCCTTGGGCATTGATTAATCATAGAGTGAATAAAAGAGCGAAAACCTCGCCCGAATGTGTTGCTGCATTTTATAACGGTACTGAATTTTAACGACCTAAATTTCAACAACACAGGCCCCAGTGTTACGCGTTCCGCGCAGCGCATCAAGCGCTTACCCCCTTTCGCAAAACCCTGCGGCTGACACTTTTAATGTCGCTGTAGTTCCACAACAATTGATTTTTACCTACTCGGCAAGCGATAGTAGGTGCCACTTTTATCGCCCCCGTCACTTTTTCTCACAAATAGTGCAAGCACAGGTAGCAAGATGTCAGAACAGCAGGTTAATAACCTTAACGTCCTCGCTCAAGACGTTCTCACCACGCCAGAAGCGCTCAAGAGCGCCGTGCCGTTAACTGAAGCGGCAGAGCGCACCGTGATCGAAGGTCGTCAAACCATTCAGAATATCCTCGATGGCAACGACCCCCGACTGCTGGTAGTGGTCGGCCCATGCTCAATCCACGATGTGGAAGCCGCCCTCGACTACGCCCGCCGCCTGCGTGCGCTGGCGGACCAAGTCAGCGACAGCCTGTATATCGTGATGCGTGTCTATTTCGAAAAACCGCGCACAACGGTTGGCTGGAAAGGCCTGATCAACGACCCGCACCTCAACGACTCTTTCGAGATCGATGAAGGCCTGCATATCGCCCGTAAATTGCTGGTCGATCTGGCCGAAATGGGCTTACCGCTCGCTACCGAAGCCCTCGACCCTATCTCGCCACAGTACCTGCAAGACTGCATCAGTTGGTCAGCGATTGGCGCCCGCACCACGGAGTCCCAGACCCACCGGGAAATGGCGTCTGGCCTCTCCTGTCCGGTCGGCTTTAAAAACGGTACCGACGGCAGCCTGGACGTGGCGATTAACGCGCTTCAGTCAGTGGCCAGCCCGCACAATTTCCTGGGCATTAACCAGGCGGGTCAGGTAGCGATTATTCGCACTCGCGGCAACGCCTACGGCCACGTCGTTCTACGCGGTGGCAACGGTAAGCCCAACTACGACAGCGTAAGCGTTGCCCTGGCGGAGAAAGAGCTCGAGAAAGCCAAGCTATCGCCCAACATCATGATCGACTGCTCCCACGCCAACTCCAACAAAGACGCCGCGCTACAGCCGTTAGTGCTTGAGAATGTTACCAACCAGATTTTGGAAGGCAACACCTCGATTATCGGCCTGATGGTTGAATCCAACATTGGCTGGGGCAATCAAAAACTGACCCAAGACCTTAGCCAACTGAAGTATGGCGTTTCCATCACCGATGCCTGCATCGACTGGGACACCACGGTGGAAACCTTCAACCGCATGAACGACAAACTTGCCGCCACTCTGGCAAAGCGCATCGCCAAGTAATCCGAGAACCCCGCTGCGGCGGGGTTTTCTATTACCTTCTAGCGACTAATTTCGCGCCGAAATGGCGGCAGTGCGTCCAGCAGTGCTTGCCCGTAGCGGCGGGTAATCACCCGTTTGTCCAGCAAGGTGATCGTCCCACGATCACTCTCTTTGCGAATCAAGCGTCCGCAGGCCTGCACCAGCTTAATAGACGCATCAGGCACGCTAATGCGCATAAACGCATTGCCACCCTGGCTCTCTATCCACTCCGCTAACGTAGCGCCCACCGGGTCATCGGGTACCGCAAAGGGTAGCCGCGTAATCACCACGTGCGTCAAATAGTCGCCGGGAAGATCGATCCCCTCGGCAAAGCTCGCCAAGCCAAAGATGATACTCCCCTCGCCCCTATCCACGGCCGCCCGATGGCGCTCGATAAGCTCACGCTTAGGCAACGCATCCTGAGCGAGCACGCGCTCCTTCACACTGGCGGGCAAGGCTTTATCGACCGCGCGCAGCTGGGCACGGGAAGAGAACAGCACCAGCGCCGCCTCTTTATCGGCCAATTGCGAGACAAAAGTCACAATTGCCCGCTCGTGGGCCTCCCTGTCGCCAGGATCGGTGGCCTCTTTGGGAACACGCAGCACCGCATTGGCGTAATCAAAGGGGCTCGGTAGCGCCTGATAGCGGTAGCGATTCGCCAGACCTGCACGCTCCTGCAGACGCTCAAAGCGCCCTAAAGCGGTCAGGGTTGCCGAAGTAACCACCGCACCGTGACAGCGTCCCCATAAATGCTTGGCCAAGGTATGCGCTGCTGAAACGGGGCTAGCCGAAAACTCAACTTCCGGCTCCCCCGCTACACGGCTTAGGGTAATCCAACGGGCGCTGGGCGCCTCATTAGCAACATCCTGCTCGCTAAACGCCTGCCACAGCGCATGCGCTTCTAGCGCTCGGCCATGAAGCAACGCGACGAGCGGCAGCCAGGTTTCTGCCTGCTCACGATCGAGGCCGGTCTGCTTATCGGGATCAAGACTTTCGCGCAGAATATCACTGATGCTTTCCAAGCAGCGCGACAGTGAAGCAAACATCACCAACAGCTGCTGCGCCTGTTCACGAAGAGCATCGGGCACTTGCCCCTTCTCAAAGCGCGATTGATGGGTGGCCTCTTCATCAGCCAAACCATTTGGCCGCTCCGCCAATTGATGCCCCATGCTAAACACATCGCCCAGCGCGGGTTCCAGGTTATGAATCAGCTCAGGCAAGCTGACTAACAGCCGCGACACCGTTGGCTGAATGGCTAACGCTTGGTGAAGGTCGGTCAAACTGCTTTTCAGCGTTTTCAGCCAGCGCAAGCAGCCGTGCACTGCAAAGCGGTGGGCGAAATGGGAAAGCGCCTTCTCGGGCAGGTGGTGGCCTTCATCGAAGACAAAAATGCAGTCCGCGGGGTCAGGCAGAATAGCGCCACCGCCCAAGGCTAGATCGGCCAGCACAAGGTCATGATTGGCGACGATCACATCGGCGTTTTCAAGCTCACGACGGGAACGAAAAAACGCGCAGGCACCAAAGTGCCCGCAGCGCCTGCCCGTGCATTGGCGATGATCAACCGTCAGCCGCCGCCAGTGGGCATCGTCAATCGCCTCAGGCCAGTTATCACGATCCCCTTCCCATTCGCCCTGACCGTAAGCTTGCGCCATATCGCTGGCAATGACCGTAAAATCACTGCTTTGCGTTTGCAGCGACTGCTCAAACAGCGAGAGCGTCGGGTTGGGTTCAATACCTTCGAGCGCCTGATCCAAACGCGCCACGCACACATAGCGGCCACGCCCTTTGGCTAATGCATAGCGAAAGGCGATACCGCTGTGGCTGGCGAGTGAAGGCAAGTCCTGATTCAGCACCTGCTCTTGGAGGGCGACCGTGGCCGTCGAGATAATCAGCCGCTTGCCACGCGCTTTCGCGATCGGCAAGGCGGCGATCAGATAAGCCAGCGTTTTCCCGGTACCGGTGCCTGCTTCAAGCACACAAACATGGGTATCGCTGGTTCGCCTACCCTCGCCGTCGCTCTCTATATTACCCAGCGTCCGGGCGATTTCAGCGATCATCATGCGCTGGCCGTAGCGTGGGGTCAGCTCAAGAGTGTCCACCACGCGACGGTAAGCGTCTTGAATCTCGCTTTTGAGGGCTGTATCGAGCATGCGGCTTAGAGCATACCTTCCGGCGGATGCACGCAGGGCAGCTTGTCGTTGATATAGCGTTCGATTTCCGGCAGCGAGAAGGCATCCTCTTCACCGACGAAGCTAATCGACACACCCTTGGCACCAGCGCGACCGGTACGACCGATACGGTGTACGTAGTCTTCCGGGTCTTCCGGCAGGGTGTAGTTGATGACGTGACTGACGTCTTCAATGTGGATCCCACGGCCAGCAACGTCGGTTGCGACCAACACCTGAATCTCGCCTTCACGGAAGCTTTCCAGTGTCTTGATGCGCTGATTCTGAGGCACATCCCCCGACAGCATCGCCGCACTGACACCGGCTTTTTTGAGCAGGTCGTCAAGCTTGCGCACTAAGTCACGGCGGTTACCAAAGACCATGACGCGCTCAAAGCTTTCCTGCTGGAGTAGATTAACCAGCAAACGCTGCTTGTCGTCATCAGACACCAAATACACGCGCTGATCGATATCCGCCTGATTCTCGACGGTCACTTCGATCTCAACGTGGGCAGGATCAAGCGTCCACTGACTGGCAAGATTCAAGATGTCGTCAGTAAAGGTGGCCGAGAAGAGGAAGGTTTGACGCTCCTCTTTCTTCGGCGTGTAGCGAATAATTCGCTTCACGTCGGGGATAAAGCCCATCGACAACATACGGTCGGCTTCATCCAACACCAATACTTCGACTTCATTGAGGTCGATATCGCGCTTCTGATGGAAATCCAACAGGCGCCCAGGTGTCGCCACCAGAATATCGATCTTGCTGCCCAGGCTTTCACGCTGCTTCTGGTAGTCCATACCGCCGACCACACTCGCCACGTTGAGCTGGGTGAAGCGCGCTAACGCTTTAGCATCTTTTTCGATCTGCAGTGCCAGCTCGCGGGTGGGCGCAATAATCAAGGCGCGCGGCGCACCTGGTTTTTGACCATTGGGTGTTGGCTCTTCCAGGAAGTAGGCCATCACAGAGATCAAAAAGGCCGCGGTTTTACCGGTTCCCGTTTGCGCTTTGCCGACAATGTCGCCACCCAATAGCGTTTGGCGCAGGGCCTCGGCTTGAATAGGCGTGCAGTACTCAAACCCTTGGGCATGAATAGCGCGCATTAAAGGCAGCGGCAAATCAAAGTCATGAAAGCGCCACTTGCCGGCCACGGCGGGCACCTGAAACTGACGAAGATCCCAGCTCGACTGGCGACGACGCGGTTTACGACGGCGACGTTTTGGCTTGCGATTCTGGGCCGGTGCTGTGGTCTGTTCCGACTCGCTCATAGGCTGTCTATCTGTCCATTGCTGTGGAAGTTGGCATTACGAAGTGCGCATTGTACCAGGGCTTGGCGATAAGAGCGCGTCCTGCTGTCGAAGGAGTCCCAAGGCCTGTTAGAATAGCCGTCAAATCGACGTAAGGAGCGCGACATGACGCGTAAGAAAAAAACTCGTTCACTGGCTGATAAGGTGACAATCCGTACCGGCCGGCGTAAAGATTATAAAAAGTGGCGCCATGACAACCCAGACCAGGTCGCCCCTTCGCGCCGCTTTGTGGCTAAAAAACAGCAGCAGCGCAAGCTTCAGGCGGTGAGAAAACTCGCCCGCCAGCAGAACGGTCAGGATATTGCCATTCATCCTGATAAAACTGATAGCGGCACTAACAAGCCTCAGGGGGACGACTCGTAATGCGCTTGGTTTCGTTCAACATTAATGGCATCCGAGCACGGCTTCACCAGTTACAGGCGTTGATCGACACTCAGCAGCCGGACGTGATTGGGCTTCAGGAAACCAAAGTGCAAGACAGCGAGTTCCCCATCGCCGACGTGGAAGCCATGGGTTACCACGTTTTTTATCACGGCCAAAAAGGCCACTACGGCGTTGCCTTGATGTGCCGCCAGGCGCCCGCTGAAGTTTTTTACGGCTTCCCCGACGATGAGGAAGATGCCCAGCGCCGCATGATTGGCGTCCGCTTGCTGGCGGAAGATGGCGACACAGTAACGGTATGGAACGGCTACTTCCCTCAGGGTGAAAACGTTACTCACCCGACCAAATTCCCCCATAAAGAGCGCTTTTATGGCCAGCTAGCGCGATTGCTCAACGACCAGCACCGTCCTGGCGAGCGATTGGCGATCATGGGCGACTTTAATATTTCACCGGAAGACCAGGACATCGGTATCGGCGACGCTAACCGCAAGCGC
Organism: Halomonas alkaliantarctica; assembly: GCF_029854215.1. Taxonomy (NCBI): domain Bacteria; kingdom Pseudomonadati; phylum Pseudomonadota; class Gammaproteobacteria; order Oceanospirillales; family Halomonadaceae; genus Vreelandella; species Vreelandella neptunia. The sequence goes on along the minus strand of NZ_CP122961.1, from coordinate 1,696,066 downwards.
TGGCTGCGCGAAGGCAAAACCAGCTTTCAACCCATTGAGCGCGAATGGCTCGAAGGCATCAAAGCCTGGGGGCTTACCGATAGCTATCGCCTCTGCTATCCACAAAGCGATGACCGCTTTAGCTGGTTCGACTACCGCTCAAAAGGGTTTAACCAGGAGCCCAAGCGCGGCCTGCGTATCGACTATATTCTAGTCACCAAGGCGCTAGCCGATCAGGTGACTGCCGCTGGCATCGACTACGACCTGCGCGGCATGGAACGCCCCTCTGATCACGCGCCTACCTGGAGCGACTTCGCTCTCACGCTTAAAATCTAGACCTCCCTGCATACGGCGTTAGGGCGCCGCGAGGGCGCTGTGAACCCATCCATGGGCGCTACTTTTTCCATCCTTGGAAAAAGACCCTCGCTTTACCCTATCGCCGATCCACAGTACTGGACGAACATCTTTTGTACGTGAGATTAACTAGTTAAAGCTGGCCAGCCACTGCTCCGCCTCCTCGTCACCTAGCGACGAGGCGCGGGCAAAGGCTTGTTTCGCTTGCCCATCCTCACCCCAGGCGTAAGCGAGCTGGCCATAGGTCCGCCAGTCGGCGGCAGCTTGCGTATTCAGAGCCAAGGCGTGCCAGGCATTTAGGGCCTTCTCAACGTCTTTCGCCTGCCGCCAGGCGTTGGCAAGCAAACGCAGATGGGATTCATCGCGGACAATATCACCCTCATCAAGCGCCTGTTCTAAATGCTCTGCCGCTCTTGCGGGGGTTCCGCCCGCGACATGGAGCTGTATCAACAGCCAGAAATCTTCCTGCTCGGTTAGCTTGCCTAATTGCCACGCCGTCTCCCACAGGCCAGCGGCTACCCCAGTCTGACCGGCCTGCTGGGCAAGCCCAGCGGCTTGGCGCCAATCGGCGGCGGCGCTTTGCGCGCTCAAGCCATCCAGCAGCCAACCCAATGCCTTATCACCCTGCCCTGCATTGCGAAACACGGCAAGCGCCAGAGCCTGCTGCGTCTCAGTTAGCGCTGGTGTTTCATTAAGTGCCTGCTCAAGCCAATCGGCAGCTTCCTCCCAGCGCTCCTGCTGTGCCAACAGGCGGATTAACTGCCAAACAGCCTCAATGTCTTGTTGACTGGACAACCACTCACTGAATAACTCAATGGCCTGATCACGCTGACCGGCAGCACGGCGCAGTGAGGCCTCCTCACGAAGCCAGCGGGCTGCTTGGGCACTATCGACACCGTTTAAACCACGGGCAATCGCCAGCCGATCCGCTGCCGCAGCGTGCTGATCCTGACGCGCCAAGGCGCCTGCCGCCAACTGCTGATAGAGCGCGCTGGCCCACTGATCCGATTGGTTGCCGGATGCCAACCACTCTGCCTGGGCAGTTGCCCGCTCGACGACTTGAGCCAACGTACCCTCTTGCGACTGGCTCTCTTTTAACTGGCTTTGCAGCGCATGGAGGTCAGCAATCACATCACCTTGTAGCGCTGGACTGGCCTGTGATGAGAGAGGCCAAACGCTTAATAATAAAAGGCATACAAGACGCTTCATTCCGCTACCTCAACTGAAACTCGATCCGCTGGGTGGCATTGCGTAACCGATCACTGGGTTCAAATTGCCACTGGCTAATTGCATCCCGTGCGGCATCGTCAAAAACACGACGCGGCTGTGCATTGGTGACGCGAATAGAGGAAGCCTCAACACTGCCATTGCGGCGAATCGTAAACGCCACCTCCACAAACCCCTCCATACCCCGCCGTTGCGCGCGCGCAGGGTAGCTAGGATTCACCCGACTGGTCGGCGTGGCTTGACCAACGCTAACCGGCTCGTTAGAGAGAGCGGGCTCAGCCGCTGGGGCTGCCTCACGCTCAGCAGGTTCACTCTGCTCAGCCGTCGTAGCGGCGGGCGCTGGCTCGGCAGGCGCTTCTCTCGGCGCTGGTTCTGGAGCAGGTTCAGGCTGTGGCTCAGGTTCCGGCTCAACTTCGGTAAGCTCGGGGAGCTCGCTGTCCATTTCGACAGACTCAACGGGCTCATCCGGCAGTTCTACTTCCGGCAAACTAATCGTGCTTTCCGCCACCGGAGCTGGCTCGGGTGCGGGCATAGGAGGCGGCGCCTGCTGTGGCGCGGCTTCTACAGGTTGAGGCGTAGGCACCTCTTGTTCAGGTGCGACCTCCGGCGCTTCGACCATCGTCATCGCCATGCTCATGGTCAGCTCTTCGGGCTCCCGCTCGGGGGGTGCAACCAGCTGCGCCAGCAGCCAGAACAAGCCCACCGCTAGCACCACGCCTCCCAATAACGACAGCAGGTGGCGCATCATGACCCGCTCCGACTCGCCGCCACCGCCACTTGGTCAACGCCCGCTTCACGCAGGCGATCCATTACCTCGATCAGCAAGCCCGTAGTGGATTCACGGTCCGCCTGGATAACCACCGAGCCATCGTCACTCAGCATATCGGCGACCTGTTGGCCGACCCGGTGGGCATCCACGGGACTGCCATCTACCCACACCGCGCCTTCCGGGGAAATCGCCACGAGCACCTGGGCGTCCGGGCGCGGGGTGGCGGCGCTGGATTCCGGCCGCTCAATCTCGACACCGCTCTCTTTGACAAAGCTGGTGGTGACGATAAAGAAAATCAGCATGATAAATACCACGTCGAGCATGGGGGTGAGATTCACCTCATTACTCTCAGCAGTGGCATCAATGGAACGACGTCTACGCATCACTCTCCTCCAGTGCCCGCGCCAAGCGATCATGCAGCCGCTGGTCTTCACGACGGATGACGTGCTCTAAGCGACTAATAAATAGCAGCCCCACCACGGCAATGGCCATGCCGGTCAAGGTCGGCAGCGTCGCCCTGGCGACCCCGTCTGCCATGGCGCGGGCTTGATGGGTCTCGCTCAGTGAAAGGCTATCGAATACGCTAATCATGCCCGTCACCGTGCCTAATAACCCGAGTAACGGACATAGCGCGACTAATAGTTTTAACCATGGCAAGGGTTTGCGTAGCCTGGCGACTAGCGCCTCCGCCCACACTTGACGCAGTGTGCGGGCACTCCAACTGGTGTGGTCGCTGCGCGCCGCCCAGCGCCGCAGCAACTGACGCCGCGCTATACGCCAGGTAATCCGGTAGTACCACCAACGCTCCATGGCCATGGCAAATACCAATACGGCTACGACGGCCAAAACAACCAGTACAGCGCCTCCCGCCTCCACTAAGCGCTCAACGGGTTCGAGCCAGAGAGGAAGAGTGGACATATTAATTCACCACAGGCGTGTGAGATTCCAGATGATCCGCCAATGTCGCGCTCGCCTGCCCTTCAATCACATGAGTTAGGTAACGGCTGCGGCCTGCCAGAGCGGTCTGCACAAACAGCAGTGGCACGGCGGTAATCAGACCTAGCACGGTGGTCACTAGCGCCTGACTAATACCCCCAGCCATTAGCTGCGGGTCGCCGGTGCCAAACACGGTAATCGCTTGGAAAGTCACGATCATGCCGGTTACCGTGCCCAGCAGGCCGAGCAATGGCGCAATCGCGGCAAGCAACTTCACCATTGGCTGGCTACGCTCCAACCTGGGCAGCTCGGCCAATACCGCTTCATCCAAGCGCGCCTCCAGCGCTTCCGGAGTTTGATGTTTATCCATGCCTTCAAAGCGTAGCAGCACCCGGCCCAGCGGGTTATTGTCCTGCAGTTGATCGAGGGATTGCCGCTGACGTTTTACGCGCAGGCTAACCACCACCAGGTAGAGGTACTGCCCCAGCCCGATGATCATGCCCAGAATACCCAGCGCCACGACAACGTAGCCAACATAGCCGCCCTGCTGGAAACGCTCCCACAGGCTGGGCTGTTGGGCCAAGGCTTCTAGCACGCTGCCCTGGGTAGGGTCAATGGCAAAGACGCTGCTTTCGCCTTGATAGTAATCCGTCAGCAACCCGCCAATGGCATCGGGGGTGCGCGGGAGAACTACGAGGTTGCCGTCATTTTCACCGCGCTCTAATAGCTCATCCTCAGTAAAGGCCGCAAAATCGCCCAACCGCATCAACTCACGTTCAGTGACCTCGCCATTAGCATCGGCGACTGGCATTGAAAGCCGCTCGGCACGACCGGTGCGCGCGGTTAACGTCGCCAAGCGGTCCACCACGTTTTCCAACTGATGGCGCTCAAGTACTTCCACGTCATCCAGACGCGGCGGCAGTGAACTCTCTTCCAGGGTTAATAGGCTCTCTTCGCCAAGCGTGTTGCGAACCTCAGAGCTGTGGCGGGCAAGATTGGCCAACAGACCCGAAAGCGCTGCGCCCTGCTCTGCCTGGCGTTCACTCAGCTCGCTGGCTCGATCTGTTTGCTCTGCCTGCTGCGCCTGAAGTGCTTCATGCTGCTGCTGAGCATTTTCATGCTCGGCGCGCGCCTGCTCCAGGGCAGCTTCCAGTGCTTCCTGGTCATCCAGAAAGCCCATTAAACGCTGCTGGTCACGCGCTTCAGCCGCCTCACGGGCTTCACGCAGAGAAGTCGCGCTTTCGGCTTGCGCCATTGAGACACCACTTACCGCTACCAGCCCCAATACAACGCAGGCATAGCCCAATTGACGAAGTGTTAGCCGACTCATGGTTGCTCTCCCTGCAAGTCATTGGCACTGATCGAGAGCGGCAAGGTTAATAGATCCGGGGCGCGCTGATCTTCCGCCATACGCAGACCACTGCGCACTTCACGCAGGTACTCGTCATCCAGCGGCTGCCATGCGCCGTTCTCAGCGCTCCACACACCGCCCTCACGGCCATCGGGGGTTAGGTAATAAAAGCCGATACGCCCGATACGCAAGAAATCCACTTCGCGCTCGCGGCCATCCTGACTTAAACGCCCTCGCCAGCTATCCATCTCCTGCCCATAGTCGAGCTCAACGCGCCAGGCCTCTAGCAGTCCATTAATACGCTCAATGGTGTTTTGTCCCTGCTCATCGGGTTGACGCTCAACCCGCGCCAACCGCTCCTCACGTAAAAACGGCAGGTCACGCTCAATCCAGCTGCTAAGCTGCTCGGCCATATTCTGTTCGATCACGGGCAGCGCTGCGCGGGTTTCTTCCAGCGTATCCAGCGCCGTCGCCAACCGCTGCTGACGCTCGGCCTCTTCCGCCAAGCGCCCGGTCAGTGAGGCGTTTTCAGCCTTCAACTGCCGGGTTTCACGTTCCAGTCGGCGCAGCTCTTTAAGTTGCTCACGGGTCTGCTCATCGGCAGCATCAATCTGCTCTTGAAGCGCTGCCTGGGTTTGCTGGGCTTCGACACTTTCGGCCGCTTGAGCCACTGCTTGTTTACTTGCCAACAGCGTGCCACTGGCCAGCACTCCCGCTAGCCACCATCCACGCAAGGCAAAGAAAGGCCTGTTCAGCACGTCGACTCTCCGTCACTGAGTAGCGGGCGGCGGGCACCGCCCTACTAGAAACTAATTGGGTATTAGAACGATTTGCGTTTAACTTTTACGCTGCCTAGCCTACCACTAATATAATAAATGACAATATTTATCATTAAGAATCAGCCGATTTCACTTACCTAGCACGCATAAAAAAAGGCGCCCATCGGCGCCCTTTCATCAAAATGTTCAACATCAGTGCTTCACTACTACATACTCTTTCGTCAGCGGCGCCAGCGGAAGTTGCCAAGCCTCTTCACGGGTCACCCATCTTGCTTCGGCGATTTCAGCCGCTGCCTCGACAGGCTCGTCAATCACAATACTAAACAGATGGGCTTTCACCGACATTCCTGGCTCATTGGCAGCTTGAGCGGCATGTACGCCCAACGGAGACAGTTGATCGCTGTTCACACTCAAGCCCAACTCTTCTTTCAGCTCACGGCAAAGCGCCTCTAACGCGCTCTCCCCCGCATCGACCTTACCGCCGGGCTGCATAAAGAAGGACGTATTGTGCTTACGCACCAGTAGCAAACGACCATCGGGATCGCTCACTATTGCTGCGGCAATTTTCAACACGTTAGCGGGGTTGTCTGGCATACCTCCTCCTTTATGCGCCTTTATCTATACCACCAGCTTATCTACTACCCACTCCTACGGCCATTAAAACGCCCAGTCGTCGTCTTCGGTAGCGACGGCTTTGCCGATCACGTAGGAGGAACCGGAGCCTGAGAAGAAGTCGTGGTTCTCGTCGGCGTTGGGTGAAAGTGCGGCCATGATGGTGGGATCCACATCGGTGACGCTGCTGGGGAACAGGGGCTCGAAGCCAAGGTTCATCAGCGCCTTATTGGCGTTGTAGTGAAGGAATTTTTTGACGTCTTCACTTAGGCCTACCTCGTCATAAAGTGACTCGGTGTAGCGCACTTCGTTGTCGTAGAGCTCAAGCAGCAGCTCGTAGGCGTAATCTTTAACTTCCTGCTGACGCGCTGGCGTCGCTTCCGCCATTGCCTGCTGGAATTTGTAGCCAATGTAGTAGCCGTGTACCGCTTCGTCACGAATGATCAGACGAATCAGGTCAGCGGTATTGGTCAACTTGGCATGGCTGGACCAGTACATCGGCAGGTAGAAGCCGGAGTAGAACAGAAACGACTCAAGAAATACGCTGGCGACTTTGCGCATGAGCGGGTCATTCGAGCGGTAGCGCTCTAAAATCAGCTGGGATTTTGCCTGCAGCGTGGGATTCTCTTCACTCCAGCGAAAGGCATCGTCCACATCACAGGTGGTACAGAGCGTCGAGAAAATCGAGCTGTAGGAGCGCGCGTGCACCGATTCCATAAAGGCGATATTGGTATAAACCGCCTCTTCGTGGGGAGTGCGAGCATCTTCCATTAATACCGGTGCCCCAACGCTGCTTTGGATGGTGTCCAGCAGTGTGAGGCCCGTGAATACGCGGATCGTCAGCTGCTTTTCTTTTTCGGTTAGAGTGTTCCAGGACTGAATATCGTTAGACAGCGGGACTTTTTCCGGCAGCCAGAAATTACTGGTCAAGCGGCTCCAAACTTCCAGGTCTTTATCATCCTGAAGCCGGTTCCAGTTAATCGCGTCAACCCGCGATAAACGTTGCATGGTATTCATATCACTCTCTCGAAGCCCGACTATGAGAGCCCGGCTGTGACAGCCGGGCTAGCAAAGCTTGTTTATAAAAAGCTGGGTTATAAAAACGAATGCTCAATAACAGACACAAGGCGAATCGGCAGAAATCAGTGCCATTACAGCGTGCAGGAAACGCAGCCTTCTACCTCGGTACCTTCTAACGCGCTCTGGCGCAGGCGAATGTAGTAAAGCGTTTTGATACCTTTGCGCCAGGCATAAATCTGCGCCTTATTGATATCGCGTGTGCTTGCGGTGTCCGGGAAAAACAGCGTCAGCGATAGGCCTTGATCGACGTGCTGCGAGGCTTCCGCGTAGGTATCGATGATCTTTTCCGGGCCGATTTCGTAGGCGTCCTGGAAGTAGTCAAAATTCGCTTCATCCAGGAAAGGCGCCGGGTAATAAACACGCCCCAACTTGCCCTCTTTACGAATCTCGATTCTCGCCGCCACCGGGTGAATGCTGGAGGTGGAGTTATTGATGTAGGAGATCGACCCCGTCGGCGGTACCGCCTGCAGGTTACGGTTATACAAACCGTGGGCCATCACCGATGCTTTTAGCTCCTGCCAATCGTCCTGGGTCGGCAGCGCGATACCGCTGCGCTCAAACAGCCCACGTACTTTATCGGTGCGTGGTAGCCACGCCTGATCGGTGTACTTATCGAAGAAGGTGCCCGAAGCGTAGGCAGAATCGGCAAAGCCCGCAAACGTATCGTTGTGCTCAATCGCCAAGCGGTTCGAGGCACGGATCGCATGGAAGGCAACGCAGTAGAAGTAGAGATTGGTAAAATCCAAGCCCTCGTCAGAACCGTAGTAGATATGCTCACGCGCCAAATAACCGTGCAGGTTCATCTGACCCAAGCCAATCGCCCGCGACTTGGCATTACCTTCGGCAATAGAGGGCACGCTGCGCAGGTTACTCATTTCAGACACAGCGGTGAGACCACGAATAGCGATTTCCACACTGGTACCGATATCACCTGCGTCCATCACCTTGGCAATGTTCATGGAGCCCAGGTTACAGGAGATGTCCTGACCGATTTGGCGATAACCAAGGTCGTCGTCATACTCGGTAGGCGTATTGACCTGAAGAATTTCAGAGCAAAGGTTACTCATGTTGATACGGCCAGCAATCGGGTTGGCGCGATTAACCGTGTCTTCGAACATGATGTATGGGTAGCCCGACTCAAACTGCAGCTCGGCTAGGGTCTGGAAGAAGGCCCGTGCATTGATCTTATGCTTGCGAATGCGCGCATCCGCAACCATCTCTTGGTACTTCTCGGTAACGCTGATGTCGCCAAAGGGCACGCCGTAAACACGCTCTACATCGTAGGGCGAGAACAGGTACATGTCGTCGTTGCGCTTGGCAAGCTCAAAGGTAATATCCGGAATCGTCACGCCCAGAGAGAGCGTTTTGATACGGATTTTCTCGTCGGCGTTTTCCCGCTTGGTATCCAAAAAGCGCAGAATATCCGGGTGGTGAGCGTTCAGATACACCGCCCCTGCGCCCTGGCGCGCGCCCAGTTGGTTGGCGTAGGAGAAGGCATCTTCCAGCAGCTTCATAATCGGGATGATGCCCGATGACTGGTTCTCGATACGCTTGATGGGCGCACCCGACTCACGAATATTACTGAGCAGAAACGCCACGCCGCCGCCGCGTTTGGAGAGTTGAAGAGCCGAGTTAATCGAACGGCCAATCGACTCCATATTGTCTTCGATACGCAGTAGGAAGCATGACACTAGCTCGCCACGCTGCTGCTTGCCGCAGTTCAAAAAGGTGGGGGTAGCAGGCTGGAAGCGGCCGCTAATGATTTCATCCACCAGTGACTTCGCCAGCGTTTCGTCGCCCCGCGCCAGGGTCAGCGCGACCATGCAGACGCGGTCTTCATAGCGCTCTAAATAACGCTTGCCGTCAAACGTCTTCAGCGTGTAGCTGGTGTAGTACTTAAACGCACCCAAGAAACTAGGAAAGCGAAACTTATACGCATAGGCCTGCTCGAACAGCGCCTTGATAAAGGCGAAGCTGTACTGGGCCAGCATCTCGGCTTCGTAGTACTGCTCTTCGACCAGGTAATCGAGCTTTTCCTCTAACGAGTGGAAAAACACCGTGTTCTGGTTAACGTGTTGCAAAAAGTACTGGCGGGCCGCTTCGCGATCTTTATCCAGCTGTAGCTCGCCATTGGCACCGTACAGGTTGAGCATGGCGTTAAGAGCATGATAATCCAGCGTGCGCGCTTCGGAGGTCGCTGCAGGCCGTTTTGGCTCTACGCTTTTAGCGGCTAAGTCGTTTGAGACTGAGTCTTTCGGCGCTAGGTTTGTCGTTTCCAAAACTCTTCTACTCCTTTGCGGACGTTGGCCACGTCGTCGTCGGTACCAAACAGTTCGAATCGATACAGCAGCGGCACGCTGCACTTTTTCGCGATAATACGGCCAGCAAGGCCATACGCTTCGCCAAAATTGGTATTTCCCGCTGCAATGACCCCCCGCAGGAGGCTTCGATTATGTGTGTCGTTAAGAAAATGGATCACCTGCTTGGGCACCGCACCCTGCTCACTTCCCCCCCCGTAAGTGGGGGTAACTAAAATATACGGCTGGGTGACACGTGGAACAGGCTCTTCTCGATTCAGCGGCAGTCGCTTTGCGGTAAAACCAAGCTTTTCTACAAAACGATGGGTATTACCTGATTTAGTAGAGAAGTACACCAACGTGCCGACTTCGGGTGTAGGTGCGCAACTTGCCAGCATTTGGATGACTTACGCCAGCGCTTGAATGCGGTCTGGGCGGAAACCCGACCAGTGATCCTCGCCGACGACTACGACGGGAAGCTGCCGATAGCCCAGCGCTTCCACTTCTTCTTGGGCGCCGGATTCAGCAGTAATATCAATAACGGTGTAATCGAGCCCTTGCTTGTCTAGCGCACGATAAGTCGCGGTGCACTGTACGCATGCTGGCTTGCTATAAATTTGAATTTCCATGGATGATCCCCTTTTCATAGCGGCATTTTTCGGGTAGAGCACATCTAGTGCTCGCCCCCTCTAGAAGACACAACGCATACTATATATAGACCATGTGAAAATCAATTCAAGCATATGTGGTATTTTTCATCCACAGGATATTGACAGCTAATGCCCTACTCTATCCCAGGCAACAAAAAAACCGCCCACTAAAAAGTGGGCGGTTTTTAACAGCGCCGGGAACCGGCGCGTCTAGCGGGTCATAGCAATTTTAGCTAATCGCAGCTTGGTAACGACGCTCAACGTCTTCCCAGTTTACAACGTTGAAGAACGCAGCAATGTAGTCAGGACGCTTATTTTGGTACTTCAGGTAGTAGGCATGCTCCCAAACATCCAGACCAAGCAACGGCGTATTGCCGTGCATCAACGGGCTGTCTTGGTTCAGGGTATTTTCTACCACCAATTTCTTTTCAGGGGTCATGGATAGCCATGCCCAACCACTGCCGAAACGGCCAACGGCAGCTTTTTTGAACTCTTCTTTAAAGGCTTCCAGACCGCCCAGCTCAGAATCGATCGCTTTTGCAACATCGCCCTGGGGGCTGCCACCGCCGTTAGGTGACATCATTTGCCAAAACATAGAGTGGTTGGCGTGACCGCCACCGTTATTGATAACGGCTTGACGCTTGGCTTCTGGAACGCGATCTAGATTGGCGACCAGCTCTTCAACCGGTACATCTTCAAGCCCTGTGCCTTCAAGCGTGGCGTTCAGGTTATTGATGTAGGTTTGATGGTGACGAGAGTGGTGAATTTCCATCGTCATCGCATCGATGTTTGGTTCGAGAGCATCATATGCGTACGGCAATTCGGGTAATGTATGTGCCATATCATCATCTCCTTGAGTGGCTTTCGTTGCTTTCAATTACCTATGTGCGGTCAGCCCGCAGCTTTTTCAACCACCGGGGTGGTTTTTCTTACCTTTTGCCCCAGTACTTTAGTCAACTATTGGCAGTTTACCTAATAGACCCGGCACAAAAAAGCCGACTTCTGGCGAAGTCGGCTTTTAGGACTTGGTAGTTCAAGCGCTTACAGCTTGCTCTCAAGCTCCGGCAGGATCTCGAACAGATCCCCCACTAAGCCGTAGTCCGCCACCTGAAAAATCGGTGCTTCGTCGTCTTTGTTGATCGCAACGATCACCTTGGAGTCCTTCATACCGGCCAGGTGCTGGATGGCACCAGAGATACCCACGGCAATATACAGATCCGGCGCAACGATTTTGCCCGTCTGGCCAACCTGCATATCGTTGGGTACAAAGCCTGCGTCTACCGCGGCCCGGGAAGCACCGATGGCGGCACCCAACTTGTCGGCAATGCCGTCGAGTAGCTTGAAGTTTTCGCCGTTGCCCATACCACGGCCCCCGGAGACCACCACCTTGGCACCGCCCAACTCGGGGCGATCCGACTGCGCCAGCTCTTCTTTGACAAAGCTGGACTGACTGTTTTCTACCACGGTATCGACCGTTTCAACCGTTGCGCTGCCGCTGGTGCCGACCGCATCAAAGCCGGTGGTGCGCACGGTGATCACCTTCAGCGTATCGTCGCTTTTCACCGTCGCAATGGCGTTTCCGGCGTAGATCGGACGCTTGAAGGTATCGGCGCTGTCCACGGCGATAACGTCCGACAGTTGGCTGACGTCTTTTAGCGCGGCTAAACGCGGCAACACGTTTTTGCCGGTGGTGGAGGCACTGGCCAGCACGTGGGTGTAGCCATCGGCCAGTTCGACCAGCAGTGCGCCCATGGGCTCGGCGAGCTGGTGGGCGTAAACGGCGTTATCCGCGACGCGAACTTTGCTTACGCCGTCGAGTTTGGCGGCGGCTTCGGCGGCGGCTTGAACGCCTTCACCGGCCACCAGAACGTCAATATCGCCACCAATGGCTTGGGCGGCCGCCACGACGTGGGCGGTGGCAGCGGCCAGTTGGCCTTCGTGTAGATCCGCAAGTACCAGAATGCTCATGGCATCAACTCCTTTCAAAGCGCTTGTAGCAAAGTACTTGTCTCAAAGAACTTTGGCTTCGTTTTTCAGTTTGTCGATCAGCTCGTCTACCGAGGCGACTTTGACGCCGCCTTTGCGCTCGGCGGGCGACTCCACTTTGAGCAGACTGACCTTGGAGGCAACCTCGACGCCGAAGTCGGCGGGGGTTTTCACATCCAGCGGCTTTTTCTTGGCCTTCATGATGTCGGGGAGCTTGGCGTAGCGCGGCTCATTCAAGCGCAGGTCGGTAGTGACAATCGCCGGTAGCGTCAGCGCGATGGTTTGCAGGCCGCCGTCGATTTCACGCGTCACGCTCACCTTGTCGCCGTCCACAGCCACTTCAGAGGCGAAGGTGCCTTGGGGCAGGCCGGTCAGCGCGGCGAGCATTTGGCCGGTCTGGTTGTTGTCGGTGTCGATGGCCTGTTTACCCAACACCACCAACCTCGGCTGCTCTTCTTCGACCACTTTGGCCAGCAGCTTGGCCACGGCCAGGGATTCGGCGCGCTCGTCGGTTTCGATATGGATGGCGCGGTCTGCCCCCAGCGCCAGCGCGGTACGCAGCTGTTCTTGGGCGGTTTTGGGCCCTACCGTGACGGCGACGACTTCTGTCGCCACGCCCTTCTCTTTCAGGCGTACCGCCTCTTCCACGGCAATTTCGCAGAAGGGGTTCATGGCCATTTTGACGTTGGTAAGATCAACGTCAGAGTGATCCGCTTTAACGCGGATTTTGACGTTATAGTCGATGACGCGTTTCACCGCGACGAGTACTTTCATAGGTTCCTCGCTTGGCTTGTCGTAAAGCCGTTACCCTGAGACGGCACCCGCCCGGCGGATACCCTTTTTTAAGATGTGTATCGGAGACTTACTGGCAATTTCCCAACAACGATTCGCCTGCCCCAATACGGGCGCTGCCAATAGAAATGGCGGCGCTTTTAAATTCAATCAAGCGTTTGATAGGTGCGCAATTGAAAAACCCTGCCAATTTGCCATAGCCTGCCACAAAGCGACAACACCTTATACTGAATAGTCCTCTACGGCCTTAGTCGTAGCACTGAAAGATGTTTGGCGAAGCAAACTGCCAATAAATGCCCCTTTCACCATCGTAGGCGTGACCTGACACAGGTATTATGCCTATCATGGGGCATAATCAGAAGCAAACGACCGTTTTAACTTAAGGCCGACTTTTTATAAGCTAGTTCCCCGAGGTTACCCTTAGGTTAGCTTTATAAACACTGGCACTTAAAGAGAATAAAGGAGAAACCGGGTGGAAACTGTTGAACGCGATGTAATGGACTTTGATGTCGTCATTGTCGGTGCGGGCCCATCCGGGCTTTCCGCCGCATGCCGACTGATGCAGCAGGCCAACGAGGCTGAGCAAGAGCTAACGGTCTGCGTCGTTGAGAAAGGCTCAGAGGTTGGCGCACATATTTTATCTGGCGCGGTCTTTGAACCTCGCGCACTGGCGGAACTTTTCCCTGATTGGAAAGAGCGCGGCGCGCCGCTCAACACCCCGGCGATTCGCGACGATGTCTATTTGCTCAAAGACGCCGAAAAAGCGCAAAAAGTACCTAACGCCTTAGTACCTAAAAGCATGCATAACACCGACGGCGAACTTACCCGCTATGTGATCAGTGCAGGCAACCTGTGCCGCTGGCTGGCGGAACAGGCAGAGGGCCTAGGGGTAGAAATCTTTCCAGGCTTTGCCGCCCAAGAGGTCATCATTGAAGACGACGCCGTGCGCGGCATTCTGATTGGCGATATGGGTGTCGCCGCCGATGGCACCCCCAAAGATGGCCATATGCCGGGCATGGAACTGCGCGCCAAGTACACCCTGTTTGCCGAAGGCGCGCGGGGGCATTTAGGTAAGCGCTTAATCAAAGACTTCTCACTCGATGCAGGTCGCGACCCGCAACACTACGGTATTGGCCTTAAAGAGCTTTGGGATGTGCCTGCCGACAAGCATGAGCCTGGGCTCGTGTTGCATGGTTCTGGCTGGCCATTAGATAAAAACGCTCACGGCGGCTGGTTCCTTTACCATGCGGAAAACCAGCAGGTGGTGGTGGGTTTGATTATGGATCTGGGTTACCAGAATCCATGGCTCTCGCCCTTCGACGAATTTCAGCGTATGAAGCATCATCCGGTACTTAGTCAGTATCTGGAGGGTGGCAAGCGCGTGGCTTATGGCGCCCGAGCGATTACCAAGGGGGGCTTTAACAGCCTACCCAAAATGACCTTCCCCGGTGGACTATTGATTGGCTGCGATGCGGGCACCCTCAACTTTTCCAAGATCAAAGGCCTGCACACCGCCATGAAATCTGGCTTGGTTGCCGCGGAGAGCGTATTCGAGGCGATAAAAGGTGGTGATGAAGGCGCCCAGGAGCTAACGAGTTTTACCCAGAAATGGGAAGCCAGCTGGGCCTACCAAGAGCTTAAAGAGAGCGCCAGCTTCGGGCCCGCGATCCATAAATATGGCACCGTGGGCGGCGGAGCGTATAATTTTGCTCACCAGTTATTGGGTAACAAGCTGCCTAACGTCCACGACACCACCACTGACTATGGCGCCCTCCAGCCTGCAGCCGAGTTTGAAAAGATTAACTATCCCAAACCGGACGGCAAGCTCTCTTTCGACAAGCCTACCTCGGTGTTTTTGTCGAATACCAACCATGAAGAGGATCAGCCGTGTCATTTGCGCCTGGACGATCCTGAGCTACCCATCCGCGACAATCTGCCCAAATATGCAGAACCGGCGCAGCGCTACTGCCCGGCTGGTGTTTACGAAGTGGTGGAGGATAGCGCGGGGCAGCCACGCTTTCAGATCAATTTCCAAAACTGCGTACACTGCAAAACTTGCGACATCAAAGACCCAGCGCAAAATATCACCTGGGTAGCACCAGAAGGCGGTGGCGGCCCCAACTACCCCAATATGTAAAGAAGTCGGCTAAAACCTGTGCACTGCTTGCCCGGCATTGGCTGTAAAAGGGTAAGCAGTGTCAACCTAAGCTACTTTTCCCTTTCGCAGCTCTGCTCTGCTGACAACGGTCTATTACTATAAAAGCCATGAAAAGAGAGACTGGAGTGTCTGCCTATGAAGCGGGTCTTCTCATGAGAAGCGACCCCTTTCGCGAACACCTGCATACCCAGAGACTTACCCAGCTCAATGACCGATGCCGATAACTGCTGGTCACGACGAGTGCCCGAAAGACGCTTAACTAAAGACGAACTTACTTTTAACGCATCCACAGGCAAAGCGTTTAAGTCAGATAAAGAAGAATACCCTGTACCAAAATCATCAACGACTATCTTAACCCCCAGTTTTTTAATCTCGGCAAAGATACTTGCCGTACGCTGAACATTCTGCAGCAGCATGCTCTCTGTAATTTCCAACTCAAGTAGCTTGGGATTCATTCGGGTAGTGGTTAATGCTTGCTTGATACTCTCTACAAAGCTGTTGTCGTAAAATTGACGTGCAGAAATATTCACCGCCATTGTTAATGCGGGAAACCCTTCGTGTTGCCACAACATGTTTTGCCTACAGGCATTTTCAAGCACCCATTGACCGATAGGCATAGCCAAGCCGCTCTCTTCAGCCAGGGTCATGAATTGGGTGGGTTCCAGTAAGCCAAGCGTTGGATGCTGCCAACGAAGCAATGCCTCCATGCCAAGTGTGTTGCCTGCTTCGATGTCATGCTTTGACTGGAAGAACAATCTAAACTCATGATCTGCAAGCGCACGATGCAGACCAGACTCCAAGGTTAAACGCACATCCATTTCCGCACTTAATTCGTCAGTATAAAACTGGGCATTGTTTTTACCCAGTTGCTTCGCCTGATACATCGCCATATCGGCGCTTTTCAATAATGTTTGCTCGTCAAGCCCGTCGAACGGATACAGCGAGACGCCAATACTTACCGAGACATGACACTCCTGGCCGGCCAGCATAAAGGGCTCCCTAACGGAGGAGAGAATTTTTGTGGCGATGGGTTCAACCTGCTCTCGTCGGCCGACCTTACTCAAAAGGATGACAAATTCATCCCCCCCCAACCGAGCGACGATATCACTTCCACGCACCGAAGAGGTCAGTCGTCTAGCCACTTCTTGCAGAAGATGGTCGCCGGCGTCATGACCCAAGGTGTCATTGATTAACTTAAAGCGGTCAAGGTCCAGGAAAAGCAGCGCGAAGGAGTCACCATGGCGACCGCCAAGCTTCACGGCCTGAGTAATCAGGCGACTCAAAAAGGCTCGATTGGGCAAATCGGTTAGCGTGTCATGAAAAGCTAAGTGCTCAACCTGCTGGGCATGCAACACACGCTCTTCCATTACCCGCTGCCGCGCCCGCTGAAGTTGCCAGCTCAAACGGCCGAGTATCGCCAGAATGATGAGCAGCAGGCCGCTTGTCCATCCTGCCCGCTGCCAATAGTTTCGCGCAAGCTGTTGAGCCGCATCCAAATGCTCCTGGGCAGAGAGCCCTACGACAATCGAGAGGGGAAAATCGTACAGTTTGCGTACCAGTGTGTAGCGCTCAACACCTTGCCAGTGGGTCAGAAAGGGATCGCTAACGGCATCCAGTGTGCTACTTTTCCAAGCTTCTATATCCATCAGTTCGCCTGTATGGATAGTATCTCCTGAACGCCTGACGCGAACGATGCCTTCAGAGCCCACTAGTGCCAGCATCCCCTGCTGGCCCAACGACCGAACTTCATAACTGCTCACAAAGTAATTGGCATCAATAGCGATAACGACCCAGCCCGAGCTTCCCTCTTGCTCAGGCATTAATGGCCGGGTAAAGGTCAGCTGCTTTTCCTGATAAGCATCTACCTCCCCCACTGCTAGGTAATCGTCGCCCAGTGTTCGTTGTGAAGGCGGCATTAGGCGCTGCCCAAGCAGACCCGAATTAGTAGTCTCGATAACCATGCCCTGCTCATCAACAATGCTGATGGTAAATAGCAGTGCTGGCGGCAATAACCGCTGCTCATTTAACACACTGAGGACGCTTGCATGATCGGTACTGTTGGCGGTAAAACGTACTAATTTCAGTGCGGTGTCAATTTCTCTTAAGGCTCTTACCACCAGCGCTTCATAAGTATCGGTAATTTCTCCTACCGACAGCTCTGCCTGACGCTCAATGGCCATACGTTCTTTATTGACTAAAAAGTAAGCACTTCCCCATATAACCAACAACATCATCAAAGCCACTAGGCTAAATAGTACCAGTGGCTCTACAAGATGATGTGACCATCGATTAATGAAGCTTTTGGATGGGATGAAACGGCTAGGGCCTGTTTGATCATTGAGGCTACTCAATTGTCACCACTCTCAGACGCTCATCAAGAAAAGAAGGCTCTATATAGCCCAGTGCTTTTGCATCACCGGCGAGTCGCTCTACTACTGCGCGACTATCAGCCAGCGCTTGGGGCGGCTGACCTCGCCCGGTAAATATCTGTCTAGCCCAGTGTGCCTTGATTTGCGCCGGCGTTTGCCCCGTGTAGTGAATATAGAACTCACTTCTCGCCGCCGTACCTTCAGTCTGATCCAAGGGCACCACTTGTACTCCGTTGGCTATTAGCGTGCGACGTCCTAAATAAATATCCCTTAAATCGCTGCTGGTAAGGCGAGTAAAGGGTGCCTCGGCTGACACAACCACCAACACCTCGGCCGCGGCAGGGTGATTAACCATAGTCAGCGCTGCCCCCAATAGCAGGCTGACCAAGTGTGCAGTAAGTCGTTTAAACATTGCCACTCTCCTTAAAACACAAAGTCGAGCGCAAGGCTGAACAAGTTAATGCGTCCACCTGGGGTAAACTCGGGCTGTTGATTGATCAGCCCCCCCGATGACTCCGAACGCATATCGATATGATCGTACTGGGCCGTAAAAGCCATACCTGGCCTAAAATCCCAGCGAGCCCCAAGCGTAATACTCTCTTGCTGCATTCCGCTGGATATGAACTCATTCAATACGCCATTGAGTAACTGCGCGCCTTCGGCAAAGGGCGATGGATAAAGGGCAGCATTCAACCCCGGCTCTGACGTATTGCTGGTGATTTTTGCTCGCGCCACACCCACATACGGCGTCCACTCGGCTATACGGTAGCCGAAAGTCATGTAAGCCCCTTCATGGTCCCCTAAAAGAGAAGGAGACGAAGAGCGCGCCCACTCTCCCATAACAAACCATGAGCCAGGGTCATAACCCACCCCTAAACTCAGTAGGCTCGTGCGCTTGCCATCAACTTCGTAGCGGCTAGCAAGCTCTTCACCAGATAGGCCAAAGAGACGGTATGCATCGAAGAATTGTGAAAGTTCATCCGCGCTCACTTTCAGCTCGCCGTAGCTGGCAAACAGAGTAGTGTCCCCCCAATGAGTGCGGTGTGAAATTCCCCAAGAGTCGCTGGCGTCGATACTACCCGTTTGGTAATCAGCGCTGCCACCACCAAAATTCAGCTGCAGTTCGTTAGTGCTGCTCCCACTGTGGTATCGATAGCGCACATCAACGCCATCAAAATTAGCCACCGGGATTAAACGGTAAACTTCTTGCGGTGGTCTTATCCAAGGCGTGGCGTAGTTAACTTTACGGTGTTCAGAGGACATAAATGAGCTCTGCACCATACGCCCAACTCTGAAACTAAAATTAGGGGTAATGTCGTATTGAACATTGGCCCATTCAATTTCAGGTGCGAATGAGCCGTCGTATCGCTTTTCGCTGACGACCTGCAAAACGGAGGAGAGCTGAGGCGTCATACGTAACGTAGCTTGAAGGCCTAAGCGGCTATCAACTTCAGCGCTCCAATCATGACTATACCCTGCACCTTCTGAAGCGAAGGGGTCAGCCACGAAGTCAGCGTTCTGCTCGTCAGAGTGAACAACTCCAAGAGTGCCAAAACCATTAAATCCTAGGCTAGGCAGCGTGCTGTCAGCAAGCAAGGTGCCGCTTTGGGTGAAGATCAAAATGGCGCAGAGCCAGGTGGCTTGCCTTACCATGCCCGTTCCCTATTTCATAAGTAATTATGTTATGAGCTGCTGAGTATTAGTTAGGTGGGAGTGTAGGTATTAAATCGGCAGGACCAAGCTAAGTCAAACTGTCCTAAAGCTTAACTCGACGTCAAATGTAAAAAAGTGTGTCATATTGGCTCACCCTCGACTTACCCAGCAAGCGTTGAACCATTTTCGAGTAGCTCAATGGGTGCGCGGCGGGCAATAAGCCGCCTGCGCCCTGCCTGATCAAAGCGCACATCAATGACCGGGTCGCTGGCACTCCCCTCTACCGCCGCCACTTCACCCTCACCAAACACTGCATGGTGAAGGCGCTGACCAGGGTAAAAACGAGTATCTGTCGAATAACCTGCCTTGGCTTCTTCAACCTGAGTCGCAGCCAGCACAATATCATCGCGCCCCAGCCGCGCTAGATAGCGCTCAACCAGCCGCACAGATGCCACTTGCAGCGAAGCCGCTGGCGGACTTTGACTGGCTAAGCAAGAGGCTACCCGCATACTATCCTGCCAGGCGCTTTCGGCAATAAAGCGACTAGGGCGGTGCACGCCCCCATCATGGAGCACTAATAGCTGCTCTTGGGCGCGAGTGATGGCCACGTAGAAGAGCCGCCGCTCCTCTTCAAGGCGTTCATCACTGAGCGGGTTATCGCGACTGTAGTGGGGAAAGTCTTCTTCGTTAACCCCAGCCACCGCAACCAGCGGCCACTCAAGCCCTTTGGCACCGTGCACGGTGCTAATCAGCACGCCGCTCGCCTGGTTTTCTACCGGGCGCTCAAGCAGCTCGATAAACGCATCTGGGTCCTGCACGCTTTGCGCTTGTTCAATCAGCACGTCGAGTAAGCGAACATCTTCTTCGCCTTTGTCCCGCCTTGCTGCCGCACGCTTAAGCGTTTTTTCCGCCTCTATGCTTTCCACCACATGCCTGAGTAGCTTGGCGGGTGGCCACGCACTTAGCTGTGGAAGCTCACAAAGCAGCACCCAGCGTTTTTTAAGTGTGCGCCGTTGGATCGGCTTTAACGTCGTTAATATGGGGTCATGCCGCTCAGGCCACTGCTGGGTAGTGGCCAGCTGCTGGGCTAAACGCTGTAGTCGCTCGCGGGCAACGAAGGGGGTCGGCTGTGAAAGCAGCAGCAGTAGTTGCTGCGGGTCGCGCAGAAGGTCAGGACGACGCGACAGCTTTAAATACCCCGCCAAGGCCTGCACCAGCGGCAGACGAAAAACAAAACGATCCTCGCGCTGAAGCCGAAACGGTATCCCGGCCTGTAGCAGCGCCAATTGGAACGGTACCGAAAGCGCCCAGCTGCGCACCAGCAAGCTGGCTTCGTTAAACGCCCGCCCCTGGGCCTGCCAGTCCATCAACGCGTCAAGTAGCAAACGACTCCCCTGGCCAACTGAAACGCGGGTCTCCGGGTTATTAGCCGCGGCAAGGCACAGCTGATTAGGACGGCGCTGATTAGCGGCAATGGCATGATTCGCGGCCAGCGCCAACGCATGGCCGTGCCGAAAGGTGGTCGATAGCGGGTAATCGGTTGCCTCGCCAAAGGTAGCGGTAAAATTTTCCAGCATGGTGTCGGGTTTGGCACCGCGCCACTCATAAATACACTGGTTGGCATCGCCGACTGCCATTACTTCGGCACGAGTACCCACCAACACGGATAAAAGTCGCTGCTGTGCGGCGTTAATATCCTGATACTCGTCAATAATGACATGGTCGAGAAATCCCTCAACGCGGCCACGTAAGGCACTATCCGCTTCTAGCGCCAACAGTGGACGATAAAGCAGATCGGCATAGGTCATCACGCCTTCCGCCTCCAATAGCCTTTCTGCTTCGGCAAACGCCGCTGGAAAGTAGTCGGTATCGGGGTCAAAATTCAGCCGCTCATAGAGCGCTTCCGGAGTGATCATTTCTGCTTTAACCAAGCCGCAGAAGTGAGCTAAGGTTTCTAGCCGATCCCCTTCCAGAGCTGCATCCCGGCGCTCAACTGTATCACGCAGTACATTAAGACTCGCCTGGCGAAGCAGCCTTTCCAGCTGCCAATCGGCGGACAATAGCTGGCGCGGCGCAAGCGCGCCCCAGCGGCATAAGCTTTGAGTTAAGCGGTGCCCCAGGGAGTGAAAGGTGCGGACATCGGGCAATACCTGCCCGTTAGATGACATTGCGGCTAAACGACGCTGAAAATCATCCTTCGCAGAGCGGTTAAACATCAGCACCAGGATACGTTTTGGCGCCACGCCACTGGCCAATAGATGTAGCACTCGGGCGGCCATGGTGGTGGTTTTACCTGCCCCGGCCACTGCCGCCACCCTTGCATGCCCCGCCGGGTGATTGACAACGGCTTGCTGCTCAGCGGTTAACTTCACGGCGCCTCGCCAATCAGCTCATTATCAATCTGCCCCAGCACAAACCACTGCCCGGCACTCTCTAGGCCTAGTTCACTCTTACCGTTTCCTATCTCTCGGGCTTCCGCGGCCTCAACCAGTTGGTAATAGACATTGCGGTGCAGCCTAGCCGCCAGCCCAAAACGCACCGGCAACTGCGGGACCGCCTCGTCTTGAGGGGTTAAGGTGATAGAGAGCGGATGCTTGGCGTCTAAACGAACAACATCGTCAAACTGAGTGATAAACCACCAGGCACCGTCACGGAAGTCAGCTTCGACTGCCACCAGCGGCAGGTCTTCGACCTTTATCCGCCAGCGTTCCATCGGCGTGACCAGGCAGTAGCCCTCGTCATCAAGGCGCAGCAGCGTTGCCAATAGGCGTGCTACCTTGGGGCGGGCAAACGGCTGGCCTTCGTGCGACCAGCTACCGTCGGCGTGAATAACGATATTCATATCGCCAGAGAGCGCTGGGTGCCAGTCATCGAGCGGTGGAATAGTTCCAGCGCGCTCCTCGTCTCCGCTACCTTGCTGCAGCAATCGATCAATATTCATCTCGCCCACCTCGCTTGAGCGTATTCAGGGCGCATCGGTTACAGAAGCCCAGAGTGCGCCAGCGCCTCTTTGACGTGTTCCGGTGCATCGGGAGCCGCGGCACGAAAGAGCTGATAAAAATTGGCGGTCGTCTGCATGGCCACTTCATCGACACTGATGCCCCGCTCCTGGGCGATGCATTCAGCCACTTGCACCACCCAAGCAGGCTCGTTGGGCTTGCCGCGATGAGGAACGGGTGCTAGATAAGGGCTATCTGTCTCAATCAGCAGGCGATCCAGCGGAAGCTGACGGGCAAGTTCACGCAGCGGAGCAGCATTGCGAAACGTGATAATCCCCGATAGCGAGATATAAAAACCCAGTCTCACCGCCTCACGGGCCATCGCCATATCTTCAGTAAAACAGTGTAATACACCACCCACGCGCGGGTCGCTATATTCACGCAGCAAGGCCAAGGTTTCCTCTTTGGCTTCGCGGGTATGAATAATCACCGGCAGCTCTAACTCACGCGCAGCGATTAAGTGACGCTTGAAGCGCTCGTGCTGAATCTCGATAGGCACGCTGTCTTGGTAGTGGTAATCCAGGCCTGTTTCACCGATAGCCACCGCCCCATACTGCTCCGCGGCCTCTTTAATATCCGCAACGCTGGGTTCGCTCTCACTGTGGTGCAAGGGGTGTAATCCAGCGGAAATTGCCACATCGTGATGGGCGCGGGCAATGGCCGCCAGTTGCGGCATATCTTCTAACGTAACCGCTACAGCAAGAAATTGACTGACGTGGGCAGCACGAGCGGCTGCCAGGGTGGCGGCTATATCGCCCCCATGGGTCTGGTCGGATAAACGATCTAAATGACAGTGTGAATCAACAAACATACAGGTCTCGACAACGGCTAAGCCATAAACACAATGATCATTGCATTCAAAGCGTAAGCGACGGTTTGATTCAGAGCGTGAACGATGGAGCTGCTTTATCTAACTGACCGGCAAGCAGCGTCTCGATTCGGTCACGCACAGGATAGTCTTGCTGGCTGAAATGCAGGCCGATGCCCGGCATACGGCGGCCACTCACCCCTTCCGGCGATACCCACACCACTTGACCGGTCACAGACAGGCGCTCGCTTTCACCCGGCAGTGTGAGCAGCAAAAACACTTGTTGACCAAGCGCGTAAGGGGTCTGAGTAGGTACAAAAATCCCTCCACGATCCAGAAAAGGCATGTACGCGGAAAGCAAAGTCGACACGTCCGGTACCGTTAGAGAGAGCGCTTTCTGAGCTGCCATGACGACCTCGCTGCACTGTTTTGAACAGCCGTGGGAGATTGAACAAATACCGCTATGAGCGAAGCAGTGCCGCCCATCGCACCAACCATGCTTCAAGCACTAACTGAGGATTGGGGTTTGCCCCCACTGCCAACAATCGCCGCTGTTCGCGGGCATAGTCGAGCAGGCGAAACCAGTCCTGAACGCGGCCATTTTTAACTGCTTGACGATAGAGCGGCTCTAGATCGGGGTTATGCAACACAGCCCCTTCCCCAGATAAACCGAGACGGATCAGGTCTTCCAGCCAGGCGATACCGTACCACAAGATGGCATCAATCGCCTGGCGATCCAGGCGTGCAGCCTCTGAAACAGGCTCGGCTCCGCGCACCAACTGCTCAAAACTGTCGTGAATTTGATGGCGCAAGGCGCGCTCTTCGGGTGCCGCAAGCTCTAAGGCGAGCAGCGGCAGGCCACCCGCTACCTGCCACCAGAAGTAGGCTTCGTCGGCGCTACCCAACTGCTCAATTAACCATCCACGACACGCCTCAAAGTCAACGCTGGGCAGTGACCACTGCTGACAGCGGGAACGAATCGTCGCCAGCATCCGCGAAGGCACGTCTGAGAGCAGAATAAACAGGGTTTTATCACCGGGCTCTTCAAGGCTTTTGAGTAGCGCATTGGCGGCGGCAACGTTCATTGCCTCGGCGGGCGAAACCACAATTACCCGGTAACCGCCCTGCTGAGCCGTTTGCGAAACAAAGCGATTAACCTCGCGAATCGGGTCGATGCGGATTTGGCGCTTACCCTCTTCAGGCGAGACCCGCAGCAGATCTGGGTGATAGCCCGATGCGAGCATCGCGCAGCTATGGCAGTGGCCGCAGGCTTGGTCCGCAGGCGAGGCGCATAGCGTTCGCGCAATTAACGCTTCTGCCAACTGCTGCTTACCCACGCCGTGGGCGCCGTGAATTAACAGCGCATGAGGCATACGCCCACTATCAGCCAAGCGGGTCAAATGCTGCCACGTGGCTTGATGCCATGGCATTACGCCGGTTAACGCCATGCAGCAACCTTCGTTAATAGGACTTGTCGGATTTGGCTTTGTACCTCATCCAGTGCGTATTGTGCATCGATCACCGCAAAGCGCTCCGGCGCTTCTTCCGCTCGTGCCAGGTAGCCATCCCGCACTGCCTGGAAAAAGTCAGCCTGCTCCTGCTCGAATCTATCCCGCTGCTCGCGGCGATCATGCAGGCGCGACTCTAAGCGCTGTTTTGCAGCCTCTTTGGGCATATCGAGCAGCAGGGTTAAATCGGGCGACAGCCCCTGCTGAACAAAATCTTCCAGCACGGCGATACGCTCCTTGGCAATGCCTCGCCCACCGCCCTGATAGGCAAAGGTGGCATCGGTAAAGCGATCACAGACTACCCACGCCCCTCTCGCCAAGGCGGGGAGTATTTTTTCGGCCAAGTGCTGCGCTCGCGCGGCAAACATTAGCAGCAGCTCAGCGTCGACGTGCAGCGGCTCTTGGGGTGCAGGATCCAGCAGCAGTGCGCGAATAGCTTCGCCACGTTCGGTACCGCCTGGCTCGCGGGTACGCACCACTTCCAGACCCTCGGCTTCCAAACACTCGGCGACAAAGCCCACATTGGTGGATTTACCCACGCCTTCGCCGCCTTCCAGCGTAATGAAGCGTCCACGCTTACTCATCATGCTCCCTTAATGTGGTGATCAGTCATGGCTATTATCGGTTGCGGATATAGCGATTAACGGCATTGTTATGCTCCCGCAGCGTACGCGAGAAGTGGTGTGTACCATCCCCACGAGCAACGAAATAGAGCGTCTCGCCAGGTAATGGATTCACCGCCGCCTCTAAGGAGGCGCGCCCCGGCATGGCAATCGGCGTGGGCGGTATTCCGTCAATCACATAAGTGTTATACGGCGTGGCCTCGCGGATATCGGCGTGGGTAATGCGCCCTTCATAACGCTCACCCATCCCATAAATAATCGTCGGGTCAGTTTGCAGCCGCATGCCCCGCTCCATGCGGCGCTTGAAAACTCCGGCAATTTCGCGCCGCTCCTCGGGCGCACCGGTTTCCCGCTCAATTAACGAGGCCATGATCAGCGCCTCGTAGGGAGTCTCAATGGTTAGGTCGTCCGCGCGCTCTTCCCAAACGTCTTCAAGAATTCGCTCCATCCGCTCCAATGATTGGCGCAGGATATCAACATCGCTCATACCCAGGTGATAACGATAGGTATCGGGAAAGAACCAGCCTTCGGGGAAGGTGTCTTCTCGGTCGAGTAGCGTCATCACCTCTGCATCGCTCAACGCCGCAGTGCGATGGTCGAGTTTCGGCGCAGCATCGAGCAACTCGCGCATCTGTCGAAAAGACCAGCCCTCTGGAATGGTCAGCGAGTAGGTAACCACCTTATTGCTACCCAACAGTGCCATCATTTCCAGACCGCTCATATCCGGCAAGAGTTGGTACTCACCGGTACGCAGCTGCGGCACGCGCTCCGGTTCGACCCGCGCTAGCAAGCGAAACGCCCAGGCGTCTTCCAGCACGCCCTGCTCTTCCAATTGCGCCACTACCCGATTAAAGCCCGCACCAGACGGCACTTGGTAAAGCATTGGCTCATCAATCGTTAGCGGTGCCTCTAGTCGGCTCTGCCAATAGAAATAACCGCCTGCTGCAGCTGCAGCGCCAACCAACACTAACACCACTAAAGCGGTTAATAACCGTTTCACCATGACACCTCTGAGAAAATTACAGGCCGATATCTAAACAAACATTGCTGTTTAAGTAACACCCAATAGCTGATGCGCCAAGCGCTGGAACGGGTCTGGCTGACTCAAGGGCCAGGACTGTAGCAGCGAGCCATCCGCTGCGAATAGTTTAGTAACTTGCCATACACCCTGGACAGAGTTTGCCACCCAGAGTCGTTCGACATTAGCGAGTTGATGAAGCGAAAGCGAAGCCAGAGCGATAGCACCGTGTTCAAGCAATGCAGCGCGCAGCGTGCCAGCCACGCCGCACTGATCAAGCTGAGGCGTTAACACCTCCCCCGCCCGCTGCCAAAAAACATTCATGCTAGTGGCTTCTACGACAAGACCTTCACTATCGGCCAGCACACCTTCGGCAATAGTGGCATCGCTCCACTCTTGGCGGGCCAGCACGTTTTCCAGTCGATTTAAGTGCTTGATACCCGCCAACCGGGGCTGACGGGCAAGCTGCAAGTCGCAAAGACGTACCGCCACCCCCTTCTGCCAGCGCTCAACCGATGGTTGAAACGGCGTTCGACGGCTAAGCAGATGCGGCGTTACCTGATCGGGCTGGGCATAGCCACGGCCGCCACTGCCCCGCGTCAGAATGAGCTTTAGCACTTCGAATTCAGCGGTGGGGCCGCCCTGCCAAGTGGCGTCAAGCGCTTGCTGGCAAGGTAACGGTATCCCTAGGCGATGACAGCCCTTCGCCAGACGTGCAGTGTGATAGCGCCACAGTACTGGCTTTCCCGCGCGCAACAGTACCGTTTCAAAGAGGCCATCCCCGTACGCCAGCCCACGATCATCAAACGGCACAGATTGATCATCCGATAACGTAGGCGGCAGCATCGCTAGCTACACCTTCTTAAACAGCAGCGAGCCGTTGGTACCACCAAAGCCGAAGGAGTTTGAGAGCGCCATATCAATGCGCATATCCCGTGCGGTATGCGGCACGTAGTCGAGGTTGCAGCCTTCCTGCGGATTATCCAAATTAATCGTGGGAGGTGCGACCTGATCACGAATCGCCAGGATGCTGAACACCGCCTCTACCGCCCCGGCGGCACCCAACAGATGACCAATCATCGACTTGGTGGAGCTCACGGCCACGCTGTTGGCAGCGCCACCCAGGACGTTCTCAATGGCACGGCTTTCTGCCAAATCGCCTGCAGCAGTGGAGGTGCCGTGGGCATTGATGTAATGAACTGAAGCAACATCAACCTGGGCATCTTTGATCGCATTGCGCATGGAGAGCGCTGCGCCACGCCCATCTTCCGGCGGTGAGGTCATGTGATAAGCGTCGTCGCTCATACCAAAGCCCACCAGCTCGGCGTAGATGTTGGCACCCCTCGCCTTGGCGTGTTCATACTCTTCCAGCACCAGCACACCGGCACCGTCGGATAACACAAAGCCATCGCGATCAGCATCCCACGGTCGGCTTGCCGCTTCTGGATCGTCATTACGTGTAGAGAGCGCGCGAGCTGCCGAGAAACCGCCCAGACCTAGCGGCGTAGTGGCCATTTCAGCGCCACCGCAGATCATCACGTCCGCATCGCCATAGGCAATGGTGCGTGCGCTGTAACCAATATTATGGGTACCCGTTGTGCAGGCGGTGGTAATGGCAATGTTCGGGCCTCTGAAGCCGTGCTGAATCGCCATATTGCCCGAAATCATATTAATGATAGAGCCCGGCACGAAGAATGGCGACACCTTGCGAGCACCACCTTTGTTTAGTGCGTTGTGGTTATGCTCAATCATGGGTAGACCCCCGATGCCTGAGCCGATAGCCACACCGATACGGTCGGCATTCTCTTCGGTGCACTCAATACCGGAATCTTCTACTGCTTGAGCCCCCGCCGCCATGCCGTACTGAATAAACAGATCCATCTTGCGGGCATCTTTAGGATTCAGATACGGACTAATATCAAAGTTTTTGATCGATCCACCAAAGCGGGTGTTAAAACCGCTGGTGTCGAAATGCTCAATAGGCGTAATACCGCTTTTACCGGCCACAATGTTGGCCCACGACTCATCAACGCTATTACCCACTGGGGTCACCAGGCCTAACCCAGTTACCACTACCCTTTTCCGTGCCATCAGCTTTCCTCCAGGCATCCATGGTGACGCGACCCACTTGGGTCATTTGCTGCTTAAATTTGGTCAACAGTATAACGGAGATTGAACGTTATAAGCATTGTGGCTGCAAAGCAAAAAAGCCGCCCTGGGAAAGGACGGCTCTTAAGGCGGGTAATTAGCACCCCACCCTGGTTCGATGCATCGACGCAGCCCTTACTGGTGGGCGTTCACGTAATTGATGGCTTCTTGAACCGTGGTGATCTTCTCAGCTTCTTCGTCGGGAATTTCTGTATCGAATTCCTCTTCCAAAGCCATTACCAGCTCAACGGTGTCGAGCGAATCAGCACCCAAGTCTTCTGTAAAAGAAGAGCTGTTTTGGATGTCTTCTTCTTTAACGTTCAGGCGCTCTGCTACAACTTTCTTAACGCGCTCTTCAATAGTACTCATTAACGTACTCCAGTCGTTCACATTAGCCGTTTTTGATAACCAGCTATTTGGAAACCGCAAGCCAAAAGCTGCGGGGTAGTTTATAGACGCCCTTGGGTAGACGCAACCGCGAAGCCCAAGGCCATCAACGCATATTCATGCCGCCATTCACGTGAAGCGTCTCACCAGTGATATAACCGGCTGCATCACTGGTCAAAAAGCCCACTGCTGCGGCGATCTCTTCCGGCGCCCCTAAACGGGCCAACGGAATTTGTTTAAGCAACATTTCGTGCTGTGCTTCCGGTAGTGCCTCGGTCATGTCGGTGGCAATAAAGCCCGGCGCCACTGCATTGACCGTAATTGCACGGGAGGAGACCTCACGTGCCAAAGCGCGGCTAAAGCCTTCCATGCCAGCCTTAGCTGCAGCATAGTTAGTTTGGCCTAGGTTGCCCATGGTTGCCACTACAGAACTGATCGACACAATACGCCCAAAGCGCGCCTTAGTCATACCCCGCAAACACGCCTTACTAACACGATAGACAGATTTTAAGTTGGTATCCATGACGGAGTCCCACTCGTCTTCTTTCATACGCATCAGCAAATTGTCACGGGTGATACCCGCGTTGTTGACCAAAATAGTTGGCGCACCAAAGCGCTCAGTAATGGTTTTCAACACGCTATCGATACTGGTTTGATCGGTCACATTAAGGCATAGACCGGCCCCTTGAAAACCGTGCTCTTTCAAATCGGCATCAATTTTCTCAGCACCAGACTCGCTTGTCGCAGTACCAATCACAATACGCCCCTGGCGACCCAGCTCGCGAGCAATGGCCTGCCCAATACCGCGACTCGCCCCTGTTACCAGGGCAACTCTACTCTCTTGCGTCATAACGTTCTGCCTCTAACCGTATAATCAAGCGAGGATAGCGAAATAAAACACCCCTTGGTCACGCTTTATCAGCCAACGTTTCACGCGCTAGCTCAAGCGCTGCCTCGAGGCTATCGGGATCATTGACCGCCAACCCTTTGCTACCCTTCACGATACGCTTATTGAGACCAGTCAACACCTTTCCTGGCCCGCACTCAATAAATATCTCCACGCCCTGGCCCGCCATTGCTTCCACGCAGGCGCTCCAGCGCACTGGCTGATAGAGCTGCTCGATGAGTCGCGCGCTCAGTGTCGCGGTATCGGCATGAGCTTGCGCATCGACATTTTGGATCACTGTATAGCGCGGCGCTCGCAGCTCAATCGTTTGTATAGCCGCGGACAGGCGCTCAGCCGCAGGACGCATCAGCGCGCAGTGCGAGGGCACGGAAACCGGCAATGCCATGGCGCGCCTGGCACCGGCCTCTTGGCAGGCAACCATCGCCCGCTCAACGGCCGCTTTAGCACCGGCTATCACCACTTGCCCTGGGGAATTGTAGTTAACCGCTGAAACAACATCGCCCTGGGCCGCCTTAGCACAGGCGGCTTCAACCGCGTCGTCCGCCAGACCCAGGATCGCCGCCATGCCGCCTTCACCTGCCGGCACCGCTTCCTGCATGGCTTCTCCGCGCAGGCGCACTAAATTGACACCTTCGGCAAAGCTCATGACACCTGCGCACACCATAGCGCTGTATTCGCCTAGGCTATGCCCCGCCATGACAGTTGGTCGAGGGCCTTCTAGCTCTTGCCACACTCGCCAAATAGCGACGCTTGCAGAGAGCAGTGCAGGCTGGGTGCAGGCAGTTGCATTAAGCGATTCTTCGGGGCCTTCTTGCACGATTTTCCACAAATCGTAGCCCAAAGCATCCGACGCTTCCTCAAATGTCGTTCCCACCACACTATAACGCTCGGCAAGCTCTCGCAGCATTCCAAGCTGCTGAGAGCCTTGCCCGGGGAAAATGAGGGCAAGGGGTTGAGACATGTCGTTCACCTTTGCTCTTGTAGGCATTTGCTCATATGAGCGATATTCGAGATTATTGGCACATCCTGATGCCACCTATAACCCCGCAAAAAAACTAGCTATTTATTATCTAATCATGGCTGATTGGCGCCATCGCTTGCACTTGATGGCGCACCCCAGCGGCCTGCGATCCGCGCAGGTAAATTATGTTCTACTTCCTGCAAGGCACGCCTGATAGCGTAGTAAAACCCATCGGCATGAGTACTGCCGTGACTTTTCACTACGATACCGCGCAACCCCAACAAACTGGCCCCGTTGTAACGCACGGGATCAAGCTCTTGTTTTAAGCGCTTTAACACAGGCTTGGCCAGTAGGCTTGCTAAACGACCGCTTAGGCGCGATTCAAATGCCATCTGCACGCGTTCAACCAACATACTCGTCAATCCTTCGCTTGCCTTGAGGACAGCGTTGCCCACAAAACCATCACACACCACCACATCTAGCTGACCTTTGAAAAGATCACCACCTTCAGCATAGCCCTGATAGTCAAAAGCACTACCACTGGCACGCTCGCGCAGCTGACGGTCAGCCTCACGTACGCTAATGCTCCCTTTGGTGGCTTCTGCACCAACATTGAGTAGCGCCACACGCGGAGTCACCGTGCCATCGACACACTGCGCCATCGCCGCCCCCATCAGCGCAAAATCGACCAGCTGATGAGCCGGGGAATCAACGTTGGCACCTAGGTCCAGCAGATAACAGCGGCGCCCTTGGCGTGCTGGAATCGCCGTACTGATCGCTGGCCGGGAGATGCCCTCGACCATGCCCAGCTCGCGCCTTGCCAAGGCAACAAGCGCCGCTGTATTGCCTGCGCTGACACCGGCAGCCGCTTCACCATCGGCGACACATTGCAGCATGTGCGCCATGCTCGTCGCATGACCTCTGCGCAATGCCCAGGCAGCCGTTGATCCCGCCATCACACTTTCGGGCGCATCACGCGCCACCAAACGTGACGCTGCCGCAGCCAGAGGCTGCGGCAAGCGCGAAAGCTCAGCAATAATCTGCTGACGCGGGCCAAACAAAATCAGCTCAAGACCGGGGAATTCCACCACCGCCTTTGCGGAGCCTGCGATAATCGCACAAGGGCCTTGGTCACCCCCCATAACATCAATCGCTAAGCGCATACCGCACTGAATCCGTTTAGCCGCTTATTAAGGTAGTTGAGGCTTATACCTCAACCACTTTACGACCACGATAGAAACCGTCTGGAGAAACGTGGTGACGCAGGTGAGTCGTACCTGTTTCTTTGTCCTGAGACAGCGTCGGAGCGGTCAGCGCATCGTGGCTGCGACGCATGCCGCGCTTGGAACGAGTTTTTCGGTTCTGTTGAACTGCCATGGGGGTTTACTCCAAGGTATTTAAGGTAAAGGGTGCTTATTTTTTGCCTTTCAAGACATTCAGCACCGCGAAAGGGTTCGTCGCTGGCGTTGTTTCTGACGCCGCGCCTTCTGTTTTGCTGACCAGCTGCTCCGCCGAGACATGACATTCGGCTTCATCGTGATAGACCACCTGGGGCAGGCTGAGAATTAACTCATCCTCAACCACCGTCAGAAGATCCAGCTGTTCCTTTTCCACCAGCACCGGTTCATGACTAGCGGGCAACTCGGCCGCTAAGGCTTCATCAGTGACCATTCCAAGCAGAAAGTCACTGCTCACCTCTTGAGGCAGCGGCACTAGGCAGCGTCGGCAGGCAAGCGCCAACGTCGCTTGCAAGTGGCCACGAATTTCACGACGGCCTTGAGAATCGACGCCAAACTCAAGCACGACATGACAGTCGCCGGTTTGGACACCCGCTTCTTCGGCAAGACGTGGCAGCTTATCAAGCGCTACCAAGCCTTCGATTCGTTCGTGGCGGGCTGCGAGCTTATAAGGCTCCACCCGACTGGGGAGTTGTGAGGTCAACATAGGCGCGCAATGATAGGCACTCCCCCTGCTGGTGTCAAAGCTGCCGGTATATTTTTCATAGTTTCCTCAATAAATAAACAACGCTGGCCTCTATAAACAGCCAACATAGGCACGTTTAGCAGCTTTCGCTACACTCTACTGCTTTGACGTTGCACTAGCGCCACCATGTAGCCAGGAGTTTTACTGTGACCTTATCACCCAAGACCGAGCCATCGAGCACTCAGTCATCAACTGCTCAGTCCTCAACTGCAGAGCTGGTGCTTGCCTCAAGTTCACGCTGGCGGCGCGAGTTGCTGGATCGCCTGCAAATCCCCTACCAGTGCCACTCACCGGATATTGATGAAACGCCCCGCAGTGGCGAAACGCCCCATGCTCTGGTGCATCGACTAGCGCTCAGCAAAGCCAACGCCGTGGCGGCTCGTTTCCCTCATCACTGCATTATAGGCTCTGATCAAGTGGCGGTGTTTGAAGGCGACATTCTTGGCAAACCACACACAGCTGAAAAAGCCTGCGCCAACCTTGCCCGCTTTTCCGGTCAGCGCGTCACCTTCCTAACCGGTTTAGCACTGCTGGATACACGCAGCCAGCGCCACCAAGTGCATGTCGAGCCATTCGAGGTCGTGTTTCGCACTCTTAGCACGCAAGAGATCGAACACTATGTTGCCAAAGAGCAGCCGCTAGACAGCGCAGGCAGCTTTCGAATGGAAGGCCTAGGTATTGCGCTGTTTGAAAAACTGGAAGGCCGAGATCCCAACGCCTTAATTGGACTGCCGCTGATTGCGCTCTGCAACATGTTGCGCCAAGCGGACCTAGACCCGCTTGGCGCACGCTAACCACAAGAGGCTAAGAGAATCTAGAAGCGCAGCGGGGTATTGGGTGCACTAACACCCAATACCTCGGCGACAACCTGGGTAAAGCGCCGAGTAAAGCGCTCAAATGGATCAAGACTCGGTGTATAGTCCACCCAGTCAGTGTTACCCACTTGATCGCGAGACAACTGCTCGAGACTGCCCAACCGGTCGACCAAACCCAGCTCGACACTCTGCTCACCGCTCCAGATAAGGCCTGAGAAAATATCCGAGCTATCGCTGAGCCTCTCGCCGCGCCCTGCGCGGACATCATCGATAAACTGCCGATGGGTTTCACTCAACACCCCTTGCCAAAACGCCTCGGCATCATCATCCAGCGGCTGAAAAGGATCTAAAAACGCTTTATTCTCCCCCGCCGTGAGCACCCGGCGCTCAACGCCAATGCGCTCTATCGCCTCCTCAAAGCCAAAACCAGCGTAAATCACGCCAATTGAGCCCACTAGGCTCACCGGCGATGCAACAATCTCATCTGCCGCTGCGGCAATGTAATAAGCACCGCTGGCACCGATATCCTCAATCACTGCAATAATCGGTTTATCGCCCTGCTCGCGCAGGCGCATGATTTCCGCATAGATACGCTGAGACTGCACGGGGCTACCACCAGGACTATTAATGTGCAGCACCACGGCAGCAGCGCTTTCCGCCTCCCAGGCACGATTTAATCCTTGGATGATGCGCTCCGCATTGGCCGGCGAATCGCTAGCAATCACCCCATTAACTTCAACAATACCCAAGTGGCGCTGGGTGGGCGCGGTGGCACTTGGCGAATCCCAGAACAGGCTATAAAGCACGGCAGACAGCGCCACCAGCACAACAGCGAGAAACATGAGACGGAAAAACAGCTTCCAACGGCGGGTACGCCGCTGTTCGGTCAATACGCCGCCTATCCAGTGATCCATCATTTCCAGCTGCGCTAATCGCTGGCGTTCGCGTAGCGTTTCCGCATCGTCGCCTGTCGCCCCAGACATCTGATTAGCCCCTTTCCCCGACGCAACCTCGGGCCCTTCAGTCCAAGGATCTTCCTTGAACTCGTTGGGCTGGTCGCTATCAACTGAGTCTTTTCGGTCATCGTCGTTCCGGCGATAGCCATTAGCCGGGCCGTCATGGCCACCTTGCGCACCGTCTTGGCGGGTTGGATCGTCACTCATAAAATGTCCTTATAACCGATCAAAAAGCTCGTCGACGCTATGGGCAATCCACTTGGGCTCGCTCATTGCCAGGCGCTCGGGCGTATGCACCCCATAGCTTACACCCACCCGATCCATTCCCAGTGCCCTAGCCATTTCCAAGTCATACTCGGTATCGCCGACCATCACCGCCCGCTCGACGGGCACCGCGAGCTCTGCCAGCAGCTCTGAGAGCATTTGCGGGTGCGGTTTGGAACGCGTTTCATCCGCGGTGCGGCTGGCATGAAACCACGCGCCGCTGCCGGTCTCTGCAAAAATACGGTCAAGACCGCGACGACTTTTACCTGTCGCCACCGCCAAACGCTGCTGCTCATGCCCACGCAGACGAGAGATATGTGCTTCGACACCGTTAAAAAACGCCATCGGCGTGGCATCAGCCTGCACAAAGTGGTGCGCATAACGCTCGCGAAGCCGCTCGGCCTGGGCAGGCAATATACCCGGGCAGAGTTTGGCAATTGCCTCGGGCAGCCCCAGGCCAATAATATCTTCCACCTCAGCCGCGGTAAGCGCTCCCCACTCGGCTTCTAAGGCGGCCGCCTGCATACACGACACAATACGCGGCACCGAGTCCATCAAGGTGCCATCCCAATCAAAGATAATTAACTCGTACTGCATGGCAGCTCCTTGTAAAAGGTAATAGGAGTTATTGACGGGCACGCTTAAGCGTTTCTTCCAGAGCTTCTGGCAGCGGCGCTTTGACGGTTACCGGGCGGCCGTTAGTGGGCTCTGGAAAGGTCAACGCCCGCGCATGAAGAAACAGACGCCCCAACCCTAATTGCTTGGTGAGAAAACCGCTTTCGCGGGTAGCGTACTTATCGTCGCCTAATAACGCATGGCCCGCATGGGCGGCATGTACGCGAATCTGGTGGGTGCGGCCCGTTACTGGCTCTGCCTCTATCAGCGTTACTTTCTCGAAGGTTTCGACCACCGAAAAATGGGTGCGCGACACTTTGCCGTTGGGATCCACCCTTACCCTCCGCTCGCCGTTACCGGCATCAAAGCGGTCTAGCCGAGCGCTCTCATAGGTTTTCCGCGCTGGCCAACGCCCACTGACCAGGGCCAGATACCGCTTGTCCATGCCATGCTTTTTCAGCGACTCGTTCAGCGTCACCAGCGCATCGCGTGACTTGGCCAGCAGCAAACAGCCGGACGTATCGCGATCCAAGCGGTGAACCAGTTCCAGAAAACTCAGATCATCACGTACCTGGCGCAGCGCTTCTATTAAACCGATCTTAACCCCGCTGCCGCCGTGCACTGCTAAACCAGAAGGTTTGTTGAGCACCATCCAATCGGGGCCTTCCATGATAACGCTGCCTACCAGCAGGTCGCGCAAATTATCACTGACTTCTTTCACCGCCTCGCGAGGTGCCAAACGCAGCGGCGGAACGCGTACTAAATCGCCGGCCTGCAAACGGTAATCGACCTTCACTCGCTTTTTATTAACGCGCACTTCTCCTTTTCGCACGATGCGATAGATAAGCGCGCGAGGCGCACCTTTAAGACGCGTCATGAGAAAATTATCAATCCGCTGCCCTGCTTGCTCCGGGGCGATATCCACCCACTGCACTTCACGCCCTTCGGACATTACTACTTACTCCTGCTTAAAAGCGGCATTCTAGCGTAGACCCAAAGGCATTGCGTCAATTGCTGGTCGTTGTCTTTACTGTTATATTCGAAATCGTTCACCAGCTGAGCGCGGAAAGCTGTCTTGTCTAGCGCTAGTGACTAGCTGATCGATAGCTAATCGATTAAATTTGTTAGCAGAGAGCATCACCGCTGAGTTTGGTTAATGCGCCTGCCCGTCTAACACGCAGGCCTGAACATAAAAGCGGCACCAGTGTACGCATTGCCCGTTTTCCAGTATTAAAAACTGATCTTAAAAATGCAGTAACTCTGCCGCCCGTTTTTTATGCCGGCAGAGGAAAGTAAGCCTAGCCCTCAACGGCAGGCAGTAACTAAACAACGCCACGCCCTGAGTAGCTCCGTCTTATTCGTCACAAGGCGCAGACTGACTCCGGGCGACAAGTTCAACGCTGTGCCGGTGGCCGGCGTTGGTGAATCGATGAATGCCAGGTGTTGGCGGTGTCAGCAGGGCCGGATGGACGTGACAGCCACCGGAACACGTCCTGCCTCCGCCACGTACTCAACGCCCTATTGGCCGGGTTGGCGATGACGCCTTCCCGGCTTGACGCGTCAGCATTGCAATGCGCCGAGCACAAGCACGCAGCACCCAGCGATTCGCCTACGTCACCCAATAGGCAGTTCGCCGGCACGCAACGCTATGCGAGACACTATGAAACGGATGCTTATTAATGCGACCCAGCCAGAAGAGCTGCGTGTCGCTTTAGTTGATGGACAACGCCTTTACGATTTAGATATCGAATCCGGCGCAAGAGAACAGAAAAAAGCCAATATCTATCGCGGCAAAATCACCCGCGTAGAGCCCTCCCTTGAAGCGGCCTTTGTTGACTACGGCGCTGATCGTCACGGCTTTTTGCCTTTAAAAGAGATCTCTCGCGAGTACTTTGTCAAAGACGTTTCCGGACGTCCGAGCATTAAAGAAGTGCTTAAAGAGGGCCAAGAGGTCATCGTCCAGGTCGATAAAGAGGAGCGTGGCAATAAAGGCGCCGCGCTGACCACTTTTGTTAGCCTGGCTGGCCGCTTTTTGGTATTGATGCCCAATAATCCGCGTGCTGGCGGCATTTCTCGCCGTATAGAAGGCGATGAACGCAGCCAGCTCAAAGATGCCATGGGTCAGCTGACCGTACCGGATAAAATGGGCCTGATCGTGCGCACTGCTGGCATCGGCCGCAACCCGGAAGAGCTGCAGTGGGACTTGGATTATTTGGTTCAGGTGTGGGAATCCATCACTACCGAAGCCGCCAAGCGCCCTGCTCCGTTCCTGATTTACCGTGAATCCAACGTCATCATTCGCGCCATGCGCGATTACCTACGCCAGGATATTGGCGAAGTGTTGATCGACAGCCCCGAGATTCATGCCGAAGCGCTGGCTTTTATCCGTCAAGTAATGCCTTCGTATCAGCAAAAGATCAAACTCTACGCGGACGAAGTACCCCTGTTCTCGCGCTTCCAGATCGAATCGCAAATCGAAACCGCCTATCAGCGCGAAGTGAAGTTACCTTCTGGCGGCTCGATTGTGATCGACCACACCGAAGCGCTGGTCTCTATCGATATCAACTCCGCCCGCGCCACCCGCGGCAGCGATATCGAAGAGACTGCACTACAGACCAACTCTGAAGCCGCCGATGAAATCGCCCGCCAGCTGCGCCTGCGCGATATCGGCGGTTTGGTGGTTATCGACTTTATCGACATGGGGCCGGCGCGCAATCAGCGTGAAGTTGAAAACCGCATGCGCGACGCTCTAAAGCTGGATCGCGCCCGCGTGCAAATTGGCCGCATTTCACGCTTTGGCCTGATGGAAATGTCCCGCCAGCGTCTGCGCCCCTCGCTGGGTGAAACCAGCGGCGTGGTCTGCCCGCGCTGTAATGGCCAGGGCACCATTCGCGATGTGCGCTCACTCTCTCTCTCCATCATGCGTCTGATTGAAGAAGAGGCGATGAAAGAGAATAGCGCGCAGATTCGCGCCATTCTGCCGGTCCCCGTGGCGACTTACCTGCTCAATGAAAAACGTAGCGTACTGGCGGACCTTGAGTCTCGTCAGAATGTGCGCGTAGTGCTGCTGCCCAATCCTGAAATGGATACGCCCCACTACGACGTACAGCGGTTGCGCGATGATCATCTGGACGAGGACGACACACAAAGCCTATCGAGCTTTGAGCTCTCCACCGATACCGAAGTAGGCAAAGAGCCGGCACCCAGCTTCGTACCGCCCGCGCTAAGGGCCGAAGCTGCTGTTAAGAGTGTTACGCACAACGCTCCCGCTCCGGCATCGCTGCAAACTGAAGAGAAAGCGCCTGCCGCATCTCCAGCCTCGGCGACTAAAGCAGCCCCCGTGACCAGCGAGCAACCTAGCGTTATTGGCCGCTTTATGCGCGGTTTCGCCAAACTGCTCGGTAGCGACGAAAGCAGTTCAGAAGCCACGCCAGAGCCCAAGGTTGAAACCCCGGCGCCGCGCAAGCCAAGCGAGCGTAAAACCCATCAGCGCAGCAACGAGTCGCGGCAAAAGTCGTCACGTGGCGAGCGCGGTGACAACGCAAGCCGTAATGAGTCGCGCAGCGAAAGTAGCGCCCGCCCCGAGCCCAAAGCTGAACAGAAAGCTGACACAAAAGCCGAGCAGCGCAGCAGTACGCCGCGCCCTGCCAGTGACGATAATAGCGATAAGCGCAGCGGCCCCAGCCGCACCCGCAACCGCCGTCGTCACCCTCAGCAAGACGATACTAGCGGGCAAGAATCAGCTAACAAAGCACCTCGTAAAGAGACCCAGGCTGATAGCTCCTCTTCCAAAGACAGCGCTGCAAAAGACGGCTCTAAAGAGAGCAACAACGGTAAAAGTGCAGCACAGAAAGAATCGCGTCGCGATACCGGTGGTGATAAAAACCGCAACAATCAGCGCGATGAAGCGGCCAATGGCTCAGAGACAAAGCCCCCTGAGACTCCGCAAGACGACGGCAAGCCGAAGCGTACGCGTAATAATCCGCGCAACCGCACACGCACTCAGGCAATCAATCCCCAGGCCGAAGCAGAGCAGTTAAAACTGCAGGCTGAAGTTCAGGATGAAGCGCCAGCAGCAACTCAAGAGCCGAGCGAAGCTCCTGCTAAAGAAGAACAGGCGCCGGTAGCTAAAGCAGCGACAAGTGACGCACCGACTACCACAGAGTCGGCATCGGAGAGTCATACCGCTGCGCCAGCAGACGATACCGCTCAGCAAGAAGTGGCAGCAGCCGATGCGCCTGAGTCCAATGCTAAGCCCGAGACTAAGCCGGAGCCTGAGCAAGCGGACGACGCAACGACCGCCGACCGGCCTGTGGCAGAGAACGCTAAAGCGCGCAAATCGACTCACCAGCGCCGTCAGCCTAAAGCGGTGTCAGCGTCGGAACAGACGCCAGCTGACAATACCGTTGAGCAGGATGAGGCCGTTGCCAAGCCGAGCCAACCGGAGACCGCAGCCAACGCTGAGCAGGTAGCACCATCAGAGGTGAACTCAACAGAAGCCGAGGCCAGCGCAGAGCCATCTGTGAGTGAGAAAACCGACGATAGTCAGCCAAGCGTTAGCGAACCGGTAACGCCTAAAGCCATCGAACCGCCTGCGGGTAACGTTGTAGATCCAGCGGCAACTATTGAAGAAGCCGCCGCCCCTACTCCTTTGAGTAGTGATACGGATCAAAGCAGCGAGCCGAAACAAGACACCGCAGCAAAAGCTGATGAGCCTCAGAATGTTAAAGACGGAAACGTTGAAGACCCAGGTGTTGAAGCCACGGGCGTTGAACTGAATAGCGCTGAAGATAATAGCCCTGAAAAGAGTGGCGACGAACGAGGAACGACTGAAGCTCCTGTCACTGAAGCAGAGCCTCAGCCTGCTCAGCCGGTCGCCAGTGAAACACCCGTTGAAAACGCAGCAACTGAAGAAGCGGCTAAACCACGCCGTCGTCGCACCCGGGCTCACAATGACCCGCGTGAGAAGCGCAAACAGGCCCAGCAAGACACCCGCTCCGAATAAATCGGGCGCGTGTTGCACTAACAAAAATCCCCGCTTCGGCGGGGATTTTTGCGTTAGGTGCACCTTAGAAGCAGGGCATAGAAATTAACTAATAGACGTGAACTAACAGGGATTAACCAACCGCGGCTCGGGCTCTAAACGCACCCCAAAGCGTGCCTCGACTTGGTCAGCGATATAGCTAGCTGTTTTCATTAGGCCCTGCCGATCACCGCCGCCAAAGTGCACCAGCACCAGTGCTTGATACTGATGCACACCAAAGGCACCATCACGCATCCCTTTCAAACCACACTGGTCGATTAACCACCCCGCCGCCAGCTTTGTTTGCCCCGCCTGTTGGGGAAAATGGGGCATTGCGGGAAACTGCTGTAATAACTGCGCTGCCTTCGCTCCAGCCACCAATGGGTTTTTAAAGAAGCTCCCCGCATTGGCCAGCACCTGTGGATCGGGCAGTTTCTCGCGCCGAATGGCGCATACCGTTTCGGCTACCGCAAACGGCGTGGGAGAGCCCGTTAACCTCTTAGCCAGGTCGCCATACCCAAGCTGCGGGGCTGGCGTCCGCGATAAACGTAAGACCAATTGAGTAATGACAACCCTACCCGCCAACTCGCTTTTAAAGATACTTTCACGGTAACCAAAAGCGCACTGCTGGGCGTCCAACCAATCAACCCGTCCAGTGGCAAGCTCCATTACCTGTACCGCTTGCAGCGTGTCGGCAAGCTCAACGCCGTAGGCGCCAATGTTCTGCACCGGCGCGGCACCACAACTGCCAGGAATCAGCGCCAGATTTTCAATACCCCAGAGACCTCGTGCGGCAGTCGTCATCACCAGCGCATGCCAATTAACCCCCGCCCCTACGTGGGCAAGCACGTGCCCTTGACGCTGACTAAACCAGCACTGTTGCAAATCAGGCCGCACGACCAAACCCGGCAACTTTTCAGGAAGCAGAACATTGCTGCCGCCACCGAGAAGCGTGACGGGCCAGCCTTCATGGTGAGCCTTGGCTAACGTTTGACCTAGTGCTGTTAGTGTCGATGGTGCCGCGAAGCGCTCTGCCTGGCAGGGCAACCTAAGCGTATTAGCGGCGGACAAATCCACATTGCTGAGAATATTCATCTGCGCAGCCACACCTTCAGACCCATTACAGCTCTCGCTTAAGGTGTCGAATCAGCCCTTCTGATGCAGCTTCAA
The DNA here is from genome assembly GCF_029854215.1 of Halomonas alkaliantarctica. Classification (NCBI taxonomy): domain Bacteria; kingdom Pseudomonadati; phylum Pseudomonadota; class Gammaproteobacteria; order Oceanospirillales; family Halomonadaceae; genus Vreelandella; species Vreelandella neptunia. The sequence goes on along the minus strand of NZ_CP122961.1, from coordinate 1,654,889 downwards.
TCATATCTAGAACCTTCTCAAACCCCTCATCACCGCCATAATAGGGGTCTGGCACTTCGGCACCGGGGGTACCGGCAAAATCTAAAAACAGCCCAACATGCGCCTGGCTATTGGCAGGCTTCAGCTCGCGCATGGCGCGTAAATTGTCCTGATCCATGCCGAGCACGTAGTCGAATCGGGTAAAGTCGTGCTTGCTTAGCTGGCGGGCACGCAGGCTACTTAAATCAATACCGCGCAGTAGCGCTGCCTGCTGGGCGCGGGCGTCCGGCGCTTTGCCTACATGCCAACTGCCGACGCCGCAGGAGTCTATCTCGACCTCATCGGCCATTCCCGCTCGCTCAAGGGCACGACGAAAAACACCTTCGGCGGTCGGTGAACGGCAAATATTGCCTAAACATACAAATAATACTTTCACGATAGCTCCTTAAAAACTGAGCTGCTCAAGCAGCGCCCGAACACGCGCAAGATCCTCGGCCGTATCAACACCGGCAGGATTTATTTCACAGGCCAGTGCCACTTGAATAGCGTGGCCATTCTGCAGTGCACGTAGCTGCTCGAGCTGTTCGAGCTGCTCAAGGCTTGAGGCGGGCCAGTCCCGGTAGGCAGCTAGAAAACCGGCACGATACGCATACAAGCCGATATGGCGCAGCCATGCATCGGTTGCCAGCATGGTCGGTGGTGCTTTGAACTGCTCACGATCCCAGGGGATCGGTGCCCGTGAGAAATACAGCGCGCGGCCTTGCAGTGTGCGCACTACTTTAACCACGTTGGGATTAAACAACGTGCCCACGTCATTGATAGGCTCTGCCAGCGTGGCTATCGACGCTTCAGGATCATCGGCTAGGCGCAGCGCCACCTGGTTGATCAGCGCGGGGGGAATCAGCGGCTCGTCGCCCTGCACATTCACCAGCAGCGCATCATCCGTCAATGCCAATATATCAGCCACCTCGGCTAAGCGGTCGGTGCCCGAGGGATGATCGTCGCGGGTCATGATCACTTCGGCGCCGTAGGGCAGCATGGCATCACGAATACGGCTATCGTCTGTTGCCACGACCACCCGACTGGCGTGGCTTTGGCAAGCACGGCGCCATACGTGAGCGACCATCGGTTCGCCGGCAATATCAAGCAGTGGCTTGCCCGGCAGCCGAGAAGAGCCGTAGCGAGCAGGTACGACAACGGTAAAATCAGGCACCTTGAAATCGACCATTTCATCAGCCATGTCATCAAAGACAGCCATTAAGCGTCTCCTAAACGCTCTTGGGGACGCCCTGGAGAACCACCAGGGGAACGCCCTTGTGAAGTGTGCAGCTTTTCATTGGCATCCATCACGCGAGCCTCTTCCGGCAGCATTACCGGAATCCCCTCTTTGATCGGATAGGCCAGGCCATCGTAGTGGCAGCGCAGCTCTTGAGCGTCACGGTCATACTTCAGTTTACCGTTACACATCGGGCAGACCAGCATTGCCAGCAGTTCCTTATCCATGCGCGTATCTCCTTCAAGAAAGTGCCGACAGCCGCGCTGCCAGCCAGTGCTCAAATTCGGGTGGAAGGGTTGCCTCCACATCTAATACCCAACTGTTAGGCGGGGCCAGGGCGTAACACTTCACGGCGTCTTTAGCGGTCATAATTACTGGGCGGGTATCTGTAAAGCTTAGCGCGTCCGCACTAAAGTGCTGGTGATCGGCTAACGGGTGCCACTCGCCCTTAACACCCAACGCGGAGAGCGTACGAAAAAAGCGCTCGGGATGTCCGATACCTGCCATCGCGTGCACCGGCAGCGTAAACGGCAGTGGCTCAAGCGGAAAACGGGCGCCGTCATCAAGGCGGCGCCAGCACAACGGCGCCAGCTGCATAGTGGTGGCTGACTGCATAATAGTCGGGGCAACCGACAGCGACGACTGTAAGTCACCGTTGATGACCACCGCATCAACTCGCTGCAACCGGCTGGGCGACTCGCGCAGAGGCCCGGCGGGCAGGCAGCGCCCGTTGCCCAATCCACGGGCACCATCCACAACCACCACCTCAATATCTCGATCCAGCGCCAAGTGCTGCAAACCGTCATCGCTCAAAATAATATCGCAGCCCGTCTCTACCAGTGCCTGAACTCCGCGCACGCGATTGGGGTCTGCGACCACGGGCAGCCCCGTCTGCTGTGCCAGCATCAGCGGCTCATCGCCGCTTTCGGCCACGTTAGTGTCGGCGGTGACCGGTAGCGGGTAACTGGACGCTTTTCCGCCGTAGCCGCGGCTAACGATGCCTGGCGACCAGCCTTGAGCCACCAGCCAGCCAGCCAGCCACGCCACCAGCGGCGATTTACCCGTTCCCCCCAAGGTAATATTACCGACCACAATAACCGGCACCGGCGCCTTCCAAGTGGCTTTCTTGCCGCTAGAGTACCCACGCTCACGCCGCGCCATGGCCCACTGGTACAGCGCCCCTAACGGCCTCAGCGGCAATAGCCAACGACTGCCCTGATAAGCGCCTTGCAGCCAGCGCTCTGACAACATTCTCTTGGCAGAGCTCATCACAATAGGCTCATATCAAAATGCTCATATTGATAGTCTCATGGCGCTTCTTGGAACTGTAGCTGATGGAGTGCTGCATAGGCGCCATCGGCTTCCAGCAATGCCTGGTGCGCCCCCTCTTCGATAATGCGCCCCTGATCCATCACCACAATGCGGTCAGCCCGCTCAATGGTGGAAAGGCGGTGGGCGATGACCAGCGTGGTGCGCCCTTCACAGACGCGCTCAAGGGCTTTCTGAATATAGCGCTCAGATTCCGTATCCAACGCGGAAGTGGCCTCATCCAGCACCAGTAGCGGCGCATCCTTGAAAATCGCCCGGGCTATCGCCAGCCGCTGGCGTTGGCCGCCCGAGAGCATCACGCCATTTTCACCCACCGTGGTGGCATAACCATTGGGCAGTTTATCGATAAATTCATGGGCATAGGCGGCTTCAGCCGCAGCCTGTATAGCCTGGGGATCAGGGTTGGCCACCCCGTAAGCAATATTATCGGCAATCGAAGCGTTAAACAGTGTCACCTGCTGTGACACCAGGGCGATCTGCTGGCGCAGTGGGCCAAGCGCATAGTCATCAACATTGATGCCATCGATCGTAATGCTCCCCTGGCTGGGACGATAAAAACGCGGCAGCAGGCTGATCAGAGTGGACTTACCGCTTCCCGAACGCCCAACTATTGCCACCAGCTCGCCCGGCGCTATGCGCAGATTGATATCGTGCAGAATCTCGGGCTGGTCATCGGCGTAGCGGAAGCTAACATGATCAATCACGACATCGCCGCTTAAACGGCTGGCGATATGTTTGCCACTATCCTCTTCAGGGGTCATATCCAGCAAGCCGAAAAGCTCTGATGCGGCCGCCAGGCCTTTCTGAATTTCACCGTTAATCTCAGTCAGTTGGCGCACGGGCTTGATCATCAAAGCCGCCGCAGTAATAAAGGCCACAAACTCACCGGGCGTCATGTTCGCCATCAGCGAGGGTGCCATGGCCAGCCAGACCAGTAGCGCCATGGAGATAGCCACCAGCATCAGAATCACCGGGGAACTGACCGCACGGGTCATGGCTTCTTTCATACTCTGACGGCGATTCTCTTCGCTTACCCGCTCAAAGCGCTGCTTTTCATACTGCTCGGCGCCGTGGGTGCGTACTACCCGATAGCCCGACAGCGCTTCTGAGGCAATATGGGTAACATCCCCCATGGAGTGCTGAATACGTTTTGAAATACGCCTGAAACGCTTGCTGACGTAGCTCACCACCACGGCAATGATCGGCGTAACACCCAAAAACAGCAGCGTTAGCATCCAGTTAGTCCAGAGTAGGTAGAGCACCAGACCGACGACGAACAGCCCTTCACGGAGAATAATCGTCACCGCCTTGGTAGCCGCCCCCGCGACTTGCTCAACATGGTAGGTCACCCGCGATACCAGTTGACCACTGGAGTGATGATCAAAAAACCAGCCGGGAAGATGAAGTAGATGAGCAAACACATCGCAACGCAGGGTATGAATCACGTAGCGGCCCACATAGGCCATGAAGTAGGTGCTTAGAAAAGTACCGACCCCCCGAGCGGAAAACATAATAATCACGAACAGCGGTAGAAATAGCCGAAACGCCGCATCTGGGTTTTGAATACCATCAATCAAGCGCTTCATCATTTCCGCCAGCGCGGTACTCGACGCGGCGTAAACCACAAAGCCCACTATCGCTAGCGCAAAAGCCCGCCAATGCGGCTTCACATAGCCCAACAACCGCTTATAGATACCCCAACCTGAATCAGTCACACTCGCTCCTAGCTTAGACCTTAGGGCCTATAGTATGCAGTGCGGGGAATTCTACCTGATGGCGACCCGCTTCAACACTGGTTGCGTCGTCTTGGCACTGGTCGCGTCGTTTCAACTTGAACGGGATGGGCCGCGTTTAACCAAAATAGCAGGGCTCCATCATGAGCAGTACTCCATAGACAACTTCCCTGCTGGCGAAAACGGCGCACGACGGAATCTACCGGATGCTGAAAAGCATTACTCCGCCCGGCGCTAAATATCACATGCTCTGGTGCGGTATGACGCACAAACTGAATCCCCGAGCTGGTGCCACTGCCATGGTGCCCTGCCACCAATACACTAACGGGCAGCTCTACCTCACGCAGAAAGCGTCGCTCTACCTCTGTGCTCACATCCCCAGTAATCAGCAGTCGTTGCTCACCAACGCTCACCTCAAGTACACAGGAGCGGTCGTTGGCAGATAAATCGTTATCACCCGCGGGCGGCCAGAGAATGCGGGAACTCACTCCATCGCGCTGCCATGTTTGACCACGCTGACAATCAATACTGGAAACTGGCAGTTCCTCACCTGCCGGAGCCATCCACTGACTGACCCGATGATCGACCAGCAATGCGCCGATACCACCCGCATGGTCATTATCAGCGTGGCTGACTATTACTTGATCAAACTGCTGTCCCGGCGACCACAGCGTTTCCAGCGGCATAAAGCCACTACGAAAGCGCGGCCCGGTGTCGTAAAGCAGGCGAAAATGTTCGCTACGCAGCTCTATCACCTGCCCCTGCCCAACGTCGTAGACACTAACTTTAAGCGTATTTTGGGGAATCGATGATGAAAGCGACCACCACGGGAGCGCTAAGGCCAACGCCGTGGCAGCCAGCCGTAAACCTGGCAGCACGGCGGGTAGTCCCCAGCATAACGAGAGCAGTAGCAGTGCGGTGGCGAGCGGATAGGTTAACGTCCGATCAGGTTCCCATAGTGGCCAATGCTGCACAGTAAGCGTCAGCAACAGGTGGAAAACACTCAGCGCCTGCTCAAACAGCCACCACACCGTCTCTCCTACCAAGGGAATAGGTGACAGCAGCCACCCCAAAAGTGCCGTTGGCACCATTACCGAGCTCACCCAGGGCACGGCGACTAAATTGATCAATGGTGCGGCTGGCGCCACTCGACCAAAGGCCACCAAGACGGCGGCAGCCATTAGCGGAGCTAGCAGCAGTTGCGATCTCACAAGCGCCCAACACCAGCCCTTTAACCCCTGAGGACGCCGCCGTCCCTGCCAAATAATAATCAGCCACGCGACTGCCACAAACGAAAGCCACATGCCCGGCCGCCATAACGCGAGCGGATCAACCATCAGTACCAGCGCAAGCGCCAGCCACCACGCTTGCCAAGCCCCCGGTGCATGCCGACCACTGAGCACCCACAGCCCGATCAATGTCATCACCATCGCCCGCATGGCCGGTGGAGCCATCCCTGCAAGGGTGGTGTAACTGACACAGGCTAGCGCTGCCACCCACCATGGCCAGGTGCGCATACGCCAGTTGGTGGGCGTTGTAAAACGAGCGCCTAACTTGGCCAACAGCAGCACAAACGACGCCACTAGCCCCACATGCAAGCCTGAAATAACCACCAGATGCGTGGTGCCGGTGGCATTCAGCAGCGACCAGTCGTCTTGGGTAAGCTGTTCGCTATCGCCTAACGTCAATGCTGCCAGCCAGCGCTTGGTTTGATCGTCGAGCGGCTGACGGGCTAAAAAATCCAGCGCTAACTGGCGCAGCGAGGGGCCAGCAGAAGAGAGCCGAACTGGCGTTGGCTCCTGGCGCAGGTAGCCTGTCGCGTGGATCCCCTCGCGCCACAACCACTGCTCATAATTGAAGGTATCAGGATTGGCAAAGCCACTGGGAGGTCGCAAACGCAACGTCATTTGCCACTGCTCACCGGGCTTAAATCGCTCATCGCTATAAGCGGTTATGCGCACCTTGGCGAGCGAAGAGCAGCTGGGGCGTTTTACCGGACTATTTGCAGAGCTTCGACACTGGTCAAGGCTTAACAGCAGGCGTGTCGCGTTACCCAGCGGCTGGGCGGTCAACACGGTTGCCTCAACGGCAATATCTTCTCCGCTTAGCCCCGCCAGCAAGCGACTACCCCATTCACCTTGTACGCTAATAAAGACCCACGCGCCGATTAGCAGCCATATACCTATGCGTGGGCGCCATCCCATTGCCAGCAACGCAACTACCAACCCCCAGCTAAATGCGTTTGGAATCACCCCTGCCGTGTGGCAATACCAAGCAAAAATCCCCCCTGCGAGTGCCGCAAACGCCGCTGGCATGGCAACACCTAACCGCATAGAACCCTCCCTGGCGACGCTTCATTGATGGCCTAGCATAGCCGAAAGGCAGCTCGATATGGATAATGAGCCACATCGATAGGTAAGAGTATCCGTCATGCCGCGCAGATTCCTGCAGCGCTACATGCCCAAACCCGACACTATCAAGAAACAGCGCTCGCTACGCTTTATGGCACCGCTGATTGCAGATCCGGGTTTGTGGCTTTTAACTCGCCGAAGCGTTGCCAACGCGTTTAGCGTGGGCGTGTTCTGCGCGATGCTGCCCATCCCCTTTCAGATGGTCATTGCCGCGCTGGGCGCGCGCCTAACACGCTGCAATTTAGCCCTCTCTGTGGGCTTGGTATGGATTACCAACCCCTTAACGATGCCGTTGATTTTTTACGGCAACTATTGGATTGGCACCTTTATCCTTGGCGCGCCCGTGCGGGAGGCCCCTTCGCGTATTTCAACGCGCTGGATCGCCGAACAGATGCACGACATTATGCCGCCACTGATCGTCGGCTCGTTGGTAACAGCGATCATATTAGCCATCGTGGTCAACATTGGCATTCGCTTGATCTGGCGCTGGCACGTCTCCCATAACTGGAAACGCCGCCGCCTGATACGTCGGCAGCGGCGTGCACAGATAAAAGCAGAATTTGACGATAAGATTTAAGGATTGAACTCGACGGTTAAAGCGTTGGTGCCTGCTCGACCAATTTACCCGCATCCAGTTTAAGCACGCGGTCTTGATGGGCGGCTAAGCTAACGTCATGGGTCACAATCACGAACGCACAGGCGCTCTCTTTTGCCAGTTCGTCCATCAGCGCCAAAATCGTGGCTGCTGTGGTTTGATCCAGATTGCCCGTTGGCTCATCCATCAGCACCAGGCTAGGATCGGTGACCAGCGCTCGGGCAATCGCCACGCGCTGGCGCTCCCCACCGGAAAGTTCCCCCGGCTTATGATCTGCCCGCGGCTGCATGCCTACCCGCTCGAGTATCTGCATGGCCCGCTTCTCGGCTACCTTTTTCGACTGGCCGCGAATAATTAGCGGTAACGCCGCATTTTCGACGGCGGTAAATTCCGCCAACAGATGGTGGAACTGGTAGACAAAGCCGATGTAGCGATTACGAAAGCTGCCAAGCGCCGCCTCATTCAAACCTGATAGCGGCTCACCAGCGATAACAACGCTGCCTTTACTGGGACGATCAAGGCCGCCCAGCAGGTTTAGCAGCGTTGTCTTACCCGAGCCAGAGCTGCCCACAATGGCTACCCGCTCCCCGGCACGCACCTGCAAATTGAGATTATCCAGTACCGTCAGATCCTGGGGCCCTTCGCTGTAGGTGCGTGTCAACGACTGACAATCGAGCATTACCGCCGCCTCTTGCCCAGTATTGATGGGCCCAGTATTGATGGGCTGAGAATTTATAGCCGTCGAATTCATAGACATCGTGTCATCCTGGTTCCTGAAGCCATTATTCATAGCGCAGCACATCCGCCGGCTGAACTCTTGCCGCTCGCCAGGCGGGATAGAGTGTCGACAGGAACGTCAGTCCAAAGGCGGCCAATACGATATTGATCACATCGCCCCACTGCAGACGAGAAGGCAGGTTACTAATAAAGTAGACCCCAGCATCCAAGAACTTAATGCCAAGCGTTCCTTCCACCCAGCCAATCAGATCCGCTACGGTCAGCGCCAGCAGTACACCCACGGCCACCCCCATGGCGATACCAATCAGCCCAATGGCCATGCCCTGAACAATAAAAATCCCCATAATCGAGCTCGGTTTAGCACCGATCGTCCGCAGAATGGCGATATCCGCGCTTTTGTCGGTGACTACCATGACCAGCGTCGAGACGATATTAAACGCTGCCACGGCGATAATCACGGTTAACAGCAGCGCGATCATGCGCTTTTCCATCTGTATCGCCTGGAAGAGACTGCCTTGTGAGAGCGTCCAATCACTGCCGCGATACTCCGGGCCAAGCTCATTGAGAATCGCCTGGGTTTCGCTACTGGCAGCAAACAGATCATCCAACTGTAGACGAAGCCCGCCCACCGCATCACCCAGGCGGGCAAGGGTCTGCATATCTTCAATATTGGCATAGGCCAAATTAGCGTCCAGCTCAGCACCGACGCTAAAAATACCGCTGACGGTAAAGCGCTTTAAGCGCGGAAAGACCCCCGCTGGGGTAATCGATGCTTCAGGCACCAGCAGCGTCACTCGATCGCCCACGCCAACGCCCAGGTTGCGCGCCAGCATTGAGCCCAGCACCACGTGCCACTCACCTGGCACCAGATCAGTCAATTCGCCTTGGCGCATATGCTCACCAATGATCGACACTCGATCTTCCCATTCCGGGTTGATGCCGTTGACCATGGCCCCCTGGTTACGCCCACCCACGGAGAACATGCCCTGCTGCTCAACGTAAGGTGCCGCACCAATCACCCGCTCGCGCTGCATCAACTCTTCGGCTAACGTCTCCCACTCCACCATGCCTGCCCGGGACTCAATTTTAGCGTGGGGCACCATGCCTAAAATACGTGTGCGCAGCTCATGGTCGAAGCCGTTCATCACCGACAGCACCAGAATAAGTACGGCGACCCCCAGCATTAGCCCCAACATCGAGGTGAGCGAAATAAACGAAATAAAGTGGTTCCGGCGTTTAGCGCGCACGTAGCGCAGCCCCACCAGAAAAGGCAAACGATCAAGCATGGCGTCATTCCTTATCAATAAGCGCTCATGGTACGGTTTTTTTAGTCTCTCTGCATGTTCAAACGGCCATTAGAGCGGTCTGCGCCGTGAGCGTTCAGATTAATAACGTTACGCTTGCAACTTACCCCGCCACGCCCTACATTGCGCCGATTTACTGCTGACCTTGGGGCTGCGCTTTTATGACGTATCGTTTGCTACCCGAATGGTATCCCCAAGATGGGATACAACTGACCTGGCCACGCCCAGATGGCGATTGGGCGCCTCTGCTTGCGCGCATCGAAGCCACCCTCGAACGCATCGTCATTGCCACCGCGCGCTATCAGCACGTGCTTATTTGCGTACCCGACGAGCTCACTAAACAGCGCTTGGTCGATACTTTTCATGCCTACGGCGTGCCCGCTGAATGCCTGCAGCTTATTGTCGCACCCACCGATGATACCTGGGCGCGGGATCATGGTCCGATCATCGTGGTCGATGAGGATGGCCAATTATTGCTGCTTGATTACACGTTCACCGGCTGGGGTGGCAAATTTCCCGCCGAGCGCGACAACCTTCTCACACAATGGCTTGCCGATGCGGGCGCCTGGGCCTGCCCGGTGTCATCGCGTGATCTTGTACTGGAAGGCGGCGGTATAGAAACTGACGGTGAAGGCACGCTGCTCACCACCGAAGCATGCCTGCTTAACCCCAACCGCAATCCCAGCCTATCTCGTGAAGACGTAGAAGCGCGGCTTGGCGAAGACTTCGGCGTTGACCGTGTTCTATGGCTGGCCAACGGCCATTTAGAGGGTGACGATACCGACAGCCATATTGATACCCTGGCACGCTTCTGCAACCCATCCACCATCGCCTATGTGCGTTGTGACGACCCCAACGACCCCCACTTCCCGGCCTTGGCGGCGATGGAGAAAGAGCTGCAGGCTTTCCGGCAACGCAATGGTGAACCCTACCAGCTTATTCCACTGCCCTGGCCACAAGCCTGCTTTGATCCGGAAGATGGCCACCGCCTACCGGCCACCTACGCGAATTTCCTGATCATCAATCAGGCCGTACTGGTGCCTACCTACGGCGACCCGGCGGATATCACTGCACTGCACGCGCTAGCGGTTGCTTTTCCCGAGCACACGCTAATTCCGATTGAGTGTGTAAGCGTTATTCGCCAACATGGCAGTCTGCACTGTTTAACCATGCAGCTTCCACAAGGCACGCTTGCCGCGACCGCTATTTGCTAGAGGAGTCACCATGTCGACAACCCTAACCGTCGCTGTTGTGCAGCAGCCCGCGTGGCCGGACAAAGCCCAAAGCCTGTCAGCAAGCGAAGAAGGCATTCGTAGCGCCGCCACACAAGGCGCGCAGTTAGTACTGCTGCAAGAACTGCACGCTACCCACTACTTCTGCCAATTCGAAGACCCTGCCCTGTTTGATCTGGCGGAGCCCCTAGACGGCCCTACCGGTCAGCGTCTGGCGGCGCTCGCTAAAGAGTTGGACATTGTCCTGGTCGGCTCGCTATTTGAGCGCCGTGCTCCAGGGCTCTATCACAATACCGCCGTGGTCTATGACCGTGCCAAAGGTCGCGTTGGCCAGTATCGGAAGATGCACATTCCCGATGATCCTGGATTTTACGAGAAGTTTTACTTCACGCCGGGTGATCACGACAGCGCTCGCGGAGAAGGCTTTACTCCGATCGAAACATCCGTGGGTCGCCTCGGCGTGTTGGTCTGCTGGGATCAGTGGTATCCCGAAGCCGCCCGGCTTATGGCGTTAGCCGGTGCCGATCTGCTGCTCTACCCCACGGCGATCGGCTGGGCCCCCAACGACGACAGCGAAGAAAAGAGCCGCCAAAAAGATGCCTGGACAGTGATTCAGCGCGCCCACGGCGTGGCCAACGGCTTGCCCGTTCTAGTCGCCAACCGGGTTGGTTTTGAAGCGGATCATTCCGGAGTCGGCGATGGCATTCAGTTCTGGGGTGGTAGTTTTGTCTGTGGGCCGCAAGGTGAGCTATTGGCCCATGCGGGAGAAGAGACCGAGCAGTTAGTCGTTGAGCTAGATATGGCGCGCAGTGAAAATACCCGCCGCATCTGGCCCTACCTGCGGGATCGTCGCGTAGATGCTTATGGGGATTTAACTCGCCGCTACCGCGACTAACCCCTCTCAAAACCCTTACAAAAACCTAAGAAAACAAAACGCCTGCCTGGGAGAAATACCCAGGCAGGCGTTTTTGATAACACACGGCGGGCTAGCGCGGCCGATTACTTCCAGAAGTCACGAATTGAGGCGATACCTTGGGCGCCGACGGCACGGGCATGATTGGCATCAAAGCGTGTCATGCCCCCCAGTGCGAATACCGGCATACCAGCGCGCTCCACCAACTGCTGGAAGTCATGCCAGCCGAGCGGGAATACTTCCGGGTGCGACGGCGTTGTGCGCAGAGGCGAAAGGCTAACAAAGTCGCAGCCTAACACCGCTGCCTGAGTCAACTGCGCTTGATTGTGCGTCGATGCCGACAACCACTTGCTTTCGGCAATCGGACGGCGCCCAAGCTGCATCAAACGCTCGCTGGTCAAATGTATGCCATCGGCGTCAATGTGATCAAGCAGCGTCGGCTCACCATTGAGAAGCAGTCGTGCACCGTGCTCACGGCACAGGCTCAAGGCACGCTGGGCACGGGCCAGATAAGTCGCCTCATCCAACTGCTTGGCACGTAGCTGCACCAGGCGAATCTTGTCTTCACGCAGTGCGCGCTCCAAATATGCATCGAAACGCGCTTCGTCAGCCTCTTCACCGGTGATCAAATACTCGGTAGGCAACCTTACCGCTCGCAGAATCGGCAAATTAGCCGCTGGGAAGGGGTAGTTGGAGAGCTCGCTCATGGGCACCCAGCGCACCGCCTGCCCTTCACGACCAAAGGGCTCGCCAGCAAACTCATGCACCTGCCATACATCAAGCAGGATATGCTTGTCTGGATACTCATGGTGGACGCGAATCAACGGCTGGGCACAAACAATCTCAACGCCTAGCTCTTCGTGCAGCTCACGCTTTAACCCTTCAAGACCGGTTTCATAGGGAGCCAGCTTCCCACCCGGAAACTCCCAAAGCCCGCCATGATCTACGTTTGATGGCCGACGAGCGATCAATACTTGCTGTTGATCGGCGCTGATAATCGCTGCCGCCGCGACGTGAACCCGTCGTTTTACCTTTATGCTCATAGACTCATATACTCGTTACGTCTTTGTTCACTGCGTGTGCCCACTACCCCTGCCAACCAACGCCCCATTCAGGGCCGACTGACTAGCTGCGGTAATCCGCGTTAATAGACACATAGTCATGGGAGAGGTCGGAAGTCCATACCGTGGCACTTTCCTCGCCCCGCCCCAAGTTAATGCGAATGGTAATTTCTGACTCGGCCATGACGGCGCTTCCTGCCGCTTCGGTATAGCCTTCAGCACGCCCGCCATTTTCAACTAGCCGCACATCGCCTAAATCAATCACCACACGATTGACGTCAAAGTCATTCACAGGCGCTCGCCCAACCGCAGCCAAAATACGCCCCCAATTAGCGTCTGAGGCGTAAAGCGCGGTTTTGACTAGCGGTGAATGCGCAACGGTGAAGGCCACATCAAGCGCCTCTTGACGGCTTTTCGCCTCATCGACCTGAAGGGTAACGAATTTGGTTGCACCCTCGCCGTCGCGAATAATCGCCTGCGCCAGTTCGGTCATCACCCGCTGTAGGGCGTTGCTGAAAACAGCAATCTGCTCATCATCGGCGATGCGAGGACCTATGCCGGTCGCCGCCAGCATACAGGCGTCATTGGTTGAGGTATCGCTGTCCACCGTGATGCAGTTAAACGAGCGATCGACGGTTTCACGCAGTAGCCGATCAAGTAGCGGCGCTTCGATAGTTGCATCGGTCACCACAAAGCCCAGCATGGTCGCCATATTGGGCTTGATCATGCCTGACCCTTTAGTGATGCCGTTAATCCTTACCTGCTGATTGCCTATTTCAACCGCGACGCTAGCGCCTTTAGCACGGGTATCGGTGGTTAAAATGCCTTGACCCGCGTGTTCCCAGGCAACACTGTCGCTGGCCAAGCTTTCAAGCGCCGGTGCCAATCCCGCTAGCAGACGCTCCATTGGCAGCGGCTCGCCAATTACGCCAGTTGAAAACGGCAGTACGTCCTGTTCAGACACGCCTGCCTGTTTAGCCAGCTCAGCACAGCTAGCTCGCGCATCGCGCAAACCTGCTTCGCCCGTACCTGCGTTGGCATTGCCGGTATTGATTAGCCAAAAGCGAGGCGAACGGTTGTCTGCCCGGCACTGTTCGAGGTGTTGCTTAGCCACCAATACGGGCGCTGCGCAGAACGCATTACGGGTAAAGACCCCTGACACCGTCGCGGTCTCGGGCAGTTCTATCACCACCACATCACGGCGATCTGGCTTCTTGATACCCGCCATTGCAACCCCCAGGCGCACCCCTTCTAGGGGTGGCAACTCTGGAAAGGGAGTGTTTCCAACCGCCATGATTTTCTCCTTAAGGCAAAGGCCGTTTCACAGACCGTCTCAACAACGGGCGCCGTTAGTTTAGTTTCCCACAGCACTGCTTATACTTTTTACCCGAGCCACAAAAACAGGGGTCGTTGCGACCCACTTTCGGGCCTTCGCGACGCACAGGGCGTCCATCTACGCCAGGTACTTCCTGCTCGGTTTCTGACTGCTCTGGAACCGGGGCGTCATGACGGTTTGCCGCCGTGGCGGTTTCCCGGGCCAGCGCTTCGCGGCGCTGCTGCTCAAGGGCGTCTACTTCCTCGGGCTGACGAACCTGCACGTGGCTCAGAATGCGTGCCACATCGGCTTTAATGTGCTCTAGCAGGTGCTGGAAAAGCTCAAAGGACTCACGCTTGTACTCTTGCTTGGGATTTTTCTGGGCATACCCGCGTAGGTGGATACCGCGACGTAGATGATCCATCGACTGAAGGTGTTCTTTCCAGCGCGTGTCCAGCACTTGCAGCATGACCTGCTTCTCAAAGCGACGTATCAGTTTCTCACCCGCCGCCTCAACTTTGGCGGCATAGGCTTCGCGATGCATCGTCTGCAGTCTTTCACGTAGCTGTTCTTCACTGAAGCGATCATCCTCGGCGGCCCATTTAACCACCGGCGCGTCAAGATTGAACTCGGTTTTGAGGTGCGCTTCCAAACCGGGTAGATCCCACTGCTCGGGCAGACTTTGGGGCGGCACGTAGTCACTGATGGCCGTCTCCATCACCTCTTCGCGGATACCGATAACGGCATCAGCGACATCGTCAGCGGCAAGAATCTCATTGCGCTGGTCGTAGATCACACGGCGCTGATCGTTGGCAACGTCGTCGTACTCAAGCAGCTGCTTACGAATGTCGAAGTTACGCCCTTCGACTTTCTTCTGGGCACGCTCAACGGCGTTAGAGACCATCTTATGCTCAATGGCTTCGCCATGCTCGAGGCCCAATGCCTGCATCAAGCGTTTGACGCGGTCGGAGCCAAACAGGCGCATCAGGCTATCTTCAAGCGACAAGAAGAACCGTGTCGAGCCCGGGTCGCCCTGACGCCCGGCCCGGCCACGCAGCTGGTTGTCGATACGCCGGGACTCATGGCGCTCAGAACCCACCACATGCAGGCCGCCAGCGGCGAGTACACCATCGTGACGCGCTTGCCACTCGACTTTTAACGCTTCAACCTGTTCTTGAGTGGGGTTTTGCAGCTTGGCAACTTCGGCCTCCCAATTACCGCCTAGCACGATATCGGTGCCACGACCGGCCATGTTGGTGGCAATCGTAATCGCCCCTGGGCGGCCTGCCTGAGCAATAATTTCGGCTTCGCTCTGGTGCTGCTTGGCGTTAAGCACGCTGAACGTCAGCCCTGCCTCGCGCATCAACTTGGCAAGGTACTCGGACGTTTCAATCGAAGCCGTACCGACCAGTACCGGACGCCCGGCTTCGGTTTCGGTTTTGACATCCTTGATGATCGCTTCGTACTTCTCTTCAGCGCTCAAATAAACCAAATCGTTCAGGTCTTTACGGGCCAATGGCCGATTGGTGGGAATCACCACCACATCTAGGCCGTAAATCTGACGAAATTCAAAGGCTTCAGTATCCGCCGTACCGGTCATCCCGGCTAATTTCTCATACAGACGGAAATAGTTCTGGAAAGTCGTTGAGGCTAGCGTCTGGCTTTCGCGCTGCACCGTAACGCCCTCTTTGGCCTCAACAGCTTGGTGCAACCCTTCCGACCAGCGGCGCCCTGGCATGGAGCGGCCGGTGTGCTCGTCGACAATCACCACCTGACCTTCAGAGACGATGTAGTCGACATCACGATGATAGAGATGGCGGGCGCGCAGCGCTGAGTGCATATGCTGAAGCAAGTTAAGGTTTTGCGCGGCATACAGCGACTCTTCATCGCCCAATAAGCCTTCAGCGCGCATCAGCTCTTCAACTTTATTATGCCCCTGCTCCGTTAACTCTACCTGCTTCTGCTTCTCATCGACCAAGAAGTCACCAACAACCTCGGCCTCTTCATCTTCAATCTCTTCGCCTTTCTCAAGCTGTTGGGCAAGTTGATTAACGACTTTATAAAGATCGGTATTTTCATCTACCGCGCCGGAAATAATCAGCGGCGTGCGTGCTTCATCGATAAGAATCGAGTCAACTTCATCGACAATCGCATAATGTAGGCCACGCTGGACTTTATCTTCTAACGAAAACGCCATGTTATCGCGAAGATAATCGAAGCCGAACTCGTTGTTGGTACCGTAGGTAATATCGCAGTGATACGCATGACGCTTCTCTTCGCCAGTCTGACCAGAAAAGATAACGCCAATGGTAAGGCCCAGAAATTCATACAGCGGACGCATCCACTCGGCATCACGCCGAGCCAGGTAGTCGTTCACCGTGACCACGTGCACGCCTTTACCCGGCAGTGCATTCAGATACACCGCCAGGGTCGCTACTAGCGTTTTACCCTCACCGGTTTTCATTTCAGCGATTCGACCACGGTGCAGGGTCATGCCACCCACCATCTGCACATCAAAGTGGCGCATACCCATAACGCGCTTACTGGCCTCTCGAACGGTTGCAAAGGCGGGCGCTAGCAGCGCATCAAGAGACTCACCAGCTTCTAACCGTTGGCGTAGCTCAGCCGTTTTGCCTTGCAACTCAGCATCGCTAATCGCCTCGAGCTCTGCTTCTAAGGCATTAATCTGCGGCACATTCTTGTGCATGCGTTTAACATCGCGGTCATTTTTAGAACCAACGACTTTACGTAATAAATTATTAAGCATGAAATATCCAAGTATTCACGAGCGTCCCATCGGACTTTGCCCTTTCTCAGCATGCTCTTTATCTAGAGCATACACAGTAGGTGTTTTAACGGCAGACTCGTCGGAAAGGTGGGCCGCGCTGGGTCAAAACATCCTGAGCGGCGACCAGCATAGCCATCGGGGCTAGCCAGTGACATAGGCGCCGCACAGGAGCAAAATGCTGGGGACTTTGTGCCCAACGCTGTAGAGCCCTCCGGCGCTTAGCAATCCAGTGGGACTGCGCGCGCAAAATCGCAGGCACCCATAAACAGATAGTGATGCTACGCTCGCCATTACGGAACGCATCCGTGGGGCCTAAACTGGCGGGCAAAAGGCAGCTCACTAGAAGACCGGCCAGCCACCAACGCGCTAAACCGTAACGGCGGTGGCGCCGCGGCAAAGCTGATTGAACATCAAGCGTAGGTGACATGCTGTAGACAGGCTCCTGGGCGTGGTAAAATCGACTAAAATGAAATCAGCTAATACTTGCGACCTCATCATTAGCGGTACCCTAGGTTAGCGGTACCCTAGGAATTAAGCGTATGAGTATAAAGGTTAAGCGTTCTCGCGCACAGCCCATCGCCCGCCTGCTCTCAAAGTCGGGCGATATTAATAAGTTAATGCGCCTGTCTCGCTTAATCGATCAGGCCCAGCGACACCTGCGCGCGCACCTACCTGAAGAGATGCGTGAGCATATTTTTGTTGGTGGCTTTAGCGAAGGTCGCTTAACCCTAATTAGTGGTCAGGCGGGCTGGCTGACATGGTTGCGCTTTGAACAACGGCGCTTACTAGAACTGCTTCATCAGTTGCCCGGCTTTGAAGGGGTAAGCGGATTTACCTTTAAAGTACGCCCGGTGCGCCCTATTGTGGCACCGCCGCGCAATACACGTAGCCTTTCGGCCGATGCAGGTAAAACGCTAGCCGAGTGCGCTGAAGACACTACCAATCCTGCGTTAAAACGCGCCCTGGAACGGCTTGCCTCTCATGCTCGGCCAGCCAAGTAACGCTCACACCGTTTTGTCTACCAATCAGGCTTAGCGCCCTAGTGCCACACTCTTAAAAGCATAAAGCACCGCCTAAGCGATGCTTTATGAATCAAAAGTAAAAAAGCGCTAATGTAAAAAGCTAAGCCTAGCTATATCAGGCCATTGCGGGCGCGGCATAGGAAATCGGTGCCACCGCCTTGTCTTCTTCAAAGGTGACAATTTCATAGGCATCGGGCTGCGCCATCAATTCACGACACAACTGGTTGTTCAGCGCGTGACCGGACTTCACCCCACGGAACTCACCGATCAGGCTATAACCCAACTGGTACAGATCGCCGATAGCATCTAACACTTTATGCTTAACGAACTCATCTTCGTAGCGCAAACCACCTTCATTAACAATGCGATAGTCATCAACCACGATAGCGTTATCTAAACTTCCACCTAACGCTAGGTTATTAGAGCGTAAAAACTCTAAATCGCGCATAAATCCGAAGGTACGCGCGCGCGAGACCTCTTTGACGAAAGACGTGGTCGAGAAATCGATTAACGCGGTCTGCTTTTGCTGCTCAAACACCGGGTGATCGAAGTCAATGGCAAACGAGACCTTGAACCCTTGATGGGGTAAGAAAACCGCTTCTTTGTCGCCATCAGTCACTGCCACACGATGCTTGATGCGAATAAACTTCTTGGCAGCATCCTGCTCCAAAATACCCGCTGACTGAATCAAGAAAACAAACGGACTCGCACTACCATCCATAATGGGCACTTCAGGTTCGCTAACATCCACGTAGGCATTGTCGATACCCAGGCCAGCAAAGGCTGACATCAAGTGCTCAACGGTAGCTACCTTGACTCCATTAAAGACAAGAGCGGTGCATAACTTGGTATCTTCGACCAATTCCGCCCGCGCAGGTACGTGCACGACGGGATCCAGATCGGTTCTAACAAACACAATCCCAGTATTGGCCGGCGCCGGACGCAGAGCTAGATGGACTTTTTTACCTGAATGCAGGCCCACTCCGGTGGCGCGAATGACGTTTTGTAGGGTGCGTTGTCTGATCATGGATAGTAGCCGAGCTCTTATGACGGTAATAACCGCAGGGAAAAAGTTATCAAACAGTGTTCACTTTAACAGCAAACGAGCGTTTTAGCCAATAAAACGCTCGCTCGCTGTTGCAATGAGCCTGATTTCGAGAATCAATCCGCCTGGCGGCGTAGAAACGCGGGGATGTCCAGATAATCATCGGCTTCAGAAGCGCGACGCTTTTCAGGACGAGGTTTAGCGGCTGCTTCGGGTGCTTCAGCGCGTGCGGTTGCCTGCTGACGCATCACTGTTGGCTGCTGCAACTTGCGGTAATCAGAGGATTCCGTAGCAGAACGACGCGCCGGCTCGCGCGCAGCCGCTTTAGGTTTTTGCCCATCTAAGCCAGCAGCAACGACGGTGACACGCAGTTCGTCAGACATTTCCATATCAATGGAGGTGCCCACGACGATGGTAGCGTCTGGAGAAGCAAACTCTTGAACTGTAGCGCCCACATCATTGAACTCGCCGATCGACAAATCAGGGCCAGCAGTGATGTTGACCAAGATACCGCGTGCGCCGTGAAGATCGATATCTTCCAGCAGCGGGCTGCGGATCGCTTTCTCGGCAGCTTCGCGAGCGCGATTTTCGCCCGTGGCACCACCGGTACCCATCATCGCCATGCCCATTTCAGACATAACGGTGCGCACATCAGCAAAATCGACGTTGATAATACCCGGACTAGTGATCAGCTCTGCAATACCTTGAACGGCACCCAGCAACACATCGTTAGCCGCACTGAAGGCCGTCAGTAACGTGGCGTTCTTGCCCAGCACGGAAAGCAGCTTTTCGTTGGGGATAGTGATCAACGAATCAACGTGCTCAGAGAGCTCTTTCATGCCCTCTTCAGCAGCGCGCATACGCTTAGGCCCTTCAAAGGGGAAAGGGCGCGTCACCACGGCAACGGTAAGAATCCCCAACTCTTTGGCGACCTGAGCGACCACCGGTGCACCTCCGGTACCCGTACCACCGCCCATACCGGCAGTGATGAAGACCATATCAGCACCAACCAACAATTCCGCAATGCGCTCGCGGTCTTCCATTGCGGCTTGGCGGCCCACATCAGGATTGGCGCCAGCACCTAATCCTTTAGTGATTTCGCTACCCAGTTGCAATACGGTTTTTGCTGCACAGCGCTTGAGCGCCTGGGCATCCGTGTTGGCGCAGATAAACTCAACGCCTTCAATATTGCTTTCGACCATGTGGTTAACAGCATTGCCACCACCGCCGCCAACGCCAACCACTTTGATGACCGCACTGCTCGAGGGTGCGTTATCTACCAATTCGAACATAAGCCCCGTCTCCTGAACCGCGCTTGCGGCCCTGTCAGAAATTTCCTTTGAACCAGCCTTTAATTCTTGCCAGCGCCGAATGGTCTTCCTTGATATCACGCCGGGCAAGCTCGTTGCGACCCTTATGGGCTGCAACCACTCCCCCGTGGCTTCTTAGACCTTGCCCATGACGCGTTTCCTGCAAGGCATAATGCAGCAGACCAACGCCCGTCGCATAAATGGGGTTACACACAACGTCCGCCAAACCTCTTACATTCTGCGGACATGCGATGCGAACGGGCATATGGAAAATCTCTTCCGCCAATTCGCTAACTCCTTCCATGCGCGAGGTACCACCGGTAAGTACTATCCCAGCAGCCACCATGTCTTCATAGCCACTACGGCGCAATTCGTCTCTCACTAGCGTAAATAGCTCTTCGTAGCGTGGTTCTACCACTTCAGCGAGCGCTTGACGCGATAGATCACGCGCAGGACGATCCCCTACGCTAGGTACTTTAATCATTTCATCGCTTGCGGCTAAATGGGTTAGCGCGCAAGCGTATTTAACTTTGATCTCTTCCGCGTGCTGCGTGGGTGTTCGCAGCGCCATGGCGATATCGTTAGTGACTTGGTCACCCGCGATAGGAATCACCGCCGTGTGGCGTATGGCGCCTTCGCTAAAAATAGCCATGTCGGTGGTTCCACCACCAATATCGACCATACAGACGCCCAGTTCACGCTCATCTTCAGTTAGCACAGCCATACTAGAGGCGAGCTGCTCTAAGATAATAGCATCAACTTCAAGACCACAGCGGCGCACACACTTCTCGATATTTTGCACCGCGTTTAAAGCGGCTGTCACTAAGTGCACCTGCGCTTCCAATCGCACACCGGACATGCCAAGCGGTTCACGGATGCCACCTTGGGCATCAATCGAGAACTCTTGGGGCAGCACATGCAGCACCCGCTGACCTTCTGAGATAGCGCGCGCCCGTGCGGAGTCAATCACTCGTTCAATATCTGAGGGTGTCACCTCACGCTCTTTAATGGCGACAACACCATCCGAGTTCATTGAACTAATGTGGCTGCCTGCCACGCCAACGTATACCGAGTGAATATCACAACCGGCCATTAACTCTGCTTCTTCAACGGCGCGCTGGATTGACTGTACCGTTGATTCAATATTGATCACCACGCCACGCTTCATTCCACGCGAAGGATGCGAACCAATACCTGCAATTTCAATTCCGCCATCATCGGTAGGTTGACCGACTATCGCGACGACCTTGGACGTTCCAATGTCCAGCCCGACCACCATATTGGATGCGTTGGGTGAGCCTGCCATGAGTCGGGAAATCTCCTTGCGTCATTGTTAAAAATAAATATAAATAGGGTGTCGCTTAATCCAACGCTTAACATCGAAAGCGTGCTACCCAAAATAATCAGTGATATTTTTCAGGCAATCGCTAACTGCCAATAGTCGAAATTAAAAACTATTTAAACCGTAGATGGACCATAGTATAGAAACAATAGTCGCAATACGACTAGTACAAACCCACAATAATAGGCTTGGGTATCAATTTAAAGCCGATTATTGACTTTTTCAACGATGGCAACCACTCACTTTTACACCTTATTTGCATCAAGTAATAGAAGAGTTACTCATCTTGCACAGTAAATTCACTTTCTCCATGCCACGCAACAGCAACACCGTTAGGATAGCGCAGATCAATATAGCGAATCTGCTCACCAAGAGACGACAACTCACGCTGCCAAGAAGCCGATAACCGTGCTAAGCGTACTTCATGCTGCCGCCGACCTAACATCACCCAAGCACCATCGTTTAATTGCAGCCGCCAAGCACCTCGCGGCTCTAAACGAAGTTGCGTAAGATTCAGCGATAGTTGTTCAAAGTGCAGTTTTAATCGGTCGTAATAGTCCAACACTTCTTCACTGCTGCCAGCAGGGCCTGCTAGATCGGGCAAACCTGTGGGTGGTGATAATGGCGCAAAAGCGAAAGGTTCGCCTTCAGGGTTAAGTAAGAAGTCATCATTCCAACGGGAAACGGGCTCCTGCTCAACCAGTTCGAAGACCAGTGCATTCGGCCACTCACGGGAAATGCGCACTTCGTTTAACCAGCCCACTTGCAGCGCACGGTCGCGCAACTCACCCAAATCAGCAGATAGCCAAGTGGCATCAACCACCAGAGGTGCCAACTGAGTACGCAGGTAGTCGGCGCTGACATACTCCCATTCGCCGCGAATAGACACACGCTCAATCGGACGATCTAGCCACAGCCAGAGCGCCCGCCCGCCTGCTCCCATCAGCAGCGCCAGCAGGAGAACTCCCAACCAAGCGTTACGCCTTTTCATAAGGCACTTTTTAAAAAGCCGTTTTTAAATAAGTTTTTAGTCATTCTGAGGACTGCTCACCTGCGTTATTGAGTATTTGCAGCACCAGATCATCAAAGCTTATGCCCGCATGAGCCGCCGCTTGAGGTACCAAACTATGATCGGTCATGCCAGGCACCGTATTGACTTCCAACAGCCAAAAACGCCCTTCGCTATCGCGCATGACATCGACCCGTCCCCAGCCTACGCCACCGATAGCAGCAAACGCCTGCTGACAGAGCAGTGCAAGCTCATCCTCGTCCTGCGCCGACAAGCCACAAGGCAAATGGTACTGGGTAGTATTAGCGATATATTTGGCTTCGTAGTCGTAGAAACCTCCGGGCACTTCAACTCGAATCGCTGGCAACACCTGATCACCTAGCAGCGCAACGGTATATTCGTCGCCCACTATAAAGCGCTCTGCCATCACGCGGGCATCGAACTGGGCGGCCTCATGATAGGCCGCCTCAAGCGCTGCCTGGCTTTTCACGATGCTAATGCCCAGCGTCGAACCCTCATGAACAGGCTTAACAATCAGCGGCAGGCCAAGTTGTTCGACCACGGCTGACCACTCCGCCGTCGCCTCCAACATAATGCTTTCGGGGGTGGGAAGACCAACCGCGCTCCATACCTGCTTGGTGCGCTGTTTATCCATCCCCAGGGCCGAAGCGAGCACCCCGCTGCCGGTATAAGGAATACCCAGCAGCTCCAAAGCTCCCTGCAAGGTGCCATCTTCGCCGCCGCGACCATGCAGAGCCACAAAGACTAGCGAGGGAGCCAGTTGCTCCAATCCCACTAGGCCGTTGTCGCGGGGATCATAGCCGCAGGCATTGACACCTTTTCGCTGCAGTGCTTCAAGCACCGCCGCACCGCTTTTCAACGACACCTCGCGTTCAGCGGAGGTACCCCCATAAACGACAACAACTTTTTCAAGAGACTGGGGGGTTGTTACGTCAACACTCACAGATCCACCTCGTTCATCGCTAGCTGTGCCTGTGCCAAACGCAGGGAAATCCCCCCCACATCACCGGCGCCCTGGGTTATTAAAATATCGCCTGGGCGCAATACATTGGTTAACAGCGCAGGCAGTTCATGTTTGTGCTCGACAAATAGCGGGTCAACGTCACCTCGCTGACGAATAGAGCCCGCCAAGGTTTTTCCTTCGGCACCAGGAATAACCGCTTCACCGGCACTGTAAACATCAAGTAGCACCAGCGTATCCACTTGAGAAAGCACTCTGACAAAATCTTCATATAAGTCGCGGGTACGGCTATAGCGATGGGGCTGATAAAGCATAACCAGGCGGCGATCCGGCCACCCTGCACGAATGGCCTGAATAACCATATCAACTTCCCGAGGATGGTGACCATAGTCATCCACCAGCATGATATCGCCGCCACCGTGGGGCGCAGGAAAATGACCATGCACCTGGAAACGGCGACCAACCCCGGCGAAACCAGCCAGACCGCTCAGAATAGCGCTATCACTCACGCCTGCATCGGTAGCCACCACAATCGCCGCCATGGCGTTTAGGGCATTGTGGCGCCCCGGCATAGCCAAACGTACGTCTAATGGCGCAGCGCCGCCAGGGCGTAAAGCTGTGAACGACACTTCACCACCAAGCTGAGCAAAATCAACAATCCGGTAATCGGCATCGCTATCAAACCCATAGGTCACGAACTGGCGCTTTACCTGCTCGCAAAGCACACGCACATGGGGGTCATCGATACACAGCACAGCCAAGCCATAAAACGGCAAGTTGTGTAGAAATTCGATAAAGGTACTTTTTAGCCGCTCAAAATCGCCGCCATAGGTCGCCATATGGTCAGCATCGATATTGGTGACAATCGACACCATCGGCTGTAAGTGCAAAAAAGAGGCGTCGGACTCATCGGCCTCGGCAACGAGATAGTCGCCCTCGCCTAAGCGGGCATTGGCGCCGGCACTGGTTAATTTCCCGCCAATCACAAAGGTGGGATCAAGCCCCCCTTCCGCCAGCAGTGTCGCCGTCAAACTGGTCGTGGTGGTTTTGCCATGGGTGCCCGCCACGGCGATGCCATGACGAAAACGCATTAGCTCAGCGAGCATTTCAGCCCGACGCACCACCGGCACGCGGTGCTCATGGGCCCAGCGTATTTCTGGATTGGTTTCATCAATGGCACTCGACACCACCACCACATCAGCGCCCTCGACATTGGCCTCGGCATGCCCGATCGCGACACTAACACCGCATTGACGCAGCCGTTCCACGACCGAAGAGGTTTTCGCATCACTACCGCTCACGGTATAGCCTTGATTGGCTAGCACCTCGGCAATACCACACATCCCTGCGCCACCAATGCCGACAAAATGGAGTCGCCGAATGCGGCGCATGCCGGGGCCAGCGGCAGAACGTGAGGGTGCTACGGTTTTGTCTGAATCGATCACGCGGAGTCTCCTAACGGCACCATCGCCAAGCACCCTTCAGCCAACCGCTTCGTGGCGTCTAAATGGGCAGCCTGGCGAGCATTGGCCGCCATCGCTGCCAGGGTGTTTGGGATGAGCAATTGATTTAAAAATTCACTTAACCGCTCAACGGTGAGCTCAGACTGAACCACGCACTTTGCCGCTCCTGCCTTGACTAACACCTGGGCATTGATTCGCTGGTGGTCATCGACGGCAAAGGGGAACGGCACCAGCAGCGCTGGCTTAGCCGCAGCGGCCAATTCCGCGACTGTCAGCGCGCCTGAGCGGCACACCACTAAGTCGGCCCACTCATAGGCGGCGGCCATATCGTCAATAAAGGGGCTAACCTCAGCGCTCACGCCGTGCTGTTGATAATTTTCAGTAGTGGCCTCGTCACGATTCTTACCCGCCTGATGGCGCACGTGAGGACGCCGCTCAATGGGCAGTGCAGCCAGTGCAGGAGCCAAGCGTTCATTAAGCGCGACAGCGCCGAGCGAACCGCCCACTACCAACAACCGTAGAGGCCGGGATGAGAGCGTTTCCTCATCTCGCGGCGAGTTCCCCAAGGCAGCAATATCATCACGCACCGGGTTACCGATGACGTCGGCACGCTCCCCAAAAGCCTCCGGAAAGGCGGCATAGGTGCGCTTAGCCAACCGCGATAGCACCCGATTAGTCAGGCCTGCAACGGCGTTCTGCTCATGAATCACCAATGGAACGCGCGTCAGCCAAGCAGCTAACCCGCCAGGACCACTGGCAAAACCACCCAAACCGACCACCACGTGAGGCTTAAAGTCGCGAATAACTGCACGCGCCTGCAGTACCGCACGGCTAAGGTTTAGCGGTGCTTTTAGCCAGCCCGTCAAGCCATTGCCACGCAGCCCGCTAACCGCAATTGTATGTAATTTAATGCCCGACTCGGGCACAAGCCGGTTTTCAATCCCTCTAGGACTGCCCAACCACTCAACGTCGACCTGCTGCGCCTGCAAAGCGTTGGCGAGTGACAGGGCGGGAAAAACGTGGCCGCCAGTGCCCCCCGCCATAATCAGTACTCGTCGGCTAACGTTAGTCGTCACATCAAACTCCTGATAGCATCAAGCGGCATAGCGTTACGATAAACGCGGTTCATGGCGCGATTTATAGGGGGTGGACGCGCGTCGGGGACGATGACGTGTTTCAGCATCCGTGCGCAGCAGTAGCCCCACCATTATGCCTGTCACTAGCAGGCTAGAGCCGCCATAGCTCATCAGCGGCAGCGTTAGCCCTTTGGTCGGCAGCAGCCCGGAACTTACCGCCATGTTGATAAACGCCTGGGCGGCTACGACAAAGCCGATTCCGTAGCTTAGATAAGCGCCAAATAGATGCCCTGCTAACTCAGCTTTGCGCCCTATCCACATGGCGCGGGCAATAAACAACGTGAACAACATCACGACGATAATCGCGCCGATCATTCCCAGCTCCTCGGCGATCACCGCAAATATAAAGTCGGTATGCGCTTCGGGCAGGTAGTGCAGCTTCTGAACGCTGTTACCCAGACCAGTGCCTGTTACATGACCCCGCCCAAAGGCAATTAACGCCTGGGTTAACTGATAGCCGGTCGCAAACTGATCGGCCCAGGGGTCTAAAAAACTGGTCCAGCGGGCCAGCCGGTAGGGTTCTATAAGCACCATGACAACCGCCCCAGAGCCGAGCAGCAGCCCGCTACCAACCAGCAGCACCAGCGAGGCACCGCACATCATCAGCATGCCAATCACGCAGACGGTAAACACCACCATCCCGCCGAAATCAGGCGCTAAAAATAGCAGTCCAATCGGCACGGCCAGCACGGCCAGTGGGCGCCACATACTGAACGCTCGGCGACGCAAATCGTAGGTAAAACGCGACATAAATGCCGCCATGTAGAAAATCAGCCCAACTTTGGCAAATTCGGAAACCTGTAAACTCGGCAATGGCCCTGGCAATGCTATCCAGCGCTTACTACCATTGATCTCCTGGCCAACAATCAGCACCAAAACCAATAGAAAAATAGCAGCGAGCAGAATCAGCGCTGCGTTTTGGCGCCAGACTTCAAGCGGCACGCAGAGCATGAAGACGCAGGCCATGATGGCCAGCACCAGAAAAATACCGTGCTGGCGTGAGTAGTGATAGGTATCCTCCAACAAACCAATCGACGCCGAACTGACCATGACCCAGCCCAACCCCGCCAAGGCAACCGCCGCTATGATCAGCCAAATATCACAGGGCAGATCGCGCGTGGTAAGCACTGCACGCAGACGCTGAACTCGACTCATAGCGCCTCCCCGGCGGCAGGTGATACCTTGCCCTGCACCCAACGGCGAAATACTTCGCCGCGCTGTTGGTAGTTGGCAAACTGATCCAGGCTCGCGCAGGCGGGCGAGAGCAGCACGCAGTCTCCCGGCTGGGCAAGCTCAAAGGCTGCCTGCATCGCCTGGGTTAAATTCTCAACCTGCTGAATGCTGACGTGTTCAATCAATGCGTCGGCTAGCCGCGGAGCATCTAAACCGAAAAGCAGCACGTGTCGCGCGCACTTAGAAAGAGGCTCGGCCAAAGGAGAAAAATCAGCGCCCTTACCTACGCCACCCGCGAGTAAAATCAAACGCCCTTCTAGCGTTGCACCAATGCCATTAATGGCCGCTAAAGTAGCGCCGACGTTGGTACCCTTGGTGTCGTTGACCCATGTGACGCCGTTAATTTGCGCAATGACTTCACTGCGGTGTTCCAAGCCTTTAAATTCGCGCAGCGCGCTGCACATGGGCGCAGCCGCAAAGCCTAACGCCTGGCCCATAGCCAGAGCGGCCAATGCATTGAGGTAGTTGTGCTGACCTGCCATTTTTAACTCATTGATAGCCAGCCAAGGACTGGAGCCTTGCATTAACGTCGACTTCTCATGGTGAAGTGCCAGCCCCCACTCTTCTCCCTTAGGGGCTGCTTGAGTAAAGTAAGCCACCTGGTCAACGGGATGTTCTGGCCACGTGCGGGGTTCATCGGCATTCACCACGGCGTGCTCGGCACCAATAAAAATACGCTGTTTGGCGGCTCGATAGCCATGCATATCCCCATGGCGG
Organism: Halomonas alkaliantarctica; assembly: GCF_029854215.1. Taxonomy (NCBI): domain Bacteria; kingdom Pseudomonadati; phylum Pseudomonadota; class Gammaproteobacteria; order Oceanospirillales; family Halomonadaceae; genus Vreelandella; species Vreelandella neptunia. The sequence continues at coordinate 1,626,956 of NZ_CP122961.1, read as the reverse complement.
TCGAGGTGATCTTCGGATAAGTTCAGGAAAGCAGCGCAGCGCGCACCAAGATAGGGAGTCGTCTCGAGCTGAAAACTTGAAAGCTCAAGAATGTAGAGTGCCGCATCGGGGTGGCTAGCCAACAGATCCAACGCGGGAGTACCAAGATTACCCCCCACCGCCGCATTCACACCGGCGGCGGCAGCCATCTCTCCCAGCAGCGTAGTAACCGTTGATTTGGCATTAGAGCCGGTGATAGCGGCAATGGGCGCATTAGCGGCGCGAACAAAGAGGGCTATCTCACCCACCACCATCGGTTCACCTGTGCGCGGGTTTAGCTGGTCAGCCAGCTCTTTTAAGCCCGGCATTCTCGGATCAAGCCCAGGGCTAACCACTACCTCTTCAACATCACGCAGATCCAGCGAGGTTAACGGGCCGCAGTGAATTTCAATACCAGGATGAGCGGTTTGAAAGTCATCCAATCCTGGTGGTTCGGCACGCGTATCCGCTGCCATATAAGGCACATTTAAGCGGCTTAAATGGCGGCATATCGCTCTTCCCGACAGCCCCAGCCCCACCACCAGCGTTAAACCTCTAGCAACTCGAACCATCACCGGCTTCCTCTCGCCTCCTGCTCTCGACCCGTCAATCCACTCTTGGCCATTTGCATTAATGAACGTTCATTAACGAACCTTGAGCGTTGCGAGACCAAGCAGCACCAGCACCACGGTAATGATCCAAAAGCGCACGATGACCCGCGGCTCAGGCCAACCTTTCAACTCATAGTGGTGATGCAATGGCGCCATGCGGAAGATGCGTCGCCCGGTGAGTTTATAAGAGCCCACCTGAAGAATGACCGACACTGTCTCCATAACAAAAATACCGCCCATAATAAACAGCACGATTTCCTGACGCACGATCACCGCCACCACGCCCAATGCAGCCCCTAGCGCCAAGGCACCTACGTCGCCCATAAAGACCTGGGCGGGATAAGTGTTGAACCATAAGAAGCCAAGCCCAGCGCCAGCAATGGTGGCACAAAAAACCGCCAGCTCGCCGGTACCGACAATAAACGGAATATGTAAATACTCGGCAAACACGGTATTGCCACTGGCATAAGCAAACACCGACAGGCCCATGGCCACCAGCACCGTAGGCATAATCGCCAAGCCATCGAGACCATCGGTTAAATTAACCGCGTTGGAGCTGCCCACAATCACAAAGTAGCTAAGCACGATGTAAAACAGACCCAGTGGCAGTGCAACCTCTTTGAACATTGGCACCAACAAGCTGGTTTCGACCGGCGTTGAGGCGGTCAAATAGAGCAGCACTGCCGCCCCAAGCCCCACCACCGACTGCCAGAAATACTTCCATCGGGCGGGTAGACCACGCGGATTTTTCTCGACTACTTTGCGGTAATCATCGACCCAACCAATCGCACCAAAACCTAGCGTGACGCCTAATACCACCCAGATATAAAGGTTGGTTAAATCACCCCAAAGTAACGTACTGATGGCGATGGCCAATATAATCATCGCCCCCCCCATGGTGGGGGTGCCCGCCTTGGAAAGGTGGGACTGCGGGCCATCGTCACGCACGGATTGACCGATTTGTCCTTCTACCAGCTTGCGGATCATCCATGGCCCAAGCCATAAGCAGAGCATTAATGAAGTGAGAGCGCCTAAAATCACGCGTAGGGTTAAATAATTGACTACCTGAAAATCAGATTGGTACTGCGACAGAAAATTCGCCAAGTGAAGTAACATGAACGGCGTTTACCTTATTTATCCGAACGCAGTGCATTAACGACATGTTCCATGCCCGCACTGCGCGACCCTTTCACCAGTAAAGTGGTGTCCGGCGGCAAAGTATTAGTGACATGACGCGTTAGCGCCTCGTAATCGTTAAAATGCAGCCCACGACCAAAGGCTTCACTGGCAGCGCGCGCGGCGTCGCCCAGCGTCAGCAGCTCATCAATGCCAAGTTCAGCGGCATAGCGGCCAATATCTGCGTGTAGCGCCGCTGAATCCTGCCCCAGCTCGCCCATGGCGCCTAGCGCGCACCAGCGCGGGGCCGGGAAACTGGCCAGCGTATCCAGGGCCGCTTTGACCGCCCCCGGGTTTGCATTGTAAGTGTCATCCAGCAGCTTGGCACCCCGCAAACCGGGCACCACGGCTAGCCTACCCGCTAGCGCTTGCAGCGACTCTAAGCGCGCAATGATCTGCTCTGGAGACACGCCTAGCGCCAATGCCGCAGCGGCGGCAGCTAAAGCGTTGCTGACATTATGCTTGCCGAGCAGCGGCAAACGCACTTGGCCCAGTGCCTGACCTTGCTGCATCAGCGTGAAAGCATACCGCCCTTGAGGATCACAGGAAAGCGCTGAGGCGCTGACATCAGCCTGGGGGTGAAAGCCGAAGCTAACGACTCGCCTTGGGGCCGCTCGAGAAGCCCAGAAGGAGTAGTAGTCATCATCGCGGTTCAATATGGCCGTACCCTGCTCACCTAGCCCGGCTAGCAGCTCACTTTTCGCCTGGGCTATCTGGCCCATACCGCCAAACTCGCCGACATGGGCGCCGGTCACATTGGTAATAATCGCAATATCGGGCTGTGCAAGCGGCGCAGTCCAGGCAATCTCACCCAAATGATTCGCGCCTAGCTCTATCACAGCGGCTTTATGCTGCTGGCGCAGTCGCAATAGGGTTAGCGGCGCACCGAAATCGTTATTCAAATTCCCCTCGGTCGCTAACACCTCGCCTAAAGGCGTCAGCAATGAAGCGCACATCTCCTTCACTGTGGTTTTACCGCTATTGCCAGTGATTGCCACCAAGGGGCCATGCCACGCGCGGCGATGCGCGTTGGCCAGCAGCCCTAAGGCTAGCCTAGTATCGGGGCAAACCAACTGGGGTAAATCGCTGGTAACGGGAGCCTCTACGAGAGCCGCCGCAGCGCCCAACTCCCTGGCACTCTCAACAAAATCATGGGCGTCAAAATTGACCCCTTTCAAGGCAACAAACAGACACCCAGGCTCAATTTTACGGCTGTCGGTAACGACTGAATTGACGGTAAGCTGAGCACTTCCTGGCGGCGTTTCGATGCCGAGCGCCGCGGCTACTTGACCAAGAGTCCAGTGCATTACTGTGCTCTCCGCAGGGCAAAGGCGCGCTGAATCTCTTCGCTATCGGCGTAAGGATGGCGTATGCCCTGGATCTCCTGATACGCCTCATGCCCTTTTCCGGCGATCAGCACCACATCCTGAGCGGCCGCCTGCTGAATAGCCGCTGCGACGGCTTCGCGGCGATCAGCGATCTCAATCGGCTGCGCTGCCGGTGAGAACCCGGTCAAAATCTGCTCACGGATTTGCGCGGCGGGTTCATTCCGTGGGTTATCGTCGGTGACGACGATGTGATCGGCCAACTGCTCGGCGGCTCGAGCCATTTCGGCTCGCTTACCGGTATCGCGCTCCCCTCCGCAGCCAAACACGCACCACAATTTACCCGCGTTGCCCAAGTGAGCGCGAAGGGCCTGAAGAGCACTATTCAGCGCATCCGGCGTGTGGGCATAATCCACTACCACGCTGGGGGAGCCCTCATCGCCATAGCGCTCCATACGCCCTGGCACCGGTGATAGCAATGTCGCTGCATCGAATAGCGCATCGAGGGATTCACCCAACCCATACAGCGCGGCCATCGCCAACAGCACGTTATCTAAATTAAAGCGCCCCATTAACGTTAAGCGCAGCATTTTTTCGCCGTCTGGGGTCGCAATCATCGCTTGCTGCCCCTGCTCAACCGCCTGCCAATCCAGCACCCGCAGCGTAACGGCCTCATCTTGCCCGGTGGCCAGCACACGTACCCGGCTACTAGCACCAGCCAGCATTAAGCGCGCCAAGGGATCGTCCCCATTCACCACCGCCAAACTGAGCTCAGAACGGCGAAACAGCTTGGCTTTCGAAGCCGCATAGGCCGCCATGCTGCCGTGGTAGTCCAAATGGTCACGAGTCAGATTGGTAAACACCCCCACGCTGACGTTGACCGCTTCCAACCGGTACTGATCCAGAGCGTGGGATGAAGCTTCCAAGGCAACACGCCTAACGCCCTGCTGGGCCAGCTCACCCAGCGTCGCCTGCAGCGCCAAAGGGCCTGGCGTGGTTAAGCCACTATCGCTCAGCTCGCCTGGACGCCCCACACCTAAGGTACCGACAAGACCCGCAGGCGTTCCCAACGCTTCGCTGAGGGCCGCAATATAGTGAGTGACAGAGCTTTTACCATTAGTGCCGGTCACCGCAATCACTTCCAGGTCGCTGGGCACCTTATACAGTGCTCGCCCCAATTCGCCTAAACGCGATGACAGATGGGGCAGCTTCAGCACCTGCCCCTCAAGCTGTACATCGCCGTGAGCCCCCTGCGCTAAAATAAGCGAAGCCCCAGCCTCAAGGGCTTGCTCAATATAGTCGCGCCCGTCACGCTGGCTGCCAGGAACGGCTACAAAAATGTCGCCCTTGGCGAGCGTGCGCGTATTCATCTCAATACGCACCTGATCCGGCAGCTTAGGCAGGTCGGCGGGCAGAGGGGACGTGGGCCATACTTTTGCGAGCGCCGTTAATATTTCGCCTGGACTCAGCGTCATGCCATCTCCTTAAAAAGCTATTCCGCCTCGTGATCCGGCGGGACGTCCAACAAGCGTAAAGCATTCCCCGTCACACTGGAAAAAACCGGTGCGGCGACAGCGCCGCCATAAAATTCGCCGGCTTTGGGGTGATCAATCATTACCACAGTGACAATACGCGGGTCAGAAATAGGGGCAATACCGGCAAAGACGCTACGGTATGCATCGGTGGTATAGCCCTGCTGGCCTATTTTGCGCACGGTGCCCGTCTTACCCCCGACGCGATAGCCCTCGACACGAGCTCGCCGCCCACCGGTATAGGCCGCAACGGAAGTTTCCAGTATCTGCAACAGGTCATTGGCGACCGAAGGCGCTATCGCAGGGATACCTTGCGGCGGCTCAGAAAGGCGTAGCAGCGAGGGTGGCAAACGCACGCCATCATTGGCTAGCGCCGTGTAAGCACTTGCCAACTGTACAGCTGACACGGACAGCCCGTAACCGTAGGAGAGCGTCGCCCGCTCGCTGCGCGACCAGCGAACCGGTGCCGGCAAGCTGCCAGTAGATTCGCCAGGAAAACCGGTTCCAGGTGCCTGCCCCAGTCCTAGCTGATTATACTTTTCCCAGATGGCCGTATCGCTCAACCGCAGTGCCAGTCGAGACATCCCCACATTCGAAGAATGTTCCAGAATGCCAGCTAAATCCAGCTCGCCGTAATTACGGAAATCGCGAATAGTGAACTGATCCAATCGCATCCAACCGGGCGAGGTATCAACCACTGCGTCGCGATCCACCACGCCACTCTCTAATACGGCAGCCATGGCCAGCGGTTTCATCACCGAGCCGGGCTCAAACACATCGACCAACGCCTGGTTACGTAACCCACGCGGATCAAGCCCTGCGCGGTTGTTAGGGTTGTAGGAGGGCAAGTTAGCCATAGCCAACACCTCTCCCGTGCGGGCATCCATCATCACCAGCACGCCACCATCAGCCTCATTCTCAGCCACTGCAGCGCGTAGCTCCCGGTAAGCCATATATTGAATGCGTTGATCAATAGAGAGGGTGAGTCCCCCCCCCGGCTGGGCTTCGTCAATAACACCCAGCTCGCGCACCAGGCGCCCACGGCGATCTTTAATGACCCGGCGCTGGCCTGGTCGACCTGCTAGGTAAGGCTGATAAGAAAGCTCCAGGCCTTCCTGGCCGACGTCATCAACGTTGGTCACTCCCAGCAGTTGAGCAGCGACCTCGCCAGCGGGATAGTAGCGTTTATATTCGCGTTGCGGGTAAACACCAGGCGTGCGCAGGTTAAGAACCTGCTGGGCCGCCGCGGGGGTCATCTGGCGGCGCAAATACATGAACTCATGCTCGCTAAAGCGTGCCACCCGCGCCTCGAAGTCACCCAGCGACATGCCTAGCGCCTGGGCCAGCATTACACGCTGAATAGCATCGTCGGGAAGTTCTTGCGGATTGGCCCAAAGAGTCACCACCGGCGTGGAAATCGCCAACGGTTCGCCATTGCGGTCTGTAATCATGCCGCGGTGAGCAGGGATTGTTTCGTGACGGAGAGTGCGCGCGTCGCCCTGGCTTTGCAGAAAGGGACGGTCAATGACCTGTAGCAAAGTAATCCGACCAATCAAAATAGCCGATGCCAAGCCAATCGCGAGCAGAATAAACATGAAACGCCCACCGCCGAGCGGGGGCGCAATCGGCGTCTGACGCGAGGTACCGCCGCGACGTTCACTTCTCATGGTCGAATCACCTCAACATCATGGACATCGGGGATTCGCATGCCCAGGCGATCAGTGGCAATTTGTTCAATACGGGCAGGTGTTGACCATGCACCCTCCTCGAGCAGCAGCTGTCCCCACTCCGTTTGCAGCTGGTTCTCTTCTTGCTCCAGCTGTTGCAGCTGGGCAAATTGAACCCGCGTCATATGGGTAGTAACAACCACGCCCAGCCCGGAGGCCATGCAGAGTAGAAAGAGTAGCGTAATAGCTACCGGCCAGGCGCGCAAACGCAGCCTGAAAGGCCATTCGGTGCGTAGCGTGGTTGCCCACTGCTCAATCCGATCCATGCTCATGATGACATTTACATCCGTTTGCGTGCAGCCCGCATGACGGCACTACGTGCGCGAGGATTGGCATCCACTTCCGCCTCACTTGGCCGCACACCTTTGCCTAGCGCTTCAAGACGCCGATTCATTTGATCGTCGCGAATCGGCACCCCTCGCGGCAAGTCAGTATCGCCGCGTACATGGTGGCGAATAAAGCGCTTCACGCGACGATCTTCCAACGAGTGAAAGCTGATAACCACTAAGTGACCACCAGGGGCCAGCGCCTCTAGCGCGGCGTCTAATGCGCTGTCTAGCTGCTCCAGCTCGCCGTTGACGAAAATACGCAGGCCTTGAAACGCTTTAGTGGCGGGGTGACGCCCCTTCTCCCAGGCGGGGTGGGCTACTTTTAACACCTCGGCCAGATCCACCGTGTGGGTAAACGGCTTCTCAACCCGACGAGTGACCACGGCGCGTGCCAAACGTTTGGCATAACGTTCTTCGCCATAGGTTTTAAATACGTAGGCGATGTCGGACTCACTGGCCCGGGCCAGGAAATCAGCCACACTTTGCCCTTGAGTAGGATCCATTCGCATATCTAGTGGGCCGTCGCGCATAAAGCTGAAGCCGCGCTCTGGGTCATCTAGCTGAGGCGATGACACGCCAACATCGAGTAACACGCCAGAAAGCTTACCGAATACGCCCTGCTCACGGGCAAACTCGGCCAGCTGAGCAAATTCTCGCTGGGCGATCTGGAAGCGTGAATCGTCAATTTCAGCGGCCGCGGCAATCGCTTGGGGATCGCGATCCATCGCAAGCAGTTGGCCCTGGGCATCCAGACGATCAAGGATCAAACGTGAGTGACCACCTCTCCCGAAAGTGCCGTCTAAATAGACGCCTCGCGCATCGTGCACCAGTGCATCGACAGCACCTTCCAGTAGTACGCTGGTATGGCGAAAGCAGTTAGCAACCTGTTCAGCGTCAGGAGAAGGCATGTTTTTCTCACACAAAATGATAGTGACAGCGTAATAAAGAGCGTGCGCACACGCTCTGGTACGTAAGTGGGGGAGTCGGCCGATAAGCCGGGTTCTGTCGTGGACAGCCATTCCTCTAGGCGCTGCGTTACCACAGCGCTCAAGCAACCTACCCGGATCCAGCGCGGGCCACGCCATTGGATCCCTATTTGGTCTTGCTCCGAGTGGGGTTTACCATGCCACGCACTGTTACCAGGCGCGCGGTGCGCTCTTACCGCACCCTTTCACCCTTACCGGCCCCAGAGGTTTATTTCAGGAGCTTAGGCGGTCTACTCTCTGCTGCACTTTCCGTCGGCTCGCGCCGCCCAGGCGTTACCTGGCACTCTGCCCTATGGAGCCCGGACTTTCCTCCCCCAACACCTTTTAAGGGGTATTAGCGGCGACTGTCTGGCCAACTCCGGCGGCAAGCATACCAGCGCCCTCGACTTGCCTCAATGCTCACCTTTAATTGCTTGCAAACGCGCGTACCAGACTTGCTTACGACCACCGAGCATTCTCGCGGCAATCGCAGCACCCTGTTTCACGCCAACCCCCTCTGCCAGCAGCGCCTCCAGCAAGGCATCGGCTGATATATCTTGATGCTCACTCTGCTCAACCGGCGGGGCACCGGCAACAATCACCACGAACTCGCCGCGGGCTTGATTAGGGTCGGCAGTTAATTGCTCCAACAAAGATGCAGGCGTACCGTGCAGAAACGTCTCGAAGGTCTTGGTTAACTCACGTGCCAGCACCACATCGCGATCTGCCATTTGCTCCTGCAACGCTTCAAGGGTGTGCACGATACGGTGGGGAGACTCATAAAACACCAGCGTCTCTTCACGTTTTTTCCAACCCTCCAATGCTTGGCGCCTTGCGCCTGGCTTGGCAGGCAGAAAACCGGCAAATACAAAGCGGTCTGTTGGCAGGCCCGCCCCTGACAGCGCAGTAATAAGGGCACAGGGGCCGGGAATTGGCACAATATGGCGATTGCGTGCTCGCAACTCACGTACCAGCACAAAGCCGGGATCGCTAATCAACGGCGTTCCAGCGTCACTGATCAGGGCAATATCTTCACCCGCAGCAAGATAACTATCCAAAGTATCTACCCGGCGCGCCTCATTGTGCTCGTGTAAAGAGAGCATGGGCTTGTTTAGCCCCAAGTGCGCCAACAAGCGCCCACTATGGCGAGTATCTTCAGCAGCAACTCGTGTCACCTGGCCCAACACCCGAGCGGCACGCGCGGTTAAGTCATCCAAATTCCCAATTGGCGTGGCAACCACGTACAATGTGCCCGGATTATCGTCTGTCATTGTTGACTCTCAATTCGTTGATGGCTTGCCCTGCTGGTGCGCTATGCTTGTGCAGTGGCTTGGTCAATCGCTAACAAGCAGCGACAGCGCAAATGGAAACTTAAGGAAGGATACATGAAACAGTCATTACGTGGCTTACTCGCCGCTGCCCTTGTGGCATTTCTCGTTGCTGGCTGTGCGATGCAATCGCCTAGCGTGGTAGATCGAGTGCCCGATGAAGACCCTGGCCAGTTACTCAGCCAAGCGGAACAGCAAGCGCCAGAGCAAGCCGCGAAAACACGTCTGGAAGCGGCTAACATTCTGGCCCGCCAAGGTGAGCGCGACAGAGCGTTCGAAACCGCCGATGGGATCGATGAAAACTTGCTCTCCGAACCCGACCGGGTACGCTGGGCGCTGCTATTTTCCGAGCTTGCCCGTGCGCTGAATGAACCCCGTGCCGTGCTGCGCGCCACTCAGGTACTCGACGACGAACTGCCGATGCAGGCTAACCAGCAGAAACGACTTGAAGAGCGTCAGCGCTGGGCCCGCGAGGCGCTTGATCAGTCCAGTGGTGCGGTGAGCGTTGCACTGCCAGAGCTTGAAGGTCAGGACATACGCCGCATCGTAGTAGCACTACCCGAATCAGGACCGCTTAGCAGCGTCGCCAATACTATCGCTTCGGCTATGCGGCAGCACCATGGCGTCAAGGGCAGTAACGTCGAACTAAGCTTCCTAGACGCCTCGCGCTACTCGATGGATGAAATTTATGACCGCGCACAGCAAATGAATGCGCAACTAATTATTGGCCCGCTGGATAAGGATCAAGTGACCCAGCTAGAACAGCGCGATAGTGTGCCGCTTCCGACGCTGGCACTCAACTATGGCAGCGGTGATCACAACCAAGCCCAGCGACTCTTTCAGTACGGCCTTTCAGCCGAAGATGAAGCGCGTCAAGCTGCCCGTCGTGCCTGGCAGGATGGGCGCCGCCAAATGTCCATGATGGTTCCGGATAACGACTGGGGCCGGCGGGTAGGGGAAGCGTTCTGGAATGAATGGCATAGCCAGGGTGGCGAAATCACCAATGCCGTACGCTACAACCCGAATAGTTCGGTCGCCAATGCCGTGCAAACCGCGCTCAATGTCAGCGGTGATCGCGCGCGCCTAAGCAATATTGACGCCCTATTTCTGCTCGCGCTACCCGAGTATGCGCGTCAGGTACCGCCGACTATGGATTACTACTACGCCCCCGATCTGCCGATCTATGCTACTTCACACTTGCATGAAGGACGCCTGCAGACACGCCTAGACCAAGATCTTAACGATGTCATGTTCGTGGATATCCCCTGGCAGATCCCTGACGCCGCCGTCGGCGGCGAAGAGGCGCTCCCCTTTGCATCTACCTACCAAAGCCTGCGGGACGAATCGGATGCCTCCATGTTCCGCCTGATGGCAATGGGCATAGATGCTTACGAGTTAGCTATCCGCTTTTCCAACCTAGGCGAGCTAGACGGCTTTAATGGCAGCACTGGCACCCTGTACTTAAGCGATGACGGACGCATCAACCGCGAACTGCCCTGGGCCAGATTCCAGAACGGTGTGCCCTCACCCATTCTAATCCCTAACCTGGATGAAAGTGACGACTAACGCCCACACTGCCCGTGCCCGCGGCGCAGCCATCGAGCAGCTTGCCGCTCAATGGCTGCGCCAACAGGGGCTCATTCTCGTCACGCAGAATCATTACGTGAAAGGGGGTGAGCTTGACTTGGTAATGCGAGATGGCGATATTCTCGTCTTTATTGAGGTCAAACACCGCACGACGACGCGCTACGGACATCCGCTGGAAACGGTCGCTTACCAGAAACAGCAACGCTTGGTGCGTGCGGCAAGGCTCTATATCGCCCGCAGCGGGCTTTCATCACCCTGCCGCTTTGATATCCTAGCGATAACGGGCAAGCAGCCCAACCTCGAATTCGATTGGGTGAAAGCTGCTTTTGATGCCTTTTGACCGTCTTTAAAAACGGTCTTTACACTTTAATTTAACCAGGAAGCCCTGATGGACTTTCAATCTAGGATACTCGGCCACTTCAACGCTAGCATCGACACCAAAACTTACGCCAGCGAAGTACTTCCGCCGTTTATTGAAGTGGCCAGCCAAATGATGGTGCAGTGCCTTGTTAGCGAGGGAAAAATTCTTGCTTGCGGTAATGGTGGCAGCGCTGGCGATAGCCAGCACTTCTCATCTGAGCTACTCAACCGCTTCGAGCGCGAACGACCCAGCCTACCTGCACTGGCGCTTACCACCGACACGTCTACGCTTACCTCAATTGCTAACGACTATAGCTATAATGAGGTTTTCTCAAAACAGATTCGCGCCCTAGGTCAGCCGGGGGATGTGCTTCTGGCCATATCCACCAGCGGTAACTCAGGCAATATTGTTCAAGCGATTCAAGCGGCCCATGATCGTGAAATGACGGTGGTCGCCCTCACTGGTCGCGACGGCGGCGACATGGCGTCCCTCTTAGGCCAGGATGACTGTGAAATTCGCGTCCCGGCAACGTCGACGGCCCGCATCCAGGAGGTTCATCTGCTGGTAATTCACTGTTTATGCGATCTTATCGACGAACAGCTGTTTGGCAGCGCCTAGATAGAACTTATTTTAGCGTCACTTAGCGAATGGTTTTAAATCAAACCGTTTAAACAATGCTTTAACTGCTAGCACCAAGGAGTCATACCGATGGCCCAACGCCTCTCCCCTCGCGGCTTAATAGCCGTTGCGCTTTGCGCGGCTCTTTTTATTACCGGCTGCGCCAATAACTCAGCCTCCAACCAGTCCAATTATGCTCAGCGTAGCGACGATGTTGAAGCCATCGATGCCACCATCGAGCGTGAAGTTGATGACGCGCTAGAGCGCGCAGACGCACGGCTAGGCGATGCCCGCATTCGTGCCCACAGCTATAACGGCGTCGTACTTCTGGTGGGCCAAGTACCCAGTGAAGAGCTTCGCGATATGGCTGGTGAAGTTACCAGCAACCTACGAGGCGTTACTGACGTCCATAACGAACTCACCGTTGCCGCCCGCCTCCCTGCCAGCCAGCGCCTGACCGATACCTGGCTAACTACCAATGTAATCAGCCATCTGGCAACCAATGACCGCATTGACTCCGCGAAAATAAAAGTCACTACTGAAAATGCCAGCGTTTATCTGATGGGCCGCGTTACCCGCGAAGAGGCTGACCGCATCGTCAATGCAGCTTCCTCAGTTGGCGGCGTACAGCGAATCGTAAAAGTATTTGATTACTTAGACTAACCCAATATTTCCCCATGGCGTTTTAATCGCCATAAAAAAGCCTCGCTCAATTCAAATGAGCGAGGCTTTTTTACAAGCAACCCAGGGCGTTATTTTACGACCCGTAGGGTAGGCTTTTTCTTCGTTTTGCTCTTCGCTTGAGCCTGTTTATCAGCCTCTTCGCTCGAAGGTTTAGACTCACCATCGCCACTCTTTTCAGGAACGGGCTCTGTAACCGACAACTCAGGTTTGGTAGAGGGCTTCTCTTCGTTCTCAATATCACCAAAGGACTCGGCCCCATCACCTAGCTCAGGCTCGTGACCAAAGACCATACCTGCACCGTTCTCACGGGCGTAAATCGCGATCAAAGCCGGAGTCGGTATCATTACCTGCATGGGCTGTCCGCCAAAGCGCGCATTAAAACTTATCGCCTGGTTCTCCATAAAAAGATCACGCACGGCGGTCGGCGCCACGTTCAAAACGATCTGACCGTTCTGAACAAACTGACGGGGAACTTCCACGTCTGGCAAGGTAGCGTCAACCACCAGATAAGGCGTTAGCTCATTATCCAACAACCACTCATAGAGGGCTCGGGCGAGATAGGGGCGACTCGATTTCATTTAGACTCCCTCCTCCTTACAAGAAAAGCTCCCGGCCCTTATCGAGCGCAAAGGAGCCAAATGAATTCAAGCGCGCATCTCTTTTTCACGCTCACTTAAAGATGCCTTAAACGCCTCACGCTCGAATACTCGCGACATGTATGAAAGTAGCGGTTTGACCTGCTTTTCAGGCAACTCGATATTGAGTTCCGGCAAACGCCACAATACAGGTGCCAAGCAGCAATCCACCAGCGTAAACTCTTCGCTCATGAAGTAAGGCATATCCTCGAAAATCGGCGATATGCCGATCAGACTTTCACGCAACTCTTTACGCGCTTTATCTGCCTCTTTTTTTCCACCGCTGCGAATCAAGTCGACCATTGGGCACCACTCGCGCTCAATGCGGTGCATCCATAGGCGGCTTTGCGCACGCGCTACTGGATAAACAGGCAACAGCGGAGGATGCGGGAAACGCTCATCCAAGTACTCCATCATGACTTTGGACTCATACAGCACCAAGTCACGATCTAACAGCGTCGGTACACTGTTGTACGGGTTGAGGTCTGCCAGCTCTTCCGGCGGTTTTTCGTCGAGCACATCGACGATATCGACGGCAACCCCCTTTTCGGCCAGCACAATGCGCACACGATGACTGAAATGATCATCACTACCTGAGTAAAAGATCATCGACGACCGCTTGGCCACAACACCCATGAAAGCATCCTCACATCAAAACAATCTTGGATAATAACACGCCAGCACTACCTTAGGGGAAGCTAGCTTGCTTTGCTTTATTGCCCTGCTGGCAAGCAAAAGGCGCACGGCTTACGCCGTGCGCCCCTACTGACCATCAGCTACGGCTAATTAGTGGACGTCTCGCCAGTACTCACGTTTGAGCAAGTAAGCAATCACACCAAAAATAAAAATAAAGATCAGTACTTTAGGTGCCAGTGCCTGGGCCTGAAGCTTAGAAGGCTCGCCGACATAAGCCAGGAAATTAGTGAGGTCGTACATCGCCTCCTCAAACTCTTCAGGCTCGAGTTGCCCTGGCTCGGTCACTTGCAGCACGTCACAAGACTGGTACTTGCCCGATAAAGCATCCGGCTCCTGGCCTTCTACCGGGTGGTCTGTTTCAGCACACACAAGTTCCTGCACGCCCTGAAGGGGTTCCAACACGTTAGGCATAGCCACTAAGTCAAACACCGTGTTGTTAACGCCCGTTGGACGGCTAGGATCTTTGTAGAAGCTAAGCAGGTAAGAGTAGATCCAATCCGTTCCGCGTAAACGCGCCTCTAGGGTTAAATCCGGTGGCGCCGCGCCAAACCAGTTTTCTGCATCAGCACTGCCCATAGCGTTATGCATCTGATCGTTATAGCCTAATTCTGGCGAGAAAATCAGATTCTCTTGAACTAGCTCCTGGGGTATACCCAGGTCGTCAGCTGCTCGGGCAAAGCGCTGGTGCTCTAGCGAATGACACCCCATGCAGTAGTTAACGTAGAGCTTCATGCCATTTTGCAGCGAGGCCTGATCCTGCAGATCAGGATCCATTGAGTGCGGCACACTTGCGCCCCCTGCTGCCATCGCGGTTACTGGCACTAAGGCGAAAAGGACTCCAAATAGATACTTTTTCATTAGCCAGTCACCCTTTCCGGAACGGGTTTAGTCTTCTCCAACTTGGTATAGAACGGCATCAAGACAAAGAAGGCAAAATACACCACGGTGCACACCTGTGCCAAAATGGTTCGCCCAGTGGTTGATGGTAATACACCTAAAACACCCAGAATAACAAAGCTGATAGCGAACAGCAGCAGCATAACTTTCGACAACCAGCCTTTGTACCGCATCGAGCGTACCGGACTACGATCCAGCCAGGGCAGTACGAACAGCACCGCGATCGCGCCCCCCATAAACATAACGCCCAGGAATTTAGCGTCTAAGCCAAACACAGAGAAGGTGATCGCGCGGAGAATGGCGTAGAACGGCGTAAAGTACCAGACAGGCGCAATGTGATCAGGCGTCTTCAGCGGGTTTGCGGGCTCAAAGTTAGGCTTTTCAATAAGGTAGCCACCACCCTCGGGGAAGTAAAACACCACCACGCAGAAAACAAACAGGAAGACCGCAACGCCCACTAGGTCTTTCACCGTATAGTAAGGGTGAAAAGGAATTCCATCCAACGGCTTACCAGCCTCATCTTTCTTCTGCTTGATATCAATGCCGTCAGGATTGTTAGAACCCACCTCGTGTAGAGCAATGATGTGCAATACAACGAGTGCCAAAATGACAATTGGCAGAGCTACCACATGTAGCGCGAAGAAACGGTTAAGGGTAATACCCGAAATCAGGAAATCACCACGCACCCACTGTGCAAGATCAGGGCCTATTGCCGGGATGGCGGAGAACAGCGATATAATAACCTGCGCTCCCCAGTAGGACATCTGACCCCATGGCAGCAGGTAGCCCATAAAGGCTTCAGCCATCAGCGCCAAATAGATAGTCATGCCAAAAATCCACACCAATTCACGCGGCGCCTTATACGATCCATACAGAAGGCCACGGAACATATGCAGATAAACGACAACAAAAAAGGCAGAGGCGCCGGTGGTGTGCATATAGCGAATCAGCCACCCCCACTCAACATCGCGCATAATGTATTCTACGGAAGCAAAAGCACCTTCCGAAGTGGGGTTGAAACTCATTGTGAGCCAAACCCCAGTAAGGATTTGGTTTACCAGTGCCAGTAACGCTAGTGAGCCAAAAAAATACCAGAAGTTAAAGTTTTTGGGGGCGTAATACTTGGCCATGTGCTCTTGCCACATTTGTGTGGCAGGAAAACGGTCGTCCACCCAGCGCATGACACCCTTTTCCGCTTTGGCTTTATTCGGATTACCCATTAGGCAGCCTCCTCATCTTCGCCGATGACAATGATATCGTCATTCTCAAAGCGGTAGGGTGGAACCTCAAGATTGGTCGGCGCGGGAACGTTGTTAAAGACACGACCTGCCAAATCAAAGCGAGAGCCGTGGCATGGACAGAAGAAACCGCCTGGCCAATTCTCAACGCCTACGCCCTCTGCGTCGGGCTCAGGTCGGAATAACGGCGAACAGCCTAAGTGAGTGCAAATACCAATGAGCACCCCAATCTCGGGCTTGATAGAGCGCAACCCGCCATCAATATACGCGGGCTGTTGTGGTTCCTCCGAATCTGGATCGGCTAATTGCTCACCGCTCAGCGATTCAGTGCGCTCGATCATTTCCGGCGTGCGGTTAATGATCCATATCGGCCGACCACGCCACTCAACGGTCATACGTTGCCCAGGCTCAAGCTTTGATATATCTGCTTGAACGGGAGCACCCGCCGCTCTTGCCCTGGCACTAGGCTGCCAAGAAGCCACAAAGGGTACCGCTACCCCGACAGCACCTACCGCACCTACAACGGAGGTGGCGCCTACGAGGAAACGGCGTCGGCCTTTGTTTACGCCGTTATCTGCCATTTCAGGTTTCTCCCATCAGCTTACCCGTTCCGCCGCAAAGGCGTCTTGCGACGACGAATATTAATTACGCTCTATGGTAAAAAAACAAAGCGCTATGCACAAGAACAACCGCTCGTGACCATAGTGGTACGAGCAATATAATTTTTTGATATTCCAATAAAAAACGCCCAGGTCGATGACCCGGGCGTTTTGCCGCATAGCGTAAAAATTAACGCTTGGAGAACTGCGGACGACGACGTGCTTTGCGCAGGCCGACCTTCTTACGCTCAACTTGACGTGCGTCACGCGTTACGTAGCCAGCGGCACGTAGCGAAGGACGCAGGTCTTCGTTGTAGTTCATCAGGGCACGTGTAATGCCGTGACGAATGGCGCCAGCTTGAGAAGAGCCACCGCCACCAGCGACAGTCACGAAGATGTCAAACTGGTTCAGGGTTTCAGTCAATTCAAGCGGCTGGCGAACAACCATACGACCGGTAACACGACCAAAATAAAGGTCTAGGTCTTGGTTATTGACAGTAATTTTGCCAGAGCCCGGCTTCATAAACACGCGAGCGGTGGAAGTCTTGCGGCGCCCGGTACCGTAATACTGCTGTGTCATGGCGAAGATTTCCTCAGAGGTTCAGTTCAAGCGGCTGTTGGGCAGCATGCGGATGCTCGTCGCCAGCATACACTTTCAATTTAGTGTACATGGCACGGCCCAAGGGACCTTTCGGCAACATGCCTTTAACGGCAGACTCAATGATACGCTCGGGCGCATGATCGAGCATTTTGTCGAATGTCATAGAGCGCAGACCGCCCGGGTAACCAGTGTGGCGGTAATAGGTTTTTGCCTTCGCCTTATTACCGGTTACGTGGACTTTCTCTGCGTTGATGACGACGATATAGTCGCCAGTATCAACGTGAGGAGTAAATTCGGGCTTATGCTTGCCACGTAGGCGGCGAGCAATCTCGGTTGCCAGACGACCGAGCGTTTTGTCCGTAGCGTCGACTACATACCAGTCGCGCTGGACGGACTGCGGCTTAGCACTGAACGTCTTCATGGATGAAATCACCAGATTAAATGTATTGGGTGACTTACACCGTTATACGGCGAAGCACCATCCCTATTCTTTTTGGTTGCTGGCTTAACCCAGCAACATGCAGCGAGGCGGCATTCTACAGTAAGGCTACTGACAAGTTAAGCCGTATTCTGACTTTTTTACTTAGCCGACGCCGCGTAAAACCCTAGGGCTTGTGTGCCAGCGCCAAGTACTCCTTGGACTGCATCTCTTGCAGACGAGAGAGCGTCCGCTGGAACTCGAACGTTAGCTTGCCATCGCGATACAGCTCTTCAATTGGCGCTTCCGCGGACATCAGTAGCTTGACGCCACGATCATAAAACTCATCGACCATATTGATGAAGCGGCGCGCCTGATCATCCTGTTTGGCATCCATACATGCCACATTGGAAACCAGCACTGTATGGAACTCCCGGGCTAGCTCAATATAGTCGTTTTGACTCCTAGGCCCATCGCAGAGCTCAACAAACTCAAACCAAGCGACGTCATCATGCAG
The DNA here is from genome assembly GCF_029854215.1 of Halomonas alkaliantarctica. Classification (NCBI taxonomy): domain Bacteria; kingdom Pseudomonadati; phylum Pseudomonadota; class Gammaproteobacteria; order Oceanospirillales; family Halomonadaceae; genus Vreelandella; species Vreelandella neptunia. Next base: position 1,609,094 of record NZ_CP122961.1, on the reverse strand, counting down.
CCTGCGGGGTTTCAACACACGATGGTTTATCTCTAGCGACGCCTCTGCCTCCCCCTCATGCCCGGCTATTTCCCGAAAGCTGCGCGCTAGTTCGCGTTCAGCCGCCTCATTCAGCGGCGAGTAAAAGATGGCCGCTCGCTCTAATGCGCGCAGTCGATAATCAACCCCAGAGTCGACGTTAACCACCTCACAATGGCGGTTCACAAGCTCAATGGCTGGCAAAAAGCGCGCCCGCTGAAGGCCATCTTTGTACAAATCATCAGGCACGATGTTAGAAGTCGCCACCAACACTACTCCGCGCTCAAATAGCGCCTCCAGCAGGTTGGCAAGAATCATTGCATCGGTAATATCTTTGACAAAAAACTCATCAAAACAGATAACCCGTGCTTCGGTGGCAAATTTACCCGCGATTAGGGTCAACGGATTCTTTTCACCTTTGTAGTGGGTCAGCTCGTTATGGACGCGCTGCATAAAACGGTGAAAATGGGTACGCATTTTATCAGGAAAGGGTAAGGCCTCATAAAAGGTATCGACCAAGTAAGTCTTACCACGCCCTACCCCGCCCCAAAAATAGAGCCCCTTAACTTGAGGCAAGACAGGCTCATCAGGTGACGAGGATTTCTTACCCATCAACCCCGCCATTTTGGCTTTTAACCCTTTATGCAGCCCTTTATTAGCGACCAGCGCTTTGGGGGCGGTCGTTGGCGCCGCGACGAGCTCCTCATAGAGGCGCTGCAGATGCTTTACCGCCAACTCCTGGGCTGCATCATATTGAAAATCATCGCGCTCCAAGTCCGCTCGATAGCGCTCTATTGGCGATGCAAGGCGCGTTTTTGACGCTGCCCTACCCGCAGATGTTGATGACATGCACTTGCCTCCCACAGCATTTAAGGCAGCAGCCAGTACAACCACTGGCAACCTTAAGAAGGCTGTGATTATACCTGCAGAGACATCTAAGCGCATGAGCGGATTGACCCAACCGGCTGACTGACGCCTATAATGGCAGCCTGTTCGATTCTTAAGCTGCTAGCGAATGCAGCCTAACTGTTATATTCAAGGCGCCAGGGAGAACACTGTGGACGCGAGCTCACCATTAACGTTTGCCATAATCGGCTTTATCGTCGGCTTGATCGTTGGAGCGATTGCTTATCGCCTCTTCAGCAAAAGCCAGCGCGAGGCGGCTTCCATGCGCCAAAAACTACTCGAACGCGAGCACCAGATTGCCGAGATGAAGAGCAGCGTGGGCAGCCATTTAACAGGCATTTATCAACGCCTAAGCAATATCCGCGATGAAGCCAACCAGTTAGAGCTTCAACTCAAAGAGGACGCAGAGGAGTGGAATATACGCGACGCAGCCATTCAGCCTAGCCTTGACCTCTCGGGCATCGATTCAATGCAAGAGCCGCAGGCAGCTTTGGACGCGACCACTCCCGCCACACCCCGCGACTATGCCGATGGCAAGGGCGGCACGTTATCTGAAGATTTTGGTTTGAGAGGCAATGAGGTGGCGACACCCCAGCCACCGCGCTACTAATATAATGACTGTTTTGCCCCGGCGTCGGACATCAGCGATCCGGGGCATTTAATGTGTCAAGCAGGATTATCAATATCCACAAAGCGGTGTTCGACATCGTACTCATCGCTTAGCCATTCACCCAGTGCCTGAATCCCATAACGTTCGGTAGCATGGTGTCCCGCGGCGATATAGTGAATACCCATTTCCCTCGCCAGGTGGGTAGTTCGTTCAGATATTTCACCTGAAACGAAGGCTTGAGCGCCGGCCTCAAAGGCGGCTGTGATCATGTCCTGGGCACCACCGGTACACCAGGCGACACGCTCAATAGCCCCCACCTGTGGGGCTTCAATGACCAACGGTTCGCGCAGTAAGGCTTGCCCTATTTGCGCTGCCAGTTCGCTGACCGAATGTGGCTGCGGCAAACGACCTGACCATAAAAGCCCCTCTCCCAATTCGCCATCAATACACCCCTCTACTTTCCACCCCAGGCGTCGGGCCAGCTCAGCATTATTACCGATCTCTGCATGCGCATCCAGGGGCAGATGATACACTAACAGGCTAATATCATGATCAAGCAGGGTTTTAATCCGTCGCTGCTTCATGCCGGTAATCGCCACCGGCTCGTTTTTCCAAAAATAGCCGTGATGTACCAGCACCATATCCGCCCGCCAAGCCACGGCTTCATCCAGCAGCGCTTGGCAGGCAGTCACGCCCGTCATGATACGCTTGACTTGCTCGCCTCCCGCCACCTGTAAACCGTTAATCGTAAAATCTTTAAATTCAGACGCACGTAACTGATGGTCACAGGCCGCCACTAACTGGTCACGATGAATCATATTGAGTCCTTTATTGATTAAACTGCACCCGTGAGGTACTGACTAAGAAAGTGTTACCATAAAACTATTGTAAAACTCGCTGTTTTTTATCGCGAACAGTGAGACTGACCCGTTAAGGAATTGATTGCATGCGACGCTACGTGCTGCCTTACCTATGGCCTGTTATCACTGGCGTGCTGCTCGCTTTGGTGATCCTATTTGCGCTCCCCGAGCAGTTGCCCAACCCATTTCGTGAGCCATCACCACAAGCCCCTCAACCTCCTGTTCCGGTTATTTCTTCGATTCCTACAGTAGTAGAACCGAATGCCAATCGCCCTGCTCCGGAAATTCACCAGGCAGCGCCACTATCCCGCAATGAGGGGCCCGTCAGTTACGCACAGGCAGTGGAACAAGCCGCGCCTGCGGTGGTTAATATTTACTCTTCGCGCATTGTTGAGCGCGACCAACACCCGCTGATGTCAGATCCTTTTTTTCAGCAATTTTTTGACAACCAGGGTGATGACGCAACGACCCACCAGCGCATGCTCTCAAGCTTGGGCTCTGGCGTTATTGTCAGCGAGGATGGCTACGTGCTGACCAATCACCATGTCATCAACGGCGCCGATGAAATCCAGGTCGCTCTGCGTGACGGACGCGAAACCCTTGCCGAGGTGATCGGCACAGACCCTGAAAGTGATTTAGCTGTGTTGAGAATTAACCTGGACGATTTGCCGGTAATTGAACTGACAGACTCTGCCGACGTAGCGGTGGGCGACGTAGCGCTTGCCATCGGCAATCCTTTCGGCGTGGGCCAGACAGTCACCATGGGCATCATTAGCGCCACAGGGCGAAACCATTTAGGGCTAAACGCCTACGAAGACTTTATTCAAACAGACGCAGCCATCAATCCCGGCAATTCAGGCGGTGCACTAGTCAACCCCGAAGGCGCAATGGTTGGCATCAATACGGCGATATTCTCGCGCTCTGGAGGCTCTCAGGGTATTGGTTTTGCCATTCCCGCCAACCTTGCCCATAGCATTTTGGACGAACTAGTCACCCAAGGGCGAGTAATTCGTGGCTGGCTGGGCATTGAAGCACAGGCACTATCAAGGGAACTGGCGGCCTCCTTTGGACTGCAAACACCCCAAGGGGTGATAGTAGCCGGCGTAGTTAGCGGAGGGCCCGCCGCTAAAGCAGGGCTTGAGCCAGGCGATGTACTCCTCTCTGTTGACGGTCAGCCTATTCTAGATGCCCGCACCACGATGAGCGACATTGCCTCTATCCCACCCGGCACCTCGCTACCGTTAACCATCGTACGTAGCGGTGAGCGCATGGAAATGACGCTGGAAGTGGGAGAGCGCCCGCTACCCACCATCCCGATTAATCAAGAGACGCCCGGCCAACGCGACTCATAGCATGCCTACAATCACATAGTAACTAATCGTCCAGTGACTAATACACGGCTAGTGATATGAGCGCGCTGGCCGTAGCGGGAGCATCAATCGCTAATCCGGTACTCCGCTGAGCGGGCGTGGGCGGTCAACGACTCACCCCGCGCCAATACCGAGGCGATTTTACCCAGCTCAGAAGCGCCGTCTGCGGAGCAGTGAATAATCGAAGAGCGCTTCTGGAAATCGTAAACACCCAGAGGTGAAGAGAAGCGCGCCGTGCCAGAGGTAGGCAGCACGTGATTTGGTCCAGCACAGTAATCACCCAGCGCCTCTGCGGTGTAACGTCCCATAAAGATGGCACCAGCATGACGAATATCGTCTAACCACGTTTCTGGGGCAGCGATCGAAAGCTCCAGGTGTTCAGGGGCGATCCGGTTAATCAGCGTAATCGCCTCCTGGGCGTCCCGGCAGAGCACCAACGCTCCTCGCTTACGCAGCGACTCACGCACGATTTCTTCACGCTCTAAGGTCGGCAGCAGCCGCTCAATGGCCGCTTCGACGGCATCTAAGTGCCCAACATCCCAGCTCACCAAGATCGCCTGGGCATCCTCGTCGTGCTCGGCTTGAGAAAATAGGTCCATCGCCAGCCAATCAGGATCGGTCTGACCATCGGAAACCACCATAATTTCCGAAGGCCCTGCAATCATATCGATTCCCACTTGACCAAATACTGCACGCTTAGCCGTGGCCACATAAATATTGCCCGGCCCAACTATTTTATCGACTCGAGGGACACTTTCCGTGCCGTAAGCAAGCGCTGCGACCGCTTGGGCGCCACCGATGGTAAACACATAATCGACACCTGCCAGGTGGGCCGCAGCCAGCACCAGTTCATTGAGTACGCCATCAGGGGTAGGCACGACCATAACAATTTCGCGCACGCCGGCCACATGGGCAGGAATGGCATTCATCAGCACCGACGAGGGATAAGCCGCTTTTCCGCCAGGAACATAAATACCGGCGCGATCAAGCGGGGTGACTTTCTGCCCCAGCACCGTGCCGTCTGCCTCTTCGTATTGCCAGGAGTTGGGCTTTTGGCGCTCGTGGTAGCGTTTAATCCGCTCGGCAGCGCTGGAGAGCGCCTCACGCTGCTCGGTGGGCAAGTTGTCAAATGCTCTTTTCAACTGCTCCGGCGTTAATTGCAGCTCGTCCATAGAGGTAGCAGAAAGCCGGTCAAAACGGTTCGTGGCTTCCACCACCGCCACATCGCCGCGCTGCTTTACGCTGGCAAGAATTTCTTCGACCCGCGCCTGAACCGCTTTGTCAGACACCCCTTCCCAATCTAACAGTTCATCAAGTCGCGGGTTAAAGGCAGCATCACTTGTCGATAGCCTTGAAATCGTCGCAGTTGTCTGTTTGCTCATGGGTTCACTCATGGGTCACCTCACATCATTCGGCAAGCTGGGCCTGACGCTTTTTGACCGCAGTACCCAAGCGCTCTAGTAACGGCTTAATACGCTCGTGCTTCATAGTCATAGCGGCCTTATTCACCACTAGCCGGGTGCTGATATGGGCAATAAGCTCACGCGGCTCCATACCGTTTGCCCGCAACGTATTGCCAGTATCGACGATATCGACAATTTCATCGGCGAGGTTCATTAACGGCGCCAGTTCCATAGCGCCATAAAGTTTAATCACCTCGGCCTGAATTCCCTGCTCGGCATAGTAGCGTCGGGCCACATTAACAAATTTCGTTGCCACCCGACGCCGGGCATGGGCTGGTAATTGACCGGTCACACCCGCTGTCATCAACTTACAGCGGGCAATCTCCAAATCCAGCGGCTCATAAAGCCCTTCGGCACCGTGTTCAAGCAGCACATCTTTACCGGCAATGCCGACATCGGCTGCCCCTAGCTGAACGTAGGTGGGCACATCGGTGGCGCGGATAATCACCAGTTTTACGTCGGGCAAGTTGGTATCAAATAGCAGCTTACGACTTTTGCTTAAATCCTCTGCGGGCGTAATACCCGCATCGGCTAGCAGTGGCAGCGTCTCTTCCAGAATACGACCCTTCGAGAGGGCTAAAATCAGTTGCTTACTCATCGTGTCGCCCAGTGTTTATTAGCATGCAGGGGCTCAGCAGAAATGGTCTAACCAGGAATACGGCGAATGCGCGCACCCAGTAGCTGCAATTTCTCTTCGATACACTCGTAGCCGCGGTCAATGTGGTAGATACGGTCTACAAGAGTTTCACCCTCGGCCATCATGGCCGCAATCACCAGCGAAGCCGACGCGCGCAAATCGGTTGCCATTACCGGTGCACCGGAAAGCTTCTCGACCCCTTCAATCAAGGCGGTGTTGCCTTCCAGCACAATATTGGCGCCCATTCGGTTTAGCTCTTGCACGTGCATAAAGCGGTTCTCGAAGATGGTCTCAACCACCCGAGAGTGCCCCACGGCCACGGCATTCATGGCGACGAACTGTGCCTGCATGTCGGTAGGGAAAGCAGGATAAGGCGCCGTACGAATATTCACCGCTTTGGGGCGCTTGCCGTGCATATCCAGGGCGATCCAGTCGTCGCCACTGGTGACTTCGGCACCCGCCTCTTCCAGCTTGGCGATGACCGCATCCAAGATGTCGGCCCGAGTGCGCTTGACCTTCACCCGCCCGCCAGTCATGGCGGCAGCCACTAAAAACGTGCCGGTCTCGATACGGTCGGGCATGACATCGTGTTCGCAGCCGTGCAGTTTTTCGACGCCTTCGATAGTAATGGTATCAGTGCCTTGGCCGCTGATTTTAGCGCCCATTTTGATCAAGCACTCTGCCAAGTCGACGATTTCAGGCTCGCGGGCAGCGTTTTCTAGAATGGTTTTGCCATCGGCAAGCGTCGCCGCCATCAGCAGGTTTTCAGTACCGGTCACAGTCACGGTATCAAAGTAGATAGTCGCCCCTTTTAGGCGACCGTCGACCCGCGCGCGGATATAGCCCGCCTCAACCCGAATCTCCGCCCCCATGGCTTCTAAACCGCGGATGTGTAAATCCACCGGGCGCGAGCCAATGGCGCAACCGCCGGGTAGAGACACATCGGCTTTACCGAAGTGGGCAAGTAAAGGGCCCAGCACCAGGATGGAGGCACGCATTTTCTTCACGAGTTCATATGGCGCGTGACACTGGGTCACCTGGGAGCCATCCAACTGAATACTCAGCTTTTCGCCCATCACCGGCTCAACGCCCATGCGGCCAAGTAGCTCTAGCGTAGTGGTAATATCCTGCAAGTGCGGCAAATTACCGATTACCACAGGGCCATCGGCCAACAAGCTGGCACACAGAATAGGCAGCGCCGCATTTTTAGCGCCGCTCACCCACACTTCACCGTCTACCGATCCGTTGCCGGTAATAATTAATTTATCCATGGGGCGACCGTTATTGGACGTTTTCCGGTGCAGTTTGCCACTGCGCCGGAGTAAACGTTTTAATGCTAATAGCGTGGAGCGCGCCCGAGGCTATCTCATCGCTCAGCGCAGCATAAACAAGCTGCTGACGTTTAACCGGAGAGAGACCTTCAAAGGCATCGCCAACCGCAATCACCTGAAAGTTACAGCCTTCACCCTGGATATGGAACTGGCATCCGTCAATACGGGATTCAAGCAGTGCTTTTACCTCGTTGGGTTGCATGGCGCAGAAAACTCCTTTGGGGTCGTCGTTATTAATGAACGTAATTAGATCGACATAATAAAGAAAAGCAGTACGCTTGGCGATGCCGAGGCGTTAAACGGCCAGAGTAGTTGCCGGCTGATCGATCAAAGCATCCAACTCAGCCAAGGAGGCAAGTCGGCGTAGCGGAGCTGAAAAAAGAATGGCTTGGATCTGAATACCGCGCTGCCGACAAATTCGAAGCCATTCAAACAGCACGCTAATGGCGGCACTACTGGCTTTTTCAACGCGACTAAAATCTAAACTTATCGAGGTTAGCTCGGTGTGCTTGAGCCATTTAACACCACTGGCGGCCAAATCGGCCGCCAACGTTACCTCCACATCACCTGCTACAATCAAGGTAGCGTTTTCTGCGCTAACCGTGACATTGGGGTGTGAAAACAGCGCTGTCACGCATCGCCTCCCTGCTCAAGCTCGTCAACACCCACTTCAGGCGACCAACCGTCAATAACCGCGTCATAATCCCGGTTGTTATCGCGCATGGCTTGATCAAACTGATTGCGGAATGTCAGGCCCAGGTTAATACCATTAACGATCACATTAACTACCCGCCATTCGCCGTCGGAGAGCCGCAGACTATAGCTTACGGGGTACACTTCTCCGTTACTGGCCACCACTTCCATGGCAACGCTGGCCTGGTCGTCATAGCGCTGAGCCTGCTGGGCATCCAATACCCGCAGCTCATCATAATCAAACGTCACCAGCCCGCGGGTGTAGGTATCAATCAGCGTTTGGCGAAATACGTCAACAAAACGGCTACGCTGTTCAGGCGTAGCGTTGCGGAAATAGTTGCCCATCACGCTAGCACCGATGTAGCGGAAGTCAGCCACTTGATCCAGATTGCTATCCACCAGCTCTTCGAGCTCGCCAAGGTTGTTGGCGTAGTAATCTTTGCGGCCATCAAGATCAGCCATCAGTGACTCAACGTTATCGCGAATCATCGCTTCTGGTGTCTGAGACTGCGCCTGTGACTGTAGCGGCACCATTAGCAAAGCCATCATCATTACCACCAAAAACAAACGACCCATCATCAAGTTCGCTCCGTTCATAACCATTATCTCCCTACCCTTTATTGCATTGTGCCCGTTATTGCACTGGGTTAGTGCCTGTTTAGTGCCTGTCATTTGAAACACTAGCTACTTGCCATATTGGACACAAACTGCTGGATAAGCTCTTCCAGCACCAGCGCCGACTGTGTGTCGCGAATGGTGTCGCCATCTTCAAGCATCTCTGGGTCGCCGCCCACACTAAGACCAATGTACTGCTCACCTAACAAGCCTGCAGTCAGGATAGAGGCAATCGAATCTTTTGACAGCTGGCCTTCAAGCTCGCTATCCAAACTTAGCACTACCCGCGCATCGAACCATTCCGTATCCAGCTCAATGGCCTCTACCCGACCTACCGTTACGCCAGCCATAGTGACCCTGGCGCGCGGCTTTAAGCTGCCAATATTGGCAAAGTTAGCCTCTAGCTGGAACGACTGCGTGGGCGCAGAGAGCGTCAATCCACTAACACGCAAGCCGAGGAACACAAGCCCTAGGATGCCTGCCACCATAAACAGGCCAACACCGAACTCCATGGTTTTACTGCGTTTCATGAAACTGCTCCAGCCATTAAAGGCCGCCAAACATGATGGCGGTCAACACAAAATCAAGCCCCAATACTGCAAGCGACGAATACACTACCGTGCGTGTAGTAGCACGGGAGATACCTTCAGAAGTGGGCACCAAATCATAACCTTGGAACACCGCAATCCAGGTCACCACTAACGCAAACACGGCGCTTTTGATCATGCCGTTACCAATATCATTGATAAAGGTCACGTTGGCCTGCATGTTGCTCCAGTAGGAACCTTCAAAGACGCCTAGCCATTCAACGCCCACCAGGTAGCCCCCCCAGATACCCACCACGCTAAACCCCACCGTAAGGATAGGCAGCGAAACGAACCCTGCCCATAAGCGGGGAGCCACCACGCGACGCAGCGGATCAACACCAATCATCTCCATGCTGGTGAGCTGCTCTGTCGCTTTCATCAAACCGATCTCGGCGGTAAGCGCGGAGCCTGCCCGCCCGGCAAATAGCAGCGCCGCCACAACCGGCGCTAGCTCACGCAATAGCGAAAGCGCCACCATTTGGCCCAGCGCCTGCTCAGCCCCGAAATCGACCAGAATGGTATAGCCTTGCAACGCCAGCACCATGCCGATAAACAGCCCCGAGACCAGCACAATGGCTAGCGAAAGCACGCCGACAAAGTGCATCTGGTGCAACCATAATCGCCAACCTTCTCGGGAAGGCACACCAATCGCCGACTGGAATAGAAACACGCCAGCTCGACCTACTGCTTCCGTCAAGTCGCACCCTCGGCGTCCCAGTCGGGTAATCCGCGCGGCGCTGTTAGAGAATTTTGACTGCATTAACCCTGCCCTTTATTTACCCTGCATTTGTGCATTTAAGCTAAATTTGTCAACTGCCTATCTGTTTCGCAGGAGCTTCACCCAAAACATCTTGATAAAACGCCTCAGCAGGATAGTGGAACGGCACTGGGCCATCGGGTTCGCCATGAATAAACTGACTAACCCGCGGATCTTGATTAGCGTCCAAAGTTTGCGGCGTACCATGAGCCACCACTTGGCCATCAGCAATCAAATAGAGGTAGTCCGCAATACTCAAGGTCTCCTTGATATCATGAGAGACCACTACAGAGGTGAGCTGCAGCGCTTGATTAAGGCGCTTAATTAGCTGCACCAACACGCCCATTGAAATAGGATCCTGGCCAACAAACGGTTCATCATACAGAATCAACTCGGGATCCAGCGCCACCGCACGCGCCAACGCCACCCGGCGCGCCATCCCTCCGGAAAGCTCTGCAGGTGTTAAGTGTCGCGCTCCGCGCAACCCGACGGCCTGTAGCTTGAGCAACACCAGATCACGCACCATAGTATCAGGCAAATCCGTATGCACTCGCAGCGGAAAGGCCACGTTCTCGAACACATCCAAATCGGAAAACAGCGCACCACTCTGAAACAGCATTCCCATGCGCTTGCGTAGCGTGAATAGCGCCTTCCGGGAGAGTTTATGAACATCCTGCCCATCAATGAGTATCCGCCCGCTCTCCGGGGTCAACTGTCCACCGATCAGCTTCAGCAACGTCGTTTTACCGGTGCCGCTTGGCCCCATGATCGCCGTCACTTTACCCCGTGGTATGGTCATATTCACGCCACGGAAAATTTCGTGATCGCCACGTGAGAAATAAAGGTTTTCAACTTCTATAAAGGGTACATCGGTCATTGATCAGTTGACTCTTAACGAGGCGTAGCTAGGGCTAAATATCATACCCTACTTGCTACTACCGTAGTTAGAAAACAGTGTTTCCAAAACATTATCGAACATTGTACTATAACCTCATACACCATTACTGAGCGAATGAGCTTTACAGTTAATTAATAAAACCGCTGGCAAGCAAATCCCTAGCTCAGGCCCACTTATCACCCAAGCCACCTGGGGTATTGAGCCCAATTACTGCCTATAAGCGGTGTCGAGATGTTATTCTTGGCGGTTACTACTTTTATATTTTCAATCGTTAAGAGAAAACGCTATGCGCCAGCCTCTCGCTTCATCCAGCCTACTACGCGAAAGCGCACTGCGTACGCTGCAAATTGAGCAGGCAGCGATTGGAGGCCTCCAGGCTAAACTAGACGAAAGCTTTGACCGCGCCTGCGAGCTAATACTCGCCTGCCAAGGCCGTGTGGTGGTGACGGGCATGGGCAAGTCGGGGCATATTGCGGGCAAGCTGGCGGCAACGCTTGCCAGCACAGGCACACCGGCTTTTTTCGTTCACCCAGGTGAAGCCAGCCACGGCGATCTGGGCATGATTACCCGTGCTGATGTAGTGCTGGCGCTATCTAACTCCGGTGAAACTGCCGAAGTCACTGCCCTGCTACCACTACTTAAACGCCTGGGCATACCGCTGGTCAGCATGACGGGTCGGCCAAACTCCACGCTTGCCAAACACGCTGACGCGCACTTAAACAGTGGCGTTGAGCGTGAGGCTTGCCCGCTGGACCTCGCCCCTACTAGCTCCACCACCGCCGCTCTCGCTCTGGGTGATGCCCTGGCCGTGGCGTTACTGGAGGCACGCGGATTTACCGCTGAAGATTTTGCGCTATCTCACCCTGGCGGCAGCTTAGGCAAGCGCTTACTGCTACGCGTTAGAGACCTGATGCACGACGGCAAGCGCTTGCCCCAGGTCGCATTGGGCAGCCCGTTGCGCGACGCCTTACTGGAGATTACCCGGCAAGGGCTTGGTTTTACCTGCGTAGTGGATAGCGAAGGGCGATTGGCCGGGGTTTACACCGATGGCGACCTACGCCGCACGTTAGATCAGTTCCATAATCTGCGCGATGTACTCGTTGATGATGTCATGACCCGACCAGGCAAACGTATTGGCCCCGACATCCTGGCGGCCGAAGCGGTACGAATCATGGAAGAGAGCCGTATTACCGCGCTAGCGGTGGTTGATGAACAACATCGCCCTATTGGGGCTCTACACATGCACGACCTGCTCGCCAGTGGTGTTATTTAATTATATCCGTCTGACTTTAAGAATTTACTAACATGGAGGCTCTATGACCCTATCTGCTGCGCTACTTGATCGACTTCGTCGCGTACGTCTATTGACGCTGGATGTTGACGGTGTACTCACCGACGGCCGCCTCTACTTTCAGGCCGATGGTATCGAAATCAAAGCGTTTCATACCCAGGATGGCCATGGGCTAAAACTTCTCAAGCGTGTGGGCGTACATGTTGCGCTGATTACCGGACGAGACTCCCCAATGGTAAGCCATCGCGCCGCCGCCCTGGGTATCGATCATGTCCATCAAGGCTGTGAAGACAAGCTCGCCACCCTAAGGGGGCTCTGTCAGCGCCTCGATATCGAGCTTGATCAAGTGGCCTATTGTGGCGACGACCTCCCCGATCTAGCGGCGATTAAGCGTTGCGGCGTTGGCATTACCGTACCTAACGCACCGGATTATATGCACACCCACGCCGACTGGACCACCGAACGCCTGGGTGGCCACGGTGCCGTGCGCGAAATCTGCGATACCCTGCTTGAAGCTCAAGGGCACTGGGGCGCGGTGCTCGACACCTACTTGCACGGCCGCAGTTAAATGGTTAAACGCATTAAAGTACGCATCTGGCTAACCGGACTGGTTATTGCCTTAGGGGCTCTATTGGTATGGATTGACCCCCGCGGGCCTCAAGACATTAGCATCGATCCCGACGCGCAGGCCCAAGAGCCAGGGCACGTACTGAAAAATGCTGAAATTACCCTGTTCGGCGATAACGGCAACGTTTTGCAGTCGCTAAAAACGCCGCGACTTATCCATACGCCGCAGCGAAGCGAAACCTGGGCGGAAGAGCCCCAAGCGGTACTTTACGATAGTGAAAATCGTCAGTGGTTGGCGAGCGCCGATGTAGGCACGCTCAACACTGCTACCCAGGCCCTGCTGATGTCGGGCTCGGCCAGACTGATCGCACCGGATGAAGGCTGGCAGCTTGATACCGAGCTATTGCATTATGATGGCCTTAATCAACATGCCTGGAGTGAAACACCTGTATTATTGCAGCAACCGCCCCAGCAAATGAGCGCTTCACGTATGGACGCGTGGCTTAATACCAGCCAGGTCCGCCTAAATGATAATGTGCGCGGCACACACCCCCCTGCCACGCAACCTTAAGAGGAGCCGCCATGAAAGGTATTATTTATACAGCCCTTTTCTACACCACTCTTTTTGCCCTCGCGATGCCTTTATCGGCACTAGCCCAAACTTCACAACAAGCCCCTGTAGAAGTGGAAGCCGACCGCCTAGATCTCGACCAACGGGCGGGCACTGCCGTCTACACCGGGGATGTAGATATTCGTCAAGGCGAAATGCAGTTGCGAGGCGAGCGTGTAGAGATCGAACGCAACGAAGCTGGCGAACTATCGAAAGCGACATCCACCGGCGAACGTGCCTACCTTCGTCATCAAGTGGAAGGCCAGGATGGCCCCACTGAAGGCTGGGCACGACGGATTATTTATCACGTCGCTGAGCGCCGCGTAGAGCTGATTGACCAAGCCGAACTGATCCAGCAACAGGATACGTTCACTGGCGGGCGCCTTGAGTACTTTATTGACCGTGAAGTGATTCAAGCACGCTCCGACGTTGAAGGCAGCGAGCCCCAGCGCATACGTATGACCCTTCAGCCTGAACAATAGGGAGCAAAGCTGTGGCAACTGCTGACACCGCGCCGATCAAAACCCTTTATGCTCACCATTTGGCTAAAAGCTACAAACGCCGCCGAGTGGTTAAAGACATTAATTTGGAGATCTGCCAAGGCAGCATTGTTGGCCTACTGGGTCCCAACGGTGCCGGCAAAACCACCTCGTTCTATATGATAGTCGGGCTGGTCAAATCCGACGCCGGCAAGGTGGGTATCGACGATGTGGATTTAACCCGCGCCCCCATGCACGAGCGTGCAGCGGCGGGGATAGGCTACCTACCTCAAGAGGCGTCTATTTTTCGCAAGCTCTCGGTTGCGGATAATATTATGGCGATACTTGAGACCCGCAAAGAGCTTAACCGTAGCGACCGCGAACAGCGCCTGGAAGCGCTACTAGAAGACTTCCACATTACCCATATCCGCGACAACCTCGGCATGAGTCTTTCAGGTGGCGAGCGCAGGCGAGTAGAAATAGCCCGTTCGCTAGCCACAGAGCCCGCTTTCATTTTGCTCGATGAGCCTTTTGCGGGCGTTGACCCCATCTCGGTAGGTGAAATCAAAACCATTATTCGCGCGTTAAAGCAGCGCCATATTGGCGTACTGATCACTGACCACAACGTGCGTGAAACCCTGGACATTTGCGACATCGCTTATATTGTCGGCGATGGACAAATCATCGCCAACGGCTCGCCAGCCTCGATTCTCACCAACCAAAAAGTAAGGGATGTTTATTTGGGCGCCGATTTTCGCCTATAACGTTTTAGCCTTAACTGCCCCTAAATAGCGCTTTAAAACAACTTTACTACCAATGGCATGCTTATTGCACTTGCGCCAGGCAGTCACTCGCACTAGGGTGGAGCATTCTGATTAACGAGTGGTTCTCAGATGGCCATGAAAGCTTCTCTCCAACTGCGTATCGGCACACAGCTGACCATGACGCCACAGTTGCAGCAGGCCATTGCGCTGCTGCAACTCTCTACGCTGGACCTTCGTCAAGAAATTCAGCAGGCCCTCGATGCCAATCCCATGCTGGAGCAGGAAGATGAATTTAGTGAACAGACTGTCAGCGAGCCTAAGGAAGAAGAGTGGTCAGAGAGCATTCCTACTGAGCTCTCGGTAGATAGTGACTGGTCAGATACCTATCAAGATATGGGTAGTCAGGGCGGTAGCAGCAGTGAAGGCCCCGATTTTGAACGACAGGCAGCCGGGCAGAGCCTCCATGGACACTTGCTATGGCAGCTTGCCATGACCGATTTTAGCGCCCGCGAGCAGCTTGTCGCCGAGAGTTTAATCGACGCGCTCGACGCCAACGGCTACTTGACCCAGCCGCTCAACGACATTCGTGAAGGCCTACGTGCTCAGGGCATTGATGGGCTTAGCCAGCGCGAAGTGGAAACCATTCTGCTCAAGCTCCAGCAGTTTGAGCCGACCGGCATATTTGCCCGCGACCTGCGCGAATGCCTGATGCTGCAGCTAGCCGCCCTCCCCGATGATACGCCACTACTGGTCCCCGCTCGCCGCCTAGTGCGGCAGTTTCTCGAAGCGCTTGGCAAGGACGACATGCGTCTGTTGAAACGTCGCCTAGGGCTCGATGACCAACAGCTTGCCGATGTTATCCTATTAATTCGCAGCCTTGACCCACGGCCAGGCAGCGCTTATGGCGACACTGACGACAGCTATGTAACGCCTGATCTGGTCGTACGCCACGATCACGAAGGTTGGCATTTAGAGCTCAACCCAGAGGCCCTGCCACGGCTGCGTATTCAGCCCGACTACGCCAGTTTGATTAAGAGGGCGGACAAAAGTCAGGACAACCAGTTTCTCAAAGAACACCTGCAGGAAGCCCGGTGGCTGATCAAGAGTCTCTCCAGTCGAAACGATACGCTGCTGCGAGTTGGACGCGAAATCATTACCCGTCAGATTGGCTTCTTGGAGCACGGCGAAGAAGCCATGAAACCACTGATACTGGCCGATATTGCCGAAGCGGTGGAGATGCACGAGTCGACTATTTCACGGGTAACCACGCAAAAATATATCCATACTCCCCGCGGCGTGTTTGAACTCAAATACTTTTTTTCAAGCCAAGTGAGCAGCCAGGATGGCGACAGCCACTCCAGCACCGCCATCCGTGCGCGACTCAAGAAGCTAATTCAAGAGGAGCCACCCGGCAAACCGCTTTCCGACAGCCGCTTAGTGACGCTATTAGGCGAAGGGGGGATTCAAGTGGCGCGTCGTACGGTGGCGAAATATCGTGAAGCCATGGGCATTCCCTCATCTAGTGAACGGCGTCGTTTGCGCTAACCTTTGTTAACGTTTCAGGGAAACTCTCGACAAGGGCTTTGCAACGCGGCAAAAAGGGTTACAATCGAAGTACAGTCCGATGGATAAGGAGCACGTCAATGCAAGTAAATATCACTGGTCATCACGTAGAACTGACTGACGCCTTGCGTGACTATGTCAACGAAAAGCTTGAGCGTGTAGAGCGCCATTACGACAATATAACCACGGTGCAAGTCACCTTATCAGTGGAGAAAGAGCGCCAGCAGGCCGCTTGTACACTGCACGCCGCAGGTGCTGATTTACATGCGGAAGCCCTAGACAGTGATATGTACGCCGCTATTGACGCGCTGGCGGACAAAATTGATCGTCAACTCGTTAAACATAAGGAAAAAGCACAAGCTCGCGCCCAAGGCGCTGGTGTGCGCTAATTCAATGACGTTGGAAACCATACTCCCCCCGGAACGCGTTCTGTTTGACGTGCCCGGGGGCAGCAAAAAAAGGGTGCTGGAATTTTACAGCACCTTTATCGCCCAAAATATTCCCAGCCTGGACAGCCAAGAAGTGTTTAGCCGTTTAATCGGCCGCGAGCGCTTAGGCAGTACGGGTATCGGTAACGGCGTGGCTATTCCTCATGCGCGTAGCCCACACTGCACCGCGCCTATCGCCGGGTTTTTAAAACTGGCTGAAGCGATCGATTTTGACGCTATTGATGGTGATCCGGTTGATCTGGTGTTCGTGCTATTGGTTCCCGAAGAAGCAGACGACACGCATCTCTCATTACTGGGCCAAGTAGCGACCATCATGAATGATGCGGACACACGTCATCAACTGCGTAAAGCATCCAGCCAGCGCGAACTGCTTGAGCTGATTACCGCTAAAATTCGCGAGCAATCAGCGGCCTAAGAACCTGAGACCCTCTTCAGGGCACAGCACAGCAGATTATTCGCTCACCTCCCTCAACGCAGCTTGATCAAAGCAAAGAGAGACTCTATGCAACTGGTGATTATTAGCGGCCGCTCCGGGTCAGGTAAATCTATCGCCTTGCAAGCGCTGGAAGATCTTGGCTACTACGCGATTGATAACCTCCCCGCTATGCTGCTGGGGTCGTTGGTGGATGAATTACGCGACCAGGGCGCCCGGGCTCATTTGGCGGTCAGCATTGATGCCCGTAATTTACCAGGGGCGCTGGAACGACTGCCTTCGTTGTTAGAAGAGTTGCGCCAGCGTAATATCGACTTTCAAGTCATCTACCTGACGACCGATGCACGCATACTGCTTGAGCGTTACTCCGCAACGCGGCGCCGTCATCCGCTGACCCGTGACAGTGAGATGACCTTAGAAGAAGCGATCGATAAAGAAGAGAAAACGCTGGAGGATATTCGCGACCTAGCCGACCTTTTGATCGATACTTCACGGTTATCGGTACACGATTTACGCCGTCGTATTACCGACCAAGTAGCACATCAGCAGCATGATAAGTTAACGCTGACGCTCGAGTCGTTTGGTTACAAACGCGGTGTGCCCTTAGACGCTGATTTAGTGTTCGATGTGCGCTGTCTGCCGAACCCTTATTGGGATCCAACGCTGCGCCAGCTCAATGGCCGCGACGCCGACATTGTGGCCTTTTTGAGCAGCTACCCAATCGTTGATGCCATGAGCAACGATATTCTGGCCTGGCTAGAGCGTTGGTTACCCGCTTACCAGAATAGCCAGCGCAGCTACATGACTATCGCGATTGGCTGTACCGGTGGCCAGCATCGCTCGGTCTATATGGTCGAGAAGTTAGCGGAAAAATTGGCGCCTAGCATGGGCGACGTTCAACTCCGCCACCGCGAACTGGGGCTGCACTACACCTTAAGCGAACAGTCGACCGCTCCCCTCGTCAGCACTTCTACCACTAACGAGCGGCCAGAGACCTCTTAAGCGCATCTATCCATTAATGACACCACTCGGCGAAAAGGAACCAGGGTGCCAGAACGCAAACTTACACTTACCAATCAACGCGGACTACACGCTCGCGCGGCGACCAAACTGGTCAAATGCGGCCAACAGTTCACGGCTAAAATCCGTGTTTACAAACAGCAACAGGTGGCTGATGCCGCCAACATCATGTCACTGCTGATGCTCGCCGCGCCTTACGGTACTGAGCTTACCATCACCGCCGAAGGTGAAGACGCCGACCAAGCGCTTGAAGCTATCCAAGCGCTGTTCGACGCCCGCTTTGAGGAAGATCAGTAGCCGTCGCTTGTACCTGTTAGTCACCCGCCACGGTCATGGCATCAATCAACCAGCTACCCGTGTGAACACTGCCGCGGGTATCGGTGTCATCGCCAATACCCACTAAGCCAGCAAACATCCGCTCCAGGTTCCCAGCAATGGTGAACTCCTCGACCGGGTACTGCACCTTCCCGTTTTCGACCCAAAAACCTGCCGCACCGCGGGAGTAGTCACCGGTCACCCCGTTCACGCCCTGCCCCATCAACTCGGTCACCCAAATACCCCGCCCCATCTCTTGCAGCAGGCTTTCGCGCGATTGCAGCGGCGCCGCTAATCGGACGTTTCGCGCCCCACCGGCATTGCCCGTGGTTTGCATATCGAGACGACGAGCGCTGTAGGAGGAGAGCATATAGCTGGCAATGCTGCCCTGGTCGATAAATCGATTGTTGCGCGTTTGTACGCCTTCCCCATCAAAAGGCGAGCTAGCCGTGGCGCCGATCTCCATCGGCCGCTCTTCGAGACTAAACCAGTCGGGAAACAGCGTCGTACCGAGCCGGTCGCACAAAAAAGAGGACTGACGGTAGAGCGCGCCACCGGCTAAACCACCGAGCAGGTGGCCAATTAAGCCACTGGCCAACGACGGGTCAAACAGCACAGGAAAGGTGCCCGTGGGTGGGCGTTTAGCGCCGAGCCTGCGCAGCGTTCGCGCGGCGGCTTCTCGGCCCACATCGGCAGGGTCGCGCAGCGCCTTGGGGTCACGGGCAGACGTGTAGTCGTAATCGCGCTGCATACCGCTCGCATCTTGGGCAATCAGCATGCACGAAAGAGAGTGGCTGCTGCCCTTTTGGGTGCCTAAAAAGCCGTGGCTATTGGCGTAAACGCGTACTCCTTCACCACTCGAGAGTGACGCGCCATCCGACTGGGAGATGCCTTCAACGTCTCGCCCCGCCTGCTCGCAGGCAAGCGCCAGCTCAATCGCCTCATCCGTTGTGAGCGCCCAGGGGTAGTGCACTTTTAAATCGGGCAATTCAGTAGCCATGAGCGATGCATCGGCCAGTCCAGCGGCCGGGTCTTCGCCGGTATAGCGGGCAATCGCCAGGGCTTTCTCGACGGCGGCCTGGATCGAGGCACTGCTGGCGTCTGTGGATGAAGCGCTGCCTTTTCGCTGGCCTACGTAAAGCGTGACGGCAATGCCTTGGTCACGAGACAACTCAACCGTTTCAACTTCGCCCAGGCGTACACTAACGCCGATTCCCTGATCGACGCTTGCGCCCACTTCAGCAGCATCCGCGCCCAAGCGTTTCGCCAGCGCTAGCGCCTCCTCGGCGCGCGCGGTCAATAGCGACTGCTGCGCGGATGCATCAAATGCTTGTGCCATATGGCCTCCTTTTTCAACCGAATGTCTCTCAAGCAAAGTCTTTCAAGAGAGTGTCATTGGCGAATCAATGTTGTACTCGCAGCTGGTATAATGCCGCCACGAATCTTGTCTGTGAGTCACACTATGCGTAAGCAACGTCCCGATCCCATTGAAGTAGAAGACCAGGAAGAACGCCCTAGCAAGTCGCAACTCAAACGCGAAATGCATGCCTTACAGGCACTTGGGGAAACCTTAATCGCCATGCGACCGGCGGAACGCGCCCGTTTCCCCCTCTCTGACGATATGCTGCGCGCTATCGAGGAAACCTCGCGCATTCGTTCCCATGAGGGTCGCCGCCGCCACATGCAGTATGTCGGCAAGTTAATCCGTAAAGAGGATCTCACCGCCATTCAAGCCGTGTTCGACTCCATCGACCAAGAGCAGGAGCAGCGCGACCACGCGTTTCATCGGCTCGAAAAATGGCGGGAACGCTTAATTGACGAGGGCGACGCAGCGGTTGATCTGTTTATGGCGGAGCACCCCGATGCTGACCGCCAGCCGCTTCGTCAATTGATTCGCAATGCCCAGCGGGAACGCGAGCAGGGCAAACCCCCGACCAGCTCACGCAAGCTCTTCAAACACCTGCGCGAAACCTTAGCTCTTTAAAAACCGCCTTTTTAAGACCGTTTTTCAAGACCGCCAGTCAAGACTGTGTCCCGCCGACGGTTAGCTCATCCAATTTCAGGGTGGGCTGGCCGACACCGACCGGTACGCCCTGCCCCTCTTTACCACACACGCCAATACCAGTATCCAGCGCCATATCGTGGCCAATCATGGACACCCGCTGCATCGCTTCCGGACCGTTACCAATTAACGTGGCCCCTTTTACCGGCGCCGTCACTTTACCGTCTTCAATCAGGTAGGCTTCACTGGCGGAGAACACAAATTTGCCCGAGGTGATATCTACCTGCCCACCGCCAAAGCTCACCGCATAGATGCCGCGCTTAACGCTTTTAATAATATCGCCAGGCTCATCTTGGCCTGCGAGCATGACGGTGTTGGTCATGCGTGGCATTGGCAAATGGGCAAAGGATTCACGTCGCGCGTTGCCTGTAGGGGCCATACCCATTAAGCGGGCATTGAGTTTGTCCTGCATATAGCCGGTCAAAATGCCGTCTTCGATAAGCGGCGTGTATTGGCCCGGCGTGCCCTCGTCATCCATGCTCATAGAGCCTCGGCAATCCGACAGTGTCGCATCATCGACAATGGTCACGCCTTTAGCGGCCACGCGCTCGCCCATCTTACCCGCAAAGGCGGAACTGCCTTTACGGTTGAAATCGCCTTCCAGGCCGTGACCGACGGCTTCATGAAGTAAAATTCCCGGCCACCCTGATGCCAGCACTACGGGCATTTGTCCAGCGGGCGCATCGACGGCTTCTAGATTGACCAGCGCCTGACGCACCGCCTCTTTAGCGTACTGCTCGGCCACTTGGTCATCGCGCAGTTTGGCCATGGAGTAACGGCCACCGCCGCCCGCACTGCCACGTTCCCGACGACCATTTTTAACCGCGATAACGCTGACGTTAAAGCGCACCAGCGGACGAATATCCGCCGCCAGGGTGCCATCACTGGCCCGCACCAGCACCACTTCGTAGGTACCTGATAGGGAAGCACTCACTTGACTGATGCTCGGGTCTGCAGCACGAGCGACTTTGTCAGCCTGTTTTAGCATGGCGACTTTGTCTTCGGCGCTTAGCCCTGCTAAGGGGTCAATCCCCGCATAGCGCGACGTGGCGGAAACCGGACGCACCAACTGCCCAGGCAAGCGTTGACCACTGCGCACGATACCTGCCGCCGTGCGGCCGGTATCCATTAGCGCATCGGCCGTAATTTGGTTGGAGTAGGCAAAGCCGGTTTTTTCACCGGCCAGTGAGCGCACGCCGACGCCACCGTCAATATTGTAACTAGCTTCTTTCACCTCACCATCTTCCAGCACCCAGCCCTCTTGCCAGGTACGCTGAAAATAGAGATCCGCGTAGTCAATGCCCGCGCCCATAGCGTAGCCCAGCCCCGTTTCCAAGGCGTCTAAATCAAGCCCTCCAGGGGTCAACAGGATGGCAGCAGCCGTATCTACATCACTTTTATATGCGATCATTGGGGGCCTTCTAAAGTAACCTGCGGCGAGGTCCAAGGACCTCGCACGCGATAATGGAGTGTCGTGGCGCGATCTAAGGCGTCGCCAAACAGCTGGTCAGCAAGGAACAGCGCGCCGCCCACGATGGGCGCGCCAACGGCAATCGCCGCGATGGGTAAACTTTGCGTCACTGGGAGTGTGACGCCAAGCCGCTGGTCAAGTTCACGCGTCACCAGGTCGACACTGCCGGTAAACGCTAGGGTGGCGGCCGGGGCATCAATTTGCAATGGGCCGCGAAGTCTCAGCAGCCCACTGGTCACATCGGCCGTGCCTTGAACACGATCAAATGCTGTGCCTTGGCCGGTTACGTCAGAAAAATCCAAGCGCAGGCGACGTAAAATATTATCGAAATTGAGCAAGCCAATTAAACGCGCAGGCGCCGAATCCAGAGTGACAAAGCTGCCATCACGAATATCGGTGCTGATATAGCCGTCTGAGCGGCTTAACTCCAACTGCCAGGGCGCCCCCGGCCAGTCAAGCGAGGCAACCACATCGGTACTACGGCTGCGCATAGCGACCGGTTGGTCAAGGCGCTCAAGGGCAGTACCGATATCCCCGCCCTGAATCGTAACGTCCGCACGGGTATGACTGGACACAGCATCCCCTTCCCAATACAGCTCGCCGCGTGCCGAAATCTGACCCAGGGTCAAGCCAACGGGGGTAAGCGAAAAACGCTCGCCGTCGGTTTTCCAGTAGGCGGTCAAAGGGCCGAAGCGGCGTGACCCCATGGCAATTTCGGCTAAGCGTAGTCGCCCGTTAGGTACATCGGCTAGCCAATCAGGTATGGCCACAGGTTCCTGGCGCTGGGTTTCGACCGATTCCATCCAGGAGTCTGGCATCGGCGCATCGCTGTCATGCTCGACATTGGCTAACGCCAGCAAACGGTCTAGCGCCAGCGCTTCAATCGTCACATCTAACGGTTGAAGTGATTGGGCATCGTACGCTAACCGCCCGGTAACCAGGTTACCGCTGAGCCCTACATCAACCAGGCCAGCATTCATGCCTCCCGATGCGTTAAGACTGCCTAAACACTCACCTTGGTAAACCACACACGGCGTGGACAATGACAGTGTCAGCGGCTGCTGAGCACCACTGCTCGCACCCGTAGACGCTCCGCTTGTCATCAACGGTGCAATCGCCTGTTGCCATGCCAGTGGATCAATGCGCGGCACAGTGGCATCTAGACGAAAACCTGGCTGGGAGGGCCAGCCGGGCAAGCGATCGGCTTGACGACCTACGTTGAGTGTCCCGGCAAGCGCACCGTTACGCAGTTGAAGTCGCGCTGCAGCGATATCGGCCAACTGTGTCTCGACGCGCTTTGCATCTAAATAGGCGGTCAATGTCCAGGGCCAAGCCTGCTGTGGCGATTTGGCAAAGGGTTCGGGCAGATGGCTGGTGACACCGACTAAACGACTCTCCATGCGCAGGGTGGGCGTTGGCGTTAAAGCAACACTGCCCTGCCACTCTAACGGTCCCTCTAGCGGCATGCGCCCTTGACTGTTATCTAGCCCAGCAAGTCCAAAAAGCGCCGAGGTAGCGACTCTTCCCTGTAGCTGTATGTCGTCGCTTTGAGTATCAATATCCGCGTTGATAGGGCCCCCAAGCAACTGACCACCGGCCTCACCGACGAGACCGGAGCTCTCACCATCCTGAAGCCAGGCTAGATTACCCTCCACCGATTGAAGCCGTAGATCAAGCGGTTGATATACCACTTCCGAGAAACGCGGCCGGGCATTAATTTCCAGTTGGAGTGTCTCGGGATTTTCTAACGGCAACGAGAGCGCGATATCGCCATCAACCTTCCCAGTTACGCGCAAATCATTAAGTTGGGTAAGATCAATCTCGGGCATCGCCTGTAAAAATGACACAAGTGCTGGCCCATCCGCCTGTAGCTGCCCCGAAAGGTTGAGCGTCTCATCCTCCATCACCACTTCGCCTTCTGAAGCAGTGATGC
The DNA here is from genome assembly GCF_029854215.1 of Halomonas alkaliantarctica. Classification (NCBI taxonomy): domain Bacteria; kingdom Pseudomonadati; phylum Pseudomonadota; class Gammaproteobacteria; order Oceanospirillales; family Halomonadaceae; genus Vreelandella; species Vreelandella neptunia. Next base: position 1,585,392 of record NZ_CP122961.1, on the reverse strand, counting down.
CATGGCTCTGAGCATTATCGATTTCAGCTTCTAACACCCTATTTTGCCATTTAAGGCGGCCCTCGACGTCATCAATACGCGGCCAGCCTGGCGCGATCGGCAGATGCCCCTGGGTAACCGCCAGCGCGAGCGTCGCGGTAAAATCCTTGGCGGTCGCCCTTTCGCCCAACGGCTGACTTAGCTGCAGAGAGCCTTTGCTTACGTAGCCACCTATATCATTGAGCAGCCACTCCTGCAGCTCGTCATCCATCACGCTTAGCGGCAGCCACTGAGCCAATGGTCGTTCCAGGGCGTCCACGTCACTAAAATTAATATCCAAACCAAAATGGCCGCGCTGATTACCCGTTACCAACCCGAAGTCACCCGCTATCTGTGCCCCGTCCCAGTCAACGCTAAGGTTCTTACCGCTCACCATGGTGTTAGGTCCATCGTATACCCACTCGACTTCCCCTTCAGCACGTCGAAGCTGCATGGGAGCGGCAAAAAACTCTGGGAAATAGAGAGTACTATCGCCACTACTACTAAACAGAACGCGACCGCGAAAATCACGCGCCTGTACCCAGGCGTCCAGCGGACCGCCACCTGGCGCCTGCTGCCACGGCGACACTTCCACACCCGAGAGCGCTGCGTCCACTCCCCAGCGGCCATCCTGCTGCCCAATATGTAACCCCTCGACTTGCCCTCGGGGGGCGAGGGTTTGCAATACTCGCGTAACGGATTCGGGGAGCAATACATAGTCGCGCCAAGCGGTCAGCGAGGCGAGCTCAAAGGCACTGGTGCGAACTTCCCAGAGCCCAGGCTGATGGGTAGCGTGCCAGTAGCGAGGCAAGGCCGGCCCAACGCTGCCACCGGGAGGCTGGGCCCACTCCACGCTCTCAGCGTCGCCGCTTAGCCACGCCTCACCCCCTTCGCCGTCGCGCTGCCACAGACCATTGGCCTTAATGTCTCTTAACACGGCGTACTGAACTTGATGGCGTAGCGTTAACTGTGGGACGTCGACGGCGACACGAGCTTCCTCAAGGCGTCCGGAGCTCCAGCGCCCCCATAGCCGAGCACTGCCCCCGGCCTGCTCGAGATAAGCGGCATGATCAGGTCGGAACATATCCGCCAGCGCAACTAATTGATCAAGCTGAATATCCAACTGCAGCGCTGCCGAAAAATCGCTAAAACCGCGTCGGCCGGGCTGCATTTCGACCTTAATTTCAGCGGCAGGTAGGGCAATATCGCGAGCCTGCTCTAGCGTTTCCGCGATATTGATAGCACCTTCTAGCCTTGTGCGCCGCTCATCACCGGTCAGTAACAGCGTCTGAGCATGCAGCATGACAGTGTCGTGCTTGCCATGCAGCACCACGCGGGTGTCATCCACCCACACACGTTGACGCAAAATCAAGCCTGCCCAGCTATCAATGGTGGCCAGGTCCACGTCGGGTTCTGCCGCTATCAATAGCGGTAATTCAGCGGGCTCGGGCCACTCCAAAGATACCCCCGAACCTTGATAGAGGTGAAACTGTATACCGCTGATGCGCGCATCGCTAAAAATCGGCGCCATATTGGCAAGCGACGCCCAGGTATCCAAGCGCAGTCCCGCATGCTCAAGGGAAAACAGCGCTTGTCCATCGGGGGTTTCGGCGTTAACCCCATCAAGTCGTAGCAGCAGGTCATTTCGGGCGAGAGAAAGTGATAGGCGTTCGATGGTTACCGGCACGCCAATGCGCGCCTCAAGAAGCGCTTCGATGCGGGGAGTAAGGGCATCGGATTGGCTGATTGCCAGACGGAGCAGCAGCAGCAGCACGGCCGTGCTGCCCAAAAGCCAGGCCGCTATTAGCAAACTCCAACGCGCCAGCGAACGAATCAGCATGATTACATCAGCACAATATCGTACTGTTCTTGGGAGTAGTGCTGCTCTACCTGAAAGCGAATCGTTTTATTGATAAACGTCTCCAGATCGGCCACTGCCGCTGACTCTTCATCTAATAGACGGTCAACGACGGGCTGCGATGCCAGCACCATGTAGGTTTCAGCGCTATAAGCACGCTCTTCGCGCAAAATTTCCCGAAAGATCTCATAGCAGATAGTTTCAGGGGTTTTAAGCGTACCGCGGCCACTGCAGGTGGGACAGGCTTCACAGAGCGTCTGCTCCAGGCTCTCCCGGGTCCGTTTACGGGTAAGCTGAACCAAGCCAAGCTCAGTGACGCCGGTACACTTGGTTTTAGCATGGTCGCGCTCTAAGGCTTTTTCCAATACGCGCAACACTTGACGCTGATGCTCAACATCGCTCATATCGATAAAGTCGATAATGATGATGCCGCCCAGGTTGCGCAACCGAAGCTGGCGGGCAATCGCCGTGGCCGCCTCAAGGTTGGTTTTGAAAATAGTCTCTTCAAGGTTGCGATGACCAACATAACCACCGGTATTCACATCAATGGTGGTCATCGCCTCGGTGGGGTCAATCACCAGATAGCCGCCGGACTTCAACTGCACCTTACGCCCCAAGGCTTTCTGGATCTCGTCTTCGACACTGTATAGGTCAAAGATAGGCCGCTCGCCAGGGTAGTATTCAATCCGCTCAACCGCATCGGGCATAAACTCTTCGGCAAACTCGACCAGTTTGACGAAGTTTTCCCGCGAATCGATACGCACTTTTTCAATATCGTCTCGCATTACGTCGCGCAGAGTGCGCATAAAGAGCGGCAAATCATCATAAATCACGCTTTGTGGCGTCGCGGTGACCTTACGCTCACTCACCTTACGCCACAGCCGCAGCAAAAAATGCATATCGCCTTTAAGCTCTTCGTCACCGACACCTTCCGCGGCCGTACGGACAATAAAGCCGCCCGTCACTTCCAGCGTCTGCTCCGCTATACTGCTATCCAGCAAGGCTTTTAAACGCTCGCGTTCGCGCTCATCTTCAATGCGCTGCGAAACGCCGTGATTCGGCGAATCGGGCATATACACCAGGTAGCGTGAGGGAACCGACAGGTGTGTGGTTAAGCGCGCACCTTTGCTACCAATAGGGTCTTTAGTGGCTTGCACCACCAGCGCCTGGCCTTCATGAAGCAATTGGCCAATGGTCTGCTGCTCATCGAGCGGTGTGCCGGGTGGCATCACTTCATGGGCATGAATAAACGCCGCCCGCTCTAGGCCAATATCAACAAAGGCAGCCTGCATTCCAGGCAGTACACGCACTACTTTGCCTTTGTAGATATTGCCCACGATGCCACGCCGACGGGAACGCTCGATCAGTGCCTCTTGCAAAACGCCATTTTCAACCAGCGCGACGCGGGTCTCCATTGGCGTTAAATTGATGAGAACTTCACCGCTCATGCAAAATTCCTTGTTGGTTGACGTATTCCTTGCCAGTGATACAAGCGGCGACGCCCTCTATTATAAGGGAATTACACGCGCTGCCAGATAGGAACTCCCTGTCGGCATAGCAAGTGCGTCGTTTCAAACAGCGGTAGCCCTACCACTGCTGAGTGACTGCCTTGAATGTGTTTTACAAATATGGCGGCTAATCCCTGTATTGCGTAGCCGCCAGCTTTATCAGCGGGCTCACCGGTACGCCAATAGGCAGCGATTTCATTGGCGCTTATCTCACGCATCGTAACCTGGGTGGCCACGCAACAGGAGAGCATCCCCTCTGGCCCACTCACCGCCACGGCGGTAAGTACCTCGTGACACCGCCCCGAAAGTAGCCGCAGCATCTCGGCGGCCGCATCAAAATCCACCGGTTTACCTAGAATACGCCCATCGATCACCACGGCGGTATCTGAACCGAGGGTCGGCAAATCAGTTAGAGAGGCCGCCGCCTCGGCTTTGGCAACCGCTAAGCGCGGCACATACGCTTGAGCCGTCTCACCAGCCAGCGGCGTCTCATCGATATCACAGGGGTGAACCGTGACCGGTACACCAATGGATGCCAGTAAATCCCGGCGGCGTGGAGAGGCTGATGCTAGGCATAAAACAGGCGTAGTCATGAAGCGGCCAAACGACGTTCAATTGCTTGAAACATCGTCGCTAGCCACGGCCATAGCAAGCCACTGATAAGCGCAGGGATCAAAAAGGCTAAGTGAATTGAAAAATCACCGATGATAGTGCGCAGCCACTGGGCGACTAACTGCATCAAGCCTAACAGCACCAGCACCAGTGCCGACTGCTGTACCAGCGAATAGGCCCGAAAACGGGGATAGACCAGGGCGCAGAGAAACGCCAAAAGTGCATAGATTAGCGCGTGCTGTCCTAGATCAGTGCCTTCAATTAAATCCATCAAAATGCCCAGCACAAAGCCATGAAAAACGCCAACTCTGTCGGGAGTGCGCATACACCAGTAGATCAGCATCAGGCCCAACCATTCGGGGCGATATACCTGCCAACCATCGGCTAGCGGCATCACTTGCAAACATAATGCTAGAAGCAGACTTAGCCAAATAACTAAAATAGGCACAACCGGTGCACGCGGCATCAGGGCACCTCTTGGTCGGGATTAGCCAGTTGAAGCGAAGAGCGTAAAGCTTCTGATGAGATATCCAGCGTCTCATCCCATGCGTGCTCATCCACTTCCGCTCGCGGAGGTGGAAAAAGCAGCAAGAAGTGTCGCGAACGCTGCAACTGCGCCATTGGTTCGGCCGTTACACGGGCAAAAGGCTGACCAGGGTCGTGATAGACCTCGCTAACACGGGCTACCGGATAACCGGGAGGGAAACGTCCAGCCAGACCCGATGTAGTCAGTAAATCACCTTCACGGATGTCCGCCGTATCGGGCACGTACATCACATTGACGCTACTGTAACGCCCCGCCCCTTGGACAATAAAGCGTAACCCATTGCGGTTTAACTGGACCGGCAACGCATGACTGGCATCAGCTAACAGCAATACACGACTGGAGTAAGCAGAGACCGCGGTAATTTGACCCACCAAACCCGAGGCATCAATCACCGGCTGACCTACATAGGCACCATTGCGATGGCCGCGATTAACCACCATCTGGTGGCTGAAGGGATCGTTATCCAGCGAAAGTAGCTCAGCCGTGATATAGGGAATATCACGTCGCTTTGCCGCTTTGAGCAAATCTCGCAGCTCGCTGTTTTCCGCAGTCAAATTCGCCATCCGTTGCCCGCGATGGGAAAGGGTAAGAATCTGCTCGCGCAGTCGGCGGTTCTCATCTACCAGCGCCTGTTGATCGGAGAGCGCCAGTGCCCCCCAATTCAACAGGTCGCTAGGCAAACTAACGACCCACTGAATTGGGGCAACGACCATCGACATTTGCGCACGCACATGCTCCATACGCGTAAAATTATGGTCGACAAACATCAATGCACTGGCAGCCAAGACGCAAAAAAACAGCCGGTAACCCGGCAGTGGCCCGTGCGAAAACAGCGGTTTAATAGGCAATCCCCCCGCAATTAACCGCTGCGATCAGTCGCTCGACAGCAACTCAAAGGTGTGCTGATCAATCATCTCCAGCGCTTTACCACCGCCGCGAGCAACGCAGGTCAACGGATCTTCGGCAACGATCACCGGCAACCCGGTCTCTTCAGCAATCAGCTTATCCAGATCGCGCAACAGCGCACCACCGCCTGTTAGCACCAAGCCTCGCTCAGCGATGTCAGATGCCAATTCAGGCGGTGACTGCTCAAGGGCGCTCTTAATCGCGGCCACGATAGAACCCAGCGTTTCTTGCAGCGCTTCCAGTGTTTCGTGGGAATTGAGCGTAAAGCTGCGCGGAATGCCTTCAGCCAGATTACGACCGCGTACGTCAATTTCACGCAGTTCGCCACCGGGGTAGGCGCAACCTATCTCTTCTTTGATGCGTTCGGCTGTCGCTTCGCCTATCAGGCTGCCGTAGTGACGACGTACGTATGCGGTAATGGCTTCATCAAAACGGTCGCCGCCCACCCGAATTGATTCGGAGTAGACCACACCGTTGAGTGAGATAATCGCGATTTCAGTGGTACCACCACCGATATCTACCACCATTGACCCCTGCGCTTCATCAACCGGTAGCCCTGCGCCAATCGCCGCCGCCATGGGCTCTTCAATCAAGAACACCTCGCGGGCACCGGCACCTTCTGCTGACTCACGAATCGCCCGACGTTCCACTTGCGTTGACATGCAAGGAACGCAAACCAGCACACGCGGACTGGGGGTTAAAAAGGTGCTTTGATGAACTTTACGGATAAAGTGCTGAAGCATCTGTTCGGTGACGGTGAAGTCGGCAATAACGCCATCTTTCATCGGCCGAATCGCGGTAATATTGCCGGGCGTACGCCCCAGCATTCGCTTGGCATCTGTACCGACTGCCGCGACGCTGCGCATATTGCCAGACTGGCGGATAGCAACCACGGACGGCTCATCAAGCACGATACCGCGACCGCGAACATAAATCAGTGTGTTGGCCGTACCCAAGTCGATCGATAGATCGCTGGAAAACAGCCCCCTTAAACGTTTAAACATGGATGTTGTTACCTAGTGCAGACCGGGAACCCTGTGCGGATGCAAACGGTATCACCGCAACCCTTTGGCAGCAAGCACGAGTCGCGCCTAACACTGCCCGTCAAGGTCAAGATGTGGTACCTTTTGCGGCTATTTTCCACGTCTGCAACACAAGACGTTTTTTTGATATCGGTATGTATACCGCTTAAAGCGGATTATGTTCCATCACGTTTACGAGGAAATATCGATCATGGCGCTTGAAGAATCTCATGTGCGCCGGGCCGCTCACTTGGCCCGACTCGCCGTCAGCGATGACCAAGCCAGCGGCTTTGTAGACGACCTAAGCCGGATTCTGGACATGGTCGATCAGCTACAAAGCCTCGACACCGAAGGCGTTACGCCGCTCGCTCATCCGCTGGATGCGACCCAGCGACTGCGCGCCGATGAAGTGACGGAAACCAACCAGCGCGACACGTTTCAGCGCTGTGCTCCGGCAGTGGAAAATGGCCTGTATCTCGTGCCCCGGGTCGTTGAATAACATCGGCTAAGCAGGATGAGTAACGGCGCACGAATATTTACCTGGGCCACCACTATTGCCCCTTTTTTTCTCCCCTGAACGGAGCTTCTGGGTCATGTACGAGAAAACCTTAACGCAACTCGCCGCCGCGCTAAAAAGCGGTGAGTTCTCAAGCCGCGAGCTGACTGCTCACTATCTGCAGCGTATCGAAAAGGCTGACGGCAAGCTGAACAGTTTTATCAGCGTGACCGCTGAGCAGGCGCTGAAACAGGCGGAAGTAGCTGACAAAGCGCGGGCGGCTGGCACTGCCGGGCCTCTTGCGGGCATTCCCCTGGCACTGAAAGATATTTTTTGCACCCAAGGTGTGAAAACCAGCTGCGGTTCAAAAATGCTGGATAACTTTATCGCCCCCTACAGCGCTACCGTGGTGGAAAAACTAACTGCGGCGGGCACTATCAGCCTGGGTAAAACCAATATGGATGAGTTCGCCATGGGCTCCTCCAACGAAAACAGCTACTACGGCCCGGTCAAAAACCCCTGGGACCTGACGGCGGTGCCCGGCGGCAGCTCCGGCGGTAGCGCGGCAGCAGTCGCGGCTGGTTTGGTGCCCGCTGCCATGGGTACCGACACCGGCGGCTCGATTCGTCAGCCAGCGGCGTTTTGTGGCATTACCGGTTTAAAACCGACCTATGGCCGTGTGTCTCGCTTTGGCATCATTGCCTACGCTTCAAGCCTTGATCAGGCTGGCCCCATGGCGCGCAGCGCCGAGGACTGCGCCCACCTGCTAGGTGTTATTGCGGGCCATGACGGCCGCGACTCCACCAGCGTTGCCCGTGGCGTACCCGACTATGTGGAAGGCCTTAACGCCCCTCTCTCGGGCCTCAAGATCGGGCTCCCCAAAGAGTATTTCGGCGATGGTTTAGACCCTGATGTCGAAAAAGCCGTTCGTGAGGCGGTAAACGTTTACGAATCCCTAGGCGCCACGGTGCGCGAGGTCAGCCTACCGCATACCCACTATGCGATTCCGGCCTACTACGTGATCGCCCCAGCGGAAGCCTCTTCCAACCTGTCCCGTTACGACGGTGTACGTTTTGGTCACCGCTGTGACAATCCCAGCGATTTGATCGATCTCTACACACGTTCGCGGGCTGAAGGCTTCGGTGAAGAAGTTAAACGTCGTATCCTGATCGGCACTCATACGCTCTCCGAAGGCTTTTTTGACGCCTACTACACCAAAGCCCAACAGGTGCGCCGTTTAATCCGTCAGGACTTCCTGGACGCCTTTGAAGACGTCGATGTACTGATGGGCCCCGCCTCACCTACCCCGGCCTTTGATCTGGGTGCCAAAAAAGATCCAGTGTCGATGTATCTGCAGGATATCTACACCATCGCGGTAAACTTGGCGGGCATTCCCGGCATCAGCGTGCCGGCGGGTTTTGCCGGTGGCCGCCCCGTCGGTCTCCAGATTCTGGGCACCCACTTTGCCGAAGCGCAGTTGCTTAACGTCGCTCACCAGTTTCAGCAAGCGACCGACTGGCACTTACAACGTCCTGCCTTTGCCGAGGAGTACGCCTAATGCAATGGGAAACCGTGATTGGGCTTGAAGTCCACGTTCAGCTCGCAACACGCTCTAAAATCTTTTCAGGTGCTTCAACGGCGTTTGGCGCTGAGCCAAACACCCAGGCCTGCGCGGTGGATTTAGGCCTACCCGGCGTGCTGCCAGTGCTCAATGAGCAGGCCGTGGCCATGGCCGTGCAGTTTGGCCTGGCGGTGCATGCGGATATTGCTGAAGTATCTATCTTTGACCGCAAAAACTACTTCTATCCCGATCTGCCCAAGGGCTATCAAACAAGCCAGATGTATCACCCGATTGTGGGCCCTGGCGACGTTGAGATCACCCTGGAGGATGGCAGTACCAAGCGTATCCGCATTCACCATGCCCATCTCGAAGAAGATGCCGGTAAATCACTGCATGAAGATTTTCACGGCATGACCGGTATTGACCTGAACCGGGCGGGCACGCCGCTGCTGGAAATCGTCTCCGAGCCGGATATGCGTAACGCCAAAGAGGCCGCAGCGTACCTCAAGGCGATTCACTCGATCGTTACTTACCTGGGCATTTCCGACGGCAATATGGCGGAAGGCTCCATGCGTTGCGACGTTAACGTCTCGGTACGCCCCAAAGGTCAGGAAGCCTTTGGCACCCGTGCAGAGATTAAAAACGTTAACTCCTTCCGTTTTGTCGAGCGTGCGATTGCCTTTGAGGTTGAGCGGCAGATTGAGCTGATCGAAGATGGCGGCAAGGTGGTTCAAGAAACCCGCCTATTTGACCCTGATCGTGATGAAACCCGCAGCATGCGCACCAAGGAGGAGGCCAACGACTACCGTTACTTCCCCTGCCCCGACCTGCTGCCGGTGGTGCTTGACCAGGCCTACCTGGACCACCTGCGTGGTCAGTTGCCAGAGCTGCCTGCGGATAAGCGCGAGCGCTTCCAGAACGAGCTGGGGCTGTCTGCTTATGATGCCAACGTCATCTCCGCCAGCCGCGATATGGCTGAATTTTTTGAAGCGGTGCATAACGAGTGCGGCGATGCCAAGCAGGCGGCCAACTGGGTTCAGGGTGAGCTTTCCGGGGCGCTTAACCGCGAAAACCTAAGCATTGCCAATAGCCCGATCTCAGCGCGCCAGCTAGGCGAGCTGATCAGCCGCGTACTGGATGACACCATTAACGGCAAAGCCGCTAAAGAGGTTTTCCAGGCGTTGTGGAATGGTCAGGGCGATTCCGCCGACGCGGTGATTGACGCAAAAGGCCTCAAGCAGGTGACCGACACTGGCGCTATCGAGGCAATGATCGATCAAGTGATTGCCGATAGCCCCGCCCAGGTCGCCCAGTACCGTGACTCGGAGCCGGAAAAACGTGGCAAAATGATCGGCTACTTTGTTGGTCAGGTGATGAAGGCCTCACGCGGCACCGCCAACCCACAGCAGGTGAACGGCTTGCTAAAAGAGAAGCTCGACGCGCTGTTGTAATACCAAATAGACGGGGGCTATCTCAATTCTTTGCTGACGAGATTGGAGCAACCCGTAGCGGGGGTCTTTTGTCAGGGATGACAAAAGTAGCGCCCATGGATGGGTTAACAGCGCTCCCGCGTAGGGTTGTTTCGATCTCAGCGGCATCTAGCTCTTAAAGCTGGCTGGGCTGGGTAAAGCGCTTCAACTGTGCACAGCCTGCTGCCCACACCTCGGCCTCGAGCTCGGCGATAGCGGCGGTAGGAAAGCCAATACCCTGGGCAGGGCTGCCCTCTACTAACAACCCCGCCAGATCGCCCACCAGCGGCATATGGCTGACCAGCATAATCGGCGCACTTTCTGGCTGTTCAAGCAACCAGTCGCTTACCGCCTGGGGCGAATCATCCGGGGTGATAAAGTCCAACGTTTCAAGCGACGCTCCCAGCGCATCGCATAGCGTTTGCGCTGTTTGCTGCGCCCGCGCAAAGGGGCTGGCATAAATTCTCGGCGTAAATAGCTCGCCCGCAGCCACGCGCTTAGCCAGCCAACGCGCCATTTTTTCGGCCTCACGCTCGCCGTGGGATGTTAGTCGGCGCGCCTGGTCGGGATACCCCGGCGCGGCCTCACCGTGGCGCATAATCAGCACATCAGGCATTCCCACCTCCATTGTTCTTAGAAACCTGATCCTTAGAAACCTGGTTCTTAGAAGTTTGGTTGTGAGGAGCTTGATCTCGATGGGCCTGCTGTACTGCTTCGCGAGGCAAGATAAACTCCACATCGCTACTCTGCTCACCCATCATAAGGGTACGCGCCATCTCCTGGGCAGGTACGCCATCAAACAATACGTGATTAAGACCTTCCGCCAGCGGCATATAAACGTCCATCTCGCTCGCTTTAGCGCATACCAGCTTAACGGTATTTACCCCTTCTGCGACTTGGCCCAGGGCATCTACCGCCTCTTCAAGCGTGCGTCCTTCGCCCATGGCGTAGCCAACCCGGTAATTGCGCGACAGGTTAGACGAGCAGGTAACGATCAAATCACCTACTCCTGCCAGCCCTAAAAAAGTCATCGGGTTAGCCCCCTGCGCGACGGCAAAGCGGCTCATCTCGGCCAAGGCGCGGGTCATCAGCATACTGCGGGTGTTTTCGCCCATCCCCAGCGCTGCCGCCATACCGGCGGCAATCGCATAAATATTTTTCAGTGCACCGCCCAGCTCAACACCATGGCGGTCATCGCTGGCGTAGACCCGAAAGTAACGGCAGCCCAATACCTGCTGTACGCGGGTACGCGTAAGCGAGTCAGCGCTGGCAATCACGGTCGCGGTTAACTGCTTATCGGCAATTTCAGAGGCCAGATTGGGACCCGCAATCACGCCAATGTGACTAAAGCCCGTTTCCTGCTCAAGCACTTGGCTCATCAGCAAAAAGCCTTCCTGCTCGATCCCCTTGGTGGTGCTGACCAGTATCTGCTCGGGTCTCAACCACGCTTTCGCCGCCTGCACTACGCTGCGAAAGGCCTTTGAGGGAATCGCGATGAGCACTAGCTCCGCGTCAGCCAGCACCGTCTGAATATCCGCCGACGCCTCCACGGCGGGGTTCATCGCGTAATTCGGCAAGTAGCGCCCGTTACGGTGCTCTTGGTTGATTTGCTTGACCAGCGTTTCGTCACGCATCCACTGGCGAACGCGAGCGCCATTATCGGCGGCAATACTCGCTAGCGCCGTACCAAAACTACCGCCCCCCAGTACCGCTACGTTGGTTTGCTGCTCAGCCATGATGATGTCCTAGTAAGTCCTGCAGAACGTATATCCCTACTCTACCAAAACAGACGGCCCGCTGGGGTAACCAAGCGGGCCGTCATTAACGTAGCGTATCCTGTTAAGCAGTCAGTACACTATTCAGACGCTTCACGTAGGCAGCCGGATCATCCAAGTGGCCACCCTCTGCGATGATAGCTTGATCCAACAGGATATAAGCTAGCTGGGTAAAGAGATCGCCCTCAGCACCTTCCAAGCGTGCTACCAGCGCATGGCTTGGGTTAAGCTCAAGAATCGGCTTCACCTCGGGCAGCGGCTGACCGGCAGCTTCCATAATGCGGCGCATCTGGTAGCCCATCTCATGTTCAGGAAGCACGACGCAGGCCGGTGAATCAGTGAGACGGTGGGTCACTTTTACTTCTTGAACCCCATCGCCCAGCGCCTCTTTAACGCGCTTAACCAGATCCTCTTTAGATTTAGCAGTCTCTTCCTGAGCTTTCTTCTCTGCTTCGTCTTCCACATCGCCAAGATCAAGCTCACCCTTGGCCACATCGGCAAAGGTTTTACCATCGAACTCAGTCAGGTGGCTCATCAGCCAGTCATCGATACGGTCAGACAGCAGCAGAACTTCGATGCCTTTTTTGCGGAAGATCTCCAGATGCGGGCTGTTCTTGGCCGCATTGAAGCTATCAGCCACCACGTAGTAAATCTTCTGCTGACCCTCTTTCATACGCTCTACGTAGTCCGCAAGCGCGTGCTCTTGGGTAGCGGTATCGGTGTGGGTTGAGGCAAAGCGCAGCAAGCCAGCGATTTTTTCACGGTTAGACGGATCTTCACCCGGCCCTTCTTTCAATACGCTGCCGAAAGTATTCCAGAAGGTTTGATACTGCTCTTTATCCTTGGCGAGCTTTTTCAGCATGTCCAAACCGCGCTTGGTGAGCGCTGCTTTGATCTTATCGACGTTGGGATCTTGCTGGAGCAGTTCGCGGGATACGTTTAGCGACAGCTCTCGGGTATCCAGCACGCCTTTGATAAAGCGCAGGTAGAGCGGCAGGAACTGTTCAGCGTCGTCCATAATGAAGACGCGCTGCACATAGAGCTTAACGCCCCGGGCGCCGTCGCGGTCAAACATATCAAACGGCGCGCGGCCCGGCACATAGAGCAGGCTGGTGTACTCAAGCTTGCCTTCGACCTTGTTGTGACTCCAGGTCAGTGGGTCAGAGAAATCGTGAGAAACGTGCTTGTAGAACGCCTTGTACTCGTCGTCGGAAACCTCACTCTTGGGACGCGACCATAGCGCCGTCGCCTCGTTAACGGTTTCCCAGGTAGTCACTTCACTACCTTCGATGCTGTTGCCCTCATCGTCCTTGGCCGTTTCAGTCTTCGGCATGCGCACGGGCACTTCGATATGATCCGAGTATTTACGAACCAAGCCCTGCAGGCGATAGTCGTCGGCAAACTCTTTGGCGTCCTCTTTCAGATGCAGCGTGATTTCCGTACCGTGCTGAGCACGTTCGATATCGGCAACGGTAAATTCGCCTTCGCCTTTTGAGCGCCACTCAACGCCTTCGGCAGCATCCGTGCCCGCTTTGCGGGTGCGCACCGAAATTTCATCAGCAACGATAAAGCCCGAGTAGAAACCAACGCCAAACTGACCGATCAGATTGGCGTCTTTCTGCTGCTCACCGGAAAGCTGTTTAAGAAACTCGGCGGTGCCGGAGCGGGCGATGGTACCCAAGTTGGCGATCACGTCTTCGCGGTTCATGCCAACACCGTTATCACGTAGGGTGATAGTGTTGGCATCGCGGTCGTGTTCGATTTCAATACGTAGCTCGCTATCGCCTTCGTAGAGCGCATCGTTATCTAGGGCTGCGTAGCGTAGCTTATCGCAGGCGTCGGCAGCGTTTGAGATAAGCTCCCGTAAGAAGATCTCCCGGTTGGAGTACAGGGAGTGAATCATCAAATTAAGCAGTTGCTTAACTTCCGTCTGGAAACCGAGCGTTTCTTCGTGGTTAGCCGATTTATCAGTTGCTTGTTCGTGGGTAGCTGTAGTCATGCGCTTAGCCCTTATTCAATCACGTTGAGTCACATCCCTCTGCGTTTACATGCAGCGGAATAAAATGGTTTCGTGAGATAGATATGGGGATAGGCAGCGATTTTTCAAGCAACCTTGGTCAACAAGCCACTGGGGGTAACAAGCTGCGAGGGTCAAGAAGGTGTCATATCAGGATCGGGATATTTCCAGGCCCGATAGCCTTCCAGGCGCTGATCGATACGATTAAGTAGCCAGCCGACAATCAGCACGTCATCCACCACGCCGATTAGCATCAAAAAATCGGGAATCAGGTCGAATGGCATTACCAAATAGCCCAGCGCTAACGCCATCATGCCGAAGGCCGACCAGGGAATAGGCCGAAAGTCGCCACGAATCACATCACGCGTCATAGGGATAAATAACTTTAAAGCGCGCACAATACGTTTTGTCGCCCAAACGCGGGATTTGAGTCGACGCAGCAACCACCAAGTGGATAATGGAGCCATTAAGATTAAATCCTTTGAGTATCTGGGTTGTCAGATCATGATTGCGACTATTCGTTCAGTATAGCGGGTACCCCGCAAACTAAATGGGCTGACGTGACCCCAGACTAAGTGACATCGATTTATAGAGAGAGAGCACCATGTTGGTTTCGCCATTTCGCCATACTGCCCGTGTGCTGTGTACAGCACTACTGGCGGGATTGCCTGCGCTTTCGTGGGCCGCATCCGATAGTGAATTACGCGATGCGCTAGCTGCCGCAAGGGAGCAGCAGTGGTCCCAGGTTGATGAACGCTCAATTGAAAACCATCCGCTGCGCGGCTACGTGGAATACCACCGTTTAAGGGGGCAATTACCTAACGTTTCCCCTAACCGGGTACATCAATTTATCGACCAGCACGCAGACTCCCCCCTAGCCGGGTGGCTGCGTGGTCAAGCGATTGCAAAGTATGGTCACGCAGGGCGCTATAACGACCTGCTCGCGGTGGCCGATGGCGAGCCAGCAGGCACCGCTCGCCAGTGCTATTACTACACGGCACTGCTCGCGACTCAACCCCAGCTGGCAAGCGAGGCAGGATTAGATTTATGGCGTGTAGGCAGCTCGCAGCCCAACGCTTGCGACCCGCTATTTGAACGCCTGCGGGCCAACGGCACTATCGATGCCACGGCTATTTGGGAGCGTAAAATGCTCGCCTGGCAGGCGGGAGAAACGCGGCTATCGAGCTATCTTGGCGGGCTATTAGGCGGCCAGTGGCAAACAGCTCTAGACACTGTGGATAGTGTTACCGCCCGCAGTAGCGCCATTACCCAGGCGCCCACCTGCCTAGGGCCGGAGTGTGCTGCCACGGCAAGCTTCTACCGGGCCGCCATGCAGCGCTTTACCCGCGAAGACACCCCGGCAGCGCTCGCCGCTTGGCAGACGCTCTCGCCGCGTTTAAACCTGCTGCCCAGTGACCGTGCAGCCATTGAGGAAGAACTGGCGTTTTATACCCTGGTGCGCGATGTCCCAGGCACGCTTAGCTGGGTAGATAGCGTACTACCCACCCTTGAGAGTGAGCGTGTCCTAGAGTTGCGTGTCCGCCATGCACTGGCCAACCGGGACTGGAACGGGGTGATCCACTGGATTGCGGGAATGCCTGCAAGTCAGCAGGAAAATAGCCGCTGGCAATATTGGCTGGGCCGCGCCAATGGGCAGCTTGGCTATCAGGCGGCCGCCGAAGCCCGCTACCAGCAGGCTGCACAGGACCGCAGCTTTTACGGCTTTGCGGCAGCAGAAAAGCTCGGCCAACCCTATCAGTTGAATCTTGAGCGCAATCATTTTGACGAAATGTCGCGTCAACGTATTGCCCAACTCCCCGCCGTCCAGCGCACCGAGGCATTGCTACGCATTGGGGAAGATGGCCTCGCCAACAGCGAGTGGCTACACGCAGTGCAGAGCGGTTCTCCGCAACAGGCACGAGCGCTAGCCGACTATGCCGCTCAGCAGCAGTGGCATGCACGCCTGGTGCAAACCACCATTGCCGCTGAAATGTGGGACGCCCTGGATTGGCGTTTCCCCCAGGCCTACCACGACAGCTTTCAGCACTGGGGCCGTCTCACCGGCGTAGATCCATACTTATTGATGGCCATTACCCGGCGTGAAAGTGCATACAACCCTAACGCTCTTTCGCCCGCAGGGGCGCGTGGATTGATGCAGCTCATGCCTGGCACCGCCAGCCAAGTCAGCCGCGAGCTAGGCATTAGTGATCCTGGCCCTTACGGAGTCCTCGACCCAGAGCTCAATATTCGCCTGGGCAGCACCTACCTACGCGACAAGCTGCAACGCTACCAGGGTAATCGGCTGGCCGCCGCTGCGGCTTATAATGCTGGCCCAGGTCGCGTCGATCAGTGGCTGGGCGATGGCGTAGAGGCCTTTGATCTCTTTGTGGAGAGCATCCCATTTCGCGAAACCCGCGACTACGTGCAGGCAGTGCTTAGCTATCGAGTGATTTTTGAGAGTCTCGCCAACGGCGGCAGTAGCGAAGGCGTTTCACTGCTTAACGATAACGAGCAGCAGGTACGCTACGACCGAGCCCTGCTCGCCCGCCGCTAACCCCTTCTTCTCCTTACCATATTACCAGCGCCCGGTTTATACCGGGCGCTGTGTTAATGCCAGTCGAATCCCAAACACCACCAATACACTGCCCGTAGCGGCATTTAAAACTTGCGCAAAACGTGCGTTAGCCAACCACTTACCGGCACTTCCCACCATCATAACCACGCTGATTTGCCAAATATTGGCGATGATAAAGTGCACCCCCGCCAGCCATAGCGACTTCAGTAGCGCAGGGTCCCCAGGGGCGATGAATTGGGGCAAAAAGGCCATATAGAACACCACGGTTTTGGGATTCAACACATTGGACAAAAAACCCTCTTTAACCGGCTGCCAACGCGAAACGGCAGGCACGCCTTCCATTACCCCATTAACCGGCAGTGGCTGTCCTCGCCGTGCTGCTAACAAGCTGGTAATGCCCAGCCAAATTAGATAGCCCGCCCCCACCAGTTTCAGCATATGAAACGCCCAGGACGATTGCAGCAGGATCAATGAAATACCCAACGCAGAAATCGTGGCATGCACAAACAAGCCGCAGCAGATAGCCACACTCGTGGTAATGCCATCGCGGATACCACCGCGCGCCGTATTGCGAATCACCAGCAGCGTGTCAACGCCGGGGCTAATCGTTAGCAGCGTGATCGCCACCAGGAAGGAAATAAACTGTGTATCTATTAAACCTAACTGCATCATATGTGCTTGCTCGCAACCAAGTAAAAAATCTTAGGAATGTCGCTGGACGACAGCCGTGTTTACATCTAGAGTAATTGTAGCGGGTGGACAATTGAGTTGCCCGTGATTACTAAGCACGTTAAGGAAATAGAAAATGGCAACTGGCACTGTTAAGTGGTTCAACGACACTAAAGGCTTCGGCTTCATCTCTCCTGATGACGGCGGAGACGATCTGTTCGCCCACTTCTCCGAAATTCAAGCTGAAGGCTTCAAGACCCTGCAAGACGGTCAAAAAGTCAGCTTTGAAGTGACTCAGGGTAAAAAAGGCCTTCAGGCTTCCAACATCCGCCCAGCTTAATTGCTAACGGATGGACAAAGGCCCGCAACAGCGGGCCTTTTTTATTGCCTATCGAAAAATCACTGCAGCGATTACCTCTCACTCTGAGACTCATTGGTAGTGTCGGATTCCTGGGTATCTTCAGTGCTATCAAGCTCGCTTGACGACTCAACTACCGCTCCACTCTCGGCCTCTCGACTTTCCAACTCCTGAAACTGCTCTTCAAGACGTTGCTGTGCTTCTTCAAAACGGCGTTCGGTGTCTTCAATCAAAGCATCAACATCAGACGCCTCGCGATCATCTTGCAAAGGCGTCCGCTCTGGCAGACTACTCTCGGTGTCCCAGCTAGGCGAGGCACCATCGCTCTCCATCGGCTCTAAGGTCGGCGCCTGCTGCTCTACCTCCTGAAACTGCTCCTCTAAACGTTTCTCGGCCTCTTCGAAACGGCGCTCAGTTTCAGCAATAATCTCATCCACATCAGAGCGTGTGGCTTCACCCGGCATTGCGCTCTCTTCATCAAGCGCATCCTCAGGATCAGCCGCCAGGGTGTCTTCACCAGCCTCAACCTCGTCACCTTCTCCAGCCCCAGCGCTACCATTAGACTGAGTGTCGTCATCCTCTACTGCTTCGGGACTAGACATACCTGTATCGCTTTCAGCAGCGGACGGTGCCTGTGCCTCCCCTGCCCCCTCATCACGAGTCGTTGCTTCATCCGTCACCGCAGAATTATCATCGGGTGTCACGGTGGTATCTTCCTGGGAGTCACCGCAGGCACTAAGCAGCAGTGCCACAGCGGCGAGTGCGGGTATCCACACGCGATTTGCCATTGGGTTCTTCTCCTTTATAACGTTAAAAAGCTTAGCCAAGAGGGTTAAGGTCGATTGTTCGAGGAGAGCAACGGACACGCCTCTGGTAGTAATACACGCAGCGCGAGTGGCACCACTTCTGCACAGAACTGATCATAGTAGCGAGCCTCGCCATCTAGCGTGAGTGGCCAAGGTGAATCATTCGCTTGAGTGGTCACTGTCAGTTGGGTAGTGGTGAAATAGCGCACGAACCGCCCGTCAAAGGGAAAGTTTTGCAGCTCACTGATGAGTTTGGTCAACTCTGTTACCGACCGAAAGTCTTTCACCAGCAACACGTCCAAACGGCCATCATCCAATTTGGCACGCGGCGCCAGCACTTGGCCGCCGCCTGATTGACGGCCATTTCCCAGCGCCAGGAGCAGTAGCGAGGCGCTCTCCTCTTTTTCGTCCCAATGTAGCGTGCCGCGATAGCAACGGTGGCGCCAAGCTTTTAGCGCCCCCATTAGTGAGTAGGCCCCGCCCCCGAGCAACCGCTTTAAGGTTTTTGGTGTCGATGACGTCACTTCAGCGCCAAACCCACCGGTGGTCATGTTGATATAGTAGCTGGTGGCCGATTCACCCCCTGAGCTTGCTGTCACGCGTACAACATCAATTGGATAGGCACTTAATTCCCTTGCAGCGGCCAAAGCGGCGCCTGGCTCCAACGGTAAACCGACGGAGGTTGCAAAGTCATTGGCACTGCCTAACGGCACAATGCCCAACGCAGGACGTCGATCATGGGGCAAACGCATCAATCCGTTCATTACTTCGCTGACAGTGCCATCACCACCACAGGCAATCACGTGAGTCATGCCCATGGCGTGAGACTGCTCTGCAATATCCTCAGCGTCGCCACCTTCCCAGGTAGCGCGGACAGTAATCAGCATCCCTGCCTGACGTTGTTCATTGACTGCTTCACGCAATGCCGGATTACCGGCGGATTTACCATTGATAATCAGTAAATAGTGTTGCTGTGAGTCTGCCACTGTTGTTATTCCTTTCCTTGGTTTAACTGCGTGTTCACGACTGCGCTAAAAGCTTATGCCAGTGCTTTCTCGACCACCTCGTACACATTTGAAGATAGCGGCTGTTGCTTAATCCG
Source organism: Halomonas alkaliantarctica (assembly GCF_029854215.1). Classification (NCBI taxonomy): domain Bacteria; kingdom Pseudomonadati; phylum Pseudomonadota; class Gammaproteobacteria; order Oceanospirillales; family Halomonadaceae; genus Vreelandella; species Vreelandella neptunia. Next base: position 1,566,093 of record NZ_CP122961.1, on the reverse strand, counting down.
CTCAAGCTCAGACCGCATAAGTGCTTGGCGCGTTTCATCAAAGCGCTGCCAGCGTGTCAGCGGAGTGATAAGTCGTGCAGCAATCTCTGGGTTAAGCCGATTAAGTTCAATGACCACATCGGCGAGCAGTTGGTAGCCTTGGCCATCCAAACGGTGGAAATTGACTCGGTTCTGAGCGAAGGCCCCCACCAGCGCACGGACTCTGTTGGGATTTTTAAGTGAAAAGGCGGGATGCTGCATCAGATACTTCACACGCTCAAGCACATCTGGCTGGGGACGCGATACCTGAACGGTGAACCATTGATCCATCACAAGCGGGTCATGTGCCCACTTTTCACCGAAGGCTTTGAGTGCTGGTGAGGCCAAGTCGTCACGATCACTGTGCACCAGCAGAGTCAAAGCTTGACGCACATCGGTCATATTATGGTCGGCAGCAAATTGTGCTTCACACAGCGCCAGGCCCTGCTCATCTTCAATCGACATAAGATAAGCGAGCGCGACGTTTTTCAGGCTACGCTGAGCTATTTGCTCCGGTGTGGGCGCGTACGCCTCCTCCGTCACATTGGCATCATAAATGGCGATAAATTCATCGCGCAGCGCCACGGCTAATGACTGGCGCACAAATTCGCGCGCTGCGTGAATGGCATCAACATCTACGATGGGCTGCTGCTCGGCGATATAGGCTTCTGAGGGCAGCGTCAGCATCTCAGCCAATACCGCCTTATCGCTCATTGGACTGTTCAGCAGTGATTTGAAGGCATCTACGACGCGACTGTCCATGACCTTCTCGACGCCATTTCGGTGGGCGGCAATTAAGTCATCCAAGGCTAAAAGCGCCAAGCGCTGGCCCGCATCCCAGCGGTTGAAGCCATCGCTGTCGTGGGTTAGCAAAAAGGCGAGTTCTTCCCGTGAATAGGGGTAATGCAGCTTCACCGGCGCGGAAAATTCGCGTAGCAAAGAGGGTACCGGTGCTTCAGCGACATCGGTAAACACAAACGTTTGTTCATCGTCACGCAGGTGAATAACCGTATCTTTACCTTGTTTCTCGCCATTGAGCGTCAGAGTGAGGTCTTGGCCCGACTTGGTTCCCACTAAGCCCATCCGCACCGGTATATGCAGCGGTAGCTTATCCGGCTGGCCTGGCGTCGCAGGGGTGCGCTGACGCAGCGTTAGGTGGTACTCGGCCTGCACATAATCATACTCGCCATGGGCGTCAATATCCGGCGTTCCCGCCTGGGAGTACCAGCGCATAAATTGGCTGAAGTCTTCACCGGAGGCTTCCGACATACAGCCGACAAAGTCTTCAATGGTCACCGCTTGACCGTCGAAACGCTCAAAGTAAAGGTCTGAACCGCGCCGGAAATTCTCCTCCCCCACTAAATTACGCAACATGCGTACGACTTCCGCGCCCTTTTCATAAATCGTCAGGGTGTAGAAGTTGGTAATTTCAATAAAGTGGTCGGGACGAATCGGATGCGCCGTAGGACCAGCATCTTCGGCAAACTGGGCCGTGCGGAAAAAAGAGACATCCTGAATGCGCTTAACCGGCGCAGAGTTGGTATCCGCTGAAAAGCACTGATCACGAAAAACCGTAAAGCCCTCTTTTAGAGAGAGCTGGAACCAGTCGCGGCAGGTGACGCGATTGCCCGACCAGTTGTGGAAGTATTCGTGGGCAACAATACCTTCGACGTTTTGGAACGCTGCATCGGTGGCCGTTTGGGGGTGGGTCAATACCGCGGCGGAGTTAAAGATATTGAGGCCTTTGTTTTCCATCGCCCCCATATTGAAGTCATTGACGGCCACAATCATAAACAGATCCAGATCGTACTCGCGACCGTATGCCTGCTCGTCCCACGCCATGGCACGCTTTAACGAGGCCATGGCATGCTCGGTCTTATCCAGGTTCTCTTTTTCGACCCAAATCTGCAGCGTGACATCACGCCCGTTCATGGTGGTGAAGTGTTCCTCTACGCTATGCAGGTTGCCTGCCACCAGGGCAAACAAGTAACAAGGCTTGGGGTGCGGATCTTCCCAGGTGACAAAATGACGATCGCCTTCCAGTTCGCCGCGCTCTATCGGGTTACCGTTAGCGAGTAAAATCGGTTCGTGCTGCTGATTGCCGATCACCGTTACCTTAAAAGTCGCCATGACGTCCGGACGGTCGGGGTAAAAGGTAATCCGCCGAAAACCTTCAGCCTCGCATTGGGTGCAGTACATGCCGTTGGATTGGTACAGCCCTTCTAACGCCGTATTTTCCTGCGGGGCGATCTCCACCTCGCTCTCCAATACAAACCGCCCGGGCACCTGGGCAATGCGCAGGTTTTCTTCATCTAGTTCATAAGCAGAAGCATCCAGCGGCGTTGCATCAATCGCCAGGGAGATAAGCTTTAGGTGCTCGCCATTTAGAACGAGCGGTGCATTCGCGTCGGCCTCTGGATGTCGCTCCATCAACAGTCGCGCCTTCACACGTGTCGCGGCGGGGTCAAGATCAAACGTCAGCTCGGTATGAGTTACCCGGTAGGCGGGCGGCTGGTAGTCGCTTAAATAAACCGGCTGCGGATCAGACATAGTGCGTGACTCCTGTATAAAACGAATATTACATAATTAGGAATGTTCAATATCACCGCTTAGTCGCGGAAGTTATCGAACTGGAGCGGCAAGTCCGGCCCCTCTTCGCCGCGTAGCAAAGCCATAACAGCTTGTAAATCGTCGCGCTTTTTACCCGTGACACGTACTTTCTCACCCTGGATTTGCGCCTGCACTTTGAGCTTGCTGGCCTTTATACGCTTGACCACATCTTTGGCTTCCGCCGCATCGAGCCCCTCCTTGAGGGCAACTTCCTGGCGCGCTTTAACGCCGGAGAGCACCGGGTCTTGCACATCCATACAGCGGGCATCGATACCCCGGGCGATGAGACGGGCACGCAGCACATCGAGCATCTGCTTGAGCTGGAAGTCTACTTCCGCTTCAAGCTGCACTTTGTCGCCTTCTAGGGTGAAGCTTGCATCGACGCCTTTAAAATCAAACCGCGACTGTACCTCTCGGTTGGCCTGATCAACGGCGTTCGCACCTTCGTGCTTATCGAACTCTGAGACAATATCAAATGAGGGCATGATGTAATTCCTGACAAGACATGACCACCTATTCTAGAGCAGCCAGCACCCTAGGGGCCAATTCTGTTGCTTATTGTTGGTTTTAAGGGGGCATTATTAAGACAAATATTCACAACAGCTGGAAAATATTTGTACAAAAACTGTCTTTAAGTAGATCTATGGTGATGTTCAACCCACTGCGGATAGCTTAGGCTAGCGGTTTATAAAATTGACGATTGTTCAGCCTACTCTTTTTTACCCAGGAGATACTATGAGTGACCGCGACACCCGCCACAAAGCCTCCATGGAGAAGCTTAAAGCGCGCGTAGAGGAGAAAGTCGCCGGTGCCAACGAGCAGCGCGGCCTAATCATTATTAATACCGGTAACGGCAAAGGCAAAACGACGGCCGCCTGGGGCACGGTCACCCGCGCCTTGGGTTATGGCTATAAGGTAGGCGTAGTGCAGTTCATTAAGGGACTGTGGGAGTGCGGTGAACGCAATCGCTTGGAAGAGGATGCCAATCTAGAGGTCGCGATAATGGCCACTGGCTTCACCTGGGATACCCAAAATCGCCAAGCGGATACCGACGCCTGCCACGCAGTATGGAAAGAAGCTGAACGCATGCTCGCGGATCCAGAGACCTATCTGGTAGTGCTTGACGAAATCACCTATATGCTCAAGTTTGGCTACTTGGAGATCGATGCCGTTAAACGAGCGCTGGAGAATCGCCCTCAAGAACAAACGGTGATTATTACCGGCCGTAATGCCCACCGCGAGCTCGTCGCCATGGCCGATACGGTGACCGAGATGCAGGAAGTGCGTCATGCCTTCAATAACGGCCTACAGGCACGCCGCGGTATCGACTTTTAAATAGCAAAAGGGGCAACTAAGTTGCCCCTTTTGCTCGTCTGATAACCAATGGTCAGCTTAAAGCGTGCTTAGCCATCAAATGGGTTACGCAGCACGATGGTTTCCATGCGATCAGGGCCGGTGGAGATAATATCAATGCTAGTACCTACCTGCTCTTCAAGGTAGCTGATATAAGCGCGAGCATTGGCGGGTAAATCCTCTACCTTTTTAGCGCCCAAGGTCGACTCTTTCCAGCCAGGCAGATCTTCATAAAGCGGCTCGACCGCTTCATAGCCTTCTGAATCTACGGGAGTTTCCAGCACATCGCCATCTTTACTACGATAACCAACACAGACGCGGATATTTTCCAGCCCATCCAGTACGTCCAGCTTGGTCAGGCAGATACCGGAGACCGAGTTGATCTGCACGGCGTGACGCAGCGCCACGGCGTCAAACCAGCCACAGCGGCGGGCACGGCCAGTGGTAGCACCAAACTCGTGGCCACGCTCGGCCAGGTGGCGACCATCAACATCGAATAGCTCAGTGGGGAACGGGCCTGAACCAACGCGAGTAGTATACGCTTTGGTAATGCCCAGCACGTAGTCTAAATAGAGCGGTCCGACGCCAGAACCAGTGGCCGTGCCGCCTGCGGTGGTGTTCGAACTGGTCACATAAGGGTAGGTACCGTGGTCGATATCCAGCAGCGAGCCTTGAGCACCTTCAAATAGGATGTTCTCACCGGCTTTACGCAGGTCGTGCACCATGCTGACGGTATCGCACACCATGGGACGCAGTTCTTCGGCCATCTGCATCGCCGTGTCCAGTACTTCCTGGAAGTCGACCGCCGGTTCGCCGTGGTAATTCACCAGTACGAAGTTGTGGTAGTCGAGCACTTCGCCCAGCTTGGAAGCAAAACGTTCGCGATGCAGCATATCGCCCAAGCGTAGGCCGCGACGGGCGACCTTGTCTTCATAGGCAGGACCGATGCCCCGACCAGTGGTGCCAATTTTGGCAATGCCACGGGCCTTTTCACGAGCCTGATCCAGACGCACATGGTAAGGCAAAATCAGCGGGCAGGCAGGCGACAGGCGCAGGCGTTCGCGTACCGGCACACCTTTGGCTTCCAGCTCACGGATCTCTTTGATCAGCGCTTCAGGTGAAAGCACCACACCATTTCCAATCACGCAGGTTTTGCCTGGACGCAAAACGCCGGAAGGAATTAGGTGGAGAACCGTCTTTTCACCGTCAATGACCAGCGTATGGCCCGCGTTATGACCGCCTTGAAAACGCACCACGGCGGATGCTGATTCGGTGAGCAGGTCAACGATTTTACCCTTGCCCTCGTCACCCCATTGGGTGCCCAGCACTACGACATTCTTACCCATTATGATGCACTCGTCTCTTGTGTCAGGGCCGTTGGCTGCCAACGACCATCGATAAGCTCAAGACGGCGGTCACAGTCATGCTCCGCCGGCCCAGTACGCTGCCCTGGCAGCGCTTGAATCACGCGTTCCCCCTGCTCACGCAGCGCGACAATGGCAGCGTTGAGCGACTCATCCTGCGCAGCGGGCGACCAAATAGCCCCACGACTCGGGGATGCCAGCGCCAGCGACGCCAGCTGCTTCAGATCCATCGAGAAGCCGGTGGCCGGACGCGCACGGCCAAAGGCCCGCCCCGTATCATCATAACGCCCGCCTTTAGCCAGCGCATGCCCATAGCCAGGTACATAAGCAGCAAACATCATGCCCGTGTGATACTGATAGCCGCGCAGCTCCGCCAAGTCAAAGTAGAGCGACACATCAAAGCGCGCCAACACCCCTTGATAAAGAGCGTCCAATTGATCCAGTGCCGCCATGACAGATGCTGGTGCGCCGGCAAAGCGCTCCCGCGCCTGGCGTAAAATATCCGCCCCACCGTGCAACTCTCCCAGGGCTAACAGCATGTCCGCCAATGCAGGGTCGCTGACGCTGGCGTCTACAAGCTGCGCCAGTTGACTGGGTGATTTTAGCGCTAATGCCTCAAATAGCGCACGCTCTTGCTCGTCGCTGAGCGCCGCAGCTTCGGCAAGGCTTCGATAGATACCGATATGCCCTAACGCCAGGTGAATCTCCTCTGCACCCGCAGCTTTCATGCTGGCCAGGGCCAAGTGAATAATTTCACTGTCCGCTTCAAGCCCTGCATGGCCAAACAACTCAGCGCCCACCTGCACCGGGCTACGGCCACCCTGATGCTGGTCTGCATTAGCACGCAATACGTTAGTGCAGTAGCAAAGACGTACAGGCCCCTGACGCTTTAGCGAGTGGGCATCCATGCGCGCCACTTGCGGCGTAACGTCTGCCGAGGCGCCCATCATGCGTCCCGTTAACTGATCGGTCAGCTTGAAGGTTTGAAGATCAAGATCCGTGCCGGTGCCGGTTAACAGGGAGTCCAAAAATTCCACTGGTGGCGGCATGACCTGGTCATAGCCCCAGCAGTGGTAAAGATCGAGCAGCGCACGGCGCAGCTCTTCCATGCGGCTTGCCTGAGGCGGAAGCACCTCATCCATGCCGTCGGGCAGCAGCCAGCGGTCAGCGATGGTCATGTGAACAATCCTGCAAGACGATGAAGGCCCAACAAATTCAAACAGTAACAACCTAAGGTCATCGACAATAATCGCCTTGAACTTGAAGAATAAGGGCCACAAAAAAACCGGGCGACGCCCGGTTAATAAATTCTATCACGTTTATTGGCCGGGTGAACCCCGCACGACAGCGGCTTAACCGCCGTTGTCTTCACCGCTTTCTGGTTCAGCGTTGCGCAAATAGCGGAAGAAATCGCTATTCGGCTCCAGCACCATCAGGTTGCCATCGTCGGAAAAGCTTTCACGGTAAGCTTCAAGACTCCGCCAGAAAGAGAAGAACTCCTGATCCTGGCCATACGCTTCAGAGAAAATCGCAGCGGCCTGGGCATCACCTTCACCGCGCAGTGTCTCTGAACGCTCATTGGCCTGGGCAAGCAGTACCTGGCGACGGCGATCCGCATTGGCACGAATACGCTCGGCCTCTTCCTGACCCTGCGCACGCCATTCGCGGGCTTCACGCTCACGCTCGGAACGCATCCGCTCAAACACTGCCGCCGAAACATCTTCCGGCAAGTCGATGCGCTTAATACGGATATCACGTATGGCTACACCAAGCTCTTCGCGCATTATCTCGTCGAGCTCTTCCGTCGGCCCAGTCATCAGGTCATCACGCCTCTCGGCGATAATTTCCTGAAGGTTCAAGCGGCCAAATTCATTACGCAGGCTCTCATCCACCCGCGGCTGAATCAGGCGAATAGCCATCAGCTCATCACCGGCCGTTGCCTCGTAGTAGCGGGTAGGGTTGACCACCTGCCACTTAACGTAGGAGTCGACGATAACCGCTTTCTGCTCGAGCGTCAGGTAACGGCTAGTATCAGTGTCCAGCGTCAGCAAGCGCGTATCAAACTTCCTGATTGTTTGCGCGATCGGCACTTTTGCGTGCAAGCCAGGCTGAATATTCTCTTCGATGACCTCACCAAAACGCAGCTTAACGGCGCGTTCGGTTTCGTCTACCACGTACAGAGTGTTGCTCGCCAGCCACGCAACGGCAGCCAGACCACCAACAATCAGCAGGGATCGATTATTAATCATTTACCGGCCCTCCCTGCGGATGGAGCTACTATTCGTATTTGATGAAGAGCTAGAGCTGCCCTGAGTGTTGCGTAAACGCTCAAGCACGTTAGGGTCTAACTGCTCATCGCTGCTATCACTTGATGATGAGCGACCTTGATTGCCACTCCTGCCTCTCATTTGATCCAGCGGCAGGTACATCAACGGAGCATTTTCGCTCACATCCAGCAACACCTTCGGCGAGTTACCCAGCACATCTTCCATTGTGTCTAGGTACATACGCTCGCGCATGATGTCTGGTGCATTTGTGTACTCGGTCAATAGCGAGTTAAAGCGGTTGGCTTGACCTTGCGCTTCAGCGACGACCGATTCACGGTAACCCTGCCCTTGCTCAACAATACGCTGCGCTTGACCTTGCGCTTCGGGAATAATCGCGTTGGCGTAAGCAATACCCTGGTTGATCGTACGCTGGCGATCTTCACGGGCACGGATAACGTCATCGAAGGCGTCAATCACTGGCTCAGGCGCCGAAGTGGACTCAATGTTAATGGTCTGTAGACGGATACCGGCACCATAATTGTCGAGATAGGACTGCAGACGACTGGCGACCGAGCTACCCAGAATTTCACGACCTGAGGTAAGGATATCAATCATATCGGTACCACCCACTACGTGACGTAGTGCTGAATCAAGCGCATTCTCAATCGAGATAGCCGGATCACGGACGTTGAGTACGAAGTCGCGTGGATTAGCCACTTGGTACTGGGCAGAAATTTCCACTTCGACAATGTTTTCGTCACGAGTCAGCATCGACTGTGTCTGCGACAGCGAGCGCACGCGGGTCACGTTAACCATACGCACATCGTCGATCAACGGCGGATTCCACTGAAGACCAGGATTGACGGTGTCTTGGTATTCACCAAAGCGGAGAACAACACCACGCTCGGATTGGTCTACTAAGTAGAAACCCATAGCGGCCCAGATCGCCAGTGCAACGACAACCAGCAAGCCTGGCAGCGCAAAGGGGTTGCGGTTTTTATCACTACCACCACCCGTTTTCTTGCCGCCGCCTTTTTTGCCGCCACCCAACATGCTGTTGAGCTTGTCCTGAAACTTTTTCAGCGCTTCATCCAAGTCAGGCGGACCTTGGTTGTTGCCCCCTTTATTGCCGTTGTTGCCGCCGCCATTATTACTGCCACGGTTTCCATCGCCGTCGTTTCCACCGCGTCGGCCGCCACTGCTCCAAGGGTCGTGCTGGTTGCCACCACCAGGCTCATTCCAGGCCATACTTCTTCTCCACTAAGGTGTTCGCTAACGCTAGTGACATCATTTTCATAAACACCACCGCGTTTTGATATTATTGCTCTATCAACCTTGTACCATTTTTATACAAAACAGAATACATATAGCGTTCTAAAATGGGTAATACGCCGCCTACCACTCATCGAGTTCACGCAACGCTTCAGGTAAATAGGTGTTGGCTCGCTCGCCCAGTTGTGCCATCAACTGATTAAAATCACGCCGTGGCAAACGCACATCAAGCACTGAATGCCCCTGTTCATCAAAGGATTCCTCACGAACAGCATTCAGCTCATGAAGACCTGCGCGCAGCTTACCTTGCTCGGGAGTCAGTGTCAGCGAAAAGCCAATGACATCGTTGGCTAAACGCTCGGTAAGCGCTTCATGGAGCAGCTCAAGGCCCTGCCCCTGCTGAGCCGAGAGCCAAACAACTTCGGGCACTCCGTGGCCATCGCGCTCTATACGCGGGGCACTATCAAGCTTATCAATTTTATTCATGACTTTGAGTACCGGTACGCCATCCGCACCAATCTCTTTGAGCACCAGTTCCACCTGCTCAACGTTTAACTCACGGTCAGGGTCTGCTGCATCAATCACATGTACCAGCAGCGACGCTTCTGATGCTTCTTGAAGCGTCGCTTGAAATGCCTCAACTAATTTGTGCGGCAAGTGGCGAATAAAGCCCACCGTATCGGCCATTACGACGGGGCCTACATCTTCAATCTCAAGCCGTCGCAGCGTGGGGTCAAGTGTTGCAAACAACTGGTCAGCTGCATACACCTCGGAATTGGTCAAAGCGTTAAACAACGTTGACTTACCGGCGTTAGTGTAACCCACCAGCGACACGCTATGAATTTCAGCACGGGCACGTGCACGTCGATTCTGATCGCGCTGACTGCGTACTTTATCAAGCCGCTTGTGAATCGATTTAATCCGCCCACGCAGCAGGCGACGGTCAGTCTCAAGCTGCGTCTCACCAGGGCCGCGCAGGCCAATCCCACCTTTTTGCCGCTCTAGGTGTGTCCAACCACGCACAAGGCGAGTCGACATATATTCAAGTTGAGCAAGCTCTACCTGCAGCTTACCCTCATGGGTTCTTGCCCGTTGCGCAAAGATATCGAGAATCAAACCCGTACGGTCAAGCACTCGACACTTGAGTTCTTGCTCAACATTGCGCTCTTGAGAGGGACTTAAGCTATGGTTGAAGATCACCAATTCTGCCGAATGAGCCGCGAGCAGTGCTCGCAACTCTTCCAACTTACCTGACCCAATAAAGGTGCGTGAGTCAGGACGGTGGCGGCTAGCAGTGAGTAGAGTCGCAGGCTCTGCACCAGCAGAGCGTACGAGCTCTAAAAACTCACCCGGGTCTTCACGTTTTTGTTCATCATGAAAATCGACGTGAACAAGAACTGCCGTTTCACCGGCGTCTGGGCGTTCGAAAAACAATCAATACCTCGTGGACTCTCTTGCTTATCCAGCGGTGTTAAATCTCCGCATCCTGGTCTGCCGGATCTTGCGCAGGCAAGCGTACGTTACGAGATGGAACAACCGTAGAAATAGCGTGTTTATAAACCATCTGACTGACGGTATTGCGTAGCAGGATAACAAACTGGTCAAACGATTCGATCTGGCCCTGCAGCTTAATGCCATTGACCAAAAAGATAGAGACCGGAATGCGCTCCTTGCGCAGAATGTTCAAGTACGGGTCTTGAAGGGACTGCCCTTTGGACATGTTGATCTCCCTAAAACTGTCGTTGGGGTTAATTATCAAATGGCGTGCCCTACTGGTGCTACGCCGCACTATTATCTACTGCCCGAAAGGCCAAGTGATGCCCGAAGAGCCTAGTGGTAGTCGAAAGGCTCAATCACTCGGCCAATCGAAAACATACACTTGCTAAATTACTATCTTAGAGGACTATCTTACGCTAAGCACCGCTTTCACGCACGAGTTTCAGCACCTGATCCAGCGCATCTGAACGCTGTGAATCCACCCAATTAAGCTCTGGCCAGCTTCTTAACCAGGTTAATTGACGCTTGGCTAGCTGACGAGTAGCTATCACGCCTCGCTCAACGAGATAGGCATAATCGTAATCGCCTTCTAGGTACTCCCACACTTGGCGATAACCCACACTCTTCATCGCAGGAAGGCCTAAATGCAAGTCATTACGCTTTTTGAGGGCGGCGACTTCATTTATCAAGCCCTCACCCAACATTACTTCGAAACGCTGGGCAATGCGTCGATGCAGCAAGCTGCGATCACTTGGCGCCAAACCTATCGACAACACACGCCAGGGAAAGGTTTCCGGCTGCTGCTCCGCCCACAGCTCACTCATTGGCCGCCCACTGGCGTAGTACACTTCTAGCGCACGCATCAGGCGTTGAGGATCATTAGGATGAATACGCTGCGCGGATACCGCATCCACCTCTGCCAATCGTTTATGCAACGACGAAAGCCCTTCGGCTTGCCACTGCGCTTCGAGCTGCTGGCGAATGACGGGATTGGAGGAAGGCATATTAGCCACGCCCTCAATCAATCGCTTGTAATAAAGCATGGTACCGCCGACCAAGAGCGGAACCCTCCCCGCCGCGCTGATTTGTCGCATAAGCGAAAGTGCATCTACACGAAAATCGGCGGCCGAATAGGGCTCAGCGGGGTCGTGGATATCGATCAAGTGGTGGGGCGCACGAGCTAGCTCAGCCGCGCTGGGTTTGGCGCTGCCAATATCCATACCGCGATACACCATCGCCGAGTCAACGCTGATGAGCTCATGTCCCAGGCGTTCATGCAGCGCCATCGCCGTATCGGTTTTCCCGGCAGCCGTCGGGCCCATTAAAAAAATCGCCCAAGGGCGGGTATCAGCCATGCGCGGTTCCATCAGGTAAGAAAATGGTAATTGCTTTGTGCGCCGCTATGGTCAACGTAGCTATTGTCCGAGCAGCTATTGCCCTCGCAAGAACAGTCGATCAAGCGCTTTGAGACCCATTTGGGTCCATGTAGGGCGCCCGTGATTGCATTGGTCGCTGCGCTCGGTGCGCTCCATATCGCGCAGTAGCGCATTCATTTCGTCGATGGTGAGTCGTCGATTGGCACGCACGCTACCATGGCAGGCCATGGTGGAGAGTAGTTCATGCAGTCGCGCCTCGACCTGATGGGTACGCCCATAGCGCGCCAGCTCTTCCAGCATCTGACGAACCAGCGCCTCCGGATCAGCCTGAGCAAGTAAAGCGGGCAATTGGCGCACCAGCAGCGTCTCTGGCCCGGCGATATCCAGCTCAATACCCAGCTTGGCAATCGCCGCCTGCTCGCTCTCTGCCGTGGCCACTTCAGCCCGACTAGCGGCAATCGAGACGGGCACCAGCAGCGGCTGTGCATCCAACCCTTTGGCGGCGGCCAGCTGTGTTTTCATGCGCTCATAGACGATTCGCTCATGGGCGGCATGCATATCCACCAGCACCAAACCCTCTGCGTTCTGAGCCAGAATATAAATGCCGTGCAACTGCCCCAGCGCAAATCCCAGCGGCGGTGGCGCAGTGGGATCGTTGTCAGGCATTGCCAGGGGCGCTTCACGCACCTCATTGACTCGCTCTTCGAGAGCGCTCGACTGGGGCGTTAACAGCGTTTCTTCGTGATTGGGATGGAGCGCCTGATAACCCTGCATAAAGCGGCGAACACGCTCTGCGCCAGGGTGGCGATCCGGCGAGTGGGTCAGCGCAATTCCTTGCTGCTGCCAACGGGGCTGTTCAGCGTTCGCTTCAGCAGCCGCGCCCTGTGCCAATGCGTCTGAGGTATCAGCCACCTCGGCACCCTCCTCGCCCGAGCTCTCGGCAGGTTTAGCGGACGCCAGAGAGTGATGGAGGCTTGAATAGAGAAAATCGTGCACCATGCGGCCATCACGAAAGCGCACTTCGTGCTTGGTGGGGTGAACGTTAACGTCTACTACGTCGGGATCAAGCTCCAGATAGAGCACAAATACCGGATGACGGCCGTTAAACAGCACATCGCGATAGGCTTGGCGCACCGCGTGGGCGACCAAGCGATCACGCACTACGCGTCCATTGACAAAAAAGTATTGCTGGTCGGCCTGGGAACGCGAGTGCGTGGGCAGCCCTACCCAGCCGCTTAGCCGCAAACCGCCCGCTTCACGTTCGATATAGCGGGCGTGCTCGATAAAGTTTTTGCCCAGCAGCGAGGCAATACGCCGCTCGCGGGCCGCCGCAGAGTGACCGGCAGGCAGTTGATGAATGACTTTTTGGTTATGGCGCAATACCCAGGCGATGTCGTAACGCGATAGCGCCTGGCGGCGAAACGCCTCTTCAACATGGGCAAATTCGGTCTTTTCAGTGCGCAGAAACTTGCGCCTGGCGGGGGTATTAAAAAATAGATCGCGCACGCCGACGCTAGTACCACGGGGGTGTGGCGCAGGGGTAACCCGTGCTTCCATTCCGCGCCCTTCCGCGACCACCCGCCAGCCATGGCGGGGGTCATCTGCGGCATTAGAAATCAGCTCCAGCCGTGAGACTGAGCTGATCGATGCCAACGCCTCACCGCGAAAGCCTAGCGAGCTAACGCCTTCCAAGTCCTCCAGGCTTCCGATCTTACTGGTGGCATGGCGGGCCAGTGCCAGCGGTAAATCCTCTTCGCCAATCCCAATGCCATCATCGCGCACCTTAATCAGTCGCGCGCCACCCTGCTCAATCTCCACTTCGATACGTTGGCTACCTGCATCAATGGCATTTTCGATGAGTTCTTTGGTCACCGACGAAGGGCGCTCGACCACCTCACCAGCGGCAATCTGGTTGGCCAACCGTGGGTCAAGCACATGAATACGCGGCGCGGTAGCGGTCATATCAGTCAACATGAAACCTCATGAACGATTACTCATGAACGGGGGATCTGTAACACTTGGCCAACGCGAATCACGTCACCATTCAATTCATTGGCCTGCCTCAACTGATTAACCGGCACACCATGACGTACGGCAATCGCGGAGAGAGTATCGCCCGACTGAATACGGTATTCGTTGCCCGAAGGGCGACGCTGATTATCACGCTGCCAAGCAAGCAGGCTGGCCGGTGGCGGGTAGCGTTCAAAATGCTCACGCAAACCGCTGAAAATAGCCTGAGAAAGCCCCGATTGATGGACTGGGTCACGCAGACGACGCTCTTCATCCGGGTTGGAAATAAAACCAACCTCAATGAGCAGCGAGGGTATATCGGGGGATTTCAGTACCATAAACCCAGCCTGTTCAACGCGGGACTTATGCAGCCGATTAATCCGACCTAGTTTCTCTAACACCTGCCCGCCGATAGACAGGGAATCGTTTAAGGTAGCAGTCATGGTCAAGTCCAGGAGCACGCCGCGCAGCACCTGGTCTTTATCGCGCAAAGAGAGGCTGCCATCGACACCGCCGATCAGATCGGAGCGGTTCTCGCTATCGGCCAACCACTGGGCGGTTTCCGAGGTGGCCCCCCTCTGGGAGAGCGCATAGACCGAACTACCTTGTGGCCTTGGACTGGTGAAGGCGTCGGCGTGTATGGAGACAAAGAAGTCGGCCTTCTGTTCACGGGCCAACGAGGTGCGCTGACGAAGTCCCAAATAATAGTCTCCATCCCGCACCAGCACGGCTTTAAAGCCTTCGGTGCCGTTCACCTGCGCGGCTAAGTTCCGGGCAATTTCCAGCACTACGTCCTTTTCACGAGTACCTGATGGGCCAATCGCCCCAGGGTCTTCGCCGCCATGACCGGCATCCACAGCAATAATAATATCGCGCCTTGGGTGCGGTTTGGCTTCCTGGACTTCTGCCGGGGCTGCGTCACTAGGCGACGCGACACTGCTGGGTAGTTGGCCTTGAGTAGATGCCCGCAGGGCCTGAGTTTCTTGATCCCGAATCATCGCCTCGATAGGGTCGATCGGGTTCTCGACGGCGCTCTCACCAGGATACTCAAGATCGACAACCAGCCGGTGGCCGTACTGGTCGTTAGGCGTCAGGGTAAAGTGACGCGGCTCAATTTCTCGATTGAGCTCAAGCACTACCCGTAGACCGCCGCCTTCTCGCGCGCCGGTGCGGACCGAGGTGATCGCACTGTCATGCAAAGGCAGCGTACTGGGATCGGTGTCCATTTGAGTATCATCTAAATCAATCACCAACCGCGCAGGGTTCTCTAGTGAAAACACGTTGGCATTCGTGGCAGAGGACAGATCAAATACCAGCCGGGCATGATCCGGCGCCGCCCAAAGACGCATACTCTCCACGCTGGAAGCTTGAACATTAACTGCCGCCAGGGCAAAAAAACTGGCGGCTAATAGACAATATACTCGTGCCGCTATGCCCTTTATTTCCATTGAATCACACCGTTGCCCAAATGGTCGGAACTTACCTTGCTTGCCTTACTTTCCAATAATGCCAGCATTCGCCTGCCCCGATCACTGATCGCTGTTAATGAGGCTAAGCGACCATGAGCGACCACTTCCAGCGCCAGCGCGATATCAGGCGCTGGCAGCCACCCCTCCCCTCGGCTGGGCCATTCAACAATACTGAGCGCATCGTCGGCCAGCACGTCTCGACCACCGATAAATTCAAGCTCTTCTGGATCTGACAAGCGGTACAAATCTAGATGATAAACCCGTTGAGCACCCAGCTCGTAAGGCTCGACCAGCGTATAAGTGGGGCTTTTAACTGTCCCTCGATGGCCATAAGCACGCAGGATACCGCGGGTTAGCGTAGTTTTACCGGCTCCCAGTTCACCTTCCAGATACACCAGCCCGCGTCCTTGCAACACCTGCCCGAGTGCTTCGCCAAAGGCGACCTGGGCTTCTTCGTTGTCTAATTGCACCTGCATGTGGGCTGCCTTCACGGATTAATCAATTTTCGCGCATAGGATGCCAGATCGCTGGCTAGCAGGCCACGCTCGCCTTCTTGCTCTGCCGCTCGATCAGCCGCTAACGCGTGCACCATCGTGGCTAGCCAGGCGCTGAACTCTACATCTCCGCGCTGCGCGACCAGCGCTCCCAGCATGCCGCTAAGCACATCGCCCATTCCGCCGCTGGCCATGCCCGGGTTGCCGTAGGGGCACACTACCAAACCACTGGGGCCAGCAATTAAACTGCCCGCGCCTTTTAGAATCACCACGCCTCCCCGGGCGCGTTGCAGTGCTTGAGCTGCAGCAGGCCGATCTGACTGAATATCGGCCACTTCACAGCCCAGCAATCGTGCGGCTTCACCAGGGTGCGGGGTCAATATCCAGTTATCGCGGCGAACATCCGGCCATTGACGCGCCAACAGATTAAGCCCGTCAGCATCCACCACCAGCGGCGCATCTGACTGAAGCGCACTCTGAAGCACCGCCTGCCCCCAGGCAGCCTGGCCTAGCCCGGGCCCTACTACCACCACGTCAGCGTTATTAGGCAGCTCTGCGGCCTCAGCGCCACCGCGTACGCCATGGGCCATCACCTCCGGGCAACGCACTAAACTGGCAGTGATATGCTCTGGGGCCGTCGCCAGGCTTACTTTCCCAGCCCCCATGCGCGCGGCAGCTTGGCAGGCCATCAGCGCAGCACCACCGAAACCAGGGGCGCCACCCATCACCAGCACGTGCCCCATGTCACCTTTATGGCTGGTGCGCAGGCGTGGTGCAAAGGCATCTGCCAGTAGCGAATCATCCAGACGCCAAGCCGTGGGGGGAATGTCGAAATAGGCTTGGGCTTTGACGCCCAGGGGGCGAAAATCGATCTCGCCGGTATAAGCTGGCGCCTCCCCTGTATGCAAGCCCACCTTATCGCCGATAAAGGTCACCGTGCAGGCGGCTTTAACAGCAATACCCAGCACAGCACCGGTGTCTGCGACTAATCCTGAGGGAATATCAATAGCCAGTACCGACCGATGCGCGGCATTGATCATTTCGATAGCCCGCTTGAAGCGTCCCTCTACCTCACCGGTCAGGCCGGTACCCAACAGCGCATCGACAATCACTTCGCCGGTGAGCTCAATGCCAGCGTGCCACTCCTCGCAGCCCACCCCCGCGGATGTTGCCAGTTCTGCTGCACGGGCCGCATCACCGCTTAGCTCGACGAGGGGCTTCAGCGTAATTCGCTGCACCTTAAGACCGGACTGCATGGCCAGCGCCGCCAGCACGTGACCATCGCCACCGTTGTTACCACTCCCACACATCACGGTTAAACTGCGCACTTGTGGCCAGCGGGAGCGAAAACTGTGCCAGGCACTTGAAGCAGCGCGTTGCATTAGCGCAAAACCATCAATGCCGCCAGCAATGGTGCGGCGATCCAGTTCCCGCACCTGGGCGGATTTATATAGAGGGCGTAGCATGGAAGTACTCGGGACCGTCACGATCGCTCCTTTCACATGTTTTGATGGCTGCCAATGCGTTAGCATAGCGCGCTTAATACCTTGCTGTTGATTGACTATGTCGAATTCCACTGCCTTTGCACGTTCTGATGGTGCAATGACTGACCAGAAACTTGCTCGCCTTGCCGATCTGATTAAAACCTGGGGGCGAGAGCTGGGCTTTCAGCAGGTGGGCATCACCGATACCGAGCTGTCGACACATGAAGCCCACCTTGATGAGTGGCTGGAAAAGGGCTACCACGGCGAAATGGGCTTTATGGCCAAGCATGGCACCAAGCGCACTCGCCCTGCGGAACTCGAACCCGGCACTCAACGCATTATCAGCGTACGCATGGATTATCTACCCGCCGAGGCGGAGAGCACCAAGGTGCTCGGTCAGCCCAGCCGCGCCTACGTATCGCGCTACGCCTTAGGGCGTGATTATCACAAGCTAATACGCAAACGGTTAGCCCTATTAGCAAAAAAAATTGAGCAAGAAGTCGGCGACTTTGGTTACCGCGCTTTTGTCGACTCTGCACCGGTCATGGAGCGCGCCCTGGCCCAAAAAGCGGGGCTCGGCTGGTTTGGCAAAAACGCCATGCTGCTCAACCCCAAAGCGGGCTCGCTGTTTTTTCTGGGCGAACTTTATACCGACCTACCGCTTCCCATTGACGCACCGTTTGAGCACGAACACTGCGGTAGCTGTAGCGCTTGCCGCACCGCCTGCCCTACCGGCGCCATCGTTGACGATAAAGTGGTCGACTCTCGCAAGTGCATTTCGTACCTCACCATTGAGCTGCACGGGGCGATTCCGGTTGAGTTTCGTCGCGCCATGGGCAACCGTATTTACGGCTGCGACGACTGCCAACTGGTCTGCCCTTTCACCCGTTTTACCCATATCACCCAGGAAGATGACTTTGCCCCACGCCATGACCTAGACCGCGCATCGCTTATTAGCCTGTTTGGCTGGGGCGAAGCGGAGTTTCTGGACAAAACCGCTGGCAGCCCCATTCGGCGCATTGGCTACCAGCGCTGGCTGCGCAATATCGCCATTGGACTGGGCAACGCGCCCTGGAGCGAGACCGTGGAAGCCGCGTTATGGGTACGCCGGGCCTACCCAAGCGCGCTGGTGCGTGAACATGTCGCCTGGGCGCTTGAGGAGCAGCGCAGGAAGCGCGGCGAGCGTATTGCTACAGATACCGGCTCTTCTTAGCTACTCTTCCTCGTCGCTGCTCTGCTCAACGCGCAAAAACGTACTCCGGTAGTGGGTCAGCTCAGCAATCGACTCTTTAATATCGTCCATCGCCAAGTGCACATTCTGCTTACTAAAGCCCGCCAACGCACCGGGATTCCAGCGTTTGGCCACTTCTTTTATGGTAGACACATCAAGATTGCGGTAGTGGAAAAAGTTGAGCAACGCAGGCATCTCACGCTCGAGAAAACGCCGATCCTGATGGATGCTGTTGCCGCACATGGGAGACGAGCCCGCCACCGCATACTGCTGAAGAAATGCCAGGGTTTGCTGCTCAGCTTCGGTAGTTTCCACTTGGCTGGCTTTCACCCGTGCGACTAAGCCTGATTCACCGTGGGTTTTCTGGTTCCAGTCATCCATCTGCGCCAGCAGGCTGTCGGGCTGCTTCACCGCAATGACTGGCCCCTCAGCCACCACATTCAAATCCGCATCCGTAATGAGTGTGGCTACTTCAATAATGCGCTCTTTATTTGGATCGAGACCGGTCATCTCGAGATCAATCCACACCAGCAGATCATCCCGTGGCGCCGTTTTTCCTTCCGTTGCACCCGTCGTTTCGTTGCTCATTACCATTATTCCTTTGCCTAAATGCGTATAACATCGCGCAAGTGTGCCTTAAATTGGCCCGTCAAGCAGCTATACAGGCCTACTTGGCGACTAGATAAATACAATGACACCTTTGCTAGGTACAATGGAGCTTATTGTACCTAGCATCGGGTAGACATGAGCAAACGTAAATTAAGTCGCCAGCAGCAGTGGCGAGTCGACAAAGTCCAGGCAGAACGTGCCCAGCGTGCTGAAAAGCGCGATGTGCAAGACGCTGAAAAACTCGCCGCTGGCGAATACGGTGCCGAACAACCGGGCCGTGTCGTTGCTCACTTTGGACGTACCCTAGAGGTACGCAATAGCGATAATGAACCTGTGCGCTGCCATCTACGCGCCAATCTGGACGGCCTGGTCACCGGCGATCGGGTGATATGGCGCGCAGGTCAGGAAGGCTCCGGCGTGGTGGTAGCCCGTGAAGAGCGCGATAGCGTACTTAAGCGCCCCGACGCTCGCGGCCTGCTCAAACCGGTGGCCGCCAATATTGATCAGCTATTGATCGTATTTGCGGTCGAACCCGCGCCTCACGCTAACCTTATCGACCGCTATCTGGTTGCCGCCGAAGCCACCGGTATAGCGCCAGTGCTGGTGCTCAACAAAACCGACCTGCTGCCAGAAGACGGTGGCGAGTTAGGCAAATTGTTGGAACGCTATCGCGATTTGGGCTATCCCGTCGTGCGCACCACCACCGCTACCGAAACCGGACTGGATGCTCTGCGCAGCCAGCTTGAAGGCCGCACCTCGGTGTTTGTCGGTCAAAGCGGCGTGGGCAAGTCTTCGCTAATCGATCTGCTGCTACCTGATGAGACTTTGCGCATTGGCGCGCTCTCGGAAGACTCCCGCAAAGGCACCCACACCACGACCACGGCCCGCCTCTACACCATGAGCCGGGCGGAAGTGGCCGACGGCGACCTCATCGACTCACCGGGTATTCGTGAGTTTGGCCTGGTGCACCTCAACGAGCAGGAAGTCACCGACGGCTTTATTGAGTTTCACGACTATATTGGTCACTGCCGCTTTCGTGACTGCCGCCACCGTAATGAGCCAGGCTGCGCTTTACTCGCAGCGGTCGAGGCAGGCAAGATTCATCCAGCACGCTTTACCAGCTACCGGCGCATACTTGATAGCTTGGATAGCTAGGATTTAGAGGAGTTACTCATGAGCACCGAAAGCCAATCGTCGGAATCCAACCTACTGCCGCTAATCGTTGAACCCGAACAGTTGCAGGAACATTTGGATGATCCACAGCTGCTGATTATCGATGTGCCGGTTAATGGCGATAGCTATCGCCAGGGCCATGTGCCTGGGGCTATTTTCCTCGATTTTCGCTATTTGATGCGTGGCGAAGGGCCTGTACCCAGCGACGTTCCTAGCGTCGAGGCACTATCAAGGCTATTTAGTGCATTAGGCCTTACCCGCGACACCCACGTAGTAGCCTACGACGATGAAGGCGGCGGATGGGCGGCGCGGTTACTGTGGACGCTAGACCTGATCGGCCACACTCGCTACTCCTATTTGAACGGCGGCATTCACGCCTGGCGCGATGCAGGCCTGGAAGAGAGCACAGAACCGACCGCCCCAACCCCCAGCGAATACCACGCCGAGTTTCTCAATCCCCAAGCCCTGATTACCTACGACGAAATCAAGGAGAAGCTCGACGATAAGCAGTTTGCGGTATGGGATGCGCGCTCCAAAGATGAGTACGATGGCGTACGCGGTAACAACAAGCACATGGGCCATATTCCAGGGGCGGTCAATATGGATTGGCTCCATGCCATGGATCGCAACCGCGCGCTGCGCATACGCGATTACGCCGAACTCATCACTGAGCTAGGCGCCCTGGGCCTAACTCCGGACATGGAAATTGCCACCCACTGCCAAAGCCACCACCGCAGTAGTTTTACCTGGCTGGTGGGCAAGGCGCTAGGCTTTAATATGCGCGGCTATGCGGGTTCCTGGGGTGAATGGGGCAACCGCGACGACACACCCATCGAGAAGTGAAAATATTACTGTGACTCTTTCCCAAAAAGCTTTTTCGCTACTCCAGTACCCGCTGCCTCACCACGCGCTCTCACGTCTAACCGGCAAGTTCGCTCAGTGCGACAACCCATGGGTGAAAGACACCTTGATTAAAGCGTTTATCAAGCGCTTTAACGTCGACATGAGCCAAGCGCTGGAACCAGACCCCACCGCCTACGCTACGTTCAACGACTTCTTCACCCGTGCGCTCAAAGCCGATGCTCGCCCACTAGGCGATGGCATCCTCAGCCCCGCCGATGGCACGCTTTCCCAATATGGTCGTTTACAGGCAGGACAGTTGGTGCAGGCCAAAGGGCACACCTACTCCGCACAGACCCTACTGGGCGGGGATACGGCACTGGCAGAGGAGTTTTTAGGCGGCAGTTTTGCCACCGTGTATCTCTCCCCACGGGACTACCACCGGGTGCACATGCCGGTAACCGGCACCCTGCGCGAGATGGTCTACGTGCCTGGGCGGCTCTTCTCGGTCAACCAAGCCACTGCTAACTATGTGCCGGGCCTGTTCGCTCGCAACGAGCGTTTAGTATGTATTTTTGATACCGAGCACGGCCCCATGGCGATGGTATTGGTCGGCGCGATGATTGTCGCTGCTATCGAGACTGTGTGGTCAGGGCAGGTAACGCCACTGGCGGGGCATCCTCAGCGCATGCAGTTTGGCCAACCCATTACTCTAGAAAAAGGCGCAGAGATGGGCCGCTTCAAGCTCGGCTCTACCGTGGTGATGTGCTTTGCCAAGCCGCCTAGTTTCGCAAACAATCCGCTGCGCAGCATGGTGCAGATGGGGCAAACGCTGGGAGCGTATTAATAACCTTCCCCCTGAATGACCTAGGTCGAAGCACTAGACGCACCTGAGAGGAAGAGCTCGACACAGCGTCGAGCTCGAGCGTTGCAACGCGCCTGGTCAAGACGCACATGACGACCAAGCAGAGCGTCAATGTGCCATTCACCAAGCAACATGCCCACAAACATACCGGCCGCTTCACGCGGATCGTCGAGGTCAAGACGGCCACTATCCACCTGTTCGCTTAAGTAAGCAGCTAACGCCTGACGGGTCTGGTCGGGACCGCGTGTGAGAAACAGCTCACCGAGCTCCGGAGCCCGTTCGGCCTCAAAAGCTAAGCCGCGAACTAAACGGATCACGCCAGGCTCGAACACCAACGTCAGCATTCGGCGGCCTAGCTCGTACAGCACCTGCTCGAGGGCTTGGTGATCCCGTCGCCCCTCCTCCAGCACTGCCCAGGCGGTGGCGATATGACGCTCCATCGCCGCGGTGAATAATCCCTCCTTGTTACCAAACTGCTTATACAGCGTCGCCAACGATCCGCCTGCGCGGGCAACCACGTCGTTAACGCTGGCACCGGCATAGCCCTGTTCAAGAAAAACATCCCGGGCAGCGTCCAACAGACGTTCACGGCGCGCCACGCCGCGCGACGTTACGGCATCAGTTATGTTGCGACCGAGCATATCTGGCGCGGTTGAGCGTGGCATTGACACTCCTATAGAGGTATATAAATAAGGATTAAGTATAAAGATGCGGCACACAGAAGTAATATTTTTTGCCCTGGAAATGTAATGTAGCATTCATTACACTATTTGTCTTTTTCCCCATGGGAGGTGTCTTTGCCTCACAGGGAGCCCTAGCAGGGGGCGCTACTGCCTTAAGGAGTGGTCATGACATCGAATACTAAGCCGGGCGAGCCACCGGATGAGCGACAAAGCAGCCATACCGTCTCGGGTCAAGATGTACGCTCCAGCAGCAAAACTAGCCGCAAGTTACTCGCTATGGTGGCGGGGCTAATCGTCCTGGCGGCGCTATCCTGGTGGGGCGTGGGCTGGTGGCAAACCGGGCGCTTCATGGAAGAGACCGACAATGCCTACGTGCGCACCGACAGTGTCGCGGTACGCGCTGAGCTATCAGCGCGGGTCACCGAGGTGGCAGTAGACGATAACCAAACGGTCAAACAAGGCGATCTGCTAATTCGCCTCAACGCCGAGAGCTACCGCGATCAGGTTACCCAGGCCGAAGCCCGGCAGGCAGTGGCCGCTGCCTCAATCGCCCAGTCCCACCGTCAGGTAGACTTGCAGCAGGCGGCTATCGATCAGGCCAGGGCTCAGCAGCAGGCGGCCCAGGCTAATCTTGACCAGGCGCGCCAGCACCTGGAGCGCTCCTCGTCGCTTGCCGCCAACAACTACGGCTCCCGCCAGCAGCGCGAAGACGACCAGGCCGCGCTGAGTGTCGCCCAGGCAAAGCTTGCCGAAAGCCAAGCCGCCGTTGTTTCGGCCAGGCGGCAGCTGGCCGTGGCCGAGAGCGGCGTGACCCGCGCTGAAGCCAATCTGGACGCCGCCAGCGCCGATCTTGACTATGCTCGCCACCAGTTGGACAAGACCCGCATCGTCGCGCCCCGGGACGGCGTGGTTGGCAATTTGCGCGTTGAGGTCGGCACTTTAGCGCAGCCGTCGCTGACGCTTTTGCAGTTGGTACCCATCGAGTCGGCCTACGTAGCGGCCAACTTTAAGGAGACCCAGCTTGAGCGTATTCGCGTCGGCCAGCCGGTTGAAGTGCATCTGGATGCCTACCCGAATACCACCTACGAAGGCGTCGTCGATAGCCTGTCACCGGCCACCGGCACCGAGTTCAGCCTACTGCCCCAGGACAATGCCACCGGCAACTTCAACAAAATCGTCCAGCGGGTGCCGGTCAAAATCCGCATCACCGGCCCCACCGAGGCGCTGAGCCAACTCCGCGCCGGACTCTCGGCCGTACCCGAGATCGATACCCGTGACCTTGATCTGCAAAATGATACTCGACCTGCCAAACAGTTAGCGGCAGAGCAGCCCGAGTCATGAGCGAGACGGTCGCCGGCCCAGCGGCGGGCGTCAACGACATGCCAACCTGGCCGCAGCGCATTGGTTTTATCGCTGCGGTGTTCGGCATGTTCATGGCAATTCTGGATATTCAGATCGTCGCCAGCTCGCTCAACGAAATCCAGGCGGGGCTCTCGGCCAGCGAGGATCAGATCTCCTGGGTGCAGACCGCCTACCTGATCGCCGAGATTGTAATGATTCCGCTGTCAGGCATGCTGATGCGCATCCTCTCAACCCGGGTGGCCTTCACCCTGTCCTGCGCCGGTTTCACTCTGGCCAGTCTCGGCTGCGCGCTGGCCACCTCGATCGAGCAACTGATTGTGCTGCGCGCCATTCAGGGCTTTATGGGTGGGGCGATGATTCCCATTACCCAGGCAGTTAGCTTTTCGATCTTTCCTCGACGGGTAATGGGCAGTGTGCAGGCGGTGATCGGCATGGTTGTCACCATGGCACCCTCGGTGGGTCCCACCGTGGGCGGCTACATTACCGAGACGCTCAGCTGGCACTGGCTGTTCCTGGCCAACGTGATTCCCGGCGTTCTAGTCTGCTGGGCCGCCTGGACATTTCTCGATATCGACAAGCCCAACCACGCGGTCGCGCGCCGCCTGGACTTGATCGGCCTGGTATTGATCGCGGTATTTTTGGGCTCGCTAGAGTTTGTGCTTGAAGAAGGGCCCGGCGATGACTGGTTTGCCAGCCAGCGGATCTTGCTGTTCAGCCTGACCTGTCTGGTGGCAGGAGCCTGGTTCTTCATCCGCACCCTGCGCAGCGACCACCCCATCGTCGATCTGCGCGCCTTTGCCAACCGTAACTTTGCCATCGGCGCCGGGATGGGCTTTATCATCGGCATCGCGCTCTACGGGCTGGTCTACATCATGCCGCTGTTTTTTGGCTATGTGCGCGGCTATTCAAGCCTGCAAATTGGCCAGGTGATGTTCGTCACCGGGCTGACGATGTTTCTGTGCGCGCCGGTTGCCGGTCAGTTATCCAACCGCCTCGATCTGCGCATGATGCTATTTATGGGCCTGCTGCTGGTCGGCGTGGGCACCATAATGAACGCCAATCTTACCGTGGAGTCGGGCTTTTGGCAGTTCTGCGTGCCGCAGATCGTGCGCGGCATGGGGCTGATCTTGTGTATCATTCCAGCCTCGCGTATTGCCCTGGGCACCCTGCCGCCGAGCGAAGTAGGCAACGCCAGCGGGCTTTTTAACGTTATGCGCAACCTGGGGGGAGCCATGGGACTGGCGCTGCTCGATACGGTGCGCGACATCCGCGAGGACTTTCACTGGAATCAGCTCATCCCTGCTATCGATACCAGCCGCGAGGTCGTGGTAGCGGAGATCGCCAAATACCAGGCGATGCTCGCCGGCTCGGTGCCCGATACCTATCACGCCGCCGTCGCCATGCTGGCGCAACGAGTCTCTCAGCAGGCCCAAGTGTTGGCCTTTAACGACATCTTTACTTGGATGGGGCTGATCTACATTGCCAGCGTACCACTGGTATTCCTACTGCGAAGGCTTTCAGCTTGACAGCTTGCAGCCTATTAGCGACTAACCGCTAACAGCTGGGGGTTGAGAATGTAAGCACGTCTTCCAGGCGTGCTTTGCCGAGTGCTAATTGAATCAAACGATCTATCCCCAACGCCACACCGGCGCCTTCAGGCATTCCGTGGTCAAGTGCGGCCAACAGGCGCTCATCCACATCCACTTCCGGCAGGCCCAAGCGGCGGCGCTCAGCGTTGTCTTCAGCAAACCGGGAGCGCTGTTCAGCCGCATCAATCAGCTCATCGTAGCCGTTGGCCAACTCAATACCGTTTAGATAAACCTCAAAGCGGGAAGCCACCCACTGACCGTCTGCATCTTGATGGCGTCGCGCCAGTGCCGCCTGGCTGGCCGGATAATCTACCACCACGCTTAGCTCACGCTGGCCTAGCTGCGGCTCAATCACCACGCTCATCAACAGGTCAAGGCAGGTATCACGGCCTTCAGCGGCTAAGGATTGGGCAGGCATTTGTGCCCGTTTCGCGGCTAACGAACGCAGCTTTTCCAGGGGCGTGGTAAACGGATCAACTTCTAAATGGGTATGAAACAGTTCCCGGTAGCGATAATGCACAAGTGGGCCGGGAAAACTGGGCAGCAGCGACATGATGAGCGTCGCGGTCTCATCAATCAGCTGATCCAGCGTAAACTGCGGTCGATACCACTCCAGCATAGTGAACTCGATATTATGGCGGCCACCTATTTCACCGTCACGAAAACTTCGTGCGAGCTGAAATATCGGCCCACTACCCGCTGCGAGCAAACGTTTCATATGGAATTCAGGGGAGGTTTGCAGCCATAGGCGGCGCTGTCCTTTGTCCGTGCGTGCCAAGGTGTGCAGCGACACCAAGTGCACATCCGTACTGCCTCCCTGCCCCAGCACTGGCGTTTCCACTTCCAACACGTCGCGCTGGGCAAAAAAAGTGCGCACTTTGGCCATTAACTGCGCCCGTTCACGCAGCGTTTCAAGAGATGCGGAGGGTTGCCAATCAATGGCCATAAGGACTCCTTGGAGAAACCGCCTTAAACAATAATGGCCACGCACATAGCGTGGCCATTAAGACATACAAGCGCCCAGAAAAGCGATTAAGCGCGGGAGACGTAGTCACCACTGCGCGTATCAATTTTCAGCACTTCGCCCTGATTGATAAACAGCGGCACGCGAACAACAGCGCCGGACGATAACGTCGCAGGCTTAGAGCCACCTTGAGCAGTATCGCCTTTCAAGCCTGGATCGGTTTCAACGACTTCCAACTCAATGAAATTCGGCGGTGTGACGGAGATCGCCTTGTCATTCCAGAGCGTAATGACATAAGGCACCTGTTCCTTAAGCCATTTTTCAGTATCACCCAAGGCTTTCTTCTCCACAGCGTACTGCTCGAAGGAGCCATCGGTCTTCATAAAGTGCCACATATCACCGTCGTTATAGAGATATTCCATCTCTAAATCCATGACATCGGCACCTTCCAACGAGTCACCGGATTTGAAAGTCTTCTCACCTACGCGGCCAGTCATTAGATTCCGCAGCTTAACGCGGTTAAACGCCTGCCCCTTACCGGGCTTGACCAGCTCGTTCTCAACGATCGAACAAGGATCGCCATCGAGCATTACTTTCAGACCGGCCTTGAATTCGTTGGTAGAATAGTTCGCCATAATGTTTCTCAATCATCCATTTCAGTTATTTGTTTCAACAGGTGGTGCGCGAAGCCATACTTTGCCGCCGTCAACTTGTTTTATATGCCAGCAGCGTTGCAAATGGCGTCGTTAAATAAGTGCGCGCATGATAACCCGAAGGAGGGCTTTTTTGCAGGAGAACATCATTATTGCCGCGTCAGAAACGCAAAGCCATTGCTATTCAATGGTGCAATCGAGTTGGCAGCAACAGCTCTCCCACGCCATTCGCGACCCGCAAGCACTATGCGAACGGCTGGGACTAAGCAGCGACTGGTTGGCAGGCGCTCAAGCAGGCCACGATCTATTTGAAGTATGTGTGCCAGAGGCGTATCTCAATAGAATAGCCTATGCCGACATAGACGACCCACTTCTGCGCCAGGTGCTGCCGCTGGGCGAAGAAGCGCTCACGCCGCATGGATACGTCGTTGATCCGCTCGAAGAAGCCGACCATCGGCCCGCTAAAGGGCTGATTCATAAGTATGCTGGTCGAGTGCTGCTCATCGCCAGTCCTAACTGTGCCATTAACTGCCGCTACTGCTTTCGCCGCCATTTTCCCTATAGCGATAACTCACCCTCCAGAGCGCAGTGGCAGGAAGCACTCGACTACTTACGAGGCGATACGACTATTCACGAGGCGATTCTCTCAGGCGGCGATCCGCTGGCTGCCAACGATCGCCAGCTAGCATGGCTGGTGGAACAGCTAGAAAGCATCCCGCATCTTAAACGGCTGCGCATCCATACCCGCCTACCGGTGGTAATTCCCGACCGGGTTGATGACGCCCTTCTTGGTTGGCTAGCGTCGACGCGTTTACAAAAAGTGGTGGTGCTGCATATTAACCACGCCAATGAAATCGACCAAGCCGTAGTAGATGCCTGTACACGCCTCAAACAAGCCGGTGCGACACTGCTCAACCAGAGTGTACTGCTGCGCGATGTGAACGACACCGCCACTACCCTGGCCGCGCTTTCTGAACGGCTCTTCGAAGCGGGCATTCTGCCTTACTATCTGCACGTACTGGACCCGGTTCAGGGTGCTGCGCACTTCGATGTGCCCGATTGTGAAGCGCGCGAGCTGGCAGCTCAGCTACGCGATCATCTTCCTGGGTTCTTAATGCCACGCTTGGTGCGGGAAATTCCTGGAAAGGGAAGTAAAACGCCGCTGTGAAGGATGTTGAAGAAACTGCGGCACTGAGACGTTGCATCAATTTAAATCAAAGCAAAACTAGAGATATGCGCTTTTGCAATGTTTGCCAATCACTAAAAAGTGAGGGCTGCGCTTTCTATATTTGATCACGTTGGGGTGCTCAAAATCGTAAAAGTATCGTTTTCTGCTAAAGTTATAGTGCTAATGATTTCCGACGTTGAATTAGTCTCAACGTTGGGCACCTCACTCAGCAGAAGGCCATAGCGCTATGCCATCATCTCTCTCGTCCAGACCGGGCGCGCTCGTACTTTTAACAGCCTCGCTTGCCGGGCTTGCCATCGCTTTATACGCCTATCTCACGCCTCTGACCGGGATCACAGGGACGCTCGGTGCACTGGTTGCCATTGTGGCTTGCCTCGCCCTTGCGGTGATGGCGCTACTACTTTTTAAAGTAACAAGCCGCGGTGCAGCCATCACCCTTCGGATACTTATACTGATAGGGCTTGCCGGTACATTTTTCGCCGGCATTCTGTTGCACCAGTGGTGGATCGGCGCCGCCATGGTGGTTGGTCTGGTCGGTTTGATTGTTGATATGGTTCGGCCAGCCCAGCATACCCGCCTCACCCACTCCTAAGGAGCCACCCATGACAGCGCTATCAACCGCTACACGTACTCCGTTTAAATCCGTCATGTTTGGTTGTGGTGCAGTTACCGCCCTGGCGATTTGTCTTACACCACTGCCGCTATGGGCTCAGGATCAACCAACTGAGGAGAGTGCTGCGCCCGAAGGGGCGCCTGCCCGCGCGCCTGTACCGTTAGTGCCTGGTGAACCAACCTGGGACAGTTTCCACGGCCAGCTTAATGCCCAAAAATATAGTCCGCTTGATCAAATCACTGCCGATAACGTCGGCGAGCTAGAGAAGGTATGGGAAGTGCATACCGGCGATGTCGCGGATGGCTCGGGTGATTTACCCGCCACCGTTTGGTCAGCGACTCCAGTGTTTGCTAACGATACCCTTTATATTGGCACCCCCTTCTATCGCATCCTCGCGTTAGACCCAGGCAGTGGCGAAGAGAAATGGAGCTTTGATACCCAGTCCTCCCTGGAAGCGCTGACCCAGCCCGCCTTGAAAAACCGCGGTGTCGCTTATTGGGAAGCCGACGACCCGGTAGCAGGTGAGCCCTGCCAGAAAATCATCTATATGGGCACTATGGATGCACAACTATTTGCGGTCGATGCCGATAGCGGCGAACAGTGTGCCGACTTTGCCGATAATGGTGTGCTCAACGTCAACCAGTGGAATGACACCAACGACCATTGGCCGCTTTCGCTACTGCAACCGCCCACCGTGGTGGGCGAGCATCTGATTCTCGGTTGGGCGGGGATGGACTGGGCCTACGAGCAGGCTCCTCCCGGCACCGTTTACTCAATTAATGCCCGCACCGGAGAGCGTGAATGGACGTTCCAGGCATTGAGCGATCAGATGCGTGAGCAGAGCGGCACCGCCAATGTCTGGACACATATGTCCGCCGACGAGGAGCTTGGTTTAGTCTACCTTCCAGTCTCCTCCCCTTCCCCTAACTATTGGGGCGGCAACCGCACCGAAGAGGTGCCCCTGGGCACATCCACCACCGCGCTGGATATCGAGACCGGCGAAGTCGTCTGGTCGCGCCAGTGGGTGCATCACGATATCTGGGATTACGATATCAATGCCGCCCCAACGCTAATGGATATTACCGTCAATGGCGAGGAGATACCGGCACTCATCCAATCAACCAAAATGGGCTTTCTGTTCGTGGTGAATCGCAAAACCGGGGAGGATGTCTGGCCCATAGAAGAGCGCTCTGTTCCCGGTGGGGATGGCAGCGTTGAAGGCGAAGTCTACGCGCCGACTCAACCCTTCCCAACTAAACCGGCACCGCTGCTAGATCAGTCTGAGAAACCAAAAGTATGGGCACTGGCCGATGCGGTGAGTTTTGGTGAGTGTTCAGCCCTGTGGGACGACCTTCACTATGAAGGTATGTACACGCCCCCCACTACCCAAGGCGAAGGCACACTCGGCTACCCGATCAGCGCAGGGGGCGTGCAGTGGGGAGGCGTAGCCTTCGACCCTGAGAGCCAGACGGCGATCGTCAACACCTCGCACATTGTGCAGTACATTAAGCTCTATAATCGCGATGATTATGAGCTGGCGGATAGCGGGTCCGGCAACGAAAGCGGCTTCGCCCCTCAAGAAGGCGCGCCCTATGGAATGCGCCTCGAGGTCGCACTGAACCGGTTAGGTATGCCCTGCTGGGAACCGCCCTTCGGTGAGCTTGTCGCCTTAGACATGACTACGGGTGATGTCAAATGGCGTCGCCCGGTGGGTGCATCGCAGCAGTATGGCTTCTTTATGCCCGAGAGCTGGGGCTCGCCCACCATCGGTGGCCCGGCGGTCACCGCAGGCGATATTATTTTTATCGGCGCTTCGATGGATGCCAAGGTGCGTGCCTACTCCCTTGAAACCGGCGAGGAGCTGTGGTCGGATCAGACCGAAGCGCCCTCCGTCTCAAATCCGGCCGTCTACGAGTATAACGGTCGCCAATATGTCGCCTTTGTTTCAGGTGGCAATACCATCCTGAAAGATCAGGTAGGTGATCAGATCGCAGTTTATGCGCTGCCCGAATAACGCTAGCACAATGGGCAAGTAACAATCGGGGCGGCCTCCAAGGCCGCCCCGATTGTGTCAGTAGCTTCTTATTTACACTGCTTCAGCCAAGATCACTGGTCTGCGCCTTGGTACGCTTGGCTAACTGTTTATTTGCCGCCCCAAAACACACCCGAATGACTGGCACCAGCAGCCACAAAAGTGGCGTGAGTAACCAGCGGTAGATAAAGCGAGCAATGAATAGAATCGGCAGTAGTACGATCAGCCAGATAAGAAACTGACCAAGCCAAATCGGCCAGCCAAGCCAAGAAGAGAGATTGGCACCGAGTGCGCTCACTAAGCTTGGGTGGCGCACCACCACATAGGCGGTACCCGCTACTGCAGCGACTTTGGCCATGCGCGGTAACGTCGCAAAGCGTCCGCCGGACGCTAGCACCCCTTGGCGCAGCCCCGTCCGAGCACCATGGGCTTCCACACTGCCCACGCGGGCAGCGCGAGCGGCCCGGCCTGCCCGCAGCACCTTAACGGTGCTAGCCATTACCAGCAGATCTACCCCAGCCCAGCCTAGATCGGCGGCACCAATATCGTCGCCCCGTCGCCACTGGCTTTCCAAATCGCGTAGCCCGCCGGTAAAGAAATCGCCTAGGCCCGCAACCAGACGCTCACCCTGTAGCCACTCCACTTCGCCTTCTTCGCTGACCACAAACTGGTTAAGCAGCGCATGGCCGTTGGCATCCAGCAGCGCAATGCCCATCTGCCCGCGAAGATAAGGAGTGAACGCTGAATCTGACTCACCCTCTTCATCACTCCACCAACGGCTAACCTGCTGGTAGAGTTCGCCGACCCAGTGTTGTGCCCTGAGCGTGGCTACATCGTGGCTGCGAAAAAAGCTGATGGGCAGTACGGCGTCGGCCCCATAGCGCACCAATACTCGCTGAAAATCGGGCAGTAAGCCGTACTCCACAAGGACATCGCGGGCTATATCACCGTGGCGCAACATTGCCAAAGAGGCGCTCATCCACAGCGCCTGATCGTCAGCAT
Organism: Halomonas alkaliantarctica; assembly: GCF_029854215.1. Lineage (NCBI taxonomy): Bacteria > Pseudomonadati > Pseudomonadota > Gammaproteobacteria > Oceanospirillales > Halomonadaceae > Vreelandella > Vreelandella neptunia. The sequence continues at coordinate 1,534,074 of NZ_CP122961.1, read as the reverse complement.
AGCTAAGAAACAGCGCATTGAGCTCCGGTGTTTCCTGCTGTAGCGACGCCTCCAGCGAAGGCAGCGCCCGCTGAGCTTCCAACCGAACCAGTTTGGACTCAAACGGCTCATGAGAGGCCAAAGTCGATGCTAGCCCGGCGACCACTATCGCGGTTACTACCACTATCTGCCAGGGCCGCATCGCCATTCACCTCACTCAATTAGTAACCGCAGGATTACCCTAACGTCTCCGCCGTCACGTTGGCCGCCGCAGGCTGGGTAGAATGGTGGCGATTGATGGCGCTCAATACGCCCTTCATCGACGCACTGGTAATGCTTTCATCGTTGCCTACACCGAACACCGCTTTGCCGTCGATACGCACTTCCACATAGGCGATCGCTTCAGCGTCAGCGCCCTGGCCACGGGAGTGCTCGTGGTAGTCGATAATCTCGACATCGTGCCCTGCGGCTGCCAGCGCTTTAACAAAGGCAGCTAACGGGCCGTTACCCTCGCCCTTTAACGTTTGCCGTGTGCCGTTCTCCTCAATCACGGCGTCCAGCGTGACTTTGGGGCTGTCGGGCTCAGACGACAAACGGTGGTTAATTAATGCAAAGGGCGCTCGCTGCTCTAAATACTCATCCGCGAATGCCTGATAGATCATCTGCGAGGTGATCTCACGCCCGGTACGCTCTGCCACTTCCTGCACCACCTGGCTGAATTCAATAGAGAGCCGACGCGGTAGCTCAATACCGTGTTCCTGCTCAAGCAGGTAGGAGACACCGCCTTTACCCGACTGGCTATTAACACGAATTACCGCTTCATAGCTGCGGCCAACATCCAGCGGGTCGATAGGTAGATAGGGCACATCCCAAACGGCATCTGGATTAGCGCGACGATCCGCCATGCCTTTTTTGATCGCATCCTGGTGGGAGCCAGAGAACGCGGTAAATACCAAATCGCCGACGTAGGGGTGGCGCGGATGCACTGGTAACTGGTTGCAGTACTCCACTTCGCGCATGATGGGCGTGATATTAGAGAAATCGAGCTGCGGGTGAACGCCTTGGGTATACATATTCATCGCCAACGTGACGATATCGACATTGCCGGTGCGCTCGCCGTTGCCAAACAGCGTGCCCTCAACGCGATCAGCCCCGGCCATCAGCGTCAGTTCTGCCGCCGCTACGCCGGTACCGCGGTCATTGTGGGGGTGAACGCTAACAATCAAGTGGTCGCGATTGTTAACGTGTCGGCAGAACCACTCAATCTGGTCGGCATAGTTGTTGGGCGTGGCGACTTCCACTGTAGCTGGCAGGTTAACAATCATCGGGTTATCGGCGCTAGCACCGTAAGCGTCCATAACCGCTTCGACAATCTCAACAGCGAAATCCATCTCGGTGGTAGTAAACAGCTCCGGCGAGTACTGAAACGTCCAGTTGGTTTCTGGCGCGGCGTCCATCTGGGCGCGGATCTGCTGGGTGGCTTCCACGGCGATTTGCACGCACTCGGTTTTATCGACGTTGAACACCACCCGGCGAAACATCGGATCGGTGGCGTTATAGACGTGGACAATGACGTTTTTGGCACCCTGCAGCGCTTCGAAAGTGCGTTCAATCAAGTGTGGCCGTGCCTGGGTAAGCACCTGAATGGTCACATCGTCAGGAATTTTATCCTGCTCAATCAGCGAGCGCACAAAATCGAAGTCAGTTTGGGAGGCTGATGGAAAGCCCACTTCGATCTGTTTAAAGCCAACACTTAGCAGCATGTCGAATAAGCGCTGCTTGCGTTCCTGATCCATCGGGTCAATTAGCGACTGATTGCCGTCACGCAAGTCAACGCTGCACCAGGTAGGTGCCGTTTCGATACGCTTGCTCGGCCACTGGCGATCAGGCAGATCAACGGCCACAAAGGGGCGGTACTTTTTGGCTGGATCAGTCAACATAAGGTCGGCTCTCCTAAAATCAGTCAGTTGTAGGCTTGTCAGTGTGCTTGCCGTCAGCGTCATACTGGTGTGTGGGGGCTGTCGAGTTCGTTTGAGAGAGGGCGGATTCCATGCGATCAAGCTGCGCTTTCAGCCCGCGAACATCGTTGCGCAGCGACTGTAGCTCGGCTTCTTCGCCTTCGCCGCTGTCCAGCGCCATTTGGGCGCTCTCTTTCTGCATCACATCCAGCACAATACCAATCATCATATTGAGGAAAATAAACGCGGTCAGAAATATAAACGTTAAATAATAGACCCAGCTCCAAGCATAGTCCTCTTGGGTGGCGTACATAACGTCTGTCCAGTCTTCAAAGGTAGCGATACGAAAAAGCGTAAGCATCGCGACGGAAATATTCCCCCACAAAAATTCATCGACGTTGTGAAACAAAAAGCTGCCAACGGCGGCGTATATATAGAAAATGATAAACATCAGCAAGACCACGTAGCCCATCCGTGGCACCGACTTCACAAGAGCGCTGAGCAGCATCTGCAGCTCAGGAATCATCGACACCAGGCGTAGTACTCGGAAAATACGCAGTAGCCTGGCTAGCAGTACCATTTCCGAGTCATCCATGGGGATGAGGCTGGCGGTCACAATCAGAAAGTCAAAAACGTTCCAGCCCTTTTTAAAGAAGTCGAGCAGGCTGCGCTCTGCGGCCATTCTGATTAAAATTTCAATCAGGAAAAATATCGTTACCGCAATATCGAGATAGAGCAGCCACTGCTCAACCCGAGTGGTTTCGTCGTAGGTTTTGGCCCCTATCACCAGGGCGGAAATGACGATAATGGCGATCACTACCGCTTCAAAAAACTTGTTTGACCGCAGCTTTTCAAATCGGGACTGCCAGGTAGTAAAGGGCTCGCTCATGTAACAAAAAATCTCTCAACGGTTAATCCGCACACTTTATACTAAAATTACACGCCTGCTACACAAGTGATATCCTGTTGTTTCACTTGATGTATCCTACGCCACCAGAACGCCTCTTTAGACGCCCTGTTGGTAGTCTTTTGACTTTTTTTACTTTATCCGCTGGATGATCCCATGACACTGCTTTGGATAGCCTTATTGCCTCTGCTAGGCGTACTGGTGCCGGCACTTACCGCACGGCGCGGGCGCGGTTTCTGTTCCCTTGCAACGGCGGTGCTGCCCGCTACCGCCCTAGTAATGACGCTACTCAATGTGCCAGCTCTTTTAGATGGCGAGCAGCTGCGTTTTTCGGCCACCTGGATGCCGGAGCTGGCATTGAACCTGGCGTTCCGCCTTGATGGGCTATCGCTGCTGTTCAACCTATTGATACTCGGCATCGGCCTGCTGATCATTCTTTATGCGCACTACTATTTAGCCAAAGACGAACCCTATGGCCGATTCTACGCCTTCCTGATGCTTTTTATGGCGTCAATGGTAGGTATTTCAATGTCGGACAACCTGATTCTGCTCTGGCTGTTCTGGGAGTTAACCAGCCTCTCTTCGTTTTTGCTGATCGGTTACTGGTCGCACCAATCGGATGCCCGTAAAGGCGCGCGCATGGCGCTCACTGTCACCGGCGCGGGCGGCCTTGCGCTATTGGCGGGCTTACTGCTGCTGGGCGACATGGCAGGCAGCTTCAACATGGGCGATGTGCTGGCCAGCGGCGACGTGATTCTGGCGGATTCACGGTACCCGCTAATGCTCGGTTTGGTACTGCTGGGGGCGTTTACCAAATCGGCGCAGTTTCCGTTCCATTTTTGGTTACCCCACGCCATGGCAGCGCCTACGCCAGTGTCGGCCTACCTGCACTCTGCCACCATGGTTAAAGCGGGCATTTTTCTCATGGCGCGGCTGCACCCCGCTATTGCGGGTAGCGAGCTGTGGAGCGTGGTGGTCTCCCTAGTGGGCATCGTGACGATGCTGTATGGCGCCTGGTTTGCACTGATGAAGACCGACCTAAAGGGTATTCTGGCGTTCTCCACCGTTAGTCATCTAGGCTTGATCACCGTGCTGCTGGGTATCGGCAGCCCCATGGCGATTTTAGCTGCCCTGTTTCACATTCTGAATCACGCCACCTTTAAAGCCGCACTGTTTATGAGTTCCGGCATTATTGATCACGAGGCAGGCACCCGTGAATTGAAAAGGCTAGGTGGTCTGAAAAAAGCCATGCCAGTGACGGCGCTCTTGACCACGCTAGCGGCAGCGGCCATGGCAGGCGTACCCCTGCTTAACGGTTTCTTATCCAAAGAGATGTTCTTCACCGAGGCGCTAGAGACACCCGTGCTAGGTGGCCTAAGCTGGTTATTACCCGCATTAGCGGCGGTTGGCGGCATTCTTTCCGTGGCCTATTCACTGCGTTTAGTACACGCCGTTTTCTTTAAACCGGCCCGTGAAGCCCCTCCGAAATCGCCCCATGAGCCGCCACACCTCATGCGTTTGCCAGTGGAAATATTGGTAGCCCTGTGTGTGATAGTGGGACTTTTCCCGGCCTTTATGGCAACGGGCTTACTTGAACTCGCCAGCCAAGCGGTGATCGGTAGTCCGCTCGATTTCCACCTGGCTATCTGGCACGGCGTGAATCTACCGCTCATCATGAGCGTGATCGCCTTCGTGGTGGGTATTGCACTCTATTGGCGCCATGACGAGGTGCGTCGATTTACCCAGCAGTTTGCCGGGGTGGATGCCCGGCGGGTGTTCGAGCGTATTCTTGTCGCTATGGGCTATCGCGCCGAACAGTTTATTGCCGCGCTGGAAGGCAATTCACTACAGCGCTACGTAGGCTGGCTCTGGCTAGGCGCATTAGTCATGGGGGGGATCGGCCTGGTTCAGATCACCGACTTAACGGGTGCTGCTGGCAATCAGGAACTGGACGGTATCCTTATACTCGGGGCGGGAATGCTGATGTTTGGTGGCGTGGCCACCGCTGCCACCCACCGCTACCGTCTGATTTCTCTGCTAATGCTATCGGTCGTCGGGCTATTTGTGGCACTCACCTTTGCCCGCTTCTCGGCGCCCGATCTAGCCCTCACACAGCTTTCAGTGGAAGTGGTGACTATGATTCTGCTGATGCTGGCGCTATTTTTCTTGCCACAGAAGACACCACGGGAATCCAGTCCACTACGCAACGTTCGCGATATGTTGCTAGCCGGCACCTTGGGTTTGGTGATTGCCAGCCTTAACTATGCGGTCATGACACGCGAGACGCTGTCGATTTCCAGCTTCTTTGTGGAGAACAGCAAGCCCGGCGGTGGCGGCTACAACGTGGTCAACGTGATTCTGGTCGACTTTCGGGGTTTCGATACCTTGGGCGAAATCACCGTACTGGCCATCGCAGGTCTGGCGATCTTTAAGCTGCTAAACCGCTTGCGCCTGTTTATGCCGCACAGTGACGGCGAAGGCCGGGTATGGTCACCTGACCGCTACCCAGCGGTACTCACGTCAATTTCCATGACCCTGCTGCCGCTGGCGCTGTTGGTATCAGCGTTTATCTTCCTGCGCGGCCACAATCAGCCGGGTGGTGGCTTTATCGCCGGGCTGATTACCGCAGTCGCCTTGATCCTAGTGTATATGGCCCGGGGCGTAGCATGGGCACAAGAACGTTTAGATTTCCCGTTTCAGCCGGTGGCCGTCATTGGTGTGGCGATTGCCACCCTAACCGGGCTGGGCAGCTGGCTGTTTGGCCATCCGTTCTTAACTTCCTCTTTCGGTTATTTCAGCCTGCCGCTCATTGGTAAGTTCGAGCTGGCTACCGCGTTGCTCTTTGATCTGGGTGTCTATTTAGCGGTAGTGGGCGCCACGCTGATGATTCTTGCCAACCTGGGTAAAGTCACCACTGCTCACCGCCCGGTGACCGAAGCCAGCGAACAGGATGCTGACAACAGTGCCGCCACCTCTGCCAAGGAGCCTCGTTAATGGAACTGCTTTATGCGATGACCACCGGCGTATTAACCGCTTCGGGTCTCTATCTAACGTTACGAGGCCGCACCTTCCCAGTGGTGGTGGGCCTTACGCTGCTCTCTTACGCAGTGAATTTGTTCCTGTTTTCGATGGGGGGATTAACTACTGATGGTGCTGCCATTGTGTCAGAGGGTACGGGTTATGCCGACCCGCTGCCCCAGGCGCTAGTGCTCACAGCCATCGTGATCGGCTTTGCGATGACAGCATTTGTGGTGATCCTGGCCATGCGGGCGCGGAGTGAAATGGGGAACGACCACGTAGACGGTAAAAAGGAAGACCGAGAATGATGCAGCATCTAATTGTTTTCCCTGTCGTTCTACCGCTAGTCGCGGGCATATTGCTACTCTATCAGCGCCAAGGATTGGTGCGCTATAAGCGGACTGTTAGCGTTACTGCCACGGTGCTACTGCTGCTGGTTGCGATAGGCCTATTACGGCAAGCCGCCGGTGGTGAAATCACCTACTACGCGCTGGGTGACTGGCAAGCCCCGTTCGGCATTGTGCTAGTGCTGGATCGCCTCTCGGCGTTGATGCTGCTGCTTACGGCCGTGCTGGCCGTTGGCGCGGTGGTTTTTGCCTGCGCCGGTGACGACGAAAAAGGCAGCAACTTCCACGGCCTTTTTCAGTGGCAACTGCTGGGCATTAACGGTGCTTTTTTAACCGGTGATTTATTTAACCTCTTCGTCTTTTTTGAAGTACTTCTGCTAGCATCCTACGCCCTTTTACTTCACGGCGGTGGTAAAGCGCGGATTCAGGCCAGCGTGCACTATGTAGTGCTCAATCTGGCGGGCTCTTCGCTGTTTCTGATTGCGGTGGGAATCCTGTATGGCGCTACGGGTACACTCAACATGGCCGATATGGCAATTCGGGTCGCCGAACTACCCGCTGAGCGTGAAGGTCTAGTGACCGCTGGCGCACTGATGCTACTGGTGGTGTTTGGACTAAAAGCGGCCATTCTGCCGCTCTACTTCTGGCTACCCAAAGCTTACGCCTCGGCCCCCGCGCCTGTAGCAGCGCTGTTTGCCATTATGACCAAAGTGGGTATTTACGCCATTCTGCGCGTCTACTCGCTTATTTTTGGCGATAGCGCTGGCGGTTTGGAAGCGCTGGAACAGCCCTGGGTGTGGTGGCTATCACTCGCTACCCTGGCTGCCGCAGGCATTGGGGTACTGGCAGCGCGAGATTTGCGCTTACTGGTTGCGTACCTAGTGCTGGTGTCGGTGGGCACGCTGCTGGCGGGTATCGGCATGCGCTCGCCCCAGGCGGTCTCTGCGCTTCTATACTACCTGATCCACACAACGTTAATCACCGGTGGTCTGTTCCTGCTAGCGGAAATGATTGGCCTCCAGCGCGGCAAAGCGGGTACACGCATCGTCAAGGGCCGTCCAATGGTGCAGGGCACAGCACTCGCCATGCTGTTTTTTGTCGGCGCTATCGCCGTCGCAGGCATCCCGCCGTTCTCCGGCGCTTTCGGCAAGGCATTGATGCTCAATGCTGCCGAAGGCAACCAACGACTATGGCTATGGCCGCTGCTACTGCTAACCAGTTTAGCCTCGCTGATCGCCCTCTCCCGGGCAGGCTCTACGCTGTTTTGGCGTAGCCACCGGGGCACGATCAGCGGTACACCGCTTTCCCGTTGCCAGTGGTTTGGGGTTATTTGGCTGCTAAGTGCAGCCCCTCTGCTAGTCGCCATGGCCGGGCCAGTGAGCAGCTACACTCAAGCCACGGCTGAGCAATTAGCCACCCCCCAGGTGCTGATTCGCACGCTACTACCTGATGCTGGAGATGCCCAATGATTACTCCGCGCTCCTGGCTACCCACGCCTGTTTTATCGATACTACTGCTCGTCGTTTGGCTGCTGCTGGTGCGCAGCTACGCCTTTGGCCAATTCGTACTCGGTGGCTCCTTAGCTATCTTGATCCCTCTACTGACCTACCGTTTTTGGGACGCACGCCCACGGATCGCTAAGCCTTTCGCCCTACTGCGCTTTTTACTGCGAGTACTAGGCGATATCGTAGTGGCCAATTTTGAAGTTGCCTATTTGATTGCCAACCCCTGGCGGAAGATGAAGCCTCATTTTGTTGAATATCCATTAATGCTGGAGGATCGATTTACTATCACGCTGCTGGCTAGCACCATTAGCCTGACTCCCGGCACTGTCTCCGCCAATCTGCGCCTGGATGGTAAGTCACTACTGATTCATGCCTTAGATGTAGACGACGAAGAGGCGCTGATTTGCCAGATTCGTGAGCGCTACGAACGCCCGCTCAAGGAGATATACGAATGCTGAGCATTGCGCTTTATATCACCTTAGCCTTGGTGGTGATGGCACTATTGATGAACCTCTACCGGCTTACCATCGGCCCCAGCCTGCCCGACCGGGTACTCGCGCTGGACACTATGTACGTCAACTCGATTGCGCTGATTGTGCTGTTGGGGCTGTGGCTGAACAGCAAAACCTATTTCGAGTCGGCGCTGCTGATCGCCATGCTAGGTTTCATCAGTACCGTTGCGGTGTGCAAATATATTCTGCGCGGAGACATTATCGAATGATTAACATGAGCTATCGAATGATTCAGGGGGAGCTATGTCAGTAATCATTGAAGCGCTTATATCACTGCTACTGGTGGCTGGCGGGATCTTTGTGTTTATCGGCTCACTGGGAATGGCCCACTTGCGCGATTTCTATATGCGCCTGCACGGCCCGACTAAGGCCACCACTTTGGGTATTGGCTGCATGCTCATCGCTTCGATGCTGTATTTCTGGAGTCTGGACGGCAAACCCGATATTCAAGAGCTGTTAATCACGCTCTTTCTGTTTATTACCGCCCCCGTCAGCGCCCACTTGCTGGCCAAGTCCGGCTTACACCTGCATTTAAAGCACGTCGATAAAACCCAGGGTAAACCGGTAGAGCTGCGTCCAGAAGAGGTGGGCGATAAACCTGTTCCGCACCCCGATAAAGGCCATGGATGAAGGCGAAGCACCCTCACTTTGCTAATTGCGAGCGAAGCGCGGCCATCTTGGGTTGAACTGCGCCTGCGCAGTTTGAGATTGCCGCGTTGCACGCTCCTCGCAACGACACTTTTCTCGACGGTGCCACAGCTGGTTTTACGGGGTTAAATCCTGCTGGTGATAGCCCAGCAGATAGAGAACACCATCAAGGCCGGAGGTAGAAATCGCCTGACGTGCCTGGGCACGCACCAGTGGCTTGGCCCGAAAAGCGATTCCCATGCCTGCCTTGGCGAGCATTTTTAGATCGTTAGCACCATCGCCTACCGCAATTGTTTGATCCGGAGTAAACCCTTCTCGTAATGCAATGGACTCTAACAGTTCGGCTTTGCGCTCGGCATCGACGATCGGTTCGCTTACTTCGCCGGTCACCTTGCCATTTTCGATGACCAGTTCATTGGCGTGGATCTCATCAAAGCCAAGCTTCTCCTGCAAGTGGCGAGCAAAGTAGGTGAAGCCGCCAGAGAGAATAGCAGTGCGAAAGCCTAGTCGTTTCAGGTTGTCCATCAAGCGCTCTACGCCTTCCATCAGTGGCAGCTCTTCCGCGATTTCCGCCAGTACGGACTCATCCAAACCGGCCAGCTTGCTCATCCGCTCACGAAAGCTCGCTTTGAAATCCAACTCGCCACGCATGGCACGTTCAGTGACTTCTGCGACTTCATCACCCACGCCATGGCGGCGAGCCAGCTCATCAATCACTTCGGCTTTGATCAGCGTGGAGTCCATATCGAAACACACCAAACGGGGCTGAACGTGATCGCGGGTATCCGCTTGGACAACAATATCAACCGTCAGAGTCTCGCTCAGTACCCGTGCGGCATTACGGATAGCTTCAATATCCACCTCACCTACCAGACGATGCTCGATACAGTCGATGCACTTGCTTTGCTGTAACGAGACGTCGGCAAGACGCTGGGTGCTTCTTTTCTGCAGGCCAAATTGCACAATCAGTGCGTCTACCTGGGATTGAATATCCGCGGATAAACGCGCCGCTAATACGGTTAGGATCAAATCACCGCGTGCCATTACTTATTCCCCTGCCTCTAGTCGATCTACTTTTTGGAAGCCGCGGGGCAACTTGCTGCCGCGGCGGCCACGCTCGCCGCGATAATAAGCTAAATCGTCAGCTTTTAGTGTTAGCTTGCGCTTACCGGCATGAATCAACAGCGCGTCACTGGAGGCTAGCACCACAATACCGGTAACAAACTCCTCCCGGCGGGCGGCTCGTGGGCCTGGGATATCGAGCATTTTATTGCCCTTACCTTTAGACATCTCGGGTAACTGCTCCAAGGGGAACAGCAGCAGTCTGCCCTCATTTGAAACAGAAGCCACCCACAGCTCGTCGCCCTCTGGCACTTCCACTGGCGCCATGACGTTGCAGCCCTTAGGCAGGCTAAGTACCGCTTTACCGGCTTTGTTTTTACCGGTGAGCGTATCGAGCCGCGCCACAAAGCCATAGCCACCGTCAGTGGCAAGTACGAAGCGTCGCTCCGGTGGCGCAAACATCAGCCCCGCCATTTTCGCTCCGGCGGCAACATTAGCGCGCCCGGTAACCGGTTCACCTTGCCCCCGCGCACTGGGTAGGTTATGCGCAGACAGCGTGTAGGCACGACCGGTGTCATCCAGCAGCACCAGCGGCTGATTGGTTTTACCTTTCGCCGCCAGTTGAAAGCTATCTCCGGCTTTATAAGAGAGCCCCTCGGGGTCGATATCGTGCCCTTTCGCCGCGCGAATCCAGCCTTTATCGGAAAGCACTACGGTAATCGGGTCAGCGCCTAGCAGTTCGACTTCTGAAAGCGCCTTGGACTCTTCGCGTTCGACCAGCGGCGAGCGTCGTTCGTCGCCATGCTCTTTACCCGACGCGCGGATCTCTTTTTCGATCAGCGTGGTGAGCTTGGCTTCGCTGCCTAACAGCCCTTCTAAATATTTGCGCTCTTTTTCCAGTTCATCCTGCTCGCCGCGTATTTTCATCTCTTCGAGCTTGGCAAGGTGACGCAAGCGCAGCTCTAAAATGGCTTCCGCTTGGCGCTCGGAGAGACTAAACGTCGCCATCAGCGAGGCTTTCGGATCATCCTCTTCACGAATAATGCGGATTACTTCGTCCAGATCGAGGTAGGCGATTAACAGGCCTGCCAGGATATGCAGGCGATCTTCAACCTTGCCCAGGCGATGCTCTAAACGACGGCGTACCGTGCTGCGCCGGAACTGCAGCCATTCGCCCAGCATTTCCGGCAGCGGCATGACCCGTGGGCGGCCGTCCAGACCGATCACGTTCATGTTCACACGCACGTTCTTTTCCAAGTCGGTGGTGGCGAACAGGTGCGCCATCAACGACTCGACGTCAATGCGGTTGGAGCGCGGCTCAATCACTAAACGGGTTGGCTCTTCATGAGTCGACTCATCGCGCAGGTCGGCCACCATGGGCAGCTTTTTGGCCTGCATTTGCGCGGCAATCTGCTCAAGTACCTTGGCGCCACTCACCTGGTACGGCACCGAAGTGATCACGATATTGGCCTCTTCGCGCTCATAGCGAGCGCGCAGCTTGACCGAGCCACGCCCCGATTCGTACAGCTTTCGCAGATCAGCAGGCGGAGTAATAATTTCCGCATCGGTGGGAAAATCCGGCGCAGGGACGAACTCCATTAAATCGGCAGTAGTCGCCTTAGGGTTGCGCAGCAAATGGCATGTGGCTTCGACGACTTCTGACACATTATGCGGCGGAATATCGGTCGCCATGCCAACCGCAATCCCTGTACCGCCATTGAGCAGCACATGGGGTAACTTGGCCGGCAGTACCAGTGGCTCCTGCATGGTGCCATCAAAGTTGGGTGCCCAATCGACGGTGCCTTGACCCAGTTCACCCAGCAGCACTTCGGCAAACTTGGAAAGCTTGGCCTCGGTGTAGCGCATGGCAGCGAAAGATTTGGGGTCGTCGGGACTACCCCAGTTGCCTTGGCCGTCTACCAGCGGGTATCGGTAGCTAAACGGCTGAGCCATCAGCACCATAGCTTCGTAGCAGGCGCTGTCGCCATGGGGGTGGAATTTACCCAACACGTCACCGACGGTACGCGCCGACTTTTTATACTTGGCGTTAGCGTGCAGCGCCAGCTCGCGCATGGCGTAAATAATCCGCCGCTGCACAGGTTTCATACCGTCGCCGATATTGGGCAAGGCGCGGTCGAGAATGACGTACATCGAGTAGTCGAGGTACGCTTTTTCGGTGTAGTCACGCAGGGATAGACGTTCGACGTCCCCCTCAGCTACTTGAATATCCATGGTCATCTGGGGTTATACCTCAATGTCTGCGAGGTTGCCGTAATCTTCCAGCCACTTTTTGCGGTCACCGGCACGTTTTTTGGCCAGCAGCATATCCATCATTTCCATGGTGCCGTCGCCCTCCGTCAGGGTGAGCTGCACTAAGCGCCGGGTTTCCGTCGACATGGTGGTTTCCCGCAGCTGCAACGGGCTCATTTCACCCAGGCCTTTAAAGCGCTGTACGTTAGGTGTGCCGCGCTTGTTGGCCAATTGCTTGAGAATGGCGGCTTTTTCGCTCTCATCCAGGGCGTAGTGCACTTCTTTACCCAGATCGATACGGTAGAGCGGCGGCATCGCTACATAGACATGCCCTGCGTCGACCAAACTCGGAAAATGGCGTACAAACAGCGCACAGAGCAGTGTGGCGATGTGCAGGCCGTCGGAGTCGGCGTCGGCGAGAATACAGATTTTGTGGTAACGCAGTTTTTCTAAATCGGCGCTGCCAGGATCGGCGCCAATGGCGACCGCGATATCGTGAACCTCTTGGGAGCCGTAAATATCGTGGGTCTCCACCTCCCAGGTATTCAGGATTTTACCGCGCAGGGGCAGAATGGCCTGGGTTTCGCGGTTACGCGCCTGCTTAGCACTGCCGCCGGCCGAGTCCCCTTCAACCAAAAACAGCTCGCTCTGGGCGGGATCCTGGCCGGAGCAGTCCGCCAGTTTACCGGGCAGCGCCGGGCCGGACGTGACCTTTTTACGGGCGACCTTTTTGGCTTTTTTCTGACGATTTTGCGCCGCGCTGATCACCAGCTCGGCAATCGCTTCGGCCTGATCCACGTGGTGATTCAGCCAAAGCGAGAAAGCGTCCTTAACGACGCCGGAAACAAAACCGGCAATGGTTCGTGACGAGAGCCGCTCTTTGGTTTGCCCGGCAAACTGTGGGTCGAGCATTTTTACCGAGAGCACAAAGGAGGTGCGCTCCCAAAGATCGTCGGCGGTGAGTTTTATGCCCCGGGGCAACAGGTTGCGGTATTCGCAGAATTCGCGCAGCGCATCCAGCAGCCCGGAACGAAAGCCGTTCACGTGGGTGCCGCCCTGCGGGGTGGGAATCAGGTTAACGTAGCTCTCCAGCAACACTTCGCCACCTTCGGGTAGCCACTGGATCGCCCAATCCACGCCGTGCTCGTCGTCATTGAAGTGGCCGACAAACGGCTCCGCCGGCAGCACTTCGTAGCCGTCGGTGGCTTCGACCAGGTAGTCGCGCAAACCATCGGCAAATTCCCACTCGGTGGCGGTACCGTCTGGTTCTAGCAACGTGACTTTTAAGCCGGGACACAGCACCGCTTTGGCACGTAACAGGTGTTTAAGCCGCGTTAACGCAAGCTTGGGGCTATCGAAGTAGCTCTCATCCGGCCAGAAGCGCACCAGCGTGCCGCTCGCCCGCTTCGGGGCTTTGCCAATCTCATGTAACTCTTCGACTTTCTCGCCAAATTCGAAGGCCATGGCATGGCGCGCGCCGTCGCGGGTGACTTCAACATCTAACCGGCGCGATAGCGCGTTAACCACCGACACCCCTACCCCATGCAGGCCGCCTGAGAAGCGATAGCTAGTAGAGGAGAATTTGCCACCTGAGTGCAATTTGGTAAATATCAGTTCAACGCCTGAAACACCGTGCTCAGGGTGCAGATCGATCGGCATACCCCGGCCGTTGTCCTGCACTTCGATCCCGCCGTCGCTATGCAGCACGACGTTGATCATGGTGGCGTGACCCGCCAGCGCTTCATCGACGCTGTTATCTATGACTTCCTGGGCTAAGTGATTGGGGCGTGTGGTGTCGGTATACATACCGGGACGCTTACGTACCGGCTCGAGCCCGGACAGGACTTCGATGGAACTCGCGCCGTACTGAGAGGCATCAAACTGGGTCATGTAACGTCGATTCCTGAAAAATAGTGCTGGCAGCCTCGCTGGGCGTTTAGTCAGTTGTTAGAAACGGTGGTTAAAAAAGGGATCGGCAGCTTACTAAAGGGCCACAGGATAGCGGAAAACGAAAAAGCTGTATATCTAGCCATGCTTGCGAACAGGGGCCGGAGATAGGTCGTAGAGTTAACCCCGGCTCAAATCACAACTATGTATCACTCATGCTCGGCGGCCCAAAATGCTTCTATCAATCCACGGCTGGAAGCATCCATCCGCGATAGATCGCCCTCATGGTCGATAATCTTTTGGGTATCCGTGGCAATCTGTTTTCCCAGCTCAACGCCCCACTGGTCGAACGGGTTGATATCCCAAATCACCGCTTGAACAAACACCTTGTGCTCGTAAAGCGCGATAAGCGAACCGAGGGTAGCGGGCGTAAGCTGGTCAAGTAGCACCGTCGTCGAGGGCTGGTTGCCACGGTAACGCTTGTGCTCTGGCCTCGGGCCGTCATCTTCCAAAGCGTCGTCGCCAAGCATAAGAACGCGGGACTGAGCAAAGCAGTTAGCCAGTGCCAGGCGGTGCTGGGTTTTTAGGTGGCGTCGGGTATCCGGATCTTCCACCTCGTCGTAACGTTTAAGCGGCGCGATAAAGTCACACACCACCGGCTGAGTGCCTTGGTGTAGCAATTGGTAAAACGCATGCTGGGCGTTGGGGCCAAGTTGGCCCCAGAGCACAGGGCAAGTCGAGTAGTTGACCGGCTGGCCTTGGCGGGTGACCGACTTGCCGTTGGATTCCATCTCAAGCTGTTCAAGGTAAGCGGCGAAATACTCCAAACGGCCATCGTAGGGCAGAATGGAGTGGGCACGGATATCTAGAAAATTGACGTTCCAGATTCCCGCCAACCCCAGTAGCACAGGCAGGTTTTCTGCCATATCTGCCTCAGCGAAATGGCGATCCATGGCGTGCGCACCGGCTAAAAACTCCCGGAAATTCGCCATCCCCACCACCAGAACAATGGGTAAGCCAATAGTGCCCCATAGCGAGTAGCGCCCGCCAACCCACTCCCAGAAGGTTAACTGGTGATCCTCTGCAATGCCCCACTCGGTCATTTTCTCGGGGCTCGCCGAAACACCAATGAAGTGCTGACGCACTACCAGCTCAGCGCTAATCGGCGTTGCGCCATGCTGGGTTAAGCGGCCCAATAGCCACTCACGCGCAGTGTTAGCGTTGGAGAGCGTATCAATGGTGGTAAACGACTTGGACGACAGCACAAAGATGGTGGTTTCAGGATTCAACCGGCTCAGATAATCCGCTAACTGCGAGCCATCCATGGTGGAGGCAAAATGCACTTCGACTGGATGAATATCTTTGGGCCGAAAATCTGCCAACGCATGGGTGACCATTAACGGACCCAGATCTGAACCGCCGACGCCTAGATTAACCACATGCCGAATCGGCTTGCCGGTGGCTCCGCGCCACTGCCCTGCGTGCAACCGGCTGACCAAGCGCTCCATTTGGCTAAGGCTTTCATGCACGGCGGCGACGATATCTTCACCCTCAACCTCAAGGGTGGCATCGGCGGGCAAACGCAGCGCCGTATGTAACGCCGGGCGGTTTTCACTGACGTTCACTCGCTTACCATTTAGCAACGCCTCAATGGCAGAGGGCACGCCTGCTTCGCTGGCCAGTGTAAACAGATGCTCGAGCGTATCGTCATCCCAGCGCTGCTTGGAGAGATCCAGCGTCAAGCCAGCCACCTGGCGAGTAAAGCTTTCCCAACGGGAGGGCTCGGTGCCAAATAGCGTTTTCAAGTGAACGTGCTGCAGTGTTTCAGCATGATGCTTTAACGTCTGCCACGCAGGTAGCGTATCGGGGGTAGCGCTTGATGCTGAGGCCATGTAGCTTCTCCAGTGGCGTCGATCCTTGCAGCGGGGCTTTTTAAGCAGGTTAATAAACTTAAACAGGGCTGTTCTATGTGAGTCTGTTCTAGACAGGCCTGTTCTCGTCAATTAAGGGCGCGTAAACTAGCACGCCTTTTCCATGATCCCGGCTTGCCCATGAGTAATGCATCTTACCGTGACGCTATCTTTTCGACACCCCTTGACCGAGTAGCGCGGTTCTCTTTCGATGAAAAGGTAGTCGCGTGCTTTCCTGACATGATCCGTCGATCGGTACCTGGCTACGGACAAATCCTTGGCATGTTGAGCTTAATTGCCCAGCGCCATCTGCGTCACGGCGCCCATGTATATGACCTTGGCTGTTCACTGGGCGCTTCCGGTCTTGCGCTGGCAGGGGCGCTGGCACCTGATGCCTTTCGCTACACGGGCGTCGATCTCTCTCCCGCCATGGTGGCACAGGCACGGCAAACTTTTGCTGACGAGTGCCCAGCACACGCTATGCAGGTAGAAGAAGCCGACATTCGTACCCTGGAGTATGCGCCTTCGGGCATGATCATTCTCAACTTTACCCTACAGTTTCTACCCGCCGCCGACCGTGATGCGCTATTGGCGCGGCTTTATGCAGCGCTGGAACCCGGTGGTGTGCTGATTCTCTCTGAGAAAACCGTGGATGCCGACGAGCGCGACAACGCTTGGCGGGTTGAACGCTATCACGATTTCAAGCGCGCCAATGGCTACAGCGATTTAGAGATTAGCCAGAAACGTACTGCCCTTGAGAATGTGCTGGTGCCCGACACGTTGGACGCACTGCACGGGCGTCTAAAGCAGGCGGGCTTCCCCCGTTCGATGACCTGGTTTCAGTATTTAAATTTCGCGTCCATCATTGCTTTTAAGGAGGGGTGAGGTGCCACTACCCGACGACCACCGCGCCCTCTATCAAGCATTTCTGGATCAAGCAGTTCTTGACTCATCGCTCACCGCTTGGCTGGCGAAGCTTCCCGAGCAATTAGCCCATGGGCTTGACCGTAACCGCCACGGTGACCTATCCGCTTGGGAAAAAGCCGTCGCCAAATTGCCCGCGCTGCCCGCAGAGCGACGCGTGAACTTAAACAGCGACACCGTCACGGTTGATCTCGACCTTAGCGATAGCCAGCAGCGCCAGTGTTTTAACCTGCTAAGAAAGCTCGCCCCCTGGCGTAAAGGTCCTTTTCAACTGGGCGGCATTCATATTGACACCGAATGGCGCTCGGACTGGAAATGGCAGAGAGTGGCGCCACACCTAGCGCCGCTAAAATATCGTAAGGTGCTCGACGTGGGCGGTGGTAGTGGTTATCACGCTTGGCGAATGGCCGGAGCGGGGGCTGCTTTTGTGCTGGTGATCGACCCTTCGCCGCGCTTCTACTGGCAGTTTCAGGCGGTACGCCACTTCGTCGGCAATGCCGATGGCGGTAGAACACAGTTTTTACCGGTGGGTATAGAAGATGTACCGGAGAATCTCGGCTTTTTCGATACGGTTTTCTCCATGGGCGTGCTCTACCATCGCCCTGCCCCCCTTGAGCATCTTCAGCAGCTAAAAGCAGCGTTAGCGCCAGGTGGCGAGCTGGTGCTGGAAACGCTGGTAGTCGAAGGCGACGAACAGACCGTATTTGTGCCCGGCGAACGTTACGCCGCGATGCCCAACGTCTACTTCCTGCCTTCTTCCAAAGCGCTATGCCACTGGCTAGAACGCTGCGGTTTTACCAACGTGCGCGTGGTGGATGAAGCTGTAACCACACTTGACGAGCAGCGCTCAACCGAGTGGATGACCTACCAATCGCTAGCCGATTTTCTTGACCCCGAAGATCGCACGCGCACTATCGAAGGCTACTCCGCACCTCGGCGGGCGGTGATATTGGCGAATAAGCCGGGGTAACGAGTTTTCGTAAAAAGTTGTTTACCTTCTAACTGGAACCTCAACGCCCCACCCACTCCTTGGCTAGCGTGCGCTCTTCAGGGTCATAACGGTACACGGTGATGCCGCCATCGAAGGCATGCCCGGTGACCAGCAGGTTAGCGTCCGGGGCTGAATCGATGCTTAAATTGCGGGAGTAGTTATTGACCGAAGGAAAAGGATCAGTGCCCAGATCAAGGTACGCCTGAGGCCAGGGGTTGCCAGCTTCGAACAGTGCTGCATAGGTGCGACTCATGTCCTCGCCTTCGTATTGGGCATGGCCAATACGTAAAAACTCTTCGCTACCATTGATAAAAGCCAAGGCGATTGTTGTAGGAGTAGCCAAGGAGCGGATACTTCCCCATTTGTCCGGCTTGGTAGACTCTGGTACGGGGATCAGCTCACTTTTATCCCTATATTGGTTCTCAGGTAAGCCCTCTGGTAGATCTTGGAGAAAAACACCATGATCATAATCCGCTAGACGCATGCGATTTTCTGGCGAATTCGTGTCCCAGAAAAGTCCAATACCATTCTCGTCGCCACTAACCACCCAATCCCCGTCAGGGCTGATGGTGGCATAGGTTTTCGAAGAGTTACCCGGCAGTTTAGCCACGGGTTCCAAGGTATCAATATCCCATAACGTCACCCCGCCATAGCTGGAGGAAAAACGAAACTCGCCTTCTTCTCTCACCGGCGGGGAGTCTGTAAGCTCTCCCCCTGGGCTTCCCGAGCCACCGGAGACAAAAAAGTCGCCGCCCATCGACAAATTCAAGACTTGCCCGGTGCCGGTAAAGCTGGGACTGTGGCTATCGAGTAACACGGGACGTAAAGCATCGCCATGCCCATGATAAATGTTCCAGGTTTTGTTGCTGGAAAGGTAATGTTGCCTATCGACGGACATTACATGCCCGTAAGTGGGGAAGTGCTCAAATTCCTCAACCACATCTCCATTGACGCGCTGTACATAAACCACATCATCTTGATCCTGCCAGAGAAAAACGTCGCCTTCGGGAATAAAGTAAGCACTATAAAGGTTCGCATTATCGGCCAGTTGCTCCTTTTGCTGATCTTCTATATCCCACAGCACCAAAGCCCCATCTTCGTGGGCAGAGATCACATAGCGACCATCGCTGGACATGCTTAGCGAGGTAGCTGGCTCAAGCCCAGTGAGTGCCCGTACTCCGTAATAGGCCAAGGCTAATACGGTGCCAACAACGAGTATCAAAGCAGCAAATTTTTGCTTATTCATAGCGACCAAAGCGTGATGTCTCCTTTATCCGATCAACGATCCCTTCCTGATAGCTCTTCCCAAACACCTCATCGCTAGGGACTTTCATTCCCGAGTGGTCAAAGAGCCATAGTGTCTGGTCAACAAAATCAAAAACCTTTCTATCAAGCCTATTTCGAATAAAATCTTTTTCGGTTCTCACCTCACCAAACCCAATACTTCCAAGCGCTGGACGAGGGCTTTTTCCTGCGCGCCAGTTTCTGCCTACTAGCCACTGCAGGGTATCGATATACGCAGCTGCTCGCTCTTCGCTCACCACGGCGTGGTGGGCTAGCGGTGCTAACAGGTCATAAGTGGGTAGCGGGTTGGCACTAGCAAGTGCCTCTCGCGCTTCCTCAATCGCCAGCGCTCTGAATTCCTGCCAAGCACGTGCGGCGCGTTCTCTGCCATAAGGGTCAGGGCCGACCGGTATGGGCTGAGGCACAGGAGGACTCACCGTATCGGCTGGTGCCTTATTGCTGTAGTACCGGATGAAGGGGGTCGACAGGCCGGCGGGGAATGTCCACCACTTTTTGCCGTAAGCACCTCCAAATGAGCCGATTAGCTCATCCAACATATCATCGGCACTGAATAACTCGTGTGCCCACACTGCTGCGGGACTGATGATTTCAGCTACCTGTTGCCAGAAGGAAGGGCTGTCCTGCGGTGGCGGACCGAGAATGCCATCTTCCTCGGAGTGCAACACCACCACTTTTTTCACCGCTTTGTGTGCGTCGGGGAAAACACCCATGCCCAGCGGGTGGCTGTCCTGCGAGGCATCGTTGACTAGCGCGTTATCGGCAACCGCTGGTTCCCATAAATAAATATTGTCGATCCATTGATGGCGCTCTTGCTCTCCGAGGATATTGAGGGCCGTCAGTACCACGCGTGCGCCCAGCGAGTGGCTAATGATATTGATAGCGATGCCCGCGTCGTTAAGCTGCTCCAACAAGGCAACCAAACGCCGTCCTGCCGCCATAGCATTGAGTTCAGCCTGGAAAAAATCGACGCTCCCGGTATCGCCCAACCACGCGATCCCAACCATACGGGTATAGGGTCGCCAATCCTCCTCATTCATTCCAGCAGCAAGATTGAGCCGATGCTCCATGTGAACGAACCAGTTATACGCTCCACTGCCGTTACAATACGCATCACGGTACTCGTCCGATCCATTTTCTGTCGGCGTATGATATAAATTGCTTGCTACATATCCTCTATTAACAGGCACTTGGATATCGACCTTGTCGATATCTTGAAGAATTGTGGCACTACTTGCCATATGGGCAGTGGTTAATAAGGGTTCAGCACTGATATCGGTGCGCTTATCCCAAGAAGCAAAAACGCCATGCTGGCCTAGCGGGACATTGTAGCCATGCAAAAACAGCGTGGCGTTGTTGCCCGCCAAACGCAGCTGTTCCAGTTGCTCATCACTCAGTAAATCGGCCTCAGTCGACGTTACTTCGTCACGCAGATTGAGGCTGATCGGCGGGGGCAGATAGGTCGCCTGGATTGTCGTTTCATCCATGGCTACATCGATTTCAGGCGGCGCTGCCGCCGCTCGACACGGATCCAGCGGCTCATCATCAACGGCTACTAGGTGCTGTCCATGAGTATTTACTAATTGCCAAGCGACCTTTCCTGGCGCCACGCCTTCGTGACGGCTAATGCCTTCGGCATCAATGATCGCGCTGTAAGTCTTACCCGCAGAATCGACCAACCTAACCATCGTGCCTTCGGGCAAATAGCGGCCCAATGTATCGCTATGCACGATCAATACGATAACCCCCACGCTGCAGTGGGCAGGTACGCTGACGCCGGTATCGCTTGTTCGGCTGGGCTGTAATGGCGGTTGTGATAATGTTTCGGTCATCTGTCGTCACCATCAGTGTCTACTAAAGGGGCTTGCTCGCTGGTCAACATCTTTAACTCACCCAGCAACGCTTGCCAGGAGCCGCCATAGGACGACAGTTGCTGCATATGGCGTGACGAAAGCGGCTCAGGGTAGTCTGATGCAGCAAGAATCTGGCACCCTTCCCAACGCGCATATTCCGTCGTGAGGGGTAGCGCTTTCATTTGCTGTAACCATTGCTGCGCTTGTGATAATGCAACGCCATGATCACTGGCCAACTGCTGGCAAAACGTTTGCTCACGCTTGCGCTGAAATGCCTGCTCATGGTCAGCCGTCAATTTGAACTTGCCCGGCGGCTCATCATCAGGGGCTGGTGATTCGAGCTGCCATGCTTCACCGTTGGCCACGCCATTCATTACGTTGATAGGCCCCAGCAATGCGTGCGTTTCGCCCTCGGTCAAACCACTGACTAGACCGACATATATCCGCGAATCGGCATAACGAAACAAGGCGGGAGGGCCCGTTTGGCGTTCGACATGGGTGAGTTGCCGGTAATGCTTGGCAACTTCTGAAAGCGTTGCACGTGTGTGCAGTGCGATAGCGGCTCCCTGCTGCACCCAACGTGCAGCGGCAACATGGGCACTGCCATTTGAAGGGCTGAACAGAATCGGGCCTTGTTGCGCATAACGTGCGTAGGCCGTTTGCAGATACAACCGTTCATAGACAGGGCTTTCATCTATAGCAAATAGCTGTTGCGACAGCTGCGGATAAAGGGCCAAGTCGATCAAATAAAAGACCGACATTGGGGGTGTTCTTAGCGACATGGGCACTGATCTCCCAAGGCACAGCGATCAACATTATCGTTATTGCCGTCCTTCAGCCGTTGGCATATTTCTACCACGGCAGCGCCTTGCATCGCTGCTGTCAGTAGTTGGTCTTGCTGTAAAGGATCAATTCGTTCGTGCCGCTCAGTGGCAACATGGCCAGGTAATAAGGCACCTATTACCGATTGCCCACTACCGGTGCCGGGGCTCCCCCCAGAGTTGATCTTGACCTGGGCGCCTACAATCGTAATGCCGCTAGGGTCGAGTTTTATAAAGCTGCCCCCGGCTTTGAGGGTGATCTCTGCCCCGGCATCAATGACGGTTTTGGCGCCGGATTTTTGATGAATTTCTCGTCCTGCTTCCATCAGCTGCGCCTGACCAACTTTCTCGTGGCGCGTGCCGTTCACGATGAGGTAGTCGTCGCCGTCTACCTGCGTGTGGCGGTTGCTGTGCACCGTATGGTGGTTATCGTTATCAATCTCGCTGATGCGGTCGTTGTGCACCTTGAGGTGGCTGTCGTTGCGAATCTCTTCGGTGCGGTCGTTAAGCGTTAACAGCTCCAGGTCTTTCTGGGCGTGGAGCCAAATCTGTTCTTCGCCTGCTTCGTCTTCGAAGCGCAGTTCGTTGAAGCCTTCAGCCTTGTGGCTTTGGGTGCGCAGCACCGTGCGGGTTTTGTGTTCCGGCAGCGGATAAGGTGCGGTATTCACCGCGTGGTAGGTACGCCCGGTGATCAGTGGCTGATCCGGGTCGCCTTCTAAAAAAGAAATAATCACTTCATGGCCAATACGCGGAATGGCGATACTGCCGTAGCCACCGCCTGCCCAGCCTTGGGCGACGCGTACCCAGCAGCTCGCCGTGTCATTTGGCTCTGCGTAGCGGTCCCAGGGGAACTGGACTTTGACTCGGCCGTGTTCGTCGCAGTGAATCTCTTCGCCTTCGGGGCCCACCACAAAGGCCACTTGGGGGCCATCGACGCGGGGTTTGGGATTCGGCGTTGCTCGCCAGGGGGCATCACCGGGGATCAGCGTGACCTGGTTGTGGTAGCGGGTCATGCCGTCCACGTCGCCCTGCGTCATCCCGTCTTCTTCCAGCGCCTGGGGCTGTTCGCCGAAGTGGCTTACTTCAATGGCCTGCCAGTCGCGGTTGAGGCTTTCGGTGTCGTGGTCGGTCAGCGTGAAGCGCAGGCCAGGGGCGAATTCGGGCAGGTCACTTTCGGCGTTGGCGGTGAGCGCTTCACGGCGTAGCTGTTCTAAACGGATGCGGGTAAAGGGCTTGCCAGAGGCATCCTGCTTATAGCGGCCGGGGTAGTCGTAGTGCTCGTAGTCAGCGTTTTGGCCGTGTTGCTCAACATCACGGCCCAGGTGTTCATGCAGCTGCGCATACGCTGGATTTTTAAAGCTGTAATCCTTCAGCGTGGCGGAAGCGGCGGCGACTCTAGCGGTGTGGCTGAGTTTGCGTACATGGCGCATGGGGGCGGTGCCTCCCGCCCGGCTGTGGTAGGAGCGTTCG
Source organism: Halomonas alkaliantarctica (assembly GCF_029854215.1). Classification (NCBI taxonomy): domain Bacteria; kingdom Pseudomonadati; phylum Pseudomonadota; class Gammaproteobacteria; order Oceanospirillales; family Halomonadaceae; genus Vreelandella; species Vreelandella neptunia. Next base: position 1,510,730 of record NZ_CP122961.1, on the reverse strand, counting down.
CCAACGCTTACCAGCACTTGGGGATCGTCGGCGAAGATCAGCCGGTGGGCGCCGCCGTCACGCGCTTCAAATTCATGGAAGTAGAAGAGACCTTCTTCGGCGGCCAGGCGTTCGATAAAGGCGAGGTCGGTTTCGCGATACTGAACGCAATACTCCCGCTGCTCCGGCTCGCGGGTGACCGCAAAGGACACGTCGGTAATGCCGCGTTCATCGCAGAGGGTATTAATGATGGTGAGCGGGTCGGCTTTTTGGAAAATACGCGAGTTCTGGCGCAGCGAGAGCCGCCATAGCGCGGGGCGCAGCACCAGGGAGTAGAAGGTGCGGCGGTGTCCTCGGTCACCCCGGCCAAATTCGCTAACGATACCGTGTACTCGACGCAGCGGTTCGCCGTCCTGCCAGATGGTCAGGGTGGCTTCGCGATCCAGCAGTTCAGCAGCATCAAGACTGCCGTCCCGGCTCGCCAGGTTCAGCACCAGCTCAAAGGGCTGGGAGAGCGCCTCGCGATGGGTGAAATCGATCACCGCGATATCATCAATACCGGGGAGCATTAGGGTAAATTGTAAGCCAGTGCCGCCTGCCATCAAACTGCCCCTTGGATCGTCAAACACTAATAAAAAAAGATTAGGTTAGCGATACCAGTTAGCAGAACAACCCATTAACGGCACGAAACGTCAATGTCTTACAACATTTTAAGCAATATCTTACAAATGAGCAGTTAAGCAGGTACGAGACAAATATTCTAGGTGCGTTTGGCTAGGTAAAACGAGGGCAGGCATGTCCATTTATTTCAGCGCCGCAAAATCACCAGCCAGCGGCCTAGGTTCATCACGCTGGCGAGTGAGGCGGCCACGTAGGTAAAAGCGCAGGCGGTGAGTACGTGCCGGGCGCCAGGCATATCGTAGGGGGGCACATACTCTTTCAATAGCGGCAGCGCGCGGTTGAAACTAGCATCGAACTCTACCGGCAAAGTCACTAAATGAACCAATGCCGCGGTGCCAAAGCTAATCACTGCCATGGCAATCACTATCGCTAGGCCACCTGGCAAGCGCGTCAATAGAAAGAGAAAAGGCGCAGCCATCATCAGCAGGGCGCCGAGTTTTTCGGCTTTTTGGGCGACGCCTACTAATCGGCTTCGGGCCAGTAGCGGCGCGTAACCCTGATGATGCTGAATAGCGTGCCCTACTTCATGGGCAGCCACCGTGACGGCCGTTAGCGAACGGCCATCGTAATTATCCGGAGAAAGTCGCACACAGCGCGTTTCAGGATCGTAATGGTCACCGAACTCGGTGCGCTCAACGCTCGCGCCCTCAATGCCCAATCGACGCAACAAGTGATCGGCTAGTTCTGCCCCTGTGCCCGGATAATCGTCACGGCCGCGGGTATGCCGCTTAAGCACCCACTTGGCCCAAACGTTGGGAAGCACAAATACCGCCAGCGCAAAAATGATCAGCAAAACAACCATGGCAGCCCCTATCTACATAAAACCGCCAGTAAGCGATCAGCGGCAAACGACCTTCTTGTCAGCTTAGCTTTTTACCATGGGGGCTGATTTGGCAACAGCGTTATGCGGGATTCGGTTAATCAGGATTGTTGCGATGCTCCTCAACATCGCGCTGTACTGCCGCTAAGCCGTGAGCAGAGATATCACCCAGGGCGTGGGCGTGTTCGGCAATCAGTACGCTATCGGCGGCAAGCACCAACTCACACTGGGTGCCCAGCAACTCATCACGCAGGCGCTGAATCGCCTCTTCGCGTTTGGGGTCTTTGTCTACACGGCGAATATAAATAGCTTTAATTCGGTCAGGGTACGCTTTAACTATCTCGATATACACTTCAGGGTCGTGCTGACCACTGTCGCCAATTAATATGCACGGCATGCCGTCATACAGGGTAAGCATGCGGTCAATCAAATCACGTTTATGCTCTTCCGCGCGGCGTGGCCACGGACGGCGCCAAGAGATGCCCCACTCACGTAAGAAAATGATGGGGCCTACGGGAATGCGATTGATCTGAAAAAAGGTTTCGAGCATTTCGTAAATGGCCCACGGCCCCCGCGAGACATACAAAATGGGCCGTTCAGCGCGTTCACTAACGCCACGATGAAGCGCCTGATAAAGGGATGCAACGCCAGGAAAAGCCGTGCGGCGATGGGGCTTTTTAACAAACAGGCGGTAAAGCATTTTGAGCTTCTCCGCCACCCCGGTAAACATCACGGTGTCGTCGATATCACTGATGACCAGTAAGTCAGCCTCCGGTGGCGGCACATATACCTCGACGTGAGTACGTACCGGCTTTTGGCCCACGCAATGCACCAAAATATCAGCGCGGTGCCAGGAGACATCTATCGGTAGGGTGTGGCTGATCGGCAAATGCACATCGAAATAGCCGTCTCGATCCGTGCCGACGCAGAGCTGATTTTCACCGATGTGAATTTCTACCTGCGCCTCGGCCAGCCCCCGGCGTAAAACGCGTCGGGCAACGTCTGCGGTATCGCGCAGCATGCCATGGCGAGGAATTGCCCGGCCTAGAGCGGCCTGGCGAAACACCCGGCCCATGACAAATACTTCATGCTGGGAGCCATAGCCGCGGTAGGGATGAACCACCATCCCACCGCGGCCACTGTCTCCTTTGATGGGTTTGGCAATTACGTGGACAAGCCTTTTGACGAAGCTTGCCCACTGGCGCAATACGCTCATCAAGCGTGTTGACCGGAGTGACGCCCTTCTTGCAGCTCTTCAAGCAACTTGGCGTTAAAGGCATCCAAGTCTTTCGGCGTGCGGCTGGTGACGAGTCCGCTGTCCACAACCACCGGCTCATCAACCCACTCCACGCCTGCATTGCGTAAATCTTGTGCGACACTGGGTACCGACGTCATACGACGGCCTTCGACCACGCCTGCATTAATTAAAATCCATGGCGCGTGACAGATAGCCGCGACAGGCTTACCGGCCTGGAAAAAACCCTTCACGAAACTCAACGCATCGTCGTTGGTGCGCAGTTCGTCGGGGTTGAACAAACCACCTGGCAATACCAAGGCGTGGTAATCAGACTCACTGACATCGGCAAGGGCTTTATCAGCTTCATAGGTATCGCCCCAGTCGGTTTCTGCCCAGGCGCGAATTCCTTTACCGTCGGGGGTGACCAAGTGAACCTCAACACCCTCTTTCTGTAAGGCGGCCCGCGGCACGCTCAGCTCAGACTCTTCAAAACCATCTGCGGCTAGAATAGCGACGCGTTTACCGTTTAGTCCTTGTTTCATCATGCTCTCCTTTTCGTGATGATAGGCGTTAATAACGCCTCACTAGTGTGGCGCATATTGAATCAGGGTCAAGCCCTCCTGCTGATGACGCCTTATCGAATAGAGCACTAGGCGTTATGCACAATTCTGCCTGTCTCGGCGAGATTGTAACCACCCAACTGTGTTGCTCGCTCGGCAAAACGCGCTTGATGCACAAACGCCAGAAGCCGCTGTACTGAAGGCTCGAAATAGCTGCGCCGCTGCATAATTAAATCAAACGGCTCCTCGCACAGTGGAATAAAGCCCAGTTGCTGGCGATGGGCGGCGGCTTCCACGCCCAAACCTACATCCGCTTCGCTCTGACCAATGCTGAGAGCCAAGTCATCTTCACTTAAGGAAGCGTGTGGCGCCCAGTTAAGCGTCGAGCTCTCTATTCCCACTTGCTGTAGTAAACAGCCCAGCAGCCTTGCTGCCCCCGCGTCGGGTTGGCGATGCGCTACGCGGACATCGGCTCGTTTCAAATCACCCAGCCCGGTAATTCTCAGCGGGTTGTCGACCGGCAATAGCAGCCCCTGGCGGCGCTTTGCCCAGTGCACTATCAACAGATCACGCATGCCGCTTAAACCGAGTGCGCCGGGTTCGTTGTAGCGCTGAGTGGTGGCATCCAGCAGATGAATACCCGCCAGCATTGCCTTGCCGTCGAGCAACCGCCGAACACCGTCGCCACTGCCTTGGCACAGCATCGCCAAATCAGAGCCGCTTTCCCGAATGGCCCACTCAAGCAGCGGATCCTGACTACCCGCGACCACTAGCGGCACTGATAAACGCTGCGCCTGATCACCTTCCAAGTGGTTCAGCACCCATAGGTCTATTTGCTGGCGGGGAAACAACAGCTTTCCCGTTACCCGGCTACAGGGGATCTGGCCTTGGCGCACCAAGTCATACACCTTGCGCTCTTTTAGGCGCAAATAGTCGGCGACCTCTGCAGTGGTCAGGTAAGCATATCGTTCAGACATTAACAGAAACCTCACTGCATAAATACAAACAGCAATTTTCGTAGTTTAACTGCATATAACTGCACCTATTCCAGCACAGAGTGCATTAAGTCACTTTTCGATACATCATGCCAATTCTCCTACAGCCGTTTTCCCCACAACAGTTCACATACAAAATGATACCAACGCTCAATGCTGACCAGTGACAACGCCTTTAGTACCGCTCTTACCCTGATCCTGAGTATGGATAGCGCGCTAATCGACATCGTGATGCTTTCATTAAAGGTGTCGCTTATGGCGGTGATGATTGCCAGCCTGATAGCCCTGCCCTTAGGTGCCGCTCTGGCGCTATGGCGCTTTCCTGGACGTAACGTCGTCATTGTCGCCCTTAATGCGCTCATGGGCTTGCCGCCAGTGGTCGCAGGGCTTTGCGTCTACCTGCTGCTTTCACGCGCAGGCCCACTCGGCGAATGGGGGCTGCTGTTTACCCCCACGGCCATGGTGATCGCTCAAGTGATTTTGGTGCTACCGATCATCGCCGCCCTTACCCGCCAGCAGGTGGAGGCGCTTCACGGTGAGTATGCCGAGCAGTTGAACTCACTAGGACTAACCCGCCTACGCATGATCCCCACCTTGCTTTGGGATGCGCGCTTCGGGCTGTTAACAGTGATCCTGGCGGGCTTTGGTCGCGCTAGCGCCGAGGTGGGCGCGGTAATGATTGTGGGTGGCAATATCGATGGCGTCACCCGGGTGATGACCACCAGCATTGTGCTGGAAACCAGCAAGGGCAACCTCCCCATGGCGCTGGGCTTAGGGATCATTCTGCTTGCCCTGGTCACCATGATTAATGCGATTGCCCACATGATCGGCGAAACGGCGAAAAGGCGGTTGGGATGAACGCTCATCACACTCCCCCCGTCGCTACTCATGAGCTCGACAACGTGAGCTTTATCCATCGCGGTCATACGCTGCTTAAGCCGACGTCGCTGCGCCTAGCAGGCTGCCAGCGTACGCTAATTATGGGCCCTAATGGTGCGGGCAAAAGCCTGCTAATGCGCTTGGCCCATGGCCTGTTAACGCCGACTACCGGCTCAGTTCGCTGGCAAGGTACCCAGCCTGCGCAAGCCATGGTTTTCCAGCGCCCCGTGCTGCTGCGTCGCTCAGCGCTGGATAACCTGACCTATGTGTTAGCGATCAACAAAGCGGCACGACCCGAACTTAAAGCATTACCCCGAAAAGCTCAGGCGATGAGTGCCCTTGAGAAGTTTGGTTTAGCGCACCTCGCCAAGCGGCCTGCGCGGGTGCTTTCCGGCGGTGAGCAGCAGCGCTTAGCGCTGGCGCGAGCATGGCTGCTCAACCCCCAAGTACTGTTTTTAGATGAGCCTACCTCGGCGCTCGACCCCGCCGCGATAAACGCCGTTGAAGATGCCGTACTGGAATTTCATCACAGCGGTACACGTATCGTTATGACCACTCACGACTTGCACCAAGCGCGCCGCTTAGCCAATGACGTCGTTTTTTTGCATAACGGTGAATTACTTGAACACACCCCTGTTAGCGACTTTTTTAGCGCTCCCACCTCACGCGAGGCGGGGGCGTTTATTCGAGGCGAACTGGTTTGGTAACACTGAATTAGCCGTGGAATTAACTATCATCAAGGAGCACTACCATGAATAAGACTACCGCGATTATCACTGCAGGAGCGCTAGGGCTAACCTTCAGCGGTACGCTGATGGCAGCCGATGACTACATTACGCTGGCCTCAACCACCTCTACCGAAAACTCAGGCTTGTTTGACGCTATCCTCCCCGCATTCACCGAAGAGACGGGGATTGATGTGCACGTAGTCGCCGTAGGCACCGGCCAGGCGTTCGAAATTGGCCGCCGTGGCGATGCGGATAGCTTGCTGGTTCACGATACTGTGGGGGAAGAAAAATTTGTGGCCGAGGGCTATGCCACTGAACGCCTGAATGTAATGTACAACGATTTTGTGATCGTTGGACCCAGCGACGACCCTGCGGGCATCAGCGATAGCGAAACTGTTATCGATGCCATGCAACGTATTGCCGAGAGTGAATCCCCCTTCGCCTCACGCGGGGACGATAGCGGCACGAACCGCGCCGAGCTGCGTTTATGGGAAGATGCTGGGGTCACGCCACAGGGTGAGTGGTATCGCGAGCTAGGCAGTGGCATGGGGCCCACGCTAAACACCGCCGCGGGTATGGATGCCTACGCAATGACCGATCGCGCAACTTGGGTCGCTTTTGACAATCCGCAAAACCTTACCTTGCTGTTTGAAGGCGATGAAGCGCTATTCAACCAGTATGGCAGCCTACTGCTATCGGCAGAGCGTCATCCTCACTTGAAGCACGACCTCGCCGCCCAGTGGCACGAGTGGCTGGTTTCTGAACAGGGCCAGCAAGCGATTGCGGATTTTGAGGTCGATGGTCAGCAGCTGTTTTTCCCTAACGCTGAGTGATATTTCAACTCATCCAAAAAAAACGGCACGCCTTCAAGGCGTGCCGTTGTGCTTTGTGCTGCGGTGCGTGCGCCCAAGCTTTTTAGCGGTTGAATAAACCACTTATATCTTTCGCTTCCCAGTGAGGAAAGTGCTTACGCACTAGGGCATTTAGATCGCGCTCGAAGGCAGCCCAATCGGTGGTACTTGAAACACTATCTGGAGCGCTTGCAGTGCCGCGGATCATACCGGCGCCTACAGTCACGTTGGTCAACCGATCAATGATGATAAAGCTGCCTGTGCCCGGGCTAGTGCGGTAATTATCCACCGGTATAGCGGCGGTCAGCTCTACGTCGCAGCGGGCTATCGCATTTAGACCCAGCGAGTGAGTAGCATGCTTCTCCAGGGTATTGACGTCGATTTGGTAATCGATCGCACTGACCTGACCGGAAAGATCGCGGGTCGCCAATTTGAAATCGTAGAGCTTACCTGGCGTTAACGCCTCTTCCTGCATCCAGACAATATCAGCTTTAAAGGTGTTGGATAGCGGCAGTTCGCTATCCGCTGCCACCAGCCAGTCGCCCCGGGAGATATCGATTTCATCTTCCAGGGTGACGGTAATTGCCTGGCCTGGATAAGCCGCCGCAAGGTCTCCATCAAAAGTAACAACCCGTGCAACCCGCGAGGTTTTACCCGAGGGAAGTGCCTTAACGGCTTGCCCAGGGCGTAATACACCCGCGGCTAAGGTGCCGCAATAACCGCGGAAGTCCAGGTTCGGACGATTGACGTACTGAACCGGCAAACGCAGATCGCTAAGGTTCTGGTCGCGTGTGATCTCGACACTTTCCAGCAGTTCAATCAACGTTTGCCCCTGATAGCCGTCGCTAAAGTACCAGGGTGTTTGTTCGCTGCGATTGACCACGTTGTCGCCATTCAGGGCCGACATCGGTACAAAGCGAATATCCGGCGCTTGCAGGTTAGTGGCAAAGGCGCGGTACTCATCGACGATCTCGTTAAAGCGCTGCTCGGAAAAGTCCACCAGATCCATCTTATTAACCGCAATCACTAGGTGCTGAATACCCAGCAGGTCGGCAATAAAGCTATGGCGGCGGGTCTGGGTCTGCACGCCGTAGCGGGCATCGATTAGGATAATCGCCAAACTTGCGGTTGAAGCGCCCGTGGCCATATTGCGGGTGTACTGCTCATGCCCAGGCGTATCGGCGATAATAAACTTGCGCTTATCGGTAGAGAAAAAGCGGTACGCCACATCTATGGTAATGCCCTGCTCACGCTCTGACTGCAGCCCATCAACCAATAGCGCCAGATCAACGGTATCACCGGTAGTACCACTGGTTTTAGAAGCCTGAGTGATCGCCGCCAGTTGATCTTCAAAGATCATTTTCGAGTCGTGAAGCAGACGGCCAATCAGCGTCGATTTGCCGTCGTCGACGCTGCCGCAGGTAATAAAACGCAGCAGGTCTTTGTTTTCGTGCTCGTGCAGGTACTGCTCGATATTATCGGCGATTAAAGTAGATTGGTGAGACATCAGAAGTACCCCTCGCGCTTTTTCTTCTCCATGGAACCCACCTGATCGCGATCGATGGCGCGGCCACTGCGTTCACTGGTTCGGGTCAGCAGCATCTCTTGAATAATTTCCGGAAGCGTCGCGGCTTCGGACTCCACCGCGCCGGTTAGCGGGTAGCAGCCAAGCGTTCGAAACCGTACCGACTTCATTTCCGGCACTTCGCCAGGTGCTAATGGCATGCGGTCGTCATCGACCATAACTTGCATACCGTCGCGCTCGACGATGGGCCGCTTGGCCGAGTAGTAGAGCGGCACGATGGGAATCGACTCTAAGTAGATGTACTGCCAGATATCCAGCTCGGTCCAGTTAGAAAGCGGGAAAACGCGGATCGATTCGCCTTTATTGACCTTGGCGTTATACACGTTCCACAGTTCAGGGCGCTGGTTTTTAGGATCCCAGCGGTGATACTTATCGCGGAACGAGTAGACGCGCTCTTTAGCACGCGACGCTTCTTCATCACGACGAGCTCCACCAAAGGCGGCATCAAACCCGTACTTATCCAGCGCCTGCTTGAGCGCCTGGGTTTTCATGATATCGGTGTATTTGGCGCTGCCGTGATCGAACGGGTTGATATTGGCAGCCCGCCCCTCTTCATTGGTGTGCACAATCAGTTCCATACCCGCCTCTTCGGCCATGCGGTTACGGAACTCAATCATTTCGCGAAACTTCCACGTGGTGTCCACGTGCATCAGCGGGAATGGCGGTGTACCGGGGTAAAAAGCTTTGCGCGCCAAGTGCAGCATTACCGACGAGTCTTTACCGATGGAGTACATCATCACCGGGTTGGCGAACTCGGCGGCGACTTCACGAATAATATGGATAGACTCGGCTTCTAATTGCTTGAGGTGGGTCAAGCGCGCGGCATCAGGGGCATTGATAGCCTCCCCCTGCGTCGCTGAAGATGAAGAACGCGTCTCTGGCGACCGCTCTTTTGACGACAATGTAGACAATTGGGTCATGGCCCCTTACCTCACAAGAACAAGCTCGTCACACAAGCTAAAATCAGCGTACGTTATAAATAATTGTACGTTCGAATGTGAGTAGGGTAACGCCGAGCCGGTAATAACCCAAAAGAATTAATAACTATCTTTTTATTCCTAAAAAACCTATCTAGAAATAAGAGAGCAATAAACGTCTAGTCAATGCGCTCTATCCAACTCTGCCACTCGCTTCCCTGGGCATCGCTATACGCCAAATCGATAACCCGATAGCCAGGGCGGGAAGCTTCATCAATGGCAAACTGCTCGGCACCGGGCAGAAACTGATCGGCCATCGCCGGGCAGCCATAAACATCTATAGTCGCATCACCTATGCCTCTACCTGCGCCTAACATATGATGCTCGGCGTAGGCTTGGTGCGCGTGACCAAATAGGATGATCTTAACCTGCGGGTGTTTACTTAACAGTTGCCAAAATGCGTCGCGATCTTGTAGGCCAATAGCATCCATCCACACCGCACCCACGTTAACCGGTGGATGGTGCATGGCAATCAGCGTGGGGCGATCATCGTTCTCTAACTGTTCAGCAAGCTTAGCTAGCCGTTCGCTTCCCAGTTCGCCGCGGGGCTTGCCCTCCACCTGGGTATTGAGCAGCAGTATGCGCCACGAATCCAAGTCCACTTGATCGACCATCGGACGCTCGGCAGCCATGAACTCGGGTTGATCGTGATTGCCCGGCAGCCAGTACCAGGGGCAAGGCAACTGCTCCAGCGCCTGCACTGCCAAGGCGTAGGAAGCAGCCGATTCATCCTGGCTAATATCACCGGTAAACAGCACGATATCGGGCTTTTCGGCGACAACAGCACTCAACACCTGCTGAAACTGTCGCCAGGGTATTCCCGCACGGGAACGAGCTTCGATATCCGCATAGAGATGGGCATCGGTAATTTGAACCACACGCATTAGGGTGTCTCCGGCACGTCAACGCTGTGGCCGTGGGCAAGGCCATGAGCCAGCCACTCGCCTAAGAAGCGGTTGAGCTGAAGTTTCTCATCCGGCTGATGCATACGGGCATTAGGATAGCGGTAGCGGCCACTAAAGTGACGCTCGCGCTGAAAGTCAGTCACTTCCGCCATGCGTACATCGTGATAGAGGTGTACGCGCATACGCGGCCCTTCCATGACGGTATCTAACGGGCCAGTTTGAGAAACATTCACCATGGTGGTGTAAGGCGCCTGCTCTTGAATATACAGATGCAGATCGCCGAAATGCTGTTTATCGCCGCGCAGGGCAATATCACGACGCTGGCCGGCCTCCATATCGCCCACCAGGCGCACCAAACGTAAATAGTTGGCGCTGCACTCCCCTTGGAGCGATTTTAAATCGGTGACATAGGCCGTTCTCGCCATGTTCACTCCTCGTCGGTTTCGCTTTGCGTCAACGCGCGCTGAGAGGCAGCACGCAGTGAGGCTCGCTGGCTATTAAGCCAATGTAGACCAATTAAACACATGGCGTTGTCGAGTCGCCCTTGCTCTAAGAGTTCCCAAGCGTTCGCAAAAGGCATGACGTGAACACGAATATCTTCATGCTCTTCATCTAAGCCATGAATCCCGCCTAATCCATGGGTATCTACCAAACCACAAAATAGTGTGACTTGCTCGTTGCAGGCGCCTGGACTGGGATAATAAGTGTGAAGTTTGGTTAATTGGGCCACTTTACAACCGGCCTCCTCCCATGCCTCACGACGCGCCACATTTTCCAGCGATTCATCTTTTTCGACCAAACCGGCCACGAGTTCGAGCTTCCAGGGAGAGATGGCATCATCAATGGCGCCGGCACGAAACTGCTCAATAAGCACCAGTGAGTCTCGCTCGGGGTCGTAGAGCAGCACACCCACAGCATCAAAGCGATTGTGCACTTCTCGACGCATGGGTTCGCTACACCCACCTTCAAATAGCCGGTGGCGAAGCTCTAAGGCTTCCAGGCGGAAAAAACCCTGGTGTAGCGTCTCCCGCTTAATCAGCTCAACATCGTCGCGCTTAAAGTCTGGAACGCTAAGAACCGTGTTTTTGAAAGGAGGATTCTGAACAGAATCGTGCTTGGAGTTGGACGCCATGGGGCACTCCCGGTGGTGATAATCGATCTATTATCATTGCTTGCCACCGGGAATGCCAATTCAGAGGGTGGATTACAGCTGATTAAGCAACGCCTCGGCATCACGGCGAAGCGCTTCATCGGAGACTTGTCGGTTATCGCGAGCGGTGCCGTTAACCGCACGCTGGGCGTGCTCGCGAGCGGCCTGCTCGTTGCCCTCTTCTTTCAAAAAGGCAGCGTAGTAGTAGTTCACATCGATGCCGTCTGGACGGATCTCCAAGGCACGCTGGAACATGCGTTCAGCGGTATCGCTATCGCCAAAACCAATCAGTCCGCCGGGCACCCGGTCGTATAACGCACCGAGGGTTACATAGGCGGAACCGTTCAGCCCTTGAGGATCTATGGCCACAGCCTCCTCTAACGCATCGCGCGCATCTTCCGCCGTGCCCAATGCGCCTAAGCCGCCACGCTCGCGGGCATAGGATGCCAAAATGATGCCCTCCCAGACAAGAACGTCAGCTTGGGTGCTGTACTGCTCGGCCAACTGCTCCGCTTCACCTGCCAACGCCTTTAACGTCCGCTCCCGCTCGTTGGCGGGGAGTTCCGTTACGGTATGCTCCCATCTGTTTTTAAGCGAGAAGACCTCGTCTTCAAACGCAGAAGCGGTTAGCGGAGACAGCATCAGGGCACTACCAATGGCGGCGGCGATTACTGAACGTGAAAAAGAGTTGCGTAAAAAAGAGTGCGTTCGCATACATGCTCCTAACATTATTGTTGTCCTGGTTAGACCCACCAATAGCGGGCCTCTCGATCAATATAGCAAAAAATGTAACAAACGTTTGAATGATTCGCCAATAGTATGTGCTTGGTATGCTTCGCGCAATTAACGTAAGGTAGGTAGCTCGAAACACAATGGGGAATAGGTAATGAAAGGCCGCAACATGACCCGCTGGCGCGATCCAGCCAAAGACCCGCGTCAAGCCCCTAAGAGCAACCTGATTACCCCAGAAGGGGCGGCTCGCTTGCGCGCTATTTTGGATCATCTGTCGCGGGTTAAACGTCCCGCTATTTCTGAGAAAGTCGGCGAAGCGGCAGCCCAGGGTGATCGCAGTGAAAATGCCGATTACACCTATAACAAGAAAGAGTTAAACCGCGTTATTGCCCGGATTACTTACCTGACGAAACGTTTGGACGAACTGCAAATCGTAGACCGCCTGCCAGCCGATACCAGCAAGGTGTTTTTCGGCGCCTACGTAAGTCTGGAAGATGAAAATGGCGCTCAAGTGCATCTCAGAATCGTTGGCCACGACGAAATTGACACTAAAAAGCGCTGGATCAGTATCGATGCGCCCATGGCCAAAGCACTGCTCAGCAAACAGGTGGGGGATGAAGCCAAAGTGCTGACGCCTAACGGTGATACGTTTTATACCATCACCGCCATTGATTACACTGGCTGACCCTTGCGCCATTAACGCTGCCTAGTCCTGTAAGGCCTGATCCTATAAAGGTTAGTCTTGTAAGGAATAGTCCACCGTGGTGACAACGCGAACACGTTTGGTTTGCGGCGTGTAGCTGTCCAAATCCTCAATGGAGAAGTAGCCCTGGGTCGCCTGACGAATCTGGCCCACTTGGCTACCGGAATCTTCGGCAAACTGCTGTGCGGCATTGCGCGCATCTGCAGTGGCCTCTGCGATCATTTCGGGTTTGATCGCATCAAGACCGGTAAATAAAAACTCCGTGCGGTATTCGTAGCTGGGAGAGAGCAACACGCCCTCTCGAACCAGTGAAGTCGCACTGGGGATTGCCTCGATTACACCCTCAACATCAGGAGAGCGCAGTAGCAGCGTCGCTTCGGCGCGGTAGCGCTCATCCGGGCGCTGTCCACCGTACTGATTGCTAAATTGGTCGGTAATCCTCGGCGGAGTAGAGCTAACATGCTCCGATGCAAACCCTTGCGCCTGCAGAAAATCGCGAATCGACTGCTCGTCGCTGGAAAGCTGCTGCTCAAGGTCACCCAAGCTATTAGCGCTGACACTGTAATTGAACGGCCACAGCACCAAATCCGCCGGCACTTCGCGCTCGGCTAAGCCGCGCACCGTAACGCTTCGTGACGACTGCTGCCATACCTCCGCGGCGCCCTTGATATAACTACCACTCCATACCAGCCCGAGTGCCAACAGCCCGCCCAGCAAAACGGCACTTCCCAGTATCGCTGTATTTCGAATGTTTCCCGCCATTGCCGCCACTCCTGCTCACTACCGTTAGATTAACGACTACTTATTTGCATCATAGCTCTTAACGATAGCCTTTAACGATAGACCTTAACGGTAAATTTGAGGACAGCTGAATGTGGCAAGTTTGAGGAAAAGCGCATGGATAAGGCCTAGGAGTGTGATTTAATCGCGCCGTAAACCTTGAAGCGGCGATTATCCGCCAGGGTCTGGAAGTCCTGAAACGCCCGCTGCAAGTGGTCTGGATAGGGCAAAAAGCCATTTGCCACCAGGATTAACCGCCCGTCCACATTGAGATGCTCCGGCGCTGCGCTGATTAAACGCTGACTGGGGCCATAGCTAATGTCGCGCTCTTTATGAAAAGGCGGATTGCTAACAATACAGTCAAAATGCTCGCCTTCAAGCGCGCTGTAAACATCACTGCAAAGCACCCGCCCCTCTAGTCCATTCGCCGCTAAGGTGCGCTTACACGCCTCTACCGCAAAGGCACTGACGTCCACGGCTGTCACATAGTGACCACGCTGAGCCAACCAGGCGCTAATGATGCCGTCGCCACAGCCCATATCCAGCACTTTGAGCGGTTTTTTCGGCAAGCTATTCTCAATGCTCTGCAACAGTAACAGCGTACCTTCATCGACTTTGCCGTGACCAAATACACCTGGGTGACTGACCAGCGTTAATCCGGCCGTCTCGAATTGCTGCCAAGCGCTATCGCTAGCCCCGTTCCCACTGGCTAGGTCTAACGCAACAGTCTGGGTGGCAAACAACGAGCAGCGCCGGGCGTTGTCGCGTTTGTCCCAAGGCATGCCCAGCTCTTCCAGCATCTTGGGTACGCGTTTAATTCCGCCTTGATGCTCACCGACAATTTCAATAGGTGTCCCTTCGGGTAGCTGCTCGCATAACCACTTGAGCCACCAAATACCTAACTGATGTGCCTTCGGCCAAAACAGCACAATCTCTTTACCGAATGGCTCGCCCGCCGCTAAGGCAAAAGGCGTTCGGGCCTGCTTGCCTTTCGCCTGCCATTCCCCTAGTACGTCAAAATCACCACTAATCACACCCGTCGTTTGCTCAATAAGCCAGCTATCGACTGGCGGGCCAACGACCCACAGTGCTGCATAGTTATCTTTTTGGCGCTCTAACAGCTGGCACGCTGGGGCTTGGGCACTCATTCAGGCGTCTCCGATTTAGTAAGGGTGTACAGCAGGTAGCGGCCAAGCCGCCAGTGGGGGTCATGGCGACAGTACTGTTTTTCCAACGCCAACAGCGTTTCAGCTTCTTCTGGCGTGGCAGGGGGTTGGCGCAAGTAATCTTGAAAGACGCGAATACCAGCGACTGCGTCTATCATTAAGCCGTTATCCGCACCCCACTGCTCAATCTCGGCGTGGCTAACGGGCGAAATAGGCGTCAATCGTTGGCGCTTGCCCTTCCCCGCTAAGCGGTCGCTCAACGCCTTCTCAAGATTGCCTTTGACCGCGTTAGAAAAGCGCAGAGCATCGCGATTAAACACCATCAAGCTAAGCTGGCCACCCGGTGCTAATAAATTACTCAAGGCAGCCAACGCCGCTTGCGGGTCACCTAACCATTCCAACACTGCATGGCAGGTAATGAGGGGCCACGGGCCAGGCGCATGCTGCGTTAACAGTTGCAGTGGCGTCTGCAGATACGTGATGGCCCCTTCCGGTAACGATTTAACGTCTCGGTGCCAGTTTTTTGCGTAGTTCAACATATCCGCTGAGGGCTCAGTCATCGATACGCAGTGCCCACGTTCAGCGAACCATGCCGCCTGCTGACCCAGGCCACCGCCCACATCCAGCACTCGCTGCCCCTCTAGGCTCAACATTTCAGGTAGCAGATAGTCGAGCATGGCTAGGCGCAGCTCCCCCCTCGGCGCCTGATAGAGCGAACGGGAAAACTTCTCTGCCAAGCCGTCGAAATAGCGATCGCCAGCCTGAGTCAATGCATAGCTGTTCGATTGAGAATTGATTGATTGAGGGTTTGAAGACATGCCGCGGGCATCGCTGTAAAAGAAAACGCGCAGTTTACCTGATTCTTGCTGCTCAACCGAATGACATTCCGGCTCACATCAAATATAAGCAAAAATTATCAAATAACTACAAATGACACCTAAAATAAATATAAATAGGTTTGCAAATTGACGCAAAATAATAGCTAATCTACCCAGGGTTAGGCGTCCTAACATGTCGGGAATAACCAATAAACTAAAAAATTCAACACAATACAGCCTAGTCAAACTCATATAAGCCATGACAATATAATAACGGTAGGTTTGATATGATTATCGATACAACCAACCAAAATACTACTGGGCAAATAATAAGATCTTTGCTAAAAAAAGAGCATACTATTTCCATTTTTTCAAAAGAAGCGGCCTATGCCATTGAGGCGAAAGCTATTAAAATGGAATTGGACAGCGGTAAAATAACGTTAGCTATACACTACACGGGTAGCTCGCTTTCTCCTTATTTACAAAACGATACTATTTGCTTTGACATAGAAGCCTCGCACCCTACGCCGGGTATAGAAGAAGAAATTTATAATATTGAACATGTGCCGGCACACGTCATTAAAATAGATACCTGCACTTACCATTTACATTGCCAACTCCCTAGCTCTATCTTTTCCACCGATAATCGAAGAGCTTTACGTGTGCCTTTTATCCTCGGCATGCATGCACGTGTGCATTTGGAAGTCTTTGCCAATGAACTGAACGTGGAAGGTAAAGTGCGCAACCTTTCAGTAGGCGGATGCATGGTGTATGTCAGACTGGAAGATAGCATGGCTTTTACCGTTAATCAGGTGCTGCCAGAGGTAACACTCGAGTTTCCAAACGGAGAAACGTTTAACACTCAAGGGCGTATTTGTCATATGCGGCCTTTTGGTAGCCACGACTATGCTGCTATCGGTATTGAATTTATTAATATGACAGCCACGATGACCGAGACACTTTTCCATTATGTATCGGAATCTGAGTTCGAAGCTGCCTTTCGCTCGGGTGTACAGGATAGTTCTTCACGAGCTAAATCACGGCTATTTATAGCAGATGCGAAAGAGAAGAAAATGCAGCAAAAAGAAGAGCGTGATCAAACTCAAAACAACCAACGATCCCCTCTGTTACGCGGTGCATTAGAAGTCGCCCACCAGCTACAAGTCATGTTAATGTTCGCCAAAAACAAAGACTTATTTCCAGAAGAAAGTCTCTACGAGTGTGTAGACAGCCTTCTTTACATGGTCAATCAAGATCGAAAGGGTCTTCAATATGCGCTGGCTTTTTTGCATGATGAACCCGAGTGGGTTCGCCATGCCATACAAGTGAGTAGCCAGCTAGCAATGATCCTGATCAGTCGAGACCCCTACGCGTCACAGACACGCGAAGCGGTGGCGGGTGCTCTATTGCACACTATGGGCAAACCACTGCTGATTAGCGAACAGCTGCCCTCACTTAAAATTCGCATGTCTCCATCGCAAGCCGAGCTACTTAAAGAGCATGTTGTTGCACTGAACAACAGATTAACCACACTGGGCTGGACTGCCAGCCCAGCTTGCCATGATATTATACTCAATGCCAACGAACGGCTTGATGGTAGCGGCTATCCAGAAGGAAAGCAGGCAGCAGAGTTGAGCGAACACGTTAGACTAATCAGCATTATTAAAATAATCAATAAATTAACCCATGAGCGAAATGGGCAACAACCGCGGCAACCTCTTGATGCTTACCGTTGGGTTAACGACTGCCCGACTATTTATGAAAAGTCGTTGCTCGTAGAGTATATTCAACACTTTGGCTTATACCCCATTGGTAGCTTAGCCAAATTCTCAAGCGGTTTTTTAGCATGGATAATGGATGTGGACGCAAAAGGAATGCCGTGTAAAGTTAATGTTATTAAAAACCTTTCCTTCAAGGATACGTCTATAGATACTGTTCTTGAAAATAGTGACTTTACTCAAATTGGACAGCTTGAGGGTACGGTAAACCCCACAGACTACAACATCCATATGGTAAATCACGCTTAACGTGAACCATGGTTTTTGGCCTCACAAAAGCCCAAAATCGAGCGGTTCTCATTCCGCTAATTACAATGTAGCGGAAGATGCTTTAACGAAAGCTACCTTAACGAACGACACTACTCATTTGAGTACACTACTTTTAAGCACTCTATGCCACCGACACCACGCCGTTCCACCATCCTTGAAGTAGCCCGACTCGCTGGAGCCTCTAAAACCAGCGTGTCACGCTATTTTGGCGCAGAGCGTGAGCGGCTCTCACCTTCACTTCAGACGCGTATCGCCCATGCGGCAGGCACCCTTGGCTACCAGCCAAATCAAATGGCACGTGGTCTAAAAGGTGGTCGCTCTAAGTTGCTAGGCATGCTGGTCGCCGATATCCGTAATCCATTTTCAGTGGCCATCACTCACGGTGTCGAGCAAGCGTGCCGCCAATACGGCTTCTCCCTGATCGTGTGCAATACCGACAATGACCCGGAACAGGAGCGCCAGCATTTAGATCTGCTTGGCGCCTATCAAGTAGAAGGTCTCGTGGTGAATGCGTCCGGTAACCCCGAACGCCAACTGCATAACTTTATCAGCCTGGGCACACCCATCGTGTTACTAGACCGCGAAGTCGACCATGTGGAGGCGGAAGTGGTCGGGCTCGATAATCACCAAGCGATTGATATGGCGCTCGAACACTTAGCTGATCAGGGTTACCAAGCCGTGCTATATGTCAGCGAAGCTCCAGAGCAGTCAAGCACGCGGCAGAAACGGTTATTGCGTTTTAGCCAAACGGCCGAGCAACATGGGCTGAATTACACAACGTCACTGCTCACTGACATGAATGGCGCTGCAACGCTTCAAGCACTAAGCGACTTTTTAACCACCCATCAACGGCACGCCTGCGCCGTCTTGTGTGGTAACGGAAATGCCACCCTAATCGTGACACGCCTGTTTCAGCAGTTGGGCTTACCTCTTGGAACGGTAGGCTTGATGGGGATTGACGAGCTCGATTGGTGCGCCTTAGTGCCTCCCGGCATCACTACGCTTGCTCAACCCACTGAAGCAATTGGCAAAACGGCTGTTCAATGCTTGATGCATCGTATTGAGCCCCACGCAGCATTAATGCCGAAAGAGCTGAGTTTTGCACCTACCCTGATTGAACGAGGTTCTACCCAACGCTAATTTTATATGGCAGTGCTAAAAAATTGTCGCAAAAATGGTATCGTTCCCATTGAATGATAATAAACAAACGAAGAGATTATGACCATGCCTCACTCCTTCACTAGCCCGCTAGCCATTCTCACCTTCGGCGAAGCCATGGCTATGTTTGTGGCTGATACACCGGGGGAATTATCCGGCATTGAGCGTTTCCACCGCCGCCTGGCCGGTGCTGATAACAACGTCGCTATCGGCCTTTCCAGGCTGGGTTTTCATGTCGGTTGGTTAAGCCGAGTGGGCACCGATAGCTTTGGGGAATTTATTCAGGCGGCTTTAACCGCTGAAGGTATCGATGAACGCTATATTCATACAGATGCACAGCACCCCACCGGGCTGCTCTTTAAAGAGCGTGCCCAGGGCGGCGCCGACCCGCGAGTCGAATATTTCAGACGTGGCAGTGCCGCTAGCTACCTTGCTATTGACGACGCCCGGAGTGTCGACTTTCAGGCGCTTAACCACCTTCACGCAACAGGCATTACCCCGGCGCTATCTGAAAGCGCCTGCCAGCTTAGCCATCATTTGATGGAACAGGCACGCGCCCAAGGCGCTACTATTTCCTTTGACCCCAATTTGCGACCGTCTCTTTGGCCCAACGAAAACGTAATGCGGTCAACCCTCAATGAACTCGCTGGCCGCGCCGATTGGATATTGCCTGGGCTTTCAGAGGGCCAACTCCTGACCGGACAGAAAACGCCTTACGACGTAGCAGGCTACTATCTGGATCAAGGTGCCTCGGCAGTGATCATCAAACTAGGGCCGGAAGGTAGCTATTACCGTGGCAACCTCGATGGGCAGGAAGAGAGCTTTACCGTAGACGGTTGCCACGTAGCTGAAGTCGTGGATACCGTAGGCGCAGGCGATGGCTTTGCCGTCGGCGTAATTAGCGCCCTGCTGGACGGAAGAACGGCGCGCCAAGCCGCCCAACGTGGCAACCTCATTGGCGCCCAGGCCATTCAGGTCGTCGGTGATATGGAAGGTCTGCCTAATCGCGAGCAACTGCTAGCGCTTGAAGCCGACCAGCCAATTGGCTAATCGCCACCCACTGTTTTTAAATAACAGGTGTTAAATAACAGGTTTTAGATAACAGGCTTTTCACCATGGAGAGAACAATGAAAAAACGTCTAGTGATTCAAGGACGACTCAGCGACGCTCAACAGGCTGAACTTAGCGATGTGTTTGAGGTTGATGTGCTGCCGAAAACCACTGCGCTTGATGCCCCTGAAAATCGCGCTCTATTAGCGGAGGCGCACGGTATTATCGGTTCTGGCTTGGCCATTACCCCCCAGTTACTCGATGCTGCGCCCAACTTGCAAGTCATCGCGACCATCTCTGTTGGCTACGACAACATCCCCGTTGATGAACTTACTAAGCGCGGCATTATGCTGTGCAATACGCCTGATGTACTTACCGAAACCACCGCGGACACCGGTTTTGCATTGATTATGGCTGCGGCGCGCCGGGTGGTTGAACTCGCCGAATGGGTCAAAGCCGACAAATGGCAAGCCAGCATTGGACCCGCACTGTTTGGCAGCGATGTACATGGCAAAACCTTGGGCATGGTGGGGTTTGGACGCATTGGCCAAGCCGTTGCAAGACGCGGAGCCCTGGGATTCGGTATGCAGGTACTCTACTCCAACGCTTCACCTAAGCCCGATTTAGAGAGTGAATTAGGCGCGCAGCGCCGCGAACTCAACGAGCTGTTGGCCGATGCCGATTTCGTCTGTGTCACTGTGCCGCTTACCGCTGAAACCGAACGTTTGATAGGCGCCGATGAGTTCGCGCAAATGAAGCCAACGGGCATTTTCATCAATATCGCCCGCGGTAAAGTCGTCGATGAAACCGCGTTGATACACGCCCTGGAGAATAGCGTGATTCAAGCCGCCGGGCTGGATGTATTCGAGAAGGAGCCACTACCCGATTCGTCCCCACTGCCGAAGATGCCGAATGTGGTCGCCCTGCCGCATATCGGTTCTGCTACCCATGAAACCCGCGACGCCATGGCCCAGCGGGCGGTGGATAATATTCGACTAGCACTCCAGGGCGAGCGACCTATCAGCTTAGTCAATGAGGAAACCTATCGATGAAGCACACCGGCACGCCCCCTTCTACACCCCTGTGCTTACTGTTCGACTGCGATGGCACCCTGGTGGATAGCGAAATACTGCTTGCCGAGGTGATGGCCGAAATCCTTCCCGAGTTCGGCTTACCTTTCACAGCACGGCAGTATATGGACGAATTTCGCGGGGTACGCTTCCAGACGATCGTCCAAACGCTGGAAAAGCGTTTCCAGGCGTTGGCAGCAGACCAGTTCTCCCAGCTTGAGGCTGGTATGCGGGCGCGCATGGAAGCCCGTATGCGGGCGCGCATGGAAGCCCGTATGCGGGCCGAGCTCGTGGCAATACCGGGCATGTCTGCTGCTCTAGACCACTTAAGTAGCCATCCCAAGGCCGTGGTGTCTAATGGCCCCGAGCGCAAAATTCGCTGTGCGCTGGAAAGCACCGAGTTGGGCCACCACTTTACCGATAAGCTCTTTAGCGCCTATACCCTCAACGTCTGGAAACCCGACCCAGAGCTGTATCGCAAGGCGGCTGCCGCTATGGGCCATGCTCCTCAGCAGTGCGTAGTGATCGATGACGCGGCGGTGGGTGTTGAAGCGGGTCTAGCGGCGGGCATGCACGTGATTCACCTCAATCACTTCCCCACTGAAGAAACCACCCCGGAAGGTGCCATTGGCATCCATCACGCCGATGAACTACCCGCCGCTATTGCGCGCTTAAGCGTACAAGAGACGGCGTAATGTTGCGCCGCGACGGGCAATACTGCAGACACCTCTAAAAGTAGGTCGCCATACGCTCTTTAATGTTTAGTTGATCATCTACTAACAGTATCTGGCGCCATTTATCGAAGGTTAAACAAGGATGAGAGGCGCCAAAGGCGACAATATCACCGACCTCGACATCTTGAGCTCCGTCTGGAAGGCGTACAAAGGTGTGCTGATCCATAATTTTTGTCACCTCCCAGCCAGCAACTGACATTGACTGGGAGGGCTTACCGGCTTCCCGGAATCGACGCAGGGCCATGGGTAGCTGGTCATGACCGATATCACGCTTACCTAACGCCACAATTGCAAGCCCATGCTCAGGGAGTGACTGCACCTGTGCAAAGACTTCCAAAGCAGGTTCAAGGCCCTGCTGCAAATCCGGCCGACGCGCCATCACCGCAGACTGCGCTTCGCGATATAGCCCATGGTCATGAACCACGTAGCAACCAGGGCGTAGCACAGGGGTAAATTTGCCGTACAGCGGTGCGCCGTCAAAGGCTTCTGCGATCACGTCATACCAGGCGGAACCTGACGCGGTGACAATCGGATTCTCTTCAGCAAAGCGTCCAGCAGCTTCGAGCTCTACGGCAACATCCACCAGGTATTTAGCATAGGTACGAATAGCGGATTCGGGGTTATCCCCGTGAACCACACCTTCATAGCCCTCTAACCCCACAAGGGAGAGTGCTGGCTCATTGGCTACTGCCTCCGCCAACGAAAGAATTTGCTGCTGATTGCGGCAGCCGCAGCGACCACCTTCTACGCCTACCTCAATAAGTACTGATAACGCCAAGCCCCGTTCAGTGAAGAATCGTCCAAGCTGGCGTACGTTCTCATGGCTATCGACCACACAGTAAAACGTAGCGCCCTGTTCGATGAGACTGGCGATAATGGCCATATTGGCCTGGCCGACCAGTTGGTTAGCCATCAATATTCGGGTAATGCCATTGGCGAAAGCCGCTCGACACTGAGGCGCGGTGGCAAGAGTGATACCCCACGCGCCTGCCTGGAGCTGTCGATGGAAAAGCGCAGGCGTCATGGTGGTTTTACCATGAGGCGCCAAGCGAGCACCGTGAGCTTCTGCGAAGCGCTGCATCCACTCTACGTTATGAGCCAGTGGGCCTTCATGCACCACGGCGGCGGGCAAGCTGACACCGGACAACACATTGGGCCCCACTTCGATACCACCTTTATCAACCGCTAACGCACTGGTCTGCATTCGCCCACTTCCTCTCTCGTAAAGAACATATGTTAGATATTTTCATAACTATTGACTTCAAGTTAGAAACTAACATACTTTTTAGGTAAGGCAACCATTAGGAGTCCACGGTGAGCCAAGAAATTGACATTTTGTCACGTATTACCACTGACTTTGCTGCCCTGCGTGACGCTGAAAAGAAAGTCGCCGAGCTGATATTTGCTGACATAGAGTTTGTCACCGAAGCAAGCATCGGTGACATTGCCAAGCGCGCCGGGGTAAGTGATGCCAGTGTCACCCGATTTGCACGCGCTATCGGCTGCACTAATGTGCGCGACTTAAAAACACGCTTAACACGCGCTTTAGCGGCAGGCCGCCGTTTTATACAAGAAGCGACACCCGAAGACAGTTCAAGCGTGGTGTATGACATTGCCACGCAAACCCTTGCGCTAAACCGTGACCTACTCGCCCAGGCCGATGTGGCTGGCGCGGTCGAACAGCTGGATAAAGCACGCCAGATATTGGTTTTTGGCGCGGGGGGCGGTTCCAGCATTCTCTGCCAAGAGTTTCAGTTCCGCTTAGTGAGGCTCGGCTACGCGATCTGCGCTTACCCTCAAGCACTCTTACCCCGTATGGTAGCGTCAACCCTTGAGCCGAATGACGTCGTGGTCGTGCTATCAGTGACTGGCTACACCCCGGAGATGGTGGAGTCTGCACAAATTGCCAGGCAGTACGGCGCAAAAGTGATTGCCATCACCGCCATGAATTCTCCCTTAGCCGACACCTCCGACATTGTGCTCCCGGTCACCTCGCGGGAGACCGACTTTATCTACCACCCTTCGGCTTCCCGCTACGCCATGCTAGCGGTCATCGACGTGTTAGCACTTGAACTTGCCATGCGCCACCGCGAGCGTTCACGGACAAAATTGCGTCGTCTCAAGCTTAGCCTCGATGACCATCGCGGTGGCGACAACCGCCAGCCACTAGGAGATTAAGATGGTTTACGACCTGCTGATTCGTAATGCCAACGTACTGGATGGCTCTGGCGCCGCTCATTTTCGTGCCGATGTGGCTATCCAGGGTGAACGTATTTGCGCCATCGGCTCTATGCCCTATGCCAGCGCGACGACGATCATTGACGCCGAAGAGCGCTATCTAGCCCCCGGTTTTATCGATGTCCACACCCACGACGACACCAATGTTATTCGTACCCCCGAGATGCTGCCGAAGCTCACTCAAGGCATAACAACGGTGGTGGTGGGTAACTGTGGTATCAGCGCAAGCCCGGTGACACTCACCAGCGGCGTCCCCGACCCCATGAATTTACTGGGCAAACCCGAAGACTTCCGCTACCCAAGCTTCAGCGCCTATGCCAACGCCGTGGATGCTGCCGCGCCAAGTATTAACGTTGCGGCCTTGGTGGGACACACCAGCCTGCGTAGTCAGGTAATGGAGAGCTTTGCCCGGCCTGCCAGCGGCGATGAAATTGCCTCCATGGAGGTGCTGCTTCGCCAAGCGCTGGATGAGGGAGCCCTAGGGCTTAGTTCAGGGCTTGCCTATCGCAACGCGATACATGCACCGACCACGGAAATGGCACCATTAGTCGCCGCCGTTGGGCAATCAGGCGGCGTATATACCACCCATCTTCGCGATGAGTTTGCGGGCCTGCTGGATGCCATGGACGAAGCGTTTACCACCGCACGTAATGGCCAAGTGCCGCTGGTGATCTCGCATCTTAAGTGCGCAGGTGCGGGCAACTGGGGAGGTGCTGGCAAGGCGCTCAGCAAATTAGCGTCAGCCGCACAGCATCAGCATGCTCACTGCGACTGCTACCCCTACACCGCGGGCTCCTCCACCCTCGATTTGGGCCAAGTCACGGACGAAATTGAAATAACGATCACCTGGTCGACACCCCACCCAGAGCAGGCGCGCCGCCCACTTAAAGAGATCGCCACCGAGTGGGGAGTATCGCTGCTAGATGCGGCCAAACAGCTACAGCCTGCCGGGGCGGTGTACCACAACATGAGTGAAGCGGATATGCAGCAAGTATTAGCGCATCCGCTCTCCATGGTCGGTTCCGATGGATTACCCAACGACCCCCATCCTCACCCGCGCCTGTGGGGGGCTTTTCCACGTGTTTTGGCCCACTACAGCCGCGATTTAAAGCTAATGCCTCTGGCAGAAGCAGTGCGCAAGATGACCAGCCTTTCAGCAGCCAATTTCGGCTTAACGGATCGCGGCGTGATCCGCATAGGCGCCTATGCAGACCTCACCCTGTTTGATCTCGCGGTGTTGGAAGATACGGCGAATTACGAAGTCCCTATTGCGGCGGCTAAAGGCATCGACCTGGTCGTAGTGAACGGCAAGATCGCCTACCACCAAGGCGCAATTTCAGACCAACGCTCGGGCCGGATGCTACGCAGAACAGAGCGAATTTCTCAAATTATCCCTTCCTTACAAACCAACCAGGAGCAAATCCCATGAGCATTATTCGATACGGCACCGAAGGCGGCGTAGGCACCGGCGGCCAAAAACTACCTTTTGCCCGTGCCGTTGAAGCAGGCGGCTGGCTATACGTTTCAGGCCAAACGCCAATGACCGATGGCGAAGTCGTTGAAGGCGGCATTGTGGAGCAGACGCGCCTCGCCTTCGACAACTGCTTGGCCATTATGCAAGAAGCCGGCTACGGCGTTGAGGATGTAGTGCATGTCACTACCGTGCTGACCGATGCGCGCTACTTCACCTCTTTCAACAAAGTGTTTAAGGAGATATTTGGCGATAACCCACCGGCACGTATTTGCAGCGTTCAAGACTTGGTGGTGGATTGCAAAGTAGAAGTTGACGTGAAGTGCTACCGCGCTGACCGCGTATAGACACCCAACGTTAAGTACCAAAAAAAAGCGCCGCACCCCGGCAAGGGCGCAGCGCCAGATTACCGCGTGATTAGGATAAAAAAGCCCCGCGGTAATCGCTTCCATTGCCTACCTTCGGCCGCGGCAACGGCCGGATAAACAACGATAAGAGGTTAACATGAACAGTCAAATATTCCTTATCACCTTTGTGCTCTACATCATCGCCATGATCGCGTTTGGCGGGTGGGTTTCAAGGCATAAACGCGGCAGCGGCGACGACTTCCTACTCGGTGGCCGAAGCGTGCCGCTATTTCTTACCGTGGGCACCACGGTGGCGACCATGGTGGGAACCGGCTCCAGCATGGGCGCCGTTGGGTTCGGTTACGCCAACGGTTGGGCCGGTGCTTTATACGGGCTGGGCGGGGCCGTGGGCATTTTACTGCTCGCGGTCTGTTTTGCCCCGGTACGTAAGTTTCGTTTTATGACCATGAGTGAGGAACTCGCCTACTACGTCGGCGCGAATCGGCTGGTACGTAATGTGGTCGCGCTGCTTATCTATATTGCCTGTATAGGCTGGCTGGGCGCGCATATCCTTGGCGGTGGTCTCTATCTCTCCTGGATGGCGGGCATTGATCTAACCACTGCGCGCATTCTGGTAGCGTTAGGCTTCGGCATTTACTGCGTGGTGGGGGGATATTTTGCAGTCATCTGGACCGACACCATTCAAGCGGTCGTGCTGTTCGCAGGCTTTATTTTGATGGCGATCCTGGCGCTAGTGGAAGTTGGCGGCTTCTCTGGCCTTACCGCAGGCATGGATGCGGGCGCCACTAGCTTTCTAGGTATTGGTCAAATTGGCGCGTTACCAGCGCTATCATTGGCAGCGGTTATTGCCATTGGCGTACTTGCAACACCTTCTTTCCGACAACGGATTTACTCTGGTGCATCGGTTGGTTCGGTACGCCGTTCATTCTTAATCACCGGCGTTCTCTATCTCGGCTTCTCGATCATTCCCGCCATTATTGGTATGGCCACCCATGCTCTTAATCCTGGGCTCGATAATAGCAACTACGCCTTCCCCTTTCTGGCCACTGAGATCATGCCACTTGGGTTGGGATTATTGCTATTAGTCGCGGGCCTCTCCGCCACGATGTCGAGCGCCAGTTCCGATGCCATTGCCGGGGTTTCCACGCTGATTCGCGATCTGTATGTGCTGGCCACGGGCCACACGCCCTCAGCGCGAAATGTAGTGCGCTTCTCGCGTATTGCACTAGTGGCAACCATTGGCCTGGCGCTGCTGTTCGCGCTGGCCTCGGATAATGTCATCACTTACATCACCCGTATGATCTCGACGATTCTTTCAGGCCTGTTTGTGAGCGCCATGCTGGGCCGCTTCTGGCCCCGCTACAACTGGCAGGGCGCTATTGCGACGCTAATTTGCGCATCGGTGACCTCATTAACCATTATCGCCAATAGCGATTGGACCGCCTTCTGGGGCAACCCAAGCATTCCTGCCGTATTAGTAGCCCTGGTAGCGGGTGTGGTTGTTAGTCTAGTAACGCCTGCCTCACGCGTGACGTCTGCCCAGGCACTGGCGATTCTCGATCAAGAGCGCCAGCGCATGGAGCAAGTACCCGAACCGACGCTCACCGGCGCTGAATCGACCTCGACTGCTCGCTAATCGTTAGCCACTAGCGCCAAAAAAAGCCCTGCTGATGCCTTAATCAGCGGGGCTTTTCTATATTGAGGAGTAATGTAGGTTGAAGGGTAATGGTTATCGAGCAGTGAGCTGCCGCACCGCAAGCTCCACACCGCGTAGTTCGGCAAGTCCGCGCATACGGCCGTAAAGCGGATAGCCAGGTGCCGTATTGCGCTGTTGATCATCAAGAAGCTGGTGGCCGTGATCAGGGCGCAGCGGTAAACGTGCCCCTCCCTCTCTTTGGCGTCTCCGCTCCTCTTCAACCAGCACTTTAATAACACCTACCATGTCCACATCACCTGCCAAGTGAGGCGCCTCGTGAAACGAGAGCACATCCGCTTCACGCTGGGTGGCGCGCAAATGAATAAAGTGAATATGCGGGGCAAAGTGGCGAGTCATAGCCACCAAATCATTGTCTTCACGAACACCGTAAGAGCCCGTGCAAAGCGTTAATCCATTGGCTGGGCTGGATACGCGATTAACAATCCACTGAGCATCCTCGCGCGTCGAGACAACCCGGGGCAGACCCAGTAGCGGTCGCGGAGGATCATCCGGGTGGATGGCCATACGGATGCCCACTTCTTCCGCCACCGGAATCACCGCCTGCAGAAAGTAGCCAAGGTTTTCTCGCAGCCGAGCGGCATCAATATCAGCGTACTCTGCCAATACAGCGCGAAACTGCTCAAGAGTGTAGTGCTCTTCGGCACCCGGTAGCCCAGCAATCAGCGTATTGACTAATTTGTCGCGTTCTGCGCTATCTAACGCGTCCAGATAGCGGCACGCCTGGGCCTTCTCCTCGGCGCTGTACTCTTTCTCAGCCTCTGGCCGCTGAAGCAGATAAAGATCAAAGGCGGCAAACGCCACCTGATCAAAGCGCAGCGCCAAGGCGCCATCAGGCAGCTCGTAGGTCAGATCAGTACGCGTCCAGTCCAGCACCGGCATAAAGTTGTAGCAAACGGTGTCGATACCGCAGGCCGCTAGGTTGCGCAGTGTCTGGCAGTAGGTGGCAATCAGCGAATCCCGTTCGGGCAAACCTTTTTTGATCGACTCATGTACCGGCACACTTTCCACCACCGACCATTTTAGACCAGCCGCTTCGATCATCTGCTGGCGCTCACGGATCGCCTCAACCGGCCAAACCTGATCATTAGGCACCTCATGCAGGGCCGTGACGATACCGGTGGCGCCTGTCTGGCGAATTTCTTCCAGGCGAATAGCATCATTAGGGCCGAACCAGCGCCAGGTATGCTCCATGGTGATCTCCTTTTATTAGTGGCGCTCAAGCGCAGCAAGCGCCCCATCCAATCCGTCTTGGGTCAACGTCTGATACGCGGCCAGCACGTCCTGGACAAATTTCTTATCCGCTGCCAGTTCACTCGGCACCACATCGGCCATGGCTATATAGGCCGCTACTAGCGCGCTGGGATCGCTACCATACACTTGGTTTAATTCTGCAAAGCGCTTGGCTAGCGGATCATCCACAGGGTAACTATTGCCTTGTAGGTCTTGACCAGCGGTATAGCGAATCCAAGCCGCCATCCCCAACGCCACACAGGGCGATGATTGACCAGCGGCGCTGCGTTCCAGCGCACCAGAAAGCCAGCGTTGCGGGAGTTTTTGGCTGCCATCCATCGCGATTTGCTGCAGGCGATGGCGCAAGCTGTCATTGGCAAAGCGTGCCAGCAGCGAGTCAGCATAAGCGTCTAAATCGATTCCCTCGGGCATCTCAAGTGTAGGAGCCGCCTCTTCAAGCATATAGCGGCGCAATAGCTCACGAAGTTCGTCGTGATTGACACCTTCAAAAACCGTTTCGATACCGGCAAGAGCGCCAAGATAGGCAAGCAAGGAGTGGCTGCCATTGAGCATACGCAGTTTCATGGTTTCAAATGGCGCCACATCGGCAACCATCTCAACGCCCTCGGCTTCCCAGTCGGGTCGCCCCATTGGGAAATTATCTTCGACCACCCACTGCGTGAACGCTTCGCATACCACGGCGTTTGGATCGGTAACGCCCAGCGCCGCCAAGCGCTCAAAGTCGGCGTCGGTCATCGCAGGCACAATGCGGTCAACCATACTACTGGGGAAAGCCACCTTACTGGAGATCCAACTGGCCAATTCTGCATTTTGATGCTCGGCCAGTTGCACCACCGCTTGACGTGTTCGCTTACCGTTTTCCGGCATATTGTCGCAAGAGAGCACGGTAAAGGGGGCAATGCCAGCCTCGCGCCGCCGTGCTAACGCTTCCACCAATAGCCCTGGGGCGGTACGCGGCTGTTGGGGCGATGCAATATCGCCGATAATCATCGTATGATCGTCTCTTAACTCGCCGCTGGCAGGGTTTAAAAAGTAACCCTTCTCGGTAACTGTTAACGTAACGATATGGGTATCCTCAGACGCCATTCGTTTCAGTAATGCCTCTCGATCTCGGCTCCAATTACCAGCACCATCACGCCCCGAGAATAGCGTCTCCTCAATAACACCAATTTCACGTAGCGTTATGCTTTCGCGATCGGCGTACTCCGCTACATGGTAACGATGCCCAGCCGCTCTTAAGCCGTCGACTAAGCCAACGCTAGAGCGTAAATTCGCGCTGCAGACGCCCCACTCACCATCGCCACTGCGTTGGCGATATCGCTCTAAATAGACCGCTTGGTGAGCGCGGTGAAAAGCGCCTAATCCCAGATGGACAACCCCGATCCGACCGCTTTTTGGCATTGCTTCAATACACTGTGGAGCTATCATTAATTACTCTCCCATTAGCAAGTTAGGCAGCCAAAGCGAAATCGCGGGGACATAGGTCACCAACAACAGCACCGCCAAGTTGCACAGCAAAAAAGGCACGATGGCTTTAGCCACCGTCAACATGGGTAGTTTGCCTATCCCTGCCACTACGAATAGGCACACCCCCACCGGTGGTGTTGTCAGCCCAATCATCAGGTTCAACACCGCGATGACCGCAAAGTGAACCGGATCGACACCCACGCCAGTCGCCACTCCCACCAAGGCGGGGAAAAGAATAATCAGCGCGGCGATAGTTTCCATAAAAGCGCCGACAAATAGCAGAATCAGGTTAAGAATAAGTAAAACAATTAGCGGGTTATCGCTGATGGAGAGAATAAGCGCAGCGATCATCTGGGGAATTTGTTCGCTGGTGAGTATCCAGCCAAACAGGTTGGCTAACCCTACCATCAGCAGCAGTGCTGAAGAGGTTAATACAGTGTCTGACAAAATCGCCGGGAGTTTTTTCCACGACAGGCCTTTATACACATACATGCCGACAACCAAGGCATAGAGACAAGCCACAATAGACGCTTCGGTGGGGGTAAAGAACCCGCCAATAATGCCGTAGAGAATAATCACGGTCATCAGCAGTGCCCAGAAGGCCGTTTTGGCTTCGCGAAGCAACTGAAAAAAAGGTACCCGCTGCTCTTTGGGATAACCACGCCTAACGGCCAGAATATACACCGTAATCATCATGGCGAGGCCCATTAGTAGCCCCGGGACTGCGCCGGCCAGAAACATACGCCCAACCGAAATACCGCTAAGCGAACCGGCGATAATCATCGGCACGCTGGGCGGTATAATTGGCCCAACAGTCGACGAGGCAGCGGTGACCGCCGCGGCAAACGGCTTGTCATAACCCGAGCGCGCCATCCCCGGAATCATCACCGAACCGATGCTGGCTGAATCAGCAACGGCCGTGCCGGAGATACCACCGAAAATCATCGATCCTGCCACATTGGCCAAGCCAAGACCGCCGCGAATGTGGCCTAACAGAGCGTTTGAGAAACGCACAATATGATCAGTGATATTGCCTACGTTCATTAAATTGCCGGCCAACACAAAGCCGGGAATACATAGCAGCACAAAGGTGTCGATACCGGCATACATGCGCTGCGGCACGATGGTTAATGAAATGCCTTCAAGCAGAAGATAAGAGAGCGAGGCTAACCCCAATGCGAACGCAATGGGCATACCCACCGTGAGCAGTATTAAAAAAACGCCAAACAGGATAATAACTTCCATGCTTACGACTCCTGAAGGGAGGCAGAGGAGCGACACATTGCGATAATTCCCTCAAGACACCCCAGCAAGCTGTAAACCAGAATAAGCGCAAAGGTGACTACCGTTGAGAAAAAGATATACAGCATGGGAACATGCAGCGTTGGCGAGGTTTGCCAAGTGCCGTTTTGCGCATACTGCCAAGCATAAGGCAGCACCAAAAAGGCAAATAAGCCAATTAGCGCACAAAGCAACGCTTGAACCGCCGCCTGTACGCGCGGCCCCAGCAGGTGATGGAAAAGCTCAACGCTGATGTTGCGGTTCTGACGCAACACCACTCCAACGGAGAGCGCTACCATATAAATAAATAGATAACGCGAGAGTTCTTCCGTCCAGGCTATCGAAAACGGCAAGAAAAGCCGCGAACAAATTTGCAGCAGGACCGTCGCGGCAATCGCCACCAGCGCTACCACGGCCAAGGTTAGAAAGCACTTATCCACCCAGCCAATCATGCGCCCGATGGGGCCTTCTATTTTTGGCACCGCCGACATTGAAGCCAGACTCTCTAACGCTTCCTTTTCAAGCGTTTTTTGATCCGAGCTCATAACCGTATCCTCATGGGCAAGCCGCTATTGCAGCAGAGATTGGGCCAGCATTTCGCCAGCCCAATGTCATCAGCCATTCACTCAAAATTCGCTTCCAAGAACTTACAAGTCTTGGATAGCATCAAAGAGCTCGCGCTGCTCATCGGTTAAAGCCTCGAGCACGGCGGGGCGAGCTTTCTCTGCGAACGCATCGACGTCAACTTCCACAAATTCCATACCACGTTCCTGAAGCGCTTGCTCAAGACGTGCTTGGTCATCAACGAAAAGCTCGGCCTGATACTCTTGCATTGTTTGAGCGGCATCTCGCACCACCTGCTGAAGTTCGTCAGGCATACTTTCCAACTGATTACGGCCAATCACCACATAGATCCAGCTGCGCACATGGCCGGTCATGTTGACGTAGTCCTGCACCTCATTGAAGCTGGCGCTTTCTATCAGGCTAAGCGGGTTCTCCTGACCTTCCAGAGTATTTTGCTGAAGCGCGGTAAACACTTCGCTAAACGCCATTGGGGTTGGACGTGCCCCCAGGGCCTGCCATGTATCAACGAAAAGCGGCACATTGGGCACGCGAAGACGCAGCCCATCCAGCTCATCAGGCGTACGGATAGGACGATTGGAAGTCAGCTCACGGGGACCACGCTCAAACCATGCCAGGGGCACCAGATTAGTGCGTTCAGTGATTTGCGCTTCAATCTCTGCACCAATATCACCATTCACGACTGCATGGAGATGTTCGGAATCACGAAAGGCGTAAGGTACGGCCATCATCGCTGCTTTCGGCGCCCAGTTCTGTAAGCTTTCACCGGTGATCGTCATATCTGCCGTACCTAACTGGATACTGTTGATCACGTCCATTTCATTGCCAAGCTGCTCACTGGGGTAGAGGCGTACCTCGATCTTTCCGTCAGAGTTTGCTTCGACCTCCTCTTTGAATTTCTCTGCAGCCTGGTGCCAAATGTTCTGCTCATTGGCTAAATGGCCAAAACGCAGAGTAAAATCGGCCGCCATTAGTGAGTGACTACCTAGCATGGCAGCCCCAAGAACAGCGCTGGCGATAAATCGTTTAATCATTGTCTTTCTCCTGCATCCGGAAGTTGTTAATTGTTAATTGCAGCCATTAATTGCGCATGGGTTGGCGTGGGTTGGTTTAGCCTTCTTAAGCACTGATTTGAATCAGCACCTTGCGGGCCTCTTCTGGTCGGTGATCAAGCATGTCGATGGCGCTGGGCATATCGCTTAGCGGCAACCGATGGCTGACTAACGCCAACGGATCTAACTGCCCATTTGCCATTAGCTTTAGCACCTCCGGAAACTTACGGTTGTTGAGTCGCGACCCGACCAGGGTCAGCTCTTTCTTAATCACCTCTAACTGCACTAGCTCGCTGGGCTGAACGCTAAAGCCCAGTAGACCAATGCGCCCTGCTGGCGACGCTAAACGCAGCATTTGTGGTAACAGCGCTGGCACGCAGGCGGCATCAGCAATCAGCGGTACGCCTTCCCCCTGGGTTAAGGCCAGCACCTGTTTTTCCACATTCTGCTCGCGGCTATTAAATACCTGTGTTGCCCCAAGCTGTTTTGCAGCGACTAATCGCTCGTTAATAACGTCAGTGACGATGACCTCTTCAATCCCCTTGGCCAGGGCCATCTGCAGGATCGTCAGACCAATAACGCCGGCGCCCAGAATCATTAGTCGATCACCCGGGTGCGGCTGCATACGATCAAGCACGTTGGCAGCGATGGTGTAAGGCTCAACTAAGGCAGCAGCGTCTAGACCAATATGCTTGGGTAGGTGGTGCACGTTAGCGGCGGGTACGGCAACAAACTCTTCAAAACCGCCATCGCGATGCACGCCGATCACTTCAAGCGAACTGCACACGTTGGGACGGCCAATACGGCAGGGATAGCACTCACCACAGCTGATAACAGGATCAATGCACACGCGATCCCCGACGGCAACGCCAAACACGCATTCCCCCACGGCCTCCACCACCCCGGCGAACTCATGACCAGTGATGCGCGGAAAACGGACAAAGGCGTTGTCGCCATGGATAATATGCATATCCGAGCCGCAGATACCGGCAAATGCCACGCGCACCAATGCTTCACCAGCGGCAACCTTGGGCGTCTCAACATCCGCTACCTGAAAGTCGTGAGGTGCCTTCACCTGGAATGCTTTCATTGACGTAAAACTCCTTACCAGTGCCAAAGAGTGCCATCTTCCAACCGGTTAACCGGCAGACTGGCGCGCTTATAGGGGTATTGTTTGGCTAAATCCTCATCGATATCGACGCCGTGCCCCGGAGTCTCACCGACGACAAAGTGACCATCCTCAAAGCGATAATCATGGGGGAACACCTTGTCAGTAGCGCTGGTATGCGGCATGTACTCCTGGATGCCGAAATTGGGTACCCAAGTGTCAAAGTGAATCGCCGCACCCAGGCAAACCGGCGAAAGATCCGTTGGGCCGTGGAAGCCGGTACGCACGTGGTAAAGCCCCGCCAAATCGGCGATGCGGCGCATATGGGTAATACCACCAGCGTGGGTTAAGGTGGCGCGGATATAGTCGATCCACTGATTTTCAATTAGCGCTTTGGCGTCATACAGACTGTTAAAGACTTCGCCTACCGCCAACGGCGTGGTGGTGTGCTGGCGAATAAGCCCAAACGCCTCCTGATTCTCAGCCGGTACGCAGTCTTCGAGCCAAAATAGATGGTAGGGCTCAACTTCTTTGCCTAAACGGGCAGCCTCAATGGGCGTCAGACGGTGATGAACATCGTGTAGCACGTGCAAATCATCACCAAAGCGTTCACGCACGGCGGCAAACAGTTTGGGCACATGGTTTAAGTATTTGCTGGTACTCCAAACGTGCTCGGCGGGCAGCTCGGCATCAGCTGGCTCATACGGCTCGCCATCTTTTTTGGCGACGCCATAAATACTGGCAATGCCTGGCACACCCGCCTGAACGCGCACGGCTTTATAGCCCTCCTCCACATGACGGGCGACCTCTTCCAGGCACGTTTCAATATCGCGACCCGTTGCGTGGCCATACACCATCACTCGGTCACGGCTCTTACCACCTAACAATTGGTACAGCGGCATGCCAGCAAGTTTCGCTTTGATGTCCCAAAGTGCCATGTCTACGGCGGCAATCGCGCTCATGGTGACAGGCCCACGCCGCCAGTAAGCGCCGCGGTATAGGTAGTGCCAGATATCTTCGATGCGCTGGGGGTCGCGCCCGATTAACGTCGGGATCACATGCTCCTCCAGGTAGGCCACTACGGCCATTTCACGCCCATTGAGCGTTGCATCGCCAATGCCGTACTCACCCTGATCGGTCACAATCTTCAGTGTCACAAAATTGCGCCCCGGCGAGGTTACAATGGTATAAGCCTGCTCAATTTTCATTGGAGCGCCTCCTTCCCCAGAGCTGGGTTTTCTGGTTCTTCGAACGTTGTTTGCCCTTCAAATACTGCTTTTCCTTCAAACATCGCAGGGAAACGACGAACCAAGTCGGGCATAGAGACCAAAATTTCACGCAAATGCAGCGACATCGCTTCTTCAGCTTGCTGGGTGTCTCGCGCCTCAATGGCAGCAACGATGCTGGCATGCTGACTCACCAGCCGTTCAAGCGGGGTGCTATGGGGCACACTGAGATAGCGTACCCGGTCAAGTTGAGCACGGACTTCTTCAATGACTTTCCAGGCGGCGTGCTGCTCTACCCCCAGTGAAAGCGTGCGGTGGAAGGCTTCATCAAGGCGGTAAAAGCGATCGTTATCATTAGGCTCAATACAGCGACCCTGCCGCGCTAACAAATCATGCAAATCTGTCAGCACGGCTGGATCAAGGCCTTTATCAGCCGCCAGCCTTACAACAGCAACCTCAACCGCCTCACGGACAAAGCGCGCCTCAAGCACCGCCTGCTGGGATATCTTGACGACATAGGTGCCGCGCTGAGGCTTTACCTCCACCAGCCCAGCCTCGGAGAGCCTTATGAAAGCTTCCCGCACCGGCTGACGGCTCACCGAAAAGGTATCGGCAAGCTCCTTTTCCGATAACGCCTGACCTGGCGCCAGCACCATCTGGATAATCGACTGCCGCAGCACGTGAAATAGCCGTTGGCGTACTGATTCTCCATCGTGTGTTTCCTGCCATAGCGTTTGTAATGTCGTGTGCATTGCACTTAATCCTAATAAAGAAGCCCGTGGTGGTTAGTGACCATCACTGATATGACTAGTATGGTAGTTGATTGAGAATAAAAAAAGCCCAGGATATTACTCTTTAGTCGAACACCATGCCTTATACCCTATGGCCCATTTATTAATGCGTGTAAGAAATATTTTACATAACAAACCGGTTTAGCGTATTTTTTGAACATTACTCTGTAAAAACAACTGCATTTATAGGTAAGTATTTCGCAAGCTAATCGCCTAAGATGGTTTAATACAAACGATCGAATACCACGACCACTGCCCAATACGGCAATTGCCATGGACAGCTGAGGGCGGCTGCAAGCCAATACGAGTAAGGAGAGAGTAATGCAGGCTATCCAGGAAAGGGATAATTCGAAAGAGCTGGTTTTAAAAACTGAATTACCGTCATTTTTGGTAGCTGATCTACTCAAGTGCCCAGACTTACCCACCCTGCCCGCTGTTGCTGTCAATGTCTTGAAAATGGCACGTACCGAGCATCCGTCGGTTAGTGACTATGCGAATGCTATCGAGCGTGATCCTGCCTTAACCATGCGCATTATTACCCTTGCCAACAGCGCTTTTTTCTCGCGTAGCCATATAAAGGTGCATGCGTGTCATGAGGCGACAGCTCGTCTGGGGCTGGACACCACGTTGGCAGTGGTGATGAGCTTCAGCCTGCTTCAAAACAGGGGAATTGACGTCCATTACCAGCGGGTATGGATGCGCTCCATCATTGCCTCGTTAGCAGCACGGCACCTTGCCATCCACCTCTGCCCCGATATGGCGGGACCTTTGTTTACGGCAGCGTTACTTCAAGACATTGGCATCATGGCATTACGTGGGATATACCCGAAAGAAAGCAATGATTTATATGCTGAAGCGGTATTATCTCATCGGCAGTTATCGGTATCCGAACAGCGGCTTTTTGGCTGCGATCATTCTCAGGTAGGCGCGTGGCTTGCTGCTAAATGGGGGGTTCCTGCACCGCTTGCTCAGCGTATCTGTGATAGTCACGGCGACTACGATATTACCGCCCCCGATAGGCTATGCATTCAGCTATCAGGCCCCATCGCCGATGGCTTGCTCTCGTCTCACCCAGCGAAATCACTCGTCGCCGTGGTACGAGAATTTGAAACCTATCAGGGTGCCCACGTGATCTCGTTACGGCATTTGTTAGAGAATATTCAGGAACAGATACCAGCGCTAACGGACATGCTGCAGATGACGGCTCCCCCTTTGCAAGATAACGAATCGCTGCTTGCTGAAGCCCAGCAACTGCTGTTTCAACAAAATCTTCAGCTCAAAGCGCGCCTTGATACTCACCAAGCGGAAATCGCCTCCCTGCGCCAGCGGCAAGATGAGTTAGAAGAGCGCTCACGAACAGACATGCTTACCGGTCTTGCCAACCGATCGTGGCTTGAAGACCAGATGCATAAACGCTTCATTTTGTGCCAGCAACAATCTCGCACCATGTCCGCGGTATTTATTGACCTTGACCACTTTAAGAAGTTAAACGATCAATACGGGCACCAGATGGGCGACCGTGTGCTACAAAAATTCGGTAAAACGCTACAGGCGCTCATTCGTGATGGTGACCTTGCAGGCCGCTGGGGCGGCGAAGAGTTTCTGGTCATTTTGCCGGATGAAGATGCGCAGGCAGCCCAAGTATTCGCTAAACGAATTGCCGAGCGGTTAGAAAAAACGCCCATGGCTTATGACGGTCAACACCCTATCCATGTGTCTGTCTCGATTGGTATTGCCTGCTTAGATGATGGCGGATTCGGTGATGCGGGTGAGCTTATTGATGCCGCGGATAAGAGCATGTATTTCATTAAACGCACGGGTAGGGGCGGGATAGCGGTGTATGGTGAACGCGGCGCGCCGGGAGCAACTACTAGCATCGACTAGCCTATGTCTATTGTTTAGCCTCTCAGTTGACAACAAGAGCCGCCATGCTGGAACTTAACCAGGTACATAAAACCTACGCGACGCCACAAGGCCCGTTGAAGGTGCTCGAAGATGTATCCCTACGCTTGGCCGCCGGGCAAAGTCTAGGGCTAATGGGCGAATCTGGGAGCGGCAAATCCACTCTACTTCACCTTGCCGCCGGCTTAGATCTACCCGACCATGGGGTAATTACCCTCAAAGGGCAGAACGTCGCCTCTTTACCCGAGCCCACCCGCGCCAGACTTCGCCGCGAGCAATTGGGTTTAGTCTTTCAGCAGTTCCATTTAGTACCCAGCTTAACGGTTATCGACAACTTGCGCTTGCAGGCGCGGCTAGCCAACCGCGACGACGCTGATTGGGCAGGCTACTTAATTAAGCGGCTCGGCCTGACGGGCATGGAAAAACGTTACCCGGAGCAGCTCTCTGGCGGGCAGCAGCAGCGCTTAGCCATTGGTCGTGCTCTGGCACCTCGCCCGCCACTGCTGCTTGCCGATGAACCCACGGGCAATTTGGATGAAACCACCGCAGGCGAAGTGCTTGAGCTGCTATTGAGCCTGGTTCGGGAAACGCATTGCGCCCTACTCATCGTCACCCACAGCCTGCAAGTGGCGGCGCCGCTTGATCGCTGCCTACGCCTGCGCCACGGTCGTCTACTAGACGCGGCACCATGACACGGGTTCTAGCCACCTTACTTAGCCACTATCGGCGCCATCCCAGCCAACTGATCATGCTGCTACTCGGCCTATGGGTGGCCAGTGCCCTATGGAGTGGGATCCAAGCGATCAATGCCACCGCGCGAGACAGCTATGACCGCGCCGATGCAATGTTTGACACCCAAATGGATCAACTTGAGCGGCGCGATGGCACGCCATTCAGTCGTGCCGAGTATCACGCCCTGCGCCAAGCAGGCTTGCCCGTTTCGCCCATGCTAGAGGGTGAAGTCGTTACTCAAGATGGCACGCGACTAGCCCTGATCGGTATTGACCCCCTTACCCTTTCCAGCGATAACGCGCTGGCTCAAGCCAACACGTCTACTTCGCTACGCGACTTTTTAATTCCCCCGTGGCAAACACGCGTAGCGCCTGACGCCTTGGCAGCCCTGGGAATAGAGCGCGAGAATGCCTCGGGTGCCACCCCGCCCCTGGAAGACGGGAAGGCACTTCCGCCGCTCGTTTTAGCCCCAGCGCTACCGCCGGACACGCTGATCATGGATATTGCCGCCGCATCACGGTTACTTGAAAGCGGTGACGAGATTACCCGCATCGTGGCCGCACCGGTAGCACTATCAGAAGCGCCCGCCGGATTAACACTCACCCGCGCCACCACGCTCGCCTCTCCCGGTCAACTGACTGAAAGCTTTCACCTAAACCTTACCGCGTTAGGGCTACTTGCCTGGGTCGTAGGGCTCTTCATTGTTCAGGCAGCGCTAGGCCTGGCTTTAGAGCAACGCCTGGGCATGCTGCGCACCCTGCGGGTGCTAGGTGTATCAGGGCGCAGTATTGTTCTAGCGCTCAGCTTAGAGCTAATTCTGCTCGGCCTTTTCGGAGCGCTAGCCGGTATAGCCAGCGGTGTATGGCTGGCACGTTTGTTACTGCCCGATGTCGCTGCCACCCTGGGCTCACTATATGGTGCAGGTGTCGGACAAGAGCTCAACCTACCCTGGCAATACTGGGTTGGTGGGCTGGCAGTTAGTCTTGGTGGGCTACTGCTGGCAGGCAGCGGCGTGTTATGGCGCGCTTCCCGCTTAAACATGCTGGAATTAGGCCAGATGCAGCCCTGGCGTAGTGGTTACCGTCGGCAATTAACGCTGATGAGCATCGGTGGTGCGATCGCCTTGAGTATGGCGCTAGCGCTGTATGCCTGGTTACGTTTTCAGCCCCCTGGCGATGGCTTAGTGGCAGGTTTTGGGGTGATTGCAGCGCTGCTGCTGGCCAGCGCCCTGTGGCTACCGCCCCTTTTAGCGCTGGTACTGAAAGCGCTGACACACCTTGCCCGGCGTCGCCCGCTTATTCACTGGGCAATGGCGGATATGCAGCTTCAGCTACCCAGGCTGTCACTGGCCATGATGGCACTCCTCATCGCCCTAGCGACCAATCTGGGGGTCGGTAGCATGGTCGGCGGCTTTCGCGTCACGTTTTTAGACTGGCTTGATCAGCGCCTAGTGGCCCCGCTTTATTTGAATGCCCCCACCGAACAATATGCGGATATTGATGCTTGGCTGGCTGACCGCCCGGAGGTCTTCGAGCGTCTGCTCACTCGGCGCAGTGATGCCACCTTACAAGCCGCCACTACGCCAGAGGGTAGTCGCTCTTTAGGCACACCTATCGAGCTTTACGGCATCACCCCAGGCAAATCATTAACCCCGCACTGGCCATTGCTGGCGACCCAACAAGACCGCGCAACCGCCTGGGCAGCCTTTGACGATGGCGCGATTTTCGTTAACGAGCAACTCGCCACCGTAGAGAACCTTTTCCCCGGCGACCGTCTAACCCTGAGCGCGCCGGGCGCTAATGAAACGCTAACCATCGCCGCTATTTATCCTGACTACGGCAACCCCAGCGGGCAGGTGCTGATGGCATCACCCCAGCTTGCCGCACGTTTTAATGCGCCGCCGCGTTCCATGGGGTTAGTGTTGAATGATGACGCCAATATTGATGCTCTGCGTGCTGCTCTGCGCGAACGCTTTGACCTCGGCAGCGATGCGCTGAGCGATCAAGCCGAGATCAAGCGTATCGCCACCGAGATTTTCGAGCGCACCTTTACCATTACCCGAGCACTGAATGTACTCACCCTCGCGGTAGCGGCTCTCGCGCTGTTCGCCAGCCTTCTGGCCCAGGCGCGCAGCCGACGCCAACAATTAGCACCGCTATGGGCGCTGGGGGTTCCTCGAGCACAGCTGGCACGCTTAAATCTGGCGCAACTGGGGGGTGCTGCATTAATCACCGGCCTGCTGGCCCTTCCACTGGGTATCGCGATTACCTGGGGATTAGTGGCCATTATCAATGTAGCCGCCTTCGGCTGGCGACTGCCGCTCTATCTGTTTCCCTGGGAAATGGCCATTACCCTGGCCACCGCCGTCGCTGTGGCACTATTGGCAGCGGGCCTGCCCACACTGCGTTTCTGGCGCGCCTCACCGCGGGCCTTACTGGCAGAAGAGGCTAATCAATGAGCTTATTGCGGCTGCGCAACGTGCGTCTTCTGCTAATCGCCACTGTGACGCTGATGCTTTATGGCTGTAGCGGCGAAGATCCAGCGCCTACCAGTAGTTCAGGCTTTGCCGGTTTAGCAGAAGACGTAGATGGTTTTGAACATGCCCGGCCTAATCAGCCGCTCATTTTTCCACAAGAGCACGCCGCCCATCCGGACTACCGCATCGAATGGTGGTATCTCACTGCTAATTTGAAAGATGCCGCGGGTGAATCCCTCGGCCTGCAGTGGACGCTCTTTCGCCAAGCGCTGATGCCACCCAGCGAACGCCCTGCGCCTACGCCTTGGGCGGCTGATCAACTCTGGATGGCGCATATGGCGATCTCCCATGGCAAGCGACACCAAGTGGCTGAACGTTTCGGACGCAGCCATTCACAGGCTCAGTTAAGTACTCCCCAAAACAACCAAGCAGGCGTTGTGGCTAGCCCTTTTCATGCCTGGCTGGATGATTGGCAGCTTAAAGAGAACGAAGAAGTCGCCAGCACCGATTTCAACCATCTAACGCTCACTGCCTACAGCGACGAAGGTGAATCGCGTTTTGGCTACCGCTTAGAACTGACCGCTGAAGGGCCGCTGGTACTGCACGGAGAAGAGGGCTTTAGTCAGAAAGCCGCTAATGGCCAGGGCTCAATGTACTACAGCCAGCCCTTCTGGCGGATAAATGGCGACGTCACCCTCAACGGCGAGACCAAAACAGTCAGCGGGCGCGGCTGGCTGGATCGTGAGTGGAGCAGCCAACTGCTTGATGCCCGCCAATCCGGCTGGGACTGGTTCTCGATCCACCTTGATGATGGCCACAAGCTGATGGCGTTTCAGCTACGCGGTGCTGGTGATGGCAGTGGTGGCAGCGCAGACATAGAACGCGGCGCAGACTACCGTTCCGGCACCTGGATTACCCCCCAAGGCGACGCCACACCCTTAGCAACAGATGATATTACGCTGACGCCGTTGGAATCGTCAGTTGTCGCCGGACGCGATATACCCACCCGTTGGCGGCTGGAAATACCATCAGTAGGGATCGACATCAACATCGAAGCGCCCCACGCCAACCGCTGGATGACCACCAGCGTGCCTTACTGGGAGGGCGAAGTGGTGGTCAATGACCGCACCAGCGGCGACTCGCTTGGAGTGGGCTACCTGGAAATGACCGGGTATTAATTAGCCGAGATCAAAAACTGCATTTTGTGTATGGCGAATGTCGCTTTATGACAACTAATGTCTGCCCATCGCGACACACTAGTAAGCGAATAAACTGCTGACTAGAGAG
Source organism: Halomonas alkaliantarctica (assembly GCF_029854215.1). Lineage (NCBI taxonomy): Bacteria > Pseudomonadati > Pseudomonadota > Gammaproteobacteria > Oceanospirillales > Halomonadaceae > Vreelandella > Vreelandella neptunia. The sequence continues at coordinate 1,468,175 of NZ_CP122961.1, read as the reverse complement.
CACGCCATGAACCGCAATGTCATCCTCACCTGTGCCGTCACTGGCGCAGGTGATACCACCGCCAAAAATCCCAATGTGCCTGTTACGCCCAAGGCTATCGCCGCGTCATGTATTGAAGCGGCGCGTGCCGGAGCCAGCATCGCGCATATCCATGTTCGCGACCCGGAAACCGGCGGCATCAGCCACTCGACCGACCAATTCCGCGAAGTGATGGAGCGCGTTCGCGAAGCCGATGTGGATATCGTGATGAACATCACCGCTGGCGGCGGCGGCGACTGGATACCAGATACCACCGACCCCACTCGCGGCGGCCCAGGCACCGATATCCAAACACCCGCCGAACGCCATGCGCCGGTAGGCGAGCTGCTCCCCGAGCTGTGCACACTGGATTGCGGTAGCCTTAATTTTGGCGACATGGTGTACGTAAACCCTGCAGATTGGCTGCGCGAACACGCCCGCCTAGTTCAGGCCGCAGGCGTTAAGCCAGAATTGGAGTGCTTTGATTTAGGCCATGTCTGGTTTGCCCGCCAGCTTCAGCAAGAGGGCTTGATCGACGGCGACCCGCTCTTTCAGCTCTGCCTGGGCATCCCCTGGGGCGCCGAAGCCGACACCGAAACCATGCTGGCCATGCGCAACAAATTACCTGCCAACGCTAACTGGGCCGCCTTCGGGATTGGCCGCCATCAGATGCCCATGGTCGCCCAAGCGGTGCTGTTAGGTGGCCACGCTCGGGTCGGGTTGGAAGATAACCTGTTTTTAGAGAAAGGTGTGCTGGCTAACAACGGCCAACTGGTCGAAAAAGCGTCAACCATTATTGAGAACCTCGGCGCCCGAGTAATGACGCCTGCAGAAACCCGCGCCCATCTCAAACTACGCGACCCGGTGACCGGACGTACTGTGGGTAACACAGTAGGAGGTGACAAATGAGCCGCTTAGCCGTTATCGGTACCGGCGTCATCGGCAACGGTTGGATTGCCCGCGCCCTCGCCCAAGGCTGGGACGTCGTCGCCTTCGACCCAGACCCCAGCGCGCCTGCGCGCACCCAATCGTTTATCGACAACGCTTGGCCCTCGTTAACCCAGCTAGGCTTAGCGCCCGATGCTAGCCCAGAGCGGTTAACCTTTACAGATACGATTGAAAAAGCCGTGGATGGCGCTGACCTGATTCAGGAAAACGTTCCTGAGCGCCTCGAACTGAAACAAGAGATCTTGGCTGCCATTGACGCCGCTGCCGCATCGGACGTCATCATTGGCTCGTCTACCTCGGGCTTTAAGCCCACCGACCTGCAGCAGCAGTGCCAACAAGCGCCTGGGCGAGTGGTCGTCGCTCACCCCTTCAACCCGGTGTATTTACTGCCCTTGGTAGAGATTGTTGGCGGTGAGGCAACCCAGCCCGCACAGATCGCCAGCGCCCAAGGGCTGTATCAGTCGCTCGCCATGCGTCCACTGGTGGTTCGCCGTGAAATTGAAGGCCACATCGCCGACCGCTTAATGGAAGCCCTGTGGCGGGAAGCCCTGCATCTGGTCAACGATGGCGTGGCGACCACTGAAGAGATCGACGCGGCGGTGGTTTACGGCTGTGGACTTCGCTGGCCACTGATGGGCACGTTCTTAACCTTCCACCTAGCGGGCGGCGAGCCAGGCATGCGCCATATGCTTGAGCAGTTCGGCCCAGCGCTTAAACTGCCCTGGACCAAACTGGAAGCCCCAGAACTCACCGACGAACTAATCGACAAAGTGGTCGAAGGCTGTGAGCATCAGGCCGCGGGCCGTTCAGTGGCCACGTTGGACCGTCGCCGGGATGACTTTTTAGTCGAGCTGCTGGAAGTAGTGCAAAAATACTGGCCGGAAGCCGAAGGCCTAAAGGGACGCATTTAATGATCATCCATGAAACCCAGGTCGCCCCGGAGTGGGTCGACTACAACGGGCACATGAACGACGCGGAGTATGCCCGCGTCTTTTCCCAAGCCTGCGAAGCGCTGATTGACCAGATAGGCTTAGATGAAGCGGGCCGTGAACACTACGGCTACACGATCTATACCCTGGAAACCCATCTCTGCTACCGCCGCGAGGCGCACCAAGGCCAAGCGCTCAATGTGAACCTGACGCTACTGGATAGCGACACAAAGCGCCTGCACGTGTTTTTCGCCATGTTCGATGACGAAAGCAACCTGCTAGCGACCAGCGAACAGATGCTGATGGGTATGGAGCAAGCGTCTGGGCGTCCCGCCCCGTTTCCAGAACCGATTGCGAGTCGCGTGGCGGAACTACCTCAAGACAATAAAGACGTTTGGCCCGAGCTTGCCGGCCGCACCATTGGCATTCGACGCTAAGGGTGCAGTAGCAATGAACGTAGACGACTTTATCGAACGCTATAGCGCAGGGCTGGCTGTGATGGAGGATCTGCCATTGCCACAAGCACGACGCGCCTACGACCAGCTTTGTCGAATGTTCGCCTTGCCCGACCCAGTCGGTATGCGGGTTAAAAATAGTGCTATTAAGAGTGTTAGGTTGCGCCGCTTTACTCCCCAGCAGCGAACGCCCGGCTGCGTGCTGTTTATCCATGGCGGCGGTTTTACCATCGGTTCTACAGAGAGCCACCATGGCCCCGCCGCCAGCTTGGCTAAAGCGTTAGAGCGTGAAGTAGTAAGCGTTAACTATCGGCTGGTACCGGAGGTAGATTACACCGCCATGTTGGCAGACTGCCAAGCGGTGCTAGAAGCGGTTCAACCTGTCGCGCTGGTGGGTGACAGTGCGGGCGGGCGATTGGCCATTGACCTTGCACATCAGCTTAGTGAAGCGCCGCCACTAGGACTGATCTACCCAACCGTGGGCGCGCTTTCCCTTGAATGCTTGGGAGAAGATGCACCGCTGCTTTCACGCGACGAAGTGCTCAGCATTCGTCAACAGTGTCCTGACATCATTGCAACTCAGCGTGATCGTCGCCCTCCTGCCGCAAGCATTGAAATGCTGACCGTAGAGAGAGATCCACTGACACGACCCATCGAGGCCGCCATAGCCCATTGGCGTAAGGAAGGTGCCTCGGTAGGCTATCGCTGCGCCCCAAACATGGTACATGCCGCGCTTCACGCCCACGCGCTGCTACCCGATATGAATGCCGCTTGGCAGGACTTTTGCCAAAAACTAAAACAGCGCCTTAATTAATAAGGCGCTGTTTGGCGTTATCGCTGCTTAGGCTATACGAGCCTGCGATTAAGAACCGAGCTTAACTATTAAGAACCGTATTGGGCCCGCACCTGCTCAATGGCGGATTCACCATTGCGGGTTTTAACACCCTCCAGCCAATCAGCAACAGTATCAAGGTTATTGCCAATCCACTCGTTTGCCACTTCCTCCGCCGGGCGCTCTTCGTAGCTGTACTCATGCACCCAATCGTTTTGATCTTCGATATCGATCACGTACTGCGACAGGAAGCGATGAACCTCAGGCGCTTCGTCCGCCAGGCTGGCAGGCGTAATCGTCCATACCGTGCTTTCAATGGAGGCGACGCCCGCGTCATCGCTATCGGCTAAATAGGCCAAATCGAAGCTCACGTTCATCCAGTGAGGCTCCCAGCCGACAAAGGTCACCCACTCTTCATCGGCCATTTTTTGCTCAGCCTGGGCCAGCATCGCCGAAGTGGAGCTTTCGCGGAGCTGCCAATCGCCAAGGCCCGCAAGGTCGTTATCGATGGCGTTGAGAATCGCGTCGTTAATGCCGGTGCCCGCTTCAATACCCTGAATTTCGCCATCGAAGCGATCATAGTGCTCCGCTAATTCAGCGACCGTGGTGACGCCGGCATCGTAAACATACTGGGGAACCACTAACCCGGAATTGGCCCCACTGATATTGGAAACCACTTTTTCGACTTTTCCGTCAGCCACCAAGGGCTCGACCATATCGGTCTGTACGGGATACCAGCCACCTAGATAAATTTCCAGGTCGTTACGCGATAAGCCTTCGAGAATCACGCTCACGGCTAAATCTTGCTGGCGGGTCTCGTACCCCATGGTCTGAAGCAGCTGGGCTGCCACTTCAGACTTTACCGTGACCCCAGGCCACGGCGGCACCCCAAAGCGCAGCTCATCAAGCTCTGCCATGGCAGGTGTGGCAGCCAACGCAGCAAGTAAAAAGCCCGCTGTCAACGACAACGTCTTGGTAGTGGTAGCGTTGGTGGTGGCAGAGCGGGTAGTGTTAGAAATAGCAGTGACCGACATTTAGTTAAACCTCTTTATTAGGTGGGTTTAACTAGTATGCGCGGCTGCCCTCCCACTACTAGACACTATGCGACGCTTATCAGGCATCAAGCGACACGCATTGCGCTTTAAAGATCTTTTTCCACTATGGCAGAACGCACCTGCCGGGGCGAGTAACCGTAATGCGCTCGAAACGCACGCGCAAAACTCGACGACGAACTAAACCCACAGGCCACGCCAACCGCCAACACCGCTAAGTCGGTCTCAGCCAGCAGCCGCTGGGCGCGCTTAACGCGCAGCTGCAAGTACCATTGACGCGGAGTCACGTTGAGCTCTTGCTCAAACAAACGCTGCAACTGGCGCACCGACACCTCTATACGGCTGGCTATCTCGTCAAGAGGGAGCGGTTCCTCAAGGTTCTGCTCCATGAGCGCAACCGCCTCCACAACGCGCCGATTATGCGTGCCCAAACGTTTCACCAACGCCATACGCTGCTGATCGCTGCGGGTGCGAATTCGGTCATGGATCAGTTGCTCAGAGACATCAATGGCCAACTTTGCGCCATGCCGCCGGGCAATCACTTCCAGCGCCATATCCATCGCCGCTGCCCCACCCGCACAAGAGAAGCGTCGTTCGCCCAACTCATAAAGCTCATCAGTCGTATCAATGCCTGGAAAGCGCTCACGAAAGGCAGGCAGGCTCTCCCAGTGCAGCGCCACCCGCTCGCGCTTTAACAACCCGGTGGCGGCGAGCAGAAATGCCCCGGTATCAATCCCACCCAAACAGCAGCCCCCCTGATCCAACTGATGAAGCCAGGCCATTAACGGCCGGGTAAGATGCGCTTCGGGGGTAAAGCCACTACATACCGCCAGCGACGGCAGATGGTGCACTTCTGCCGTCGCTTGATCTGCCATCAGGGTCATACCGTTAGACGCGGTTACCGGACCGCCATCAGCGCTTATCAACGTCCAGTCGAACAGCGGTCGATGGGCAATACGATTGGCAATTCGCAGTGGCTCTACCGCCGCAAAGAAAGCCATCATCGAATACTGCGGCAGTAGTAAAAATCCCACCATTTCAGGCAGCGGGCCCTGGTAACTAAGACGCATCACAATACCTAAGCGTATAAAAGTAATTTAAAAAAGGCGCTTCTACAGTATTCAGCAGCGTATTGCGTCATCTTGATCCTGCCCAGTAACCGCTGACACATCAAGTTGGATGTTACCTGGCAAGATGCAGGTTTATTCAAAAGTGCATTTGCTGATGACGAAAATGGTAGCTAAGCTGTAGCTAGTCATTAACACTGTACAAGCATTGTCTATGGCTATTTTTCGGTACCCAAATCATAAGGAGAGTGAAGCTATGTCCAGCCCGGAACATAAGCAAAAGATCTGGAAGATGATCAAAGATATCAAAGTTGGCATGCTCGTGACGTTGGATAACGATACTCCCCGCGCACGGCCAATGCACTTGGTGCAAGATGAGTACGACGGCACCCTGTGGTTCTTCACCCGCCGCAGTGCCGAAAAGGTATTTGAGACTGAAAGCGATCACGACGTGTGCTTGAGTTTCTCCGACCAGGAAGATGGCGTCTACGTATCGCTATCGGGCAAAGCCAACCTGATCGACAACCGTGAACTGATCGAAAAATACTGGAACCCATTCATCGCCGCCTGGTTCCCCGAAGGTAAAGACGATCCAGACGTCGCCCTGCTAGAAATTAAAGTGGAGATGGGTGAGCACTGGAAAGCCAAAGAGAGTAAGACGTTCCAGCTTTACGAAATAGCCAAAGCTAACCTCAAAAAGGACGCTACCCCGAACCTTGGCGAGAATGAAAAATTCGGTGGATAACTTCATTCCAAAGCGCCCCGCTCTCGGGGCGCTTTCCAGCCTTATGGTCGTCATACTCATGGGTTCAGCCAGCTCTTGGGCCAGTGATGAGTCCAAAAGTGATAATGCTGCTCTCCAGGGCAAATGCGAACTCAACGATCAGCAGCAGGCAATGCTGTCGCTGGTTAACGAAGCGCGCAGCCAAGCGCGACAATGCGGCGACCAACGGTTTGAGGCCGTGGAAGCATTGGTGTGGAGCTGCAAGCTGGAAGCAGCGGCTGAAAGCCACTCCCAGGACATGGCCGCAAATGACTACTTTAGCCACACTGGCCCCGATGGTGCAGGTATCGAGCAGCGTGTGGATAATCAGGATTACGTTTGGCAAGCCGTGGGTGAAAATATCGCCGCTGGCCACACCTCGGTTTCCGCTGCAGTGGAAGGCTGGCTAGACAGTCCCGGTCACTGCCGCAACATCATGAGTGACGCTTTCACCGAGATGGGCATGGCGAAAGCCAGCAATTCTGAATCGCGCTATTCAACCTACTGGACACAAACATTCGGCAATCCACGCTAACCGCCCACGACTCGTTTACTGGTCGTCCCCTATCGCACCATAGTTGACGGCGGTGATCGCATTTTTAGGCGAACCATCTACTAGCTTGGTGCTGTAGGTCAGATACACAAAGGTCTGGGTTTCAGCGTCGTGCATGCGAACGACGCGCATATTTTTGAAAAGCGCCGAACGACGCTGAGTAAAAATCACCTCCTGCTCCTCTACTTCAGCAGGGTCGAAGATGATCTCGCCTGTCTGCCGACAGGCCACACTCGCCTCACTGGCTTCCTCAGCAAGCCCCACCGCACCAGTGATCCCGCCAATCTGTGAGTAGGAGAGATAACAGGAGATACCCTGAACGTCGGGGTCGTCGAAGCGCTCCACTTCAATAGTATTGTTCGGGCCCAGCAGTTTGAACTCAGTACGCACGCTGCCGATGTGAGCATCCTGAGCCAATAGCGCGGGCGGCAGCAGCGCAAACATAGCAATGAGCGACGTGAAGGCAACGCGTTTTGGGAAAAACATGGGTAACTTCCTTGGCAATGGTTAGCCGCGTGAGGCAAGCGAAGAGCATCATTACTCAATCAGGGGGGAGACGTCGGACCAAATTTATGTCTTCAGATAACCTCTAAGAGCAGTCTATAAAATAGTACCAGAACGTCCTTGTAATGTTACAAAGATGCGTCAATATTGAATAGTTAGGATATAGGCCAAATGGTAAGACGCATATACACCTCTGAAAAGGAACCAGGAGGTTCGCATGAAAAAGTGGATAATGATGGCAGCAGCAAACTGGCTGCGTAAGCCAGAAAACCAACAGAAAGCCAAATCCGCCTGGAGTAAGTTTCGGGATCGTAATTCTGGAAAACGGCCACCTCAACACCAACAGGACACATCGCGTCATACCACACAGCGGCGGCCTGACGATAACTGTGATAATCGTGCTTAAAGCCCAAGGCACTAAGTTGCATGAGCGTAGAACAATTAAAACTCGTGCATGCTAAACCATTGATACAGAAATGCCCTGCCGTATTACCGGCAGGTTGCATCACTTCAGCGAACTGGCTCAAAGCACTATTCACCCTTCAATTTGTAATTTTCTGACTCCGCTGGGATTAATAGTGCGTCTTGGTCTACTGGTTTACTGACAAATAGCAAGGTGCACCTCCAAGTATTAGTACTGTTTACCTTTGGCTACCCGTCATTTGAAGCCCCAGTATTTCACGCGCTTGTTTCCACGTAGCTACCGTGCGGCTGTACTTTTCGCACATCGCAACGGTACGCTCAACTAATGCAGCGTTCGAGGACGCCAGAGTATTGCTGTCCAGGCGCACGTTATCTTCAAGCCCGGTGCGCGTATGACCGCCCGCCGCAATCGACCACTCGTTAAGCAGGTATTGATTGGCACCAATGCCTGCACCGCACCATTGAGCATCCGGCGCTAGTCGCTTGAGGGTCTCGATATAGAAATCAAAGGTGGGTTTGTCCGCGGGCATAGAATTTTTAACACCCATGACAAACTGCACATAGAGCGGAGTTTTTAACTTGCCTTGCTTCGAAAGATTCACCGCTTGGTGAATATGCGACAGATCAAACGCCTCAATCTCAGGCTTAATGTCGTACTTAAGCATCTCATCGGCAAGCCACTCCACCAACGCAGGAGGGTTCTCGTAAACACGATTGGGGAAGTTGTTTGAGCCTACCGACAAACTGGCCATGTCGGGTTTAAGCGACAGCATCCCGCCACGCGCTTCACCTGCGCCAGAGCGGCCGCCGGTTGAGAGCTGAATAATCATGCCGGGACAGTGTTTCTTGAGCCCTTCCATCAAGCGGCCAAACTTTTCCGGGTCTGAAGAGGGTGTTTGATCATCGTTGCGCACATGGCAATGAGCGATAGTCGCTCCCGCTTCAAAAGCAGCCTGGGTACTTTCAATCTGTTCTTCCACCGTAATCGGCACGGCGGGATTGTTCTCTTTGCGCGGCAGGCTGCCGGTGATAGCGACACAAATAATACAGGGCTTAGACATAGACACCTCTCTTTGTTCTTATTGCGAATAGATAGGCTTGAAATTTTTAGCATCAAATCCACTTTCAGGAACTTTCATTGGGCGAGAACCTGAAAATAATAAAACGCTGTTATTTAAACTAAAGCTATAAAGCTGATATTAAACACTAGCTATATCCCTTCTCATAACCCAGTGCCCTTAGAAACGTCCAATCTGGTCATATTAACGACTGACCAACCTGTCATTGCCTGTGTTACATACCGAGAATATGCCATCACAAGGTTATAAAACTGTCATTAGCAATGCAGGATAAACGACGGATGCCCTTGTTAACGCAGACTCCCTACGACCAACAACAAAGACGATTTATCTTGGTGGCGTGGAGAGACCCACAACAAGATTTCTAAGGTGACCTCATGGACAACACTCGACTCAAAGGTAAAAACTGCTTAATTACAGGCGCCGCACGTGGCATGGGTGCCGCCGTTGCCGAACACTATGCGGCTCAAGGCGCCAAGGTGTGCGTAGCAGATATCAATATTGAAGGGTGCGAGGAAGTCGCTGCTCGCATCAAGGCAAACGGCGGCGACGCCATTGCGGTCAAACTCAACGTCACCGACCGTGCCGAAATGCAGGCCGCGGTTAAAGCAACGGTTGATGCCTTTGGCAGCTTGAACGTGATGGTCAATAATGCGGGCATTAACAAGCCATTGATGTTCCTTGATATTACTGAGGAAAACTGGCATCAGATTATGGATGTTAACGCATTAGGGTGCCTACTCGGCATGCAGGAAGCCGCTAAGCAGATGATCAATCAGGGCAAAGATAACGGGCCTTACAAAATCATTAACGTTGGCTCAATTCTGTCGCGACAGGCTTTTGATGACGTGGTCCCGTATTCCTGCAGCAAGCACGCCGTGCTCGCCATGATTAATGGTGGCGCCAAGGCCTTGGTAGATCACAACATTACCGTTAATGGCTATGGCCCTGGCGTCGTACGCACTGAGCTTTGGGAGCAGCTCGACAAAGACTTGGTCAGCATCGGCAAGTTCGATAAGCAGGGGCAGTCAATGGATGAGCTGGCGGAGAAGATGATTCTTATGAAGCGTTACTCCTACCCTGAAGATGTGGTCGGTACCGCGTCTTTCTTGGCCAGCGCAGAATCCGATTATATGACGGGCCAACTACTGATGATCGATGGCGGCATGATCATGCAGTAACAGGCACTCCCCACCCCATGCCTGCCTTTCAGGCATGGGGTTATGCCTCACTCCTTACTATTCACGCCTTACTCAATAATGCCCGTTGTGTCGCATCACTTTGTCCGCGCGTTCCAGGGCGATCGACAAAGCTCTCTTAATCGAGCGCCTGCCATCTAGCACCTCGAATATCTCATTGCCTGCAATACTAATAAGGTCGGTAATTCCCGGCACGGGCGGGCGTGGCCAGGCCTGTAAAATATCCTTTTGTGCCATATCGTCGACAATTTTTATGAGTGGGGATAATGCAGATACTTCAGGATCTTGGCTAACACTGAAACGGGGCGTCACCAGGCTGCCATTCATAATGTAGAGTTTGGACATGTTTGCAGAGGTCAGATGCCGTAAAGCCGTCCACACTGCCTCAACCCGCTCTGATGCTAAGTTAGCGGGAATGGCGAGTGCATAACCTCCTATTGGGGTTATGGCACGGCCATGATTTCCAACAGGATGGGGAAGATAGCAAGTATTGCCATAAGCAGGTGAGTGTCGATTCAACTCAAACAGCGGGGCGAGTAGCGTGTAGCAGTAGGCCATACTGGTTTCACCCGATGCATACGACTGCGCACGCTCGTACCAAGACATACTGAGGATATTAGGCGGTGAATATTTCAGTATATCTAGCATATATTCGCAGGCCCTATAAGCGGCATCTGATTGAAACATAGGACGTAGCTGCTCGCCTCTGGCTTGTTGAAAGTCATAACCTCCCTGGAAACTCGGTAGATTAAGGAGCGGCTGACCGAACTTCGCCATAAGAAAACTAAAGGTATGCCCGAGTGGCGTGCCTCTCGCTGCATTCCAAGCGATGCCGTAACGCCCTTTGGCAGGCTCATGTAGCTGTCTAGCGACTTTGATAAGCGCTTCTGTTGTGGTTGGAGGCGTCAACTGCAACGTCTCGAAAACATCCTGGCGATAGCAGAGCAATTCTGGTGTTGTTTGAACAGGTATACCGTACTGACTGCCCGCATACCCTGAGCTCTGTATAGACATTGGGTGGAAATCAGAGAGATCATAATCATCGCGTATAATTAATGCATCAAGTGGCATCAGAACACCACCCGCCGCTAACTCACCAAACCAGGGTAAGTCACAGGCCACTATGTCATATCGCGACTTAGCTAAACGCGCATTGTCTAGAATCTCATCTAACAGATTATCGATTGACCTTGCCTTGTTACGAATTTCCAGCCCAAAGATCGACTCCAACTGACGCTTAAGGTTGTGCATGGCCATGAACGTTGGGTCAGCATGCGCTAACACACGTAACCCACCCTTCAGTTCAAGCCGCGCAGACAGTACTGCCGGAGTCGATATCACCCGCTCTGATGACGACATACCCAGAAAGATCTTACTGGCTGAATCTGATGTTGGATCTATACCGAACAACGTCCCAAGAAGTCCTTTAATACGCTCGACATAGCTTTCCCACTCCTGGATCATTTGAGGGGAAGGATGCAACGAAACCGTCTTACCCGACTTAGTTCGTGGGCGTGAGATAAGCAAACCGCGCTGCATGATACTCTCAATGCCGCGCTTTGCTGTGCCGTAGGTGAGGCCAGACGCATCGGCAAGAGACGTGGGGGTGGTTAACCTACCCGCAAGGTGGTTACGCATGACGTGCAGCAACATACGCATCTCACGATAGCCAAGCGCCATAGAGAGCGAACTTTCAGTTTCATCTTCAAATTTTTCAATGAAGTCGATAAATCGTGCGAACTCTGTATTCGAAATTTTGGAGGAGGGCATTTGCGATAGTTTATCGTAAGGCCCTTCTGGGTTTGTTTCGTTTATCTCAGCACGACCTTCTCTCATAACAACTCCAACACATCGCCAAACCATCAGGCCGCCAACGTGGTGGTATTGATGAGTCATGGCGATAGCTTACCCAGTGAGTCAGGTGTTGCACTTGGTTATTGAGACCGCCCAGCTATAAAAAAAGTTTACCATTAAGTCTCAGCCTATGCCGTCCATGATTAAGCGGATACCCAGCAAAATAAGCAGGCAAAGAATCACCCGGAAAAACAGCTCGCCATTGATGCGTTTTTGAATAACCAGTCCTAACCGAACCCCCAGCCATGCAACAGGCATCAGCAGCAGCGCTATGGTCAGGTTATCAATGTTAACCAAGCCCAGCAGGATGTAGGGAACCAGCTTCACGAGGTTAATAATGGCCAGAAAAACCACTGCCGTCCCTAGGAATTGCTGTTTGGTCAGTTGGCATTGCAGCAGGTAAAAATTCAGGGGAGGGCCGCCTGCATGGGCAATAAAACTGGTAAATCCTGCTATGCCGCCACACAGGCGCCCTACCCAGCCAGGCATTAATTTGCCACGTAGCGGTTTGAATAAACCCCACAGGCCAAACAGTACCGAAAACACCCCCAACAGCAATGTCAAAAGCGCTTCATCAAACCAGCCATAGGTGAGGTAACCCAACCCCACCCCTAGCACCGCGGGCGGAAACATGAGCCACAATAGACGGCCTACCCGCTGGTGCCACCACGCCTTGAGACTAAACACGTCCATTACAATCAGTAGCGGCAGCATAACTGCGACCGCAAACGTTGGGCTTGCCTTTAACGAGATTAATGGCACGGCCACCACCCCTACCCCACCGGCAAATCCTGACTTGGAAATACCAGTCAGCAGCACAGCAACTACCATTAACGCCACGAATACCCAGTCAACAACCATCTCAACGCCTCATTAGTTTTGCGCTGAGGCTACCCTTGCTGCGTTGCAAGCGAAAAAGGGGGGCCATGACAGTCACGGCCCCCTTACGTTTAGGCATACAAGCAAGCGTTAGCCATAAATTTTTACATCACTTTGCACACTTCATCAAAGGAGAAGCGGTCGCCACGAGGGAACAACGCGCTCGTATCGCCATAGCCTAAGTTACACAGAAAATTGCTCTTCACTTTGCCATCTGGAAAGAACTCTTCATCCACGGCCGCATTGTTGAAGCCAGACATAGGGCCAGCGTCCAACCCTAGCGCGCGAGCCGCTAAAATGAAGTAGCCGCCTTGAATAGAGCTATTACGGAATGCAGTGGAATGAATAAAGTCCGGTTTTCCTTCGAACAGTGATTTTGCGTCTTTATTATGGGCGAACATGCGTGGCAGATGCTCATAGAACTCTGTGTCGAAACCAAGCACGGCGACCACCGGTGCCTTCATGGTTTTTTCCTGATTGCCTGGCATTAAAGCGGGTTTCAGGCGCCCTTTGGCCTCATCTGTGGTCAGAAACAGAATCCGCGCTGGCTGGCAATTCATCGAGGTGGGGCCGAAATGCATTAGGTTATACAGCTCGCGCAGCGTTTCCTCGTTAACGTCACGATCCTGCCAAACGTTGTGGGTACGTGCTTCAGTAAATAGCGTTGCGATAGCATTTTGATCGATCGTTGTCATGTCGTTTCCTCTTTCGGTTTAACCAGCTCAGTTCGAGCCGGACGTTTAGGCTGTGACGCTCAGGCCGTCTTTAAGCCGAAGTCGTAATGAAAATAGCGGTAAGGCGTTTCCATCTGCCGACCATCGGGCGCTTGCCCTGGTGGCTGCAGAGCAAACGTCTTCACCAGTGAATCCTTCACACCAAATACCGCATCCGAATCAAGGTAGGGATCGTCTTCGGCGAAGATTTGGGTGACCAAAGTTTCGTACCCCGGCGCCATCAGCATGAAATGCACATGCGCCGGGCGATAAGGATGCCGCCCGGTAATATCGAGCATTTTGCCGACTGGCCCGTCTGTTGGGATCGGATAAGGGGAAGGAGTGACTGTCCAGAAGGCGTAACGGCCTTGGCTATCGGTATGGAAGCGAGCACGCAATGATGCACTTTCAAGTTCAGGCTTTTGGACGTCGTAAAAACCTTCACTGTCCGACTGCCACACATCAATAGTGACATTTGCCAATGTCTTCCCCTGGGCATCGTGCACGTGGCCTTCAACGAATAGCGGCTCGCCTTCAACCCCCCAGTTAATGGCATCACCCTGATTCGCTTGGGGAGGGTCCGCCACATAAAAAGGCCCCAAAACGGTACTTTCGGTAATGTTCGGGTCACTGTTTGAGTGGTTAATGGCGTCCACTAACATGGTCACACCAAGAGTGTCAGAAAGCAGAATGAACTCTTGGCGTTCGTCATCGCACATCTGCCCCGTGCGGGTCAGAAACTCAATCGCCTGGGTCCACTCTTGCTCAGTGGGTTGCACTTCACGCAGATAAGCGTGCAGGTGTTTAACCAAGCCATTGAGCAGCGTCTTTAGCCGTGTGTCTTCACAGCTAGAGAACTCTTCAATTACCGCCGCGGTGATATTGTCGGTCGTCAGGTTGCGCATCTTATTGCCCCCTATGCGGTGCGGGTGTCGGCTCACCTAGCCCCGAAAGTCGCTCGGTGTGGTGCACGGTAGCGATATAGTCATCATCGCCATGGCCCGTGGCGATAAGCGCGGTATAGGCTTCGCGCATTTGGGCGGCCAGTGGCGTTGTGACCCCGGAGGTGTGGGCGCAATCAAGAATCAGATCGAGATCTTTGGCCATTTGGGCAGCGGAAAATGTCGACGTAAAATCGCGCTGGGAAAGTGGCGGCACCTTGTACTTAACCATCGGGGAACCTACCGCGCTGTCGGAAATAAGCGTCAACATGGCGTCCCATTCAATGTTGCCTTTGCGCGCCAGAGTCAGCGCTTCACTCATCATTCCGGCACTGACGGCAATCATCAGGTTAATCGCCAGCTTGGCGACCCGAGCCTGCTCTTCATCGCCAAGCCAATATTGTGCTTTGGTAAAGGCTTCAAACACCGGCTTGGCGGTTGCCAGTGCATCGCGTGGGCCAGATACCATCGCCGACAGCGTGCCAGCCTCAGCCGCCACAGGGTTGCCCGACACGGGGCTACGCAAATACGAGATGCCATGAGCCTTGGCCGCTTCGGCCACTCGGGCAGACGCTTCAACACTCACCGTACTGGTCTCGACCAAGATACTCCCGGGCATCATGTGACGAACCAGCTCGCCCGTTTCAAGGCAAAGCGCGATTAAAGCGCGGTCGTCGGGAATCGAGACAAAGACCAGGTCACAATCAGCCACCGCACTGGCAAGCTGCTGATGGGGCGTGACCCCTAACGCTGCGGCCAACGCGAGGCGCTCGCTGGAAAGGTCGAATCCTTGTACCGCGGTTCCTGCCTGGATAATTCTGGCGGCCATGGGCAAGCCCAGCTTACCCAAGCCCACCCAAGCCACCTTAAGTGGCGAAGAGCGCGTCGTGGAAACGGTTGTCATTGGTTTGCCTCCTGTGTCGAGTGGGCTTCACGCGCCAGTAGTTCGGTGTGAATACGGTGGCCAGACTTGGCAAGCTCTGCGATACCTTGCTCGGTATTAATCAACAGGCGGCCGCTGCGCTTTTTGAACTGCCCTGCCACCATGACGCTGTCGATGTTAGCTAGGCTTGTCTGCATCACCACCGTCGACACCGGGTCATTGACCGGCTGCATATTGAGCTTGTTGCTGTCGATCAGCACCAAGTCGGCCTGCTTGCCTGGCGTAAGGCTGCCAATGCGGGCCTCGAGCCCAAGCGCTTTCGCCCCATCCAGCGTGATCCAGCCAAGCGCTTCTCGGGTAGTAATGGTCGAGGTGTCCGGTATCTTGCCTTGCTCCCGACGTGAAGCATCGTTATCAAGGGAGCGCTGCATGCCCAGTGCGGCACGAGCAACACTGAACATGTCACCCGAAATTACAGACTCAAGATCCACTCCCAGAGACACCACCCCGCCGTGCTGGCGTACCAGACCAGTGACTGGAAAGCCGTGGCCTTGGGTCATCTCGTTTTCCGGTGCAATCGAGAACGTCACGCCACTGGCGCAGAACCTTGCCATCTGGCCGTCATCCAGGCTCTGGCCATGCACAATGTTGATATCGGGCCCCAGCAAACCCCGGCTTTCTACTTCATCCCAGGCGCCCGGCGCTACCGCCGCGCCGCCGCCCTGATGCATCGAAGCCACAAGGCCAAACTCTTTCGCCAGGGCAAAGTCTTTCAGGGTAACGTCAAGGGTTGAATAGTGAGGACCAAGGATGGCCATGCCTAAGGTGACAAGCCCCTTTGGATTCGCCAGCTCGCCTTTTAACAGGCGTTCGATTTCATGGCGCGGGTGGGGGATCTCACTAAAATGCGGGTGGCCAGGCTGTGGGTCGGGTTTCGGTGAGCCGTGCATAAACAGCGCCCGTATTCCGGACTCTTTTAACCCACTCACAGCGGCATCAGTGTGGTCTGGGGTCGGGTTGTTATGACACCAGTCACCTAATGTGGTGGTGCCACAGTTAAGCTGATTAATCGCGCCCATACGGGTCGCAATATAAATGTCATTGGGCGTGAACAGCGCCGCCAGACCGCGGTGGACGTGGCGAAAATACTCAAGCAGCGTCCAGTTGGCGGCAACGCCACGCAACCCGGTCTGCCAGGTATGCATATGTGCATTCACCAACCCAGGAATGAGAATACCGCCAGCACAGTCGATTACCTCTGCGCCCTGCGCTTTGGGGTCATCGACCAGACCATGGCCCACGGCGGCAAGTCGGTCATCTTCAACCAGCACCTGACCATTGCTTAACTCGCCCAACTGCGAGTCCATGGTAATCACGGTAGCGTTAATGAAGAGCACTTTCATTGCGCACCCCCAGGGCGACGGCCCGCCTGGGCATCGCTGAGCAACTGCTGAATGCCCGTGGCTTCTATTTCGCGCGGGTTCCAATAGGGGTTCTGAGTAGCGATCTCCGTGGCGCGCTCAACATCGGCGAGGGTAAAGCCAAGTTCAGCAAGCCCACTGGGCGCGCCAACTGCACGGCCTAAGTCATAAAGCCCAGCGGCGGCATCCGAACAGCCCAGCGCACGGCCAATGCGAGCCATTGCGTCAGGCACGGCAGAGGCGTTATAAGCCAGCGCATGGGGTAACACAATGGTGTGAGTTTCCGCATGGGGCAAGTTAAAAGAGCCGCCCAAGGTATGGCACAACTTATGGTGTAACGACATCCCCACCGAGCCAAGGCACGTGCCGCACAACCAAGCGCCGTACAGCGCATCAGAGCGCGCTTCTACATTGCTGGGGTCGTTAGCAATCACGGGCAAGCTTCTCGCCAGCGCCGCGATCCCCTCCTCTGCCATTAGCGCGATGACTGGGTTGCAGTCACGGGCATATAGCGCCTCTACAGCATGAGCAATCGCGTTAATGCCACTGGTTCCGGACATCTCAGCGGGTAGCGTCAAGGTGAGATCAACGTCATAGATGACGGTTTCCGGCAGTACATCTAAAGTGCGCTGCGTCGTCTTGATACCGTCGCGGGTCTCCCCCAGGATCGGGGTCATTTCTGAGCCTGCATAGGTGGTGGGAATGGCGATTTGCGGCAAGCCGGTGCGCAGCGCGATCGCCTTGCCCAAACCAATCGTCGAGCCACCACCCATGGCAATAGTGCAATCCACGTTCAGCTCTTTCACCACCTGCAAGGCATTGTCGGTCACATCGACTGGCGTGTGCATGGCGGCGTCAGCGTAAACGCCAATGCCCTTCTCACCCAACTGCTCTAGTACGCGGCTTGCCTGCTCGTGCTGTTGAGGTGTGGACAACACCAGGGCGCGTGAACAGCTAAGGTGGCCAAGCTCCTCACTTAGACGCGACAAGGTGCCTCGTCCAAACACCACGCGGGATGGCAGGCCATCATAAACAAAAGGTTGCATAAAACATTCCTTATACGTTTGAGTTGGTCTGTATGTGCTCTTTGCAGAGCACATCAGTCGCAAAACGGCGAGCTAGCTCGCCTGCGCCTGCATGCCCATTCCGGTAATCGCTTGAACAAGCTCGTCCTCGCTGACGTTGTCACCATCAAACTCTGCGGTAACGCGACCGTCATACATAGCGATAATGCGGTTACTCAGGCCAAGAATCTCGGGCATCTCGGAAGAGATCACCAGCACCGCATAGCCAGATTTGGCCAGATCTTTAACCAAGGTGTGGATTTCCGACTTGGATCCCACATCAATGCCCCGGGTTGGCTCATCAAGAATCAATAGTTTGGGGTGGGTATGCAGCCATTTACCGATGACGATTTTCTGCTGGTTACCGCCGCTCAGATTGCCCACTTTTTGGCGCCAACTGGGGGTTTTTATTTTCATCGCCTGATGGTATTTGTCGTACACCTCTCGCTCTTTGGCACTCGTCATAAAGCCCAACGACGACACGCTAGAAAGGCTTGCCAGGGTCATGTTGTCTCGGCAGTTCATGCCCAGAATCAGTCCCTGATCCTTACGGTCTTCTGGCACCAAAGCAACGCCATGGACCACGGCATCATGGGAGTTACGGAAGGACACTGCCTTGCCGTCTAACACCACCTCGCCAGTGGAAGGTGTGCGCAGTCCGAAGATGGTTTCTGCGACCTCAGAGCGTCCCGCGCCTACCAGTCCGTACATGCCAACAATTTCACCCTTGCGAACATTAAAGCTGACGTTATCGAATACGCGCTTCACCGAGAGGTTGCACACTTCCAACAAGTTGTCGCCGAAGTTACTCGGTTTGCTGGCATGATCGAGCTCCAAACTACGGCCGATCATCATTCGAGTGATCTCGTCCTCGTTGGTATCCGCCGTATTGACGGTTCCGGTGTATTCACCATCCCGAAGCACGGAAATACGCTGTGATAAGTGAAAAATTTCATCCATGCGGTGGGAGATATAAACAATCCCCACGCCTTGCTCACACAGCGAATTGATCACGTCATAGAGCACTGGTTTTTCATGGTCAGTGAGCGATGCCGTCGGTTCATCGAAGACCACTACGCGCGGGGTAAACGCTAACGCTCGGCCAATTTCGACCATCTGTTTCTTGGCAATCGACAGCGATCCCACTATGTCATCGTGTTGAAAACCACACTTAAGCGTCTCAAGAATCTTATTGGTATCCTCGCGCAGCTTGCGCCAGTCAACGCGATTGAACGGCTTTCTTGGCAGGCTGCCGAGAAAGATGTTTTCGGCGACCGTCATTTCAGGTACCAGCGACTGCTCTTGGTGGATCAGCACGACGCCTGCCCGCTTGGCATGCTTGGGATTTTCGAAGGCCATTTCCTGGCCAGCAAGAATGATCTTTCCTTCATTCGCTTGGTGCTTACCCGCTAGCACTTTCATTAGTGTCGACTTACCTGCCCCATTTTCGCCAAGCAGGGCATGCACTTCCCCAGGCCGCACGTCAAAGTCCACACTATTGAGGGCAACAACCCCAGGAAAACGCTTCGTGATACCTTCAAGCCGCAGTATCGGTTCAGCGTTAAGCGGCTGTCGTTTGTTAGATGAAAAGTCGTGTTGAGAAGGGCTCATATCCGCACCTCCTTAGCCGAGGGTGCATTAAGCTTCTTGTCGATAATCAGCACCGAGATGAGGATAGCGCCGAGAATGACCAGCACATAAAACGCGGGCACCTGCATTAAATTCATGCCGTTACGCAGAATACCGATAGCCAGTACCCCGCCGAGGGTGCCAACGATGCTGCCGTAACCACCCGTCAACTTGGTACCACCTAATACGACGGCCGTAATCACCCAGAGCTCGTAGTCACGCCCCAGATTTGGTGTCGCCGCGCCCATCTGGCTGGCCAACAGCACCCCTGCCAGTGCAGCAAAGAAGCCAACGATAATGAAATTGATCATCATGTGGCGCCCCAGCCGAATCCCCGCATCAATCGATGCTTCCGGGTTGCCGCCCACTGCGAAGGTATTACGTCCGTGACCGGTTCGCGTTAGCACTAGATGCATGATCAATGTGCAAATCAGGAAGATAATTGCTAAGACTGGAAAAGGTCCGATGGTGCTGGTACCAAAGTCAGAGAAGGCAAAATTCAACGCATAAAACGACTGCTCACCGGTGTATAGAAAGATTAAACCCCTGATACCCAGCATGGCACCTAACGTCACGATGAACGCATTTACGCCCGTTTTCCAAACAATTAGGCCGTTAATAGCGCCCAGCAACACACCTGAACCGAGTGCTGCAAGAATCGCCAGCGTCATGCTCGTCTCTTGCAACCCAACTGCCAGCGAAGCAGCAAGCCCCAATATTGCCCCTACTGATAAATCGATATTGCCGTTGATCATGACAAACGTCATTCCAAGGGCGATCAGGCCAATGGTGGAGGTTTGCACCAGAATATTGCTGATATTGCCAAATGACAGGAAGTACTCCGACATAAAGCTGAAGAAAATAAAGATGACAAGAACAAACACCCAGATCGGTTGGATAGACGTTCTGCCACGGAAGAACCCTTTTAAACTTGTCATGTGTTTCTCCTCCGCGTTATGAGTGGGTCGTTAGCAAGCGCTTACGCTTGTTAGCGAGGTCCAGCCATACGGCCAAGATGATGATGCCCCAGGTCACGATCCACTGGATGTAATAGGGGTAGCCCATCAACAGCAGGCCATTCTGAATAAAACCCAGGATCAACACGCCAATCACTGTTTTCCAGATGCTGCCAGCGCCCCCCAGCAGGCTAGTACCACCAAGGATGATCCCGGCCAGTACCAGCAGCTCATAACCTTGGCCAACATTGTTTTGTGAGCCCATCACTCGCGAGCCAAGAACAAGTGCCGCACATGCCACACAGAACGCTGAGATTAGATAGGTGCTGAAAACGCACCAGTTCTTGCGAATACCCGAATAAACGGCAGCCATAGGATTGCCACCGACAGCAAAGATGCGTCGGCCATAGCTTGTGTAGCTCATCACCACTTGAACCAGAATGGCCAGCAAACCAAACAGCAAGATAGGGACAGCAATACCCGCCAAATAGCCACGTCCAAAGAACGCAAACCACGTGCCGCCCTGATTCGCGATATCAACGTTTTGGCCACCACTGTAAATCAGCACGAAGCCTTGAATGGCAGACAACATCGCCAGCGTGACAATCAGTGAGTTAAGGCGCAAAAAACCGATTAGAATGCCATTGACGGCACCCAGCATCAGCGTTAATGCAAACATCATAAGAATGGCCATGGTAGGGCCAACCTTATCGTGCAGGTCCACCACTAACACCGTCGAGAAGGACAACATCGACCCTACGGAAAGGTCCAGATTGCCACCAATAATTACCACCGTGACACCCACGGCGATGATGCCAATAATCGAGGCTTGGCGGACCACGGTCATGATGTTTGACTGGGAGAGAAACTGCTCAGAGAAGAACGAAAAAACGAACATACCGAGCAGGAAAAAGATGAGAATTCCTTGGGCCGATAGAAAACTCATGACGCTTGCTTTGCTAAGTTTTCCTGTCGGCAGCCTGGATTTTGATTGTTCTGCAGAAGCCATGCTAATCACCTATATAAAATCACCTCGGAAAGCACCGGTTAGCGCAATGGAAAAGCACGTCATCCATTGACGCTTACCGTACACTCCAGTTGAGGAACCCTGCTTTCAGGCGCATGCTGATTCCCGGGGACGATGCACTTGACGCAGCGCTCTGGGCAGCAGCATGCCTCGCTTCAGAAAACGGGACGATCAAACTCGCTCAGGTTTTCAGCAGTGATCTTGGGTGTCTCGAAGAAGTTCATCTTCGGCACTTCTTCACCGGCTAATACATCCAAGGCCGTTTGTAGAGCGGCTTCCGCATCATCGACCGGAGACTGATAGATAGAACCGTAATACTCGCCACGCTCAATCGCGTCGTAACCAACGGCGAAATTCGTGGCACCAATGAAGACAATCTCATCGGCACGACCAGCACCTTTCGCGGCATTCAGTGCGCCGACCCCCATGTTGTCATCACCGGAATAAACGCCATCAATACGGTCATATTTAGTCAGGAAATCTTCCATCACCCGCTGAGCTCGCTCACGGTTCCAGTTACCAGGCTGCGTCTCAAGCAGCTCTACACCCGGGCACATCTCAGCAAGACGCTCCTCGAAACCGGTCGAACGTTCCATGGCGGTGGTGTAGCCTGGCTGGCCAGCAATCTGCACGATTTGCCCTTCACCCCCGAGGGCATCACACATCATTTCCGCAGAGGAAATGCCTTGCTGAACATTATCTGGGCCTGAAAAAGCAGCGATGAATTCAAGACCCGCTTCAGCAATTTTGGAGTTAGTAACGACGACAGGAATGCCCGCCTGATGAGCCTGACGAATAGCAGGAATTACGGCCTGCCCATTGGTTGGCCAGATGATAATGGCGTCGACTTGCTGCTGAATAAGATCCTGCATTTGGCCAATCTGACGAGCGACATCACCACCGGCATCTAGCACCACAATATCAACGTTGCCTGCCTCTTCAGCAGCAGCTTCAAACGCACTTTCATAGGTCGTTTGATAGCTATCCACACCCACGTTGTTTTGAGTAATGCCGATGCGATAAGGGCCTTCAGCCTGCGCTGCTGTGATGGACATCATGATGACAGAGGCGGCAAGAGTGGTTTTCTTGAACATTGCGTTTCTCCTAGCGTTTTTAGTAATTGTTTTTTAGCCTGCAAGGCAAGCTTGAATTGGAGCTTACTGCCGCGCTTCGTTTGCAGACAACGTGATCACCATATAGAAATGACCAAACTGGTTTTTTTAAGCTTTACGTTCCGAATCAAGCTGGAAATTGATGAATCAGCAATCCTTCCGGAAATTCGGAGCAGCTATAAACCTGGATTCAAGCAATATGAGCATGGTTAGGTGCTGACTAACGGTCGATGCACGCCGGGCATTACATCGACTGAAAATTAGTTGCCCACTTTTAATAGCGTGTGGCGATGCGGCGTAATTCTTTAAGCCAGCAAAAGCAGCGACCTACCACATGCCGTGCCATCACAGTCATGGAGCAGCTCATCGCTGTTCTATTCTTTATCAGCGAAGGACGCCTGACGCTATGTGGCAGAGAGATTCTCTCCAGCGCAGACACGAAGTGTTGAAAAGCTACTTGTTGGCTGGCGGGCTGTGTGAACGGCAGTGAACAACCATGGCGATCACAAACAAAAGGAATTGGGAGTTAAACCGAAACGGATACGGCCAAGGGCCTGGTCTAGCGGTTCTTTCGAGCCCCTTTTGCCGCCTCCAGCGGCAGCGCGTGCGGTCGCACTGAAGTGGCATCAATCATCCACGTGTAAAGGGCCATAAGCCCATCCTCACGAAACTTGGGCTACAAGCGAGAAAAAACCGCTTCAACGCAGTGCTTTTAAAACTAGGGGGGACTAAAGGTTTGAGTAAGAAAGGCACTAAAGAATTACGTCATTAGGATATTGATTTAAATGGCGTCCTGGCAGGAGCTTAAAATATCGCATAAGATCATGATTTAAATGAAATTAATATAAAATCAAAAAACACAATATACCAATATGTATACCAGCGCCTTAACCTGCATCGGATATCAGCAAGCACTGATATTCCTATTTGTGGCTCCTCCATCTTCTATTATTAGAAGCGGCCGTGGCTAGAGTCAAAAATAACTTTTCCTTAGTAAGGCTGGCATATCAACTCGGTCATCAGCGATAATTTATTGATTATTCGAAGCTATTTCAACCAAGGTAACCCACTCTGGACGAGTGCGCTTTTTACTAGCATTGGTAATGTTTTCAGGAAGCCTTGCTAGGACGTCATCTGGAATACTACCCTCCTTAAACTTCACAACAACATTAACTCTAACTCCAAATGGAATTGTGTTAGCCTCTTCTTTGAATTCCCTTTCAATTTCTCGATATAATCTCCACCGACCTTTTTTAGATTCAAGCTGCCTACTTTTTGCCTCAAAGATGTATTCAACTCCATCTTTTGGATAGTCAGAGTAACGTTTAAAAGAACCAAGCTCTGGCGACCTTGCCGTCATTCTAAGAAACTCTCTCCTCATATTTTTAGATAGAGACTCTACGCGAAAGGGCAGACGCCATTTTACTGCATCCGTAATAAATACTTCACGTGCGTACGGCTCCTTAATACGTGACAAAATCAATCTAGCCTTTGATTTTGAAAGTTTTGAACTATGCAATTCCTTCGGATCAAGAACATTAGAAAGCACTAGCAAAGAAAGCTCAACTAAATGCAATCTATCCCAATGAGCATTACCAAACTCATCATTAGCTGAAGTTATAAAATCATTCAAATAAACTAGCCATTTTTGAAATTCTGCATCATTTTCAACTTTTTTACAAAATTCCGAAAAACCTAAACATTCTTTCTCGTCCTGGCCGTTCTTAACAATCACCATCTCTCCTAAAGCCTTACATATTAATTTTGGGAGCTCTCCGGTATCTTGCTTACGATGATTATAAGCACCGTAACGAAAATAGATGAAGTTATTAAAAGATTTTTCCACAAGTATAACTGCTCTAAATATTTTCCGTGATCTTTTGGTATCAGAAAGCCGTAACTGGAGAAGCTTACCATTCAAGATCTCAACCCACGCAAAATATGAGCAGAAAATATATAATGTACTTAAATAATAATAGTTGGAGGTTTCAAACCATTTATGATCTTCTGTGGATACAAGATTACCAATGCGAGCTGCGAGAGCGTCAGATGCGGAGACCAATGGAACTTTATATTGTTGAAGTAAATTTTCAACATCGCGCCGATGAGCAATTTTTCCTCCCAACACAACTTCAAAAAGCAGTTTGAAGGAAGCACCTATTAGCCCGCCAATGGTGGAGGCCACCAAAAGGTAGATGGCACTATTTTTAGACAATTCAGAATCAAGAAACTCAAGCATATATAATCGCATATTTGGTGATTATAAAAACAGGAATCTTTTTACGAAAATCCCGGCGCATTTAATAATATTGCAATGTCACTAGCTACTAAATCATGTAAAACTCATGTGTGTAAAACTTACGCCAATCATCTAGCATAGCATAAAGCAACTAATGGTTTTCGTGACACTGGGCTGCACTCTTAGCAACAGTCACTAACGTTCTTTCTTTATGCGGCTATAAGCGGGCATTAATAACTTACTGCTACAATACCCACTCACAAATACTACAATGCAATGATTTATCACAGTCTATATAAACCTTAAAAAACCCAAGGTTATCCTTATACCTGCGCCTCAATTAAAGTTTAATTACTCTCTTTAGGAATCAATTTAGTCCCACCAAGCTCATTAATCTGTCTAAACCGGGCGTTGATAACCTCAAATAGTTTTTCAAATCTTTGTGCAGTATCCTCAGTCACAACCGCCTCCGCATTTTTCGACATTTTGGTAAGTAATAATCGCGTCGGTCTTGTTTTATGAAACTCGATTCCTAGGTCAGCCAGCGCTAACTCCACTCGCTTAGCTATTCTCGGGACATTCTTATTTAGTTCTAGCTTTTTACCTTTAAGCTCCCTCATGTAACACTCGCGCACAAGCCCTTCATAGAAATCAGGATCTAACAAATCTTCTATATCAGCTTCGGCTGGAGGGGAATCGCTTAAAGCTTCCGTAACAAATACAATATTTTTATCGTTGATTAACCTAGACTTTATAAGATCGTCACGTGTGGTTCTAGAATCTTTCTCCTCATCCAATAAAACTACAACATTTAGTTCTTCGGAAGATAGCAACGCTACCATGTAGGAAACCTTTTGGGCTCCACCTGCGGGTGTCATAGTAACTTCTGGGTTTAATCCATTTTTACCTTGATCTGCAAGGTATTCCGAAACAGAGGAAAGCATCCAGTAATCCGTAATCCCCTCAACTATTAAGTTATTCGGCCCAACAAATAAAGATTGTGCGAGACTATATCCAAGTGCTGCCTGAAGAGGGAAGAGTGTTCTAGAATCTCCGCTCGGATCGTTAGTTACTGTGGTACCATCCTCCTCGTCAATATTAACAGTGCGAATTGAATCCAATTGCCCCGCTGGCACCATGAAAGGTGAATGCGTAGAGTAAAGTATTTGATTTACAAAATCGCTATGGAAATGAGTCAACAAATCTGATTGAGATTTAGCGTGCAAATACAACCCAGGCTCGTCTAACAAAAGTATAGCGTTTTCTGCGACATCACCATCAGTATCTGCGGAGAATGTAATATAGAAAGCGAAAAACCACTGAAAACCTCGACTACGCTCATTTAGGTTTACCTCAACATCGTACACTGATGTAGGATCTGAAATTAGCGTATCCATGAAATTTCCGTCAAGGTTAAACCTTACTTTTAAACTGCGATCACTCCAAAGACGTCGAATTTCTTTTGTAACTACCGCACTTGCACGATTTACAAGTTGATTACGTGTTTCTGGGTCTTGAGCCAAGTCTTGAAGGTTCTTTGGATCCATACCCGCAACTTTACAAAGCTTAGAAAAATATCGATCTTCATTAGTGGGAGTGCTTTTTTGCTGACGCTGATTATATTCTTCTAAATCTTGATGCCCTTCTAATTGAGGATAATCATCCAGGTAGATAAATTTAGGCATTCGCTCTATGACCCACCCCCGGGCTGCCACGTGGGCATCATCGTCTCCCGCGACTTTCTTGGCCACAGCATCTATTTCAGTAACTAAATTATCTATTGCCTCTGGTAGTTCCTTTGAGGCTGCAACCAAAGCTTTTTCAAGCGAGGCAATCGAGCTTTTACAATTATCAGCCCATTCTTTCAGATCAGCAATTTGAGCAAGTGCACTATCGAAATGCAAAGCCAATTTTTTTAATGCTTCGGAATGAGGTTCTTCACAATCTTCAGAAATTGTGTCAAGAGCTGCAAGTATTTTACGGACCTTAGGCTTTAGCCATTTTTCATCTATCTCCAATGGGGGTATATTATCGAAAGTAACCCAACGAACATTACTATAACGACGCCCAATTCTGATAGTTGATACACCTGCGGCTCGGGGAAACAACTTTTCAAGTTGCTGCTGTTCATTTATTGTTAGTTCCCAGCTTGATTCAACAACAGGGGTTATGTCGCGACATTCCTCAAGCTTTCTGTCTCGGGGAAAATCTTTAATGGGGCTTAAAGCTTGAAAACCCTCGACTGGATTTAAACTATGCAAAGCCTTCAGAAGGTTAGATTTTCCACTTTCGTTGCGTCCAAGTAGAGAAGTTATTCTCGATACATCCACTTCACCGCTATCATTTATTGAACGAAAATTTTTTGCCCTGAAATGTTTAAGCTCCACAACATACTCCTTTTTATTTAATCTAGATTTTTCTTATACTAAAAAATCAACCCTCTTAATTTATCAGCCAGAGCCATAACACTCATCTTTAAAGTAGATCTGTAGCCACATAGTAGTGGCAAAGCCTTGCCAACTCTACAGGGAGCACACTTCTCATTTTTTAAGTATTATCGACTTCGCGAAGAATAATACTGGTTTTTGCTTTGTTAATAATCCAATTTTCTGCCCAATCAATGGCTTCCTGCTCCGTCCTAAAGAGATTGTTCTCCACATCGAAGCTCATTGCTATCCCTTCAGGGCTATTGAACTCACCTGTTCGAGATGATACGTAAAGAATCACCACTGCTTGATATCCGCTATAACCTCTGCTCGGGCCTACGTAAACGTTGCAAGGGTGAATATCTGCAGGTGTATCAAAATCTACTGCAAATTTTTTGTTTTTCATTGAACCTCCGAGGAGAAACATTTAAGGAGCATTGCACAGGCCGCTATGATATTAGTCTTCACCAGCATGGCCGCTTTGGACAGAATAAAGTCGGACATAAGTACAGAGGCTAGTAGTGAATAGAAACACTTATACGCACTTGTGATGAAGCACTAACCTGGTCTATAGATGCATTCAACGATGGCTGGCGATTTGCAGGTCAATGATTGCAAGCTAATTAGCACCTATCGGCCACTACAACCCCCACTTCAATATATTTAAGCAGTATTCATCATTTTCCTAAGTCTGTACAACCAAAAACACTGAGATTTTAGACCACCCTGCGTCGCTACTCACTGGAACGCCCCGGTACTGCAAGGCCTTATCAGGAATGTCCTTATAAGCTATCGGCCAGTTGGTGGCCTGGCTTTCGGATCTTCCACTCTCTCTTGCCTGTTGAAAGTGCATAACTTCGCATGAATTCGCGTGATTTTCATGCACCAAAAACCCTTCTACAGCCCAGCAACAGAGGGATTTTACCCATTTTGCAAGGTGCATGAAGAAATACCCCACAAGCGAACACCGCAGGCGAGTGGGGGACAACGCGCCGTAGGGTGCGGCGGCCTGGGGGCGTATCCCTTGGCAACCATCCCATATAGCCGCTGTGTGCCGCTGTAAGCCGTGTCTATGCTTTGCCTACCCTATAACGAGAAAGCCCCGCACAGGGGCGGGGCTTTCTCATATCACGTATGTTCACCTATCCATCACAAGCACACCCTCTAGGTTGACGACAGGTGTAATTACGACTGATACATGAGTCTCCACATGCTTTTCCGCGAGAGCATCTACGACAGCATCCACCCTGTGCCAAGAACAGCTCTTCAGGAATCGCATCGAAAAGCAGATCGCATTCGGCGGTTTCTTCGCTTACCAGAAGCTCGGCTTGCGTTACCCAATTGCCAGGGGCATCAATCGGCTGCTCGGCACTAGCCATACCTGCCCAGCATAGCGCCAGCATCAACATCACTGCTTTAATAAGCACGGCTATTCCATTTAGTTATTATTTTCAAACTTAGTGTGCGGATGCTGAATAGAAATTAACAGCTACCCATTAGCACTTGGGCACCAAGCCACTATTGCGAGGGGTTCAGGTTAACGCTGAGGAGGCTTTGCGATGGGAATGGCGTCCCTGGCAGGAGTCGAACCTGCGACCTGCCGCTTAGGAGGCGGCTGCTCTATCCTACTGAGCTACAGGGACTTAATCGCTCTAACTTATTCGTTCTAAACTGGCGGGCGCGTAGTATAACGCGTCGGCTTAGGCAGGGCCAATCGCGTTGGCGCTATTCAACCCTATATCCAACCGAGTAAGCGCAGAGCAAAGACGCCCAGTGTAACGGTAATGCTCGCCATCAGCGTGGTGATGGCGATGATATTGGCCGCTAGTGGTACATTGCCGCCTATCGCTTTCACCATCACAAAGCTGGCGGCGGCGGTGGGACTGGCAAAGAAGAGGAACAGCAAGCCCAGCTGTTCGCCTGAAAAACCCATCATCCAGGCCGCCAATGTAGAGAGTATCGGTAGCGTTACCATCTTCATCAAGCTAGCGCCTAGTGCCACTTGGCTGCTGTTGCGCATGCTTGAAACGGAGAGCGTCGCGCCAATACAGATCAACGCCAGAGGGAGTGTTAACGAGGCAAAATAGTCCCCCGAGGTAATCACCCAACTGGGCAGCGGAATCGAGAGCGCGGTGAAGGGTAATGCCGCAAATACGGAAATAATTAGCGGATTTTTTGCTACATGCTTGAGCAGGCTACGCCAATCGGTGGCCTGGCCAGGTTGGTAGAATGCCAGTACGACAACCGAAAGCGCGTTGTACATCACAATCACCACGCCCAGCAGAAGGCTGCCCGCCGACAGGCCATAGTTACCGTACATCCCCGCCGCTAATGCTAAGCCCACTACCCCGCAATTACCGCGAAACGCGCCCTGAACGTAAATACCGCGATCCTGGCGAGCAACACGGTAGTGCGCCCATGCCCAACTGAGCAGGAACTGGCCGAGCGTAGCAGCAGCAAAAAACACCATCAGCGAAACGTCCAGCGCGACGCTTAAGTCGGCTTTTATCAGACTGAGGAAAATCAAGGTAGGGAGTGTTGCTCTAAATACCAGTGCCGAAGCGGTCGAGACAAAAGCGCTATCGATCCATTTCAAGCGCTTTAGGGCTAGGCCTAAAAATACCATCGTGAATACAGGCAGCGTGACATCAAGCGTGCGGGCAAACAGTTCAAGTAGGTTCACAACAGTTTCTCGGTCAGCCTTGATTTAATAACGGCTTCAAACAACAAATTAGTTCCCGCTTATACTCTACTGCTGAGCAAGTTTTGTCGACCAAAAAGCGCTCTAGGCTTAATACAGCAATTTTGAACGTTTTTAAGAGATTATTTCTGCGAGTCGAAAAGCTCCATGACATCATCATGGGGCATATTAACCACAACCCCATCGCGCCCGTGCTCTTTGGCTTTGTAGCTACCGGCATCGGCGCGCGCCAAAACATCGACCACACTAGAGTCAACTTCATCGAAGGTCGTCACGCCGATACTTAAAGTGACTATGTACTCTTTGCCTGCATGAGTGACGGAGATTTCGCTGACCGATTGACGCAATGACTCTGCGATCCTCATCGCCTGCGCCAGGGTGCAGCTGGGGAGCAGCACGCCAAACTCGTCCCCCCCTTGGCGAGCCACATGGTCACTACGACGCACTTCCCAAGCCACCACCTGCGCAATACGGCGTAACATTTCGTCGCCTAGGGCATGGCCGCCTTCGTCATTGATAGGTTTGAAGTGGTCTAAATCAAACAGCAGAAGAGCTGACGGCGTACTGGTTTTTTGGAAATCGGCAAAGGCTTCTTCCAAGCGGCGCTCGAAGCCACGGCGATTCAACAGCCCGGTTAACGGATCGTGCTCCGCCTCCCAACGCTGAATAGCTTCCTGCTCGCGGCGCTCGGTAATGTCTTTTACAACGCCGACTAAACCAAGGGTATGGCCATCTTGAGAAAGCGTGACCACGCGGGCATGAATATCCAGCCACAGCAGCTCTTTATCGCTGCGTAAAAACCTCAATTGACGAACAAAATCATTACCAGTGCGCAGGCTATGCAGCCACAAATCCTTGGCACCGACGATATCATCATTATGGATCTGCGTTAGCCATGTCTCCATGGGTGCGTCAGCGGAAACCCCCAGCATTTCTAATAACGCGGGGTTCATATAGGTAATGTCGCCGTTCATATTGGCGACAAACATGCCTTGAGGCGCGGCATTGAGCACCGAGTCTAGAAACGCCTCACGTTCTTGAAGATTACCAAGTAAAAGCTGACGCTCTTCTTCTACTCGGTTGAAGGTGCTCGCTACCTGCTGCAACTCTTGCATATTGGTAGCAAGGCTGACGTTCTCTCGGTAGCCGAGCCCCACTTCACCAATCTGCTTTTCCAAATGTCTCAAGGGCGAAAGCTCTCGGCCCAACATCCACCACAGGAGGGGCAACATGGAAAGCGCAAAAAGTACCCATAACCACCACAATTGCTGGATAAAGCCAGCCAAGGGCAGTTGCGCTTGCTGTACCGGCATGTAGAGACCCACCACCCAGTTGGCAGGCCATATCTGGGCATAGGACTGTAGCGCCATTTGACCATTTAATAATTGACCAATGCTGTCTCCTTCCCAGCCGTCCCGGGCCAGATCCAACCCAGGGTTGAATGACTTGTCAGGGACGGGCGCATTAATTAACGAGCGATCTGGGTGATACAAGATTTTTCCCGACGCAGTAGCAATGCCCGCATAGCCATTTTCGCCCAAGCGCACCTTGGCTAAACGACTAAAGACCCCCCCTGAATCAAGGCTAAGAATGCCTGCCACAAAGCCATCAAACTCACCTTGTTCCGTAAGGCGAGGAACACTAACCAGGACCATGGGCACCCCACTAGCTCGCCCTTCAAACGGCTCACTTACATAGGGTCGAAGCGTACCGCGCAGCATATGAAAGTACTCAAGCTCTGTGGTGTCGAGCCCCACTCTTCCAACGATCGCGGGCCAATCGGCCACGACCGTACCCTCGCGATTAACAACGACAATTCCCTCGAACCAGGCCAGCAGACTATCGTTTTGCTGCAATTGATAGCTGATCCAACCCTCATCATTGGTTGCACCAATGCTTCCACGCAGGCGCTCCAATGCCTGAAAACGTAGCTCAATCTGTTGGGTGACTTCATCTGCCAAAAGAGTGGCTTCATAACGCAGGTGCGACATATTGGTTTCTTGCACCATGGTTTTACCCAATTGCCAGGACATGCCCAAAAGTAGGGTAACGACCAAAAACCAGGTAGCCGCAAGGCCCAGCAGTAGCCGGCCTCTTAAGGAGCGGGAGATATGCATGCGTTTCAGCGGGGCAGCGAGACGCACTGACTGCCCCAAAATTTATAGATTAACTGCAGAATGTATATCCATTTGCTGTTACTACGGGTGGTGGTAATAGAGGCCAAACTTTTATCAGACAATTTTACCAACATTATAATCTAGCATACGTTGACAGGTATCAACCCTGCGCGATCTTTACATGACCGCCACATTGAAGTAAGGAGCTAAACATTAACGCAAGCGCCTAACAAGCCCCCTAAACTACAGGTTTCAAAGCGCTTGGAAGACTGCGAGAAAAAAATTGATAGAACGGTACATGCATAAGACAAGATGCTACCGTAGCCAGCTCGTTGAAGTACACACAGTAAATAAGCGCTATGCCAAAGGACGAACGGATGGATTCTTTCAGCGACGCAGAGGATACGATACCTTCTTGGTACGTTATTCAATGCAAAGGCGGTGAATCGTTTCGCGCCGCCGAACATCTCACCAACCAAGGTTATGAAGTGTTTCACCCTGTGCTGAGTAGCCAACGAAAACGCCAGGGTAAGCTCACTGTCGTGACCGAACCGCTATTCCCCTACTACCTGTTTATCTGTTTAGATCAGGTAGCCAGCAACTGGGGGCCCATTCGCTCCACCCGCGGCGTTCTGCGTCTGATTACCTTCGGCAACAGGCCTGTCGCAGTACCCTCACAGCTCGTTGAAACCCTCCGTGCTCAGCCACACCACCAGGAAGGCATCCACACCTACTTCAGCGCTGGTGAGAAAGTCACCATCACCGACGGCCCCTTCAAAGACCTCGAAGCTATCTTTACACGCTGCAAAGGGGAAGAGCGAGCCATCGTCTTGCTTAATGTGCTTAACAGGCCTCAGCACCTTGATATAGCAGTGAATAGCCTACAAAAAAATGAGCAGTGAATGGGCGCTCTAACGACGGATAAAGAACTACCCTTTCAACACCTTGGCTAACAGCGTTTTGGCGTTTTCAATCAACTCATCTAAGTGCTGCTCGCCTTTGAAACTTTCGGCATAGACTTTATAAAGCGATTCCGTGCCGCTGGGGCGGGCGGCAAACCAACCGTTCTCGGTGGTGACCTTGATACCACCAATAGCAGCGCCATTACCGGGCGCGTTGACAAGCACGGCAGTAATCGGATCACCCGCAAGTTGCTGCTCGGTCACGCTCTCGGCAGTCAGGTTTTTAAACGCCGCTTTCTCTTCGGGTGAACAGGTAGTATCTACACGCTTATAGAAAGGCTCGCCGAAACGCTCGGTGAGCGTGCGGTAATACTCGCTGGGTGTTTTACCGGTGACCGACATGATTTCTGCCGCCAGCAAACACAGCACAATTCCGTCTTTATCGGTGGACCACGCCTTGCCGTCGCGGGTTAGCAAACTAGCGCCGGCGCTCTCTTCGCCGCCAAAGGCCAGCCAGCCTTCGTGCAGACCTTCCACAAACCACTTAAAGCCCACGGGCACTTCATACAACTCGCGCTGGTGAGAAGCTACGACTCGATCAATCATTGAAGACGATACCAGCGTCTTGCCGACTTTTAAGCTAGCAGTCCATTCGGGGCGGTGGGTCATTAGGTAATCGATGCACACCGCCAAAAAGTGGTTCGGGTTCATCAGGCCGTTGGCATCGACAATACCGTGGCGGTCAGCATCGGGGTCGTTACCGAAAGCAATATCGAAGCGGTCTTTAATCTTGAGCAGATTGGCCATCGCCGCAGGGCTTGAACAATCCATGCGGATTTTGCCGTCATGATCCGGTGGCATAAATGCAAACTCAGCATCCACCGTCGTGTTTACCACTTCAAGGTTTAGGCGGTAATGCGCCGCTACCGCCTGCCATACCGGCAACGCCGTACCGCCCATAGGGTCGGCGCCTAAAGCTAAGTTCGCATCCTGAATCGCGGCAATATCGACCACGCTACCGAGCTTGGCGACGTAATGTGCGGTGAAATCATACTCTTGAGCATGGGCAAGCGCCTCGTCAACGGGCACGGTGGGCACGTCTTCTAATTGGCGCAGCAGATAAGCGTTGGCGCGCTGCTCAATCCAACCGGTGGCATCGGTATCCGCTGGGCCACCGTGGTGCGGGTTGTACTTTATGCCGCCATCTTCCGGCGGGTTATGCGAAGGCGTAATGATTAAGCCATCCGCTAGTGCCATATTGGGCACCGCCTGCCCTTGAGGGCGGTTGTGGTGCAGAATCGCCTGGCTAATTAGCGGCGTAGCAGTATAGCCGTGATCTTTCTCGACAAATACCGGTACCCGATTGGCGGCCAACACCTGCAGCGCGCACTCCCAGGCAGGGCGCGAAAGCGCGTGGGTATCGAAACCTAAAAACAGCGGCCCCTGATAGCCTTCCTCAAGGCGATAATCGACTACCGCCTGGGTGATCGCGTAAATATGCGAGGCGTTAAAGGTGCACTCGAGGGAACGTCCGCGATGACCGGAGGTTCCAAACGCCACACGCTGATTAGAAACGCTGGCATTCGGCTGTTGTTCATAAAACGCTTTTAAAACGGCTTCCATTACTCACTTCCTCAAAGTAAATGCGCGGTCTCATCAATACTTCTGTATCGGTGTCCGTATCTTTTACTGAAAAATAATAGCAATTAATAAGCTGAATAACGCCCGCAATATGGAGAGCACCCTCGAATTATGCCATCCAACCGACTATTTCTCCGAAGTAATATACGTAAACAAAAAAACCGGCCTCGAAAGAGGCCGGTTCTATGGGTTCTGCTAAGCAGTTACCCTTTAAGCGAGGTGTTTAAACCTAGCTTAGAAGTCGTAACGTACGCCGACAGTAGTCAGGATTTCGTCGTCGAGGTTACGGATGTTATCACGTACGGAATTGTCTAAGTCAGTACCGTCGTCTTGCTGGTAGACTTCGGCAAAGACGTACATCGGCTGGCTGAAGCGGTAGTTACCGCCAAGCATCCAGCGATCCTTGTCGTCTGCATCATCAGCTGCCATACCAATACGTGCGTACTGGCCGTAGATTTCACCCATGCCGTAGTCGTAGGTCGCACCCAAACCGGCAATGCTTTCTTCAGCGTCAAACCTTCCGCGAGCGGCCAGTTCTTCATCGCTGAGAGTGTCAGTGATCTGCTCGTACTTGAAGCGCATGCTGAAGGCATCGGTGAAGTCATAGTTAGCGAAGAAGCCGAACAGATCTTCACCAGCCGCATAAGGAACGTCGTCCGCATAAGGGTCGCCGCCATCGTAGCTAGCACCACGATCAGATACATCCTTGCCTTGGCTGTAGCCCAATGACATGTAAAGGTCGTTAATGGTGTAGTCGACAGCCGCTGCAGTCGTCCAGGTAGAGCTGTTATCTTGACCAGCTACAACGTCACCGTTACCGGAGAGGTGCTTAGCTTGAACGTGAGCACGGAAGCCAGAAAGATCCGGTGTGGAGTAAGAAATCGCATCACCGCGGCTGTCGGCTGCAATAGCACCCAGTTGTTCCCAGCCTGCATTTTCCGGCACATCGAAAATCACGTCGCCAGAACGGTAGTAAACGCTGTCGAAGTTACCGGCCTGAACCGAACCCCAAGAGTTACTTTTAACACCCAGATAGGTGTTACGAACGGTATCGAAACCATTGGCGTTCTGGGCGTCAGCATCACCACGGAATTCCATGCGAGCAAAAACGCTCATGTCGCGGGTAACTTCGTGGTTGGCAATAAAGCCAAAACGAGAACCCAGATCAACAAACTCGGAGCCGTCTGTCTTCTCGCCAGCGCCCGGAGCGTCTTCAGGGCCACCAGTGGTGATGCCATAAACGACACGGCCGTAAAGATCCAGCTTGGTGCCGTCTTGGTCATAAACGGTGCCAGCTTGGGCTGCTGCAGAGGCACCCATGGCGCCGACGATAGCAGTCGCTAAAAGTGTTTTTTTCATGATGTAAGTTCCTTAACTCGTAAACTGTTTCGATCGTTAGTGCTCAGCTCTTAAAGAGCTGGCAGTTGGCTTTTGCGGGCCATGCTCTTTTCCCATCCTCCGGTTTTTCCCGGGGGTATGCGGCATGTCCTCAACAAAGCCTTGTTATAGTCCAATGCTCGCAAGACGAACTCTATACCGGGATTCCAGTGAACGCAATAGAAAAAAACAGTGTTTCTTTACTATTTTCACTTTTTAATGGAACCCTTGGCTCCATGCCTGGTCTCAGCGGCCTTTAAATTTCTGCTGTAAGCCTAGTAGTTTGTCTTCCATGCTAAGCTGCTTACGCGTCTCACTTTTTTCACTCTCGGCCTGTTTTACCGCCTCTTTGGGTGGCTTTGGAGCGACAGGCTTCGATTTGAGTTGCGCTTTTTTGGGCTGCTTAGTCTCTTTCTGATCACCACGTTTTTCTGATGCATGCAGTGCTGCTTCTTTATCGACCTTGCCAGCAGGCTGACCATCCAAATCTACCCTTTCTGCCCCCTCTCGCACAGCTTTTATATAGCGCGGAAGATTCACATAGTTGGCTAAGGCGCGACGAATCAACTTGTTGGGCCACTCTTCACGCTCTGCAAGCTCTTGGTGAATGCCGACTTTTAGCGGTTTGGTGTGCCCCTTAAAAAACGCTTTGGGGTAGCGCTCGTACCATTGATTAAGCAAGGCATGCGGCGAAGGTGTGTCAGGCGTTTCAGCGGCAGCTGGTGAGTCGGCTTGTTTTTCAGAAGCCTCTTCATCGAGCGCTGGCGAATCAAGGTCGGGAGTGGCTTCGCTATGCTTCTCTGGCTCTATTACAGCCGCGGTTTCCGGGCTTGGCACGCATTGCACTTGGCCGTCGTCTTTCAGCGCCAATTGCTGCTTTAGCCACTGGTTTTCTTCGCGCAGGGCCTGTAGCTCAGCTTGTGTGCGTTCTAGACGCGTTTCTAAGTCATCAAACATGTTCATTAAGCTGGCGGCCATAGCCTTCTCCTTTACCCTTTTCAGTCGGCGATGCGCTCGTAGACCACAAAATCATAGCTTGGCTGCCCTTCTGCTGGTTGCCCTGCTACGCGCTGTACTTCCTGCCACTCGCTGGGGTCGACGTCAGGAAACGTTGCGTCGCCTTCAACATCTATGTCCACTTCCGTTATGTAAAGCCGCTGGGCAAAGGGTAACGCCTGGCGATAAATCTCTCCGCCCCCCATGACCATGATCTCTTCTGCCGCCTCAATGGTGGCGTGCTGGTCGGCGAGTTCTAGCGCTGCGGGTAGGTCGTGACACACGCGTACGCCTTCGTGGGAAAACTCGGCGTTGCGGGTGACCACTACATTAAGCCGATTCGGCAGCGGCTTGCCAATGGAAGCGTAGGTTTTACGCCCCATCACCAGCGGTTTTGCCTGGGTGATGCGCTTAAAGAACTTTAAATCTTCAGGCAGGTACCAAGGCAACTTGCCCTCTACGCCGATCACGCGGTTTTTTGCCATGGCAACAATCATTGCCACGGGCACCAAGGAGTCGAAGCTATCGTTTTGCTTAACCATATCGTTTTGCTGGCTCATACCGCCACCTCGGCTTTGATGTGCGGATGCGCCTCGTAAGCGTCAATGTAGATGTCTTCAAAACGGAATGCGAACAGGTCATCAATCTCTGGATTAAGCACCAGCTTAGGTGCTGCATGGGGCGTACGCGACAGCTGTTCTTTGGCTTGTTCAAGGTGGTTACTGTACAGGTGCGCATCGCCCAGGGTGTGGATAAACTCACCGGGTTGCAGACCGGTCACTTGGGCGACCATAGTCAGCAGCAAGGCGTAGCTGGCGATATTAAACGGCACACCGAGAAAAATGTCGGCGCTGCGCTGATAGAGCTGGCACGACAGCTTGCCGTTGGCGACGTAGAACTGGAACAGGCAGTGGCAAGGCGGAAGCTGCATTTCATCGACCTGGGCCGGGTTCCAGGCAGAAACAATCAGACGGCGCGACTGGGGCGAGGTGCGAATTTGCCCAAGCACCTTGGCAATTTGGTCAACGCTGCCGCCTTTAGGGTCAGGCCAACTGCGCCACTGGTAGCCGTAAACGGGGCCTAGGTCGCCGTTTTCATCAGCCCACTCGTCCCAAATCCGCACTCCGTTCTCTTTCAGGTAGGCGATGTTGGTGTCGCCTTTCAGGAACCATAGGAGTTCGTGAATAATAGAACGCAGGTGGAGTTTTTTGGTGGTCAGTAGCGGAAAACCACGCGATAAATCGAAGCGCATTTGATGGCCAAACACGGAGCGCGTACCCACGCCTGTACGGTCGTGGCGGTCAACGCCATGCTCCAGAACGGTTTGCATCAAGTCTAAATAGGGTTGTTCAAGCGCAGGCGTTGTAGCAGTCACAGAATTTCCAAATTAACAGGCGATGTAGCGGTTTATTCTAGGTGGTGAGGTCATAAGGGGCAATGCGAAGATTACCCCTCTTTTCGACCAGCTAGTTAACCACCTTTCCCTTTATGCATTTTGGATTTTTACGTCCACTGGCTGGGAGCGCGACCAGGTGATGATAACCAGGCCCAGCGCAATCATTGGGAGCGTGAGCAGCATACCCATAGTGACCCAGCCGAAAGCGATAAAGCCGATGTGGGCGTCGGGCATACGGACAAACTCGACCATAAAGCGGAATACGCCGTAGCCAACTAGAAATAGCCCGGATAAAAAGCCCCGCGAGGTTGGTTTGGCGGAGGCCCACCAGAGAATGGCAAACAGTACGACGCCTTCTAACAGCGCCTCATACAGCGCTGAAGGGTGGCGCGGTTCAGGCCCCATGCCGGGAAACGGCATACCCCACGGTAGCGAGGTCAGGCGGCCCGGCAGCTCGTGGTTGATAAAGTTACCAATACGCCCGGCGCCTAAGCCAATGGGTACTAGCGGGGCGATAAAATCGGTCAGCGTTATGAAGGCCAGCTGCTTACGCCGAGCGAATATCCAGGCAGCGAGCAGTACGCCGAGGAGGCCGCCGTGGAAACTCATGCCGCCGTCCCATACGCGGAAGATCCACAGCGGATCGGCTGTCCACTGCCCTAGTCCGTAGAACAGCGCATACCCTAAGCGCCCACCGGCAACGACACCGACCGCACAGTAGAAAAGCAAATCACCGATATCGTCATTATTGAGGCCGATACGCGATGCGCGCCGGCAACCGAGCCACCAGGCGGCAACAAAACCCACTACGTACATTAGGCCATACCAATGGACTTGCAGCGGCCCCAAGGAAATAGCCACTGGGTCAATCGTTGGGTAATTAATCATTTACACTCTCTAATCTGACCAAAGGAAGTATTTGAAGCGCCCAGTCGCAAGCCGAATAGTCACAGGCTAGGAGAGCAGGAAGCGAACCCCTACCACTGCCAGCAGTAACGCGAAGGAGAGCCGTAGCACATGGGCAGGCAAAACGTGGGCCAGTTTAACGCCTAAGCGGGCAAATGGAACGCTGGTGACCACAATACTGAAGAATGCTGGCCACATTACAAAGCCAGTCGCCCAGGCAGGCAATAAAGAATTCCCCCACCCCACCACGATAAACGTCAGCGCTCCCACTAGCGCGATAGGCAGGCCAACCGCTGCTGCCGTACCCACTGCCTGTGTCATGCTAGCGCCACAGCGTGACAGAAGCGGCACCGTCATCGCGCCGCCGCCAATCCCAAACAGCGCTGAAACAACACCAATCGCCCCACCGGCCAGGGCCATTACCCAGTTGCGTGGCGCGACACTGCCGGGCTTGGGCGTTAAACCAAACACCATTTTGGTAGCAATGAGTAGAACAAAGATGCCAAACATAGTTCCCAGTGACGAGCCGGAGAGATTATCAGCAATAAACACCCCGGCGACGGCAC
This sequence comes from Halomonas alkaliantarctica, assembly GCF_029854215.1. Taxonomy (NCBI): domain Bacteria; kingdom Pseudomonadati; phylum Pseudomonadota; class Gammaproteobacteria; order Oceanospirillales; family Halomonadaceae; genus Vreelandella; species Vreelandella neptunia. The sequence goes on along the minus strand of NZ_CP122961.1, from coordinate 1,428,607 downwards.
CTAATACCAACCCTGGCAGCAGTGCTTTAAGCCAAGCACCGTGAATGCTGCCCCGCCGGAAATGGCCCAGGGTTGACGACGAACCAGTGACTAGAATAGTGGCGAGTGAGGTACCAATGGCTAAATGCATAGTGATTTCTGAGGCGATGTTTTGCAGCTCAAATGCAAATACCAGCACGGGAACAATAATAAGCCCGCCCCCCACGCCAAACACACCGGCCATGGTGCCTGCGACGGCTCCTAGGGTTAAGTAAATCGATAACGCCATAATGATAGTCATTCAGGCAAAGTCGTTTTAATCGTACCTGGAAACCAGTAAGCAATCATATTAAGGAGGGTTTCGGGTTGATACGGTTTGGCGAGCAGGTCATCCATGCCTGCAGCCAGACAGGCGTCGTGCCCCGCATTGTCGACGTTGGCCGTCAGCGCGACCAGCACGCTTTGAGTGCTGCCGCGGCTGCGCTCGAACTCGCGCCAGCGTCGGGTGGTTTCAAGACCGTCCAGGGTGGGCATGAAAATGTCCATAAAGACCAAATCAAAGCGACCACTTTGTTGACGCTCCAGCGCCTGCTCTCCGCTGCTGACGCCTTCCACCTGCAGACCTTGGGCTTCAAGCATTTGCCGCGCCAACATCAAATTTACCGGCCCATCGTCGACGACCAGTACACGCAAACTGTGCTGCGTCACGACACGCTCGTTATCGACTCCCTTTGCCTCATCGCCTAAAGCGCTATATCCATCCTCTTGTTCAGAATCTTGCTGAACGAGATTGGCTAATAGGGCGCGAATATCCGACACGTGCTCGTATACTTCCAAGACATTTTGCCGACAATTATCAGTAATCTCTTTTTCAGCCATGGCATTCAAATGGTCTAACAAGTTATTCGTTTCATTCTGCAGGAGCGTTAAATAGCCGGATTTCAACCGCGACTCCTCCCGCGCTCTTTCTCGCCCAGCCTTCAAGTGTTTAAGCTGTCGTTGCTGGTACTGAAAGTCGTCCAACAACGTTTGCTCATGCTCTTGCTGAGTGTTCTTAGTAGCCGAGCTGACCACTTGCGAGCAGCGTATAGAGCGCTCAAGATCCAATAGCGCTTCATTAACACTGGCCAACCGCTTGAGGGGGGAATGAAATTCGTCGGCGGCATCCGACGGTGAACATTGATATTCAGGTAGCGAACGCACTGCGGTGGTACACAATGCCTGACTATGCCGTTCAAGTTCGGTGAGTTCGTGCATAAAACGAGCATCGTTGCGCCGGGCATGCGCTTTAACCAGCATAAGAAAGGCGCCAACATTCAGACTACTGCCAATGAGCAGAGCCGCCATTAACCACAGCATGGTGCTCCAGGAGGTATAGCTTGGGGACATCCACCACATCATGACGCCAACTACCAGGCAAAGAACAACGAGGGACGCCTGCACAAGCAGCAAGGGCCACAGCAGAGGCCAAATAATGGCGTTCCAAAAGTGTTCCCGTTGATAGCGTTGCATGATCCCGCCTTCCTATTGGCCGCAAGGCCGCAGGTTACGCGACCACTGATTAAACCTTGGACTATTTGCCGAAACAGACACCCTTCAGCGTGACGATTTATGCTACAAACATAAAACTGATCTAATAGTACTGATGTAACCGTACTGAGGTCAGTGTACGTCTGCGCTTCATTACTGTCATGCTGCTCTTGCGTTGAACGCTTTCCACCCTAATCGCCTACGAGTTTGTTATGTGCTTAATATCGTTTGCTTGGCAACCCGGCACGCCCATGCCTTTGCGGCTGATGGGTAACCGGGATGAGTTCCATGCGCGCCCCACCGCGCCGCTTGGGGTGTGGAAAGATAACCCCAAGCTTTTTGGTGGGCGTGATTTAGAGGCTGGTGGCTCGTGGCTGGCGGCCAGACGCGGCGGTATCGTGGCAACCCTAACCAACGTACGTGACCTACAACTAAGCATGCCTCCTGGCGCCCCAAGCCGGGGTGAGCTGGTCGCCAATGCCTTGCAGTGTGGCGATATTGAAGCGTGGCTAATCACACTCAGCGAGGGCGAAGCACTGCGCTATGCAGGGTTCAATTTGTTAGTGGCGACGCCAACGCGGCTTTGGCATCTACACCGGGGCAGAAATCATTTGGCCCTCAACGAGGTAGCCCCCGGCGTGCACGGCCTATCCAATGCCAACCTCAACTCGCCCTGGCCGAAGCTTTTACATGTGCGTAGTGCGCTTGAGCACACGCTTTCACAACCAGACCCCACCCAGACATGGCCTACCGCTCTTCAGCGTGCAATGCAGAACCCGCAAGAAGCGGCTGTTGAGGAGCTTCCGGATACGGGTGTGGGGCTTGAGCTGGAGCGTCAACTCTCAGCGGCGTTTATAGTCGGCGAGCGCTATGGCACCCGCGCCACCTCGTGGCTAACCCTGGATAGCCACGGGCACATTGAAATCACCGAGCAGCGCTTTGGGCCATTGGGTCGCTTTGAGGGTGAAACTACCCTGGCATTGCCCAGCGATTCGCTAGAATCAACGTCCTAAGATTTGCATAAAAATCAGTCACGGGGCGGCATAAGGTGCGATAGCTGCCACTCATCCATACATCCCTCTAGATGAGTGTGCACCTGAGCAGGCGTATCCAGCTCCATGACTTCTTTGAGCAGTTGCTGGGCATCGCTAAGCGGTACTCGGCGAATGGCCGCGCGCACTTTAGGCAGGCTTGGTGCATTCATGGAGAGACTGGTAAAGCCCATGGCCATGAGTAGCAGCGCCCCGGCTGGGTCGCCGGCCAATTCACCGCATAGCGAAATGGGCTTATTGAGCCGCGTGGCATCAGTGGCAAGTTCCAACAAGGCACCGAGCAACGCCGGATGCAGCGCATCGTAAAGACTCGATACCCGTGGGTTGTTGCGATCCACCGCCAGTAAGTACTGGGTTAAATCGTTGCTGCCCACAGAGAAGAAGTCGACTCGCTTCGCCAGCGCGTCCATTTGGTAAATAGTGGCGGGCACTTCAATCATCACGCCGACCTTGGGCCTGACGACGGTAATGCCCTCTTCGCCCAGCTCTAGAATGGCACGATCCAGCAGCCGCAACGCTTCGTCTACTTCTTCGACGTTGGTGATCATCGGGAAGAGGACGTAGAGGTTATCCAGGTCGATGGAGGCTTTAAGCATCGCACGCAGTTGCACCATCAGCACTTCGGGGTGATCCAGCGTCACGCGCATACCGCGCCATCCAAGGAACGGGTTGGCCTCTTCAATCGGGAAATAAGGCAGATCTTTGTCGCCACCAATATCCAGAGTTCGCATCACCACCGGCAGCGGCGCAAAGCCTTCAAGCTGGTCGCGATAGAGCTTGGTTTGCTCTTTTTCGCCGGGGAAGCGTTCGGTAATCATAAACGGCACTTCTGTACGATAGAGCCCCACCCCACCGATACGGCTTTTAAGCAGCGCGGTGGCATCGACCGCCAACCCGGTATTCACCATTAGCGGCATGGCGTGGCCGTCGGGGGTGGCGCTGGGTAGATCTTGTTCGTGCTCTAACAACTCGCTCAGCGCAATCTCTTCAGCAATCAAACTTTCATAGCGTGCTTTCAGTTCAGGCGCTGGGCGTACAAACAGGCGGCCACGGTGACCATCCAGCACCACCGGTGCACCACCTAGGCGCGGCAGCGGTAAATCCACCATGCCCAGCACCGTAGGAATGCCCATGGCGCGGGCGACAATCGCCACGTGAGAAGTGCTGGAACCGCGTACCGAGACCAGCCCTTTGAGCTTCTCGCGGGGGACCTCACCCAGCATGGCCACGCTAATTTCGTCGCCGACCAAGATCGCGTTATCGGGGTAGGTTTCCGGCGTGGACGGCGTGTCTTCCTGCAAGTGTGCCAACACGCGGCGGCCCAGATCGCGAATATCGGCGGCGCGCTCACGCAGGTAGTTATCGTCAACGCGCTCTAAGTACTGCACGTGGCGTCGCACTACGTCAGCCAGGGCGCCAGGCGCCCACTGCCCTTCGCGAATGCGCTTTTCCACTTCGTCGGCCAGCGCTGCTTCGCCAAGCATTTGCTGATAAACATCAAACAGCGCCAGCTCCTGTGCAGAGATACGACTTGCCAAGCGCTCGGCCGCCGCACGAATTTCGCTGCGGGTTTTACCGATCGCCTCCTTCAAGCGCTCGACCTCATAGTCCTGATCGCTTGGAATGAGATCCGGCACGCTATTGAGATCGGAAGGCGGGGTAATCACCACCGCTTCTCCCATGGCCATACCCGGCGAGGCAGCCACACCTTTAAACATTGCCTGCCCACCGGCAAGTGCCGGGCGCAGCAGGTTACCTGTCGCTAAGGCGTGCGCTAATACGCCTGCCAGTTGCGCAGCCATGGTGACCAGGAAGGCTTCATCTTCATCGTCGTAGCGGCGTTTTTCGGCTTGCTGAACAACCAGCACGCCGAGCATCAGCCGCTGGTGGATAATAGGCACGCCTAAAAAGCTGGAGTAGCGCTCTTCTCCAGTGGCTTCAAAATAGCGGAATTGCGGGTGGGTCTGGGCATCCTCGAGGTTAAGCGGCTCGCTGCGTTTAGCTACCAAACCCACCAGGCCTTCGCCTAACGGAAGCACTACGCGCCCTACTGCTTGGGTACGCAAGCCAATAGTTTCCATCAATACCAGCGACTCAAGCTCCTTGTCGTAGAGATAGAAGGAGCACACATCGGTCTGCATCGCTTTACGAATTCGGCGTACCATCGTGGACAGCGCGGCGTCGAGGTTGCGCGCGCCATTCACTTCCTGAATCACTCGGCGCAGCACCTCAAGCATGGACGTTTTACTTTTCACTATTATTTGCCTCGCTGAGGAATTTCCTGGCAAACTGCCGCGGCCCTAATTGGGGCAGCGGTCCATCGCCCTAATCTTCATCCTGTGCCAGGCGCTGAACGCGCGGAGACAACTCTCGCAGCGCGCGCCGATACACCTCTCGCTTAAAAGGCACTACCTGCCCTAGCGGGTACCAGTAGCTTACCCACCGCCACCCATCAAACTCAGGTGTTGGGGTTGCCGTCATACATATTTGGCTTTCCAGGCAACGGATTTTAAGTAAAAACCACTTTTGCTTCTGGCCTATACAGACCGGACGCGAATGCGTGCGAATCATACGTCGTGGCAGACGGTAGCGTAGCCAGCCCCGGGTGCAGGCAACAATATCAACATCCTCGGCGGTTAGGCCGATCTCTTCGTAAAGCTCACGAAAAAGTGCTTGTTGTGGCGTCTCGCTTGCATTGATGCCCCCCTGGGGAAATTGCCACGCATTTTGTCCTACCCGACGCGCCCAAAGCAGCTGCCCCTGGCTATTGGCAATGATAATGCCAACATTGGGGCGAAAGCCGTCAGCGTCGATCACGGACATCACCTTATAAATTTTCAGTTGTCCCCATTTTTCCACAAGGGTGACAAGCGTATCAATACAATATAACGCTAAGTGGTGAATGCTTACTTCGTATTACCCGTATCGCTGGTGGGAATGGCAGTGCGACTCTGCGATAATCCGCGTCCGCTATTTGCCTTAACAACGGCTTTTACACACTAACCACTTACTATCACTGACTAAAAAGGGGAGCGCCGTGAGTCTGGCCATTTTCGATTTGGATAATACGCTGCTATCCATCGACAGCGATCATGCCTGGGGCGAGTTTTTACTCGAACAAGGGGCAGTCGATCCGGTTGCCTACCGGGAAGCCAATGAGCGCTTCATGGCCGATTACAATGCGGGCACCCTAGATATGGCCGCCTTTTTGGAAATGGCGCTTAAGCCCTTGGCCGACAACTCCCCTGAACAGCTTTCGGCATGGCACCAGCAGTTTATGGCCAGCAAAATCGAGCCAAACATCCTGCCCAAAGCGGAAGAGCTGCTGGCGCGCCACCGCACCAAAGGCGATACGCTGCTGATTATTACCGCCACCAACCGCTTTATTACTGCACCGATTGCCGAGCGCTTGGGTGTCGATCACTTAATCGCGGTGAACCCGGAGGTCAAAGAGGGCCGCTACACGGGTCGCGTTTCGGGCATTCCCAGCTACCGCGAAGGCAAAGTCACCCGCTTAGAAAAGTGGCTGGAAGATCAAGACCTGACCATGGAAGGCGCATGGTTCTATAGCGACTCGCACAATGATTTGCCGCTGTTAGAAATAGTCGAGCACCCCGTCGCCGTCGACCCCGACGACACCCTCCGCGAAATCGCCAAAGAACGCCAGTGGCGGATCATGAGTTTGCGGGATTGAGGCTTGTGAGTGTTGAGGAATAAACCATAATAAAAAACCCCGCAAGCCAAGCTTGCGGGGTTTTGCGTTTATCGCCGCGCATATAAACCGGCAGGCGCGTTTAGCCGAGCAGATGCTCGACGGCTGCACGCTCTTCGCGCAACTCTTTCTCGGTGGCTTTCATCTTCTCTTGGCTGAATTCGTCAATTTCGAAGCCTTGAACGATTTCATATTTGCCACCCTGACAACGCACTGGGTAGGAGTAGATGATGCCCTCGTCGATGCCGTAGCTGCCGTCGGACGGAATCGCCATGCTGACGATGCCTTTGGAACCCAGCGCCCAGTCGTGCATATGGTCGATGGCGGAAGAGGCAGCAGAAGCGGCAGAGGAAGCGCCACGTGCTTTGATGATCGCCGCGCCGCGCTGCTGCACGGTGGGGATAAAGTCGTTTTCGTACCAGTCGCGTTCAACCAGATCGAACGCTGCCTTGCCGTCGACTTTGCACTGGGCCAGATCCGGATACTGGGTGGCACTGTGGTTGCCCCAGATGATCATGTTTTCAACGTCAGTGACGTGCTTGCCGGTTTTCTGAGCCAGCTGGGTCAGGGCGCGGTTGTGATCCAAACGCGTCATGGCAGTGAACTGGCCTGCATCCAGGTCCGGTGCGTTGCAGGAAGCAATCAGCGCGTTGGTGTTGGCCGGGTTACCGACAACCAGCACTTTCACATCACGGCTGGCGTGATCGTTCAGCGCTTTACCTTGCACGGAGAAGATCGCTGCGTTGGCTTCCAGCAGGTCTTTACGCTCCATGCCTGGGCCACGCGGACGAGCGCCGACCAGCAGGGCGAAATCAGCGTCTTTGAACGCGACGTTCGGGTCGTCGGTGGCAACAATGTCTTGTACCAGCGGGAAGGCACAGTCGTTGACTTCCATAACCACGCCGTTCAGGGCGTCCATTGCCTGGGGAATTTCCAGAAGCTGGAGAATGACAGGCTGATCCGGCCCCAACATGTCGCCAGCGGCGATGCGGAAAATAAGAGAGTAGCTGATCTGACCGGCGCCGCCGGTAATCGCAATACGTACTGGATCTTTCATCATTGCTCCTTGATTGGTTCGCCTAGGGATGGTTCTCGCCTGAGGAGTGGCTTAACAGAACTCAAGACGCAAAGATGGTATGCCCAGCCGGACAAAAACTCAATCAGACATGAGACTACTATCTATAGACATACTATCTATCGACATGCCGGCGATTTGTCATACTTGCCATCCACTCAGCGGCTTGCTACTCGCTGAAAAGGTTGAGTTGCGCTATGGTATCTTCGGCTTTATACCCTCCTTTCTTGTTTTGCTAAGGACATGGATGCTCCATGCGAAAAATCCCGTTTTCTTATGCCTTGGCTAGTCTACTAGTTCTGGCATTAGTGATATGGCTCGCGTTTGGTAATTTTCAGCGCTTTCAAACCACACCCCCAGACGCCCCGGCACCCAGCGAAGAAGGTACGCGTGTCGAAATTGTCGTGCAGCAGAGCACCGCCTTTATTCCCGAGCAAATTGTTCAGGGCCAATTGACGGCAGAGCGCGAAACCACCCTGCGTGCCAACATCGCGGGCTTTGTGGCTGAGAAGCCAGTCGCGCAAGGCAGTCGTGTAAATGCGGGCGATACGCTACTGGTGCTGGATAACGATGCCCTGCCCGAGCAGCTAAAGCAGGCCCGGGACGAGCTAGCGGTAGCCGAAGCGGAGTATGCCGGGGCGCGCAATCTGCGCCAACGAGAGCTGATTTCGCAGCCAGAACTGCTCCGCCTGCAGAGCGCACTAAGCGCCAGCGCCGCCTCGGTGGCGCAACTGCAGAAGCAGCTGGATGACAGCCGTCCCACCGCGCCGTTTGATGGCGTGCTCAATCGGGTTCAGGTGGAACTAGGCGACCTGCTCCAACCCGGCGAAGAGTGGGGGCAGTTAGTCGATGACCGCCGCTTGAAAGGGGCCGCCTGGGTTTCGCAGCAGCAGGTTGGTGATTTAAGCGTAGGGCTGCCGGTGACCGCCCGGCTGCTTAATGGCGATCACTTAGAAGGCGAGCTGACCTTTATCAGCCACCGCGCCGAAGAGGCCACGCGTAGCTTTTATATCGAAGCCACACTGGACAACCCAGCCGGCAAACGCCTGGCAGGCGGCAGTGCAGAGCTGACGATTACGCTGCCTCCCCGCCAAGTGCACACCCTTTCGCCTGCGCTGTTGAGCTTGAATAGCGAAGGCCAACTGGCGGTCAAGCATCTGGATGACAACGATCAGGTGCAGCAAACCGCCGTGGAACTGGTGAGTGCCGATATACAGCGCGCCTATGTGACTGGCCTTCCCGACCCGCTGCGCCTGATTACATTAGGCGCAGGCATGGTGGAGACCGGCGAAACGGTCACCCCGGTGCCTGCTGATGAGGCAATTATTTCACAGCCAGCGGAACAGGATAGCGTCCATGCGCCAGTTGATTGATGCGGCGCTAGCCCATACCCGAACGACGATGCTGCTGTTAGTAAGTCTGCTGCTGGCGGGCATCACTGCCTGGCAGATGATCCCTAAAGAAGCCAACCCCGACGTCACCATCCCGATGATTTATGTCTCGCTGTCACTGGAGGGGGTTAGCCCCGAGGATGGCGAGCGGCTGTTAATTCGTCCCATGGAGCAGGAGCTGCGTGGCATTGAGGGATTGCGCAAGTTCACCGCCCAGTCCAGCGAGGGGCATGGCTCGATTACGCTGGAGTTCGACCCCGGTTTTGATCCCGACACCGCGCTGACCGACGTGCGTGATCGCGTGGATATTGCCCGTAGCGAGTTGCCTGACGAGGCCGATGAGCCTCGCGTGATGGAAGTCAATGTGTCGGAGTTTCCGGTGTTGACCATTGGCCTCTCCGGGCAACTGGATACCCGGGAACGCATGACGATTGCCCGGCGCCTGCAGGAAGAGATCGAGGGCATCGCCGACGTGCTGGAAGTCGACATTGCCGGTGAGCGGGAAGACCTGCTGGAAATAGTCGTTGATCCGCTGGTATTGGAGAGCTATGGGGTCGATTTTGATGCGCTGTTTAATCAGGTGTCGCGCAATAACCGCTTGGTAGCAGCGGGCAGCTTGGATACCGGCGCGGGCCGCTTGGCGTTGAAAGTCCCCGGCATTATCGAGTCCCTCGAGGATGTCATGAATATGCCGGTCAAGGTCGACGAGGATCGCGTGGTCACCTTTGGCGATGTGGCATGGATTAACCCCACCTATAAAGAGCCGGAAGGCTTTGCCCGCATTGACAGCCAGCCCGCAGTGGTACTGGAGGTTTCCAAGCGCGCCGGGGCGAATATCATCGCTACCATTGGTGCAGTCCGTGACCGCTTAGCCGAAGCGGATGATTTGCTTCCCGAGCAACTGCGTTTCACCACTATTCTGGATGAGTCGACCACCGTTGAGAATATGCTCTCCGAGCTGCTCAACAATGTACTGACCGCCGTAGTGCTGGTGCTGATTGTGGTGGTCGCGGTGATGGGCTGGCGCATGGCGCTCCTGGTGGGTCTTACCATTCCCGGCGCCTTCTTAACCGGCATTCTGCTGGTCTGGGCGTTTGGTTTTACGCTTAATATCGTGGTGCTGTTCGCGCTGATTCTGGTGGCGGGCATGCTGGTCGACGGGGCTATCGTCGTCAGTGAACTTGCCGACCGCCACTTGCGCGATGGGCAAACGCCACATCAAGCGTGGCTTAACGCCGCTTCGCGCATGAGCTGGCCGGTGATTGCCTCGACGGCCACTACGCTTGCCGTATTTATTCCCTTGCTGTTCTGGCCCGGCGTGGTCGGTCAGTTTATGAAGTACCTACCCGCCACAGTGATTTTATGCCTACTGGCATCGCTGGCCATGGCGCTGGTGTTCTTACCGACTCTTGGGCGCCTGTTTACGCGTACTACCGCAACGACGGCAGGCGCTGATCAGGATGAGGCGACGACCGCCTTTGGGCGCGGCTATCGCCACCTGCTGGCAAGGCTACTTATGCACCCTGCCTGGGTACTGCTGGTGACTGTACTGCTTATGGCGCTGCTGTATACCGGCTATGCGCGCTTTAACCACGGTGTCGACTTCTTCCCAGCCGTAGAGCCCGACAGCGCTCAGGTACTGGTGCGCGCCCGAGGCGACTTCTCTGCCCTGGAAACCGACGCCATTGTGCAGCGGGTAGAAGCCAAACTATCCGGCATGAGTGAAGTGCGGGCGCTATATGCCCGCTCTTTTGCGGTGCCTAACGAGCAGATGGGCAACGACGTGATTGGCATGCTGCAGTTCCAGTTTATCGACTGGAATGAGCGTCGCCCTGCCCAGGCCATTTTGGATGACATGGCCGAGCGCACCCGGGATATTCCCGGTATTACGCTGGAATTTCAGGAGCAGGAGATGGGCCCCGGCGGTGGCAAGCCGATCGTACTTGAAGTGAGCGCCACTAATCCCGATGTCGCCGATGCGGGCGTGAACCAGCTAACCCAACTAATGCGCGAGCTGGGAGGCTTTACCGATATTCAGGATAACCGCAGTCTACCTGGTGTGGAATGGCGGGTTAATGTGGATCGTGAAGCCGCGGCGCGCATGGGTACCGATGTGACAACTATTGGTAGCGCAGTACAGCTGCTGACGACCGGCCTTCAGGTGGCTAGTTATCGCCCGCCCGAAGTCAGCGATGAAGTGGATATCCGGGTGCGCCTGCCGCAGAACTGGCGCTCGCTGGATCAGTTGGAGCGATTGACGATCAATACCCAGCGGGGCCAAGTACCGATCTCGCATTTTGTGACCCTGGAACCGGCACCGAAGGTCGGCACCCTGAATCGCATCGATGGCCGACGTGCCATTACGATAGACGCCGACCTTGCCCCTGGCTATCTCGCCGATGAACGCCTGAACGCCCTGCTAGCGGCAGGCAGCGACCGCTTGCCTGACGGCCTGATGGTCAACGTGGCGGGCGAGCAGGAGGATCAGCAGGAGTCGATGCAATTCTTAGCCAGCGCGTTCATGATTGCTATCGGTTTGATGGCGCTGATTCTGGTTACTCAATTCAATAGCTTTTATCAGGCGGGGCTGGTGCTGTCAGCGATTGTGTTCTCCACCGCAGGTGTGCTCATGGGCCTGCTGATTACCGGGCAGGCCTTCGGCATTGTCATGGTGGGGATGGGTGTCATTGCCTTGGCGGGTATCGTGGTCAATAACAACATTGTCTTGATCGATACCTACAACGAACTGCGTGGCCAAGGCTTGACACCCGGCGAAGCCGCGCTCGAAGCAGGCTGTTTACGCTTGCGCCCGGTGCTGTTAACGGCGATTACCACAGTGCTGGGACTCATGCCGATGGTGCTGGGGGTCAATGTTGATCTATTCACCCCGGCCCTAGGCTTTAACGCCCCTTCCGCACAGTGGTGGACGCAAATGTCTAGCGCCATTGCCGGGGGACTCACGTTCGGCACCGCGCTTACCCTGCTACTTACCCCCTGCATGCTGGTGATTGGGGGTAAGCTGCGTAAACACCAGTAATGGCGGATAAACGTGTCATTGCCAGCATCGCCATGTCATCGCGAGCCCCGCCATGTCATTGCGAGCGAAGCGAAGCGAAGCAATCTTGGGGTTGTGCTACCGCTAAAGAGATTGCCGCGTCGCTGAGCTCCTCACAATCACAGGTGATGTGTCGTTGCGAAGCGAAGCAATCTCAGGTTAAGCGGGTGCTTTGGTGTGCTGCGGGCTGTGAACGGCGTGTAAGCGCGCGATCAACTGGTCTTCCAGCGCGAAGCGTTCGGTAAGGCCGCGAGCTAAGCGATCGATCCAGGCCGGTAGGCGGGCGATATTTTGCTCGCAGTGAAGCGTGGAGCCAAAGTCGGTATCGAACTCCAATACCATTTCAGTGGACATGTCTAAACGCTCGAGCAACTTCTCCGCGATGACCAGGGCGCCCTCATCGCCGAAGGCCCGTGCCTCTTCTGAGAGCTGAGGGTAAATCTCAAAGTGGCCAGCGCTGATGTAATCCATTAGCTTTTCACTAAACGTATCGATAGGTGCTTTGCTCACTGCTTCCAGTTCAGCATCACACGCTTCTTTCAGCTCGATAAAGCTGACCAATAGCTGACGGCGCTGATCCAGCCAGCGGTCAATCAGGGTATGCACGCCTCCCCAGCGCTCCAGGGCATTTTTGCAATCTTCGAGCATGGGGCTTTCTCCTTAAACTCACCTTTAACTACTATTAACCGCTTAGAATAACGAACAGGCTTAGAGTCGCGCCTCCAACTACCTCTGTCAATCCCAGCAAGTACGGTTTCCTTGGTACTAAAAGTTCACTGCCCATAACGCTTTCTTCTATGGCTGATGACCAGCGTTTTCAAGCGGCTGGCCTTGCCATATTCCTGCGTCTATTGATGCTCTCATCTTCCGGCCACCATTGCGAGCACAGCCGCAGGCAGGGTATGCCATATAGAAAACACGCATAGATTTAGCTTAAGACGACACCGCTCTCTGGATAGGCTATAACATGGCGTGCTCTAACCTAACAGCGACACAATAGTCGCAGCTTTTGTTGTTCTAAACGATAGATTTCAGCAAGATGAAGTACGTCAGGAAATGCGGCAAGGGTTAATTAAAACAAGGAACATACCATGAAACAGATAACGCGCTTGGGTCTTGGCCTACTGCTCTCATCAAGCCTGGTCACCGCTCACGCCGATGACGTCAAAATTGGCATGATCACCACCCTTTCTGGAGGCGGTTCGCATTTGGGTGTCGACGTTCGCGATGGCTTTATGCTGGCGCTCGAGCAGTCGGGCCGGGACGATGTGGAAGTTCTGATCCAGGATGACGCTAGACGGCCAGATCTGGCTCGCAGCTTGTCTAATGAGTTTATGCAGCGAGATAAGGTCGATATTCTGACCGGGATTATCTGGTCGAACCTGGCGATGGCTGTCGTACCGTCAGTGGTGCGTCAGGGGACCTTCTATCTCTCGCCCAATGCAGGGCCTTCCGATTTAGCCGGAAGGATGTGCCACGAGAACTACTTCAATGTGGCTTACCAGAACGACAACCTACATGGTGCGATGGGTGCTTATATGCGTAAAGAGGGGTATGAGCGTCCGATCATTATGGCGCCCAACTACCCCGCCGGCACCGACGCCTTAGCAGGTTTCAAACACCTTTATGAAGGCGAAGTGGTCGGCGAGCTTTACACCCAAATGGGCCAGACCGATTACGCCGCTGAAATTGCCCAGATTCGCGATAGCGATGCCGACAGCCTGTTCTTCTTCTTGCCCGGTGGTATGGGTATTTCGTTTATGAAGCAGTGGGAGAGTTCCGGGGTTGATATGCCGATCTTTGGCGCCGCCTTCTCCTTCGATGAAATTCTTATCAAAGCCGTAGGCAGTGCAGCAATTGGCGCACGCAATACCTCGCTATGGGCATACGACCTGGAAAACGAAGCCAACGAACGCTTTGTTGAGAGCTTCCAGGCCACCTATGACCGCATGCCAACGCTATACGCGGCGCAAGGTTACGACACCGCTAACTTGATCCTTAGTGCACTTGAAACCGCTCATCCTGATGACAAGGACGCCTTTCGCGAAGCGCTGCGGGCCGCCGACTTTGACAGCGTGCGCGGCGAGTTCCGTTTTGGCCCCAACCAGCACCCCATCCAGGATATCTACGTGCGTGAAGTCGTAGAAGGCGACGATGGTGAGCCCACCAATCGCCTGATGGGTATCGCTGTTGAGGATATTCAAGACATCTACTTTGAGCAGTGCCAGATGTAAGCTCGCCCCGGCTGGGTGTATTCACCCAGCCTTTATTCTCTTACTGCGCTAAGGATACCTACCGTGTCGGTTACTCTGCTGATTGAGCAATTACTTAACGGCGTGCAGCTGGGTACGATGCTGTTTCTGATGGCCAGCGGCCTTACGCTGGTGTTTGGGGTCATGGGGCTGATCAATCTTGCCCATGGCTCCTTTTATATGGTGGGAGCCTACGCCACGGCGACCGTGACGGCTTCGACAGGCTCTTTTTTGCTGGGATTGGGCGCTGGTATAGCGGCGGCGGCCCTGGTAGGCGCATTAGTGGAACTACTAGTGATACGCCGGCTTTATCACCGCCCTCACCTTGACCAGGTTCTGGCCACTTTTGCGCTTATTTTAATTTTTTCAGAAGGTACACGCTGGATCTTCGGCTCATCACCTTTATGGCTGAGCCCACCCTCTTGGCTAACCGGGTTTGTTACTCTGCCGGGAGATACCCGCTACCCTATCTACCGACTGGTGCTGATTGGCGTGGGTATCGCTATTTCGATTGCCCTCTACCTGCTTATCTCGCGAACGCGGTTAGGCATGCGCATTCGGGCAGGAGAAAGCGACCGCGAAATGATTGGGGCACTGGGGGTCAATATTTCAAAACTCTATACGTTGGTGTTTGCCTTAGGTGCAGGACTTGCCGGCTTAGCTGGGGCTTTAGTGGGGGCGCTGCAATCGGTGCAGGTGGGTATGGGGGAGCCGGTGCTGATTCTGGCCTTTGTCGTCATCGTGATTGGCGGTATTGGCTCGATTAAAGGCGCTCTGCTGGGTGCGCTACTGGTGGGGATTGTCGATACCTTGGGCAGGGTCTACTTACCCATCTTTTTCCAAGCGTTCATGCCGCCTTCTGAGGCAACCGGGGTCGGTTCAGCGCTGGCCGCGATGCTGATCTATATCCTTATGGCCATCATCCTTGCGTTTAAGCCTAAAGGGCTGTTCTCTGCTCATGACTAATAACACCTCCACGTCTAATGGCGCTTCCCTGTCTAATGGCGCTTCGCATTCCACCACTAAGGCGGATAGCCACTTTGACCGTAAAGGCCTGGTTCAGATTGCCCTACTCGGGCTGCTGTTACTGCTACCAGTGGCGGCTTACCTATCAGGCCAAATTTATTACGTCAATTTGGCCTCGCGTATCACCATTATTGCCATGGCGGCCGTTGGCCTTAATTTAGCAATTGGCTATGGCGGTATGGTGAGTTTTGGCCACGCCGCCTATTTTGGTCTGGGCGGCTACGTGGCAGGCATTAGCGCCTTCCACGCCTTCAATTTAACACCGTTTATGAGCTGGCCGTTTACCGTGCCGGGCAGCGATAGCATGCCAGTGGTCTGGCTGGTCTCTGTCCTGCTGTGTGCGCTGCTGGCGCTGGCCATTGGCGCTATTTCACTACGCACTACGGGGGTCTATTTTATTATGATAACCCTCGCCTTCGCGCAGATGATTTACTACTTTGCCAACTCCTGGCCGACTTATGGTGGTCAGGATGGCCTGCCCATTTATATTCGCAACACGCTACCGCTAATCGATAGCAGTAATGCGCTTACTTATTTTCTAATCTGCTTCACGGGGCTTGTGTTGGCGATGGCCATCACCTCACGACTGATGAAATCGCGTTTTGGTGCCGCCTTGACCATGGCGCGGCTCAACGATGTACGCTTGGCGACAGCGGGGATCAACCCCTACCCTATTCGCCTAGTAACGTTTGTTATTTCGGCAGCAATTACCGGGCTGGCAGGCGCGCTCTATGCTGATTTGAATGGTTTTGTTAGCCCCGCAACGCTCAGTTGGCACTTCTCTGGTGAACTCATGGTGATCGTCATTTTAGGCGGCGTCGGGCGGCTATATGGCCCCCTGGCCGGCGCGGTGCTGTTTGTGATGATGGAGACACTGCTAGGTGGCATCACCGAGTACTGGCAGCTTTTCCTGGGGTTAGTGTTGCTTGGGGTGGTGCTGTTTGCCAAGCACGGTGTGCTGGGGTGGCTCGCCGGGAGGGAACGCCATGAGTGAGAGCGTCCTTTCACTGCAAAACCTGCATAAGCACTTTGGCGCACTTCAGGCGACCAACGATGTCTCAATGGATCTTCGGCAAGGGGAAATTCATGCCCTGATTGGCCCCAACGGCGCGGGAAAGTCGACCCTGATCGGCCAAATCGCCGGCAATATACGCCCTGATAAAGGGAGTGTTTACTTAGCAGGCCAGGAGATCACCGGCATGAGTATCGCCCAGCGGGCGCGGTTAGGGTTGGGACGCAGCTTTCAGGTCTCCTCATTGGCCGAGCCGCTGTCGGTAATGCGCAATGTGATGATGGGGATTCAAGCGCTGCAGAGTCACAGCTTTCGCTTCTGGAAGCCCGTCGCCCACGACCAGCACCTGCTTGAGCCTGCTTATCAGGCGCTAGAGCGTATGCAGCTTAGCCACCGCGCCTGGACACCTGTGTGTGAGCTTTCTCACGGCGAGCGCCGTCAGGTAGAAGTAGCCTGCGCCCTGGCACTTAAGCCCAGCGCCCTGCTGCTGGACGAACCCATGGCAGGCTTGGGCCCGGAGGGCTCGGCAAAACTGACCGAGCTACTTGAAGCGCTAAAACGGGAAGTGCCCATTCTACTCATTGAGCACGACATGGAAGCGGTGTTTCGTCTCGCCGATCGTATTTCAGTGCTGGTATCCGGTAGCGTTATCGCCCATGGCGATAGTCACGCGATCAAGCAGGATCCGCGCGTTCGCGAAGTCTATCTGGGGGATTCAGATGCTTAAAGTGACCGATATTGAAACCTTTTATGGCCCCTCCCAGGCGCTATTTGGTGTCAACCTTGACGTCAACACCGGAGAGTTGGTCGCCCTAATGGGACGTAACGGCATGGGCAAAACCACCACCATTCGCTCGATATTTGGCCTTACCCCGGCCAGCCGGGGCCGCATTGAGTTTGAATCCCACAACCTGCGCCGACTGCCTGCTTATCGGATCGCTAAAGCGGGGTTGGGCTTGGTACCCGAGGGCCGCCGCTGCTTTCCCAACTTGTCGGTGCGTGAAAACCTGCTGGTGACGGCACGCTCGGGGGAGTGGACACTGCAAAAAGTAGAAACGCTATTCCCGCGCTTAGCGGAGCGCCACGCGCAAATGGCTAACACCCTCTCCGGTGGTGAGCAGCAGATGCTGGCCATTGGTCGTGCACTAATGACCAATCCTCGTCTGCTGGTACTGGATGAAGCCACCGAAGGCTTGGCACCGGTTATCCGTCAGGAGATATGGCGAGCGATTCGCCTGTTCAAAGAGCAAGGTCAGGCAACGCTACTGGTGGATAAGTCGTTAAGCGAAATCCTGCCTATCGCTGACCGTTGCACTATCTTGGAGAAGGGCCGCAGCGTGTGGGAGGGTAAGCCAGACGCGCTGGATCACACTATTAGAGACCGCTATCTGGGCGTTTAGGGGGTTAGGCGTGAAACGCCTCAATCCATTCAACAAAGCAGCCATCATTAAGATAGTGCTCAAGAATCGAGAAATGATCTGCATCGGGAAGAAGCTGCTGGGTCACATTCTGGCCAGACTCTTTTAAATGCCCGGTCAAATGCTCAGCATAGCGACTCATCTGCCGTTCGAACTCCTCAGACTCCAGGCCCCCTGCTACCAGTTTCACCGGCGCAGGCACTCGGCACGGCAGCCATAAGGGGCTGAACTCCTGCACATCGCGCCCGCTAAGCTGGAGCTTGGGTTGCAGCCACGACCAGGGAAAAGGCCGAAGATCGTAAAGACCACTGATACACAGCGCGCCGCGAATCAGTTGGTTGGGTAAACCGAAAGTGTCTTCCCAGTCCGTCGACATTAGCATCGCGCATAGATGCCCGCCTGCCGAATGCCCAGAAATACTCAGCTGCCCAGGATCAACACCTAATTCAGCGGCATGGCGATAAACGTAGGCCACTGCGGCTTGGCTCTGCCGCACAATCTCACTAAAGTGCACCTGTGGGCAGAGCGCGTAGTTGACCACTGCAACGGTAATACCGGCTTTCACCAAGTCATCAACGATAAAGCTAAATTCACGATGGCTTAGCGAGCGCCAGTACCCGCCGTGGAAAAACACATGCATCGGTGCGTTAGGCGTATCGGCATGAAAGATATCCATGCGCTCGGCAAGCGTTGGGCCATAAGGCAAATCAAGACTTACTTTGTGATTGGCACGGTGGCGCGCCCGTGACCCTTCACTGCGCTGACGCCACGCCTTTACCAACACCATGGGATCTCGACCGAGCATTGGGTCGTAGGCACGGTCGATCTCTTCTTGGGTCGCAAAGTGTTGATAAAGCACGCCACATTCCTTTAAAGCGACTGCTTGCGTATTGCTAACCAGAGCATACGCAGCGGAGCAAGCGCCAAGATAGCGAAACCGATCAGCGTCCAAGCGGGTAGTGAGAGGCCAAGGAGGGAGAAATCGATATTAGCGCACTCGCCTGATCCGGTTAACACCATGGCCACCACATCCTGCATGGGGAGAATATCCATCATGTAATCAAGCCCGGGGCCACAGGAAGGTACTTCATCGGCAGGTAAGCCTTGCAGCCAAACGTGACGACCGGCGATAAAGGCGCCGGTGCCCACTGCGGCCAGCGACAGCAGTCCGTAAATGACTTTACCCACTCGCCCAGCAGGGCTGTGGATAGCAGCAATAGCGAACACAATGCCAGCAGAGATCACCGCTACGCGCTGAAAAATACACAGCGGGCAGGGTTCATAACCGCCGATATGCTCTAGCCCCAGGGCTACCGCCATCATTAAAACGCAGAAGGCTAAACCGACCAGGGCAACCGAGCGAAAGGAGTACTGAATCATTGATGAACCTCGGATGGCAGCGCCGATAGGGCGCGTGACTCACGTGCTTTGGTGAAGTAAACCTCTAAGAACTCCTCAAAGGTCTCTTTGTCAGCGGCTTCAATATCGTGCTGCTGTTGGTGCGAGGTCTCTATCAACTGGGCTAACAGTGCTTCGCGGCTACGCTGCATAGGCTCGGCTTTTAATTGCTCCGCCTGCTCTTTGGCCAAGCTGAGCATCAGATCGCTAAGTGATCCACCGTTCGCTTTTAGCCGTTCGAGCACCTGTGCAGACGGGGTTAGCGAAGGATCCGCTAGGCGTGGCGCGAGGCTTGCCAGGGCGTCAGCATGCGGGTTCCCCTCTTCGACGGCATCTAGCAGGCGGGCGACTTCTTCCATCTCGGCAAAAATTTGCTCGCCCCATTCACGCACCGACGTGGTTTCACCATGGTTGAATAACGTGAGCTCTGGATCACGACCGCGCTCTACCACCCAGCGGCGGTTGTCGTCTAAGCGGTCACACTCTTCGTCAGAGATCCACGGGCTGTCGCTGAGCAGGCACCACATCAAAAAGGTATCCACAAAGCGCATCTGTTCTTCAGTGACACCAAGGGGGTCGAAGGGGTTTAAATCCAAACAGCGAACTTCGATGTACTCCACACCCCGGGCTTCAAGCGCTTGGCTGGGCGTTTCGTTATGCTTGGCGACCCGTTTGGGGCGAATGTCGCTGTAGTACTCGTTTTCGATCTGGAGAATATTAGCGTTCAGTTGGCGCCACTCTCCATCCACGTTAACGCCCATTTTTTCATAGTCGGGCCACGGTGAAGAGATGGCGTGACGCAGGGTATTAACGTAGTTAGAGAGCGAGTTAAAACAGATTTTAAGCTGCGACTGTACTTTGTTTTGATAGCCCAGGTCGGACATCCGCAGGGTCGTCGCATAAGGAGCAAAGTAAGTATCGTCGCTGAGTGACTGAAGCTTTTCGGGCACTTTACCCTCGGGCAAAAAGCTCTTATCAATCGCCGGTGAAGCACCAAACAAGTACAGCAGTAACCAGCTATGGCGGCGGAAGTGGCGGATCATGCCGAAATAGCGGGTGGAGCGGTAATCGTTGAAGGGAATATTGGTGGCTTTTTCTAACTCGCGCAGGGCGTGCCACATATCATCGGGCAGGGATACGTTGTAATGAACGCCTGCAATCGCCTGCATAATGCGGCCATAACGCATGTCCAACCCTTTGCGGTAAACATGCTTCATGATCCCCACATTGGAGCTGCCATAATCGGCAATCGGCACACTGTCGTTGCCGGATAGCCTAGAGGGCATGCTGCCGGGCCAGATCCATTCGTCTTGCAGGTGATGATAGGTAAAGGTATGCAGGTCGGATAAAAAGCACAGCGCTTCACCAGGATCGGAGTAAACCGGCGTGATGTACTCTAACAGCGACTCTGAGTAGTCGGTGGTGATATGTGGGTGCGTCAGTTTAGAGCCCAGCGCGTGCGGGTGCGGCGTTTGCGCAATGTGGCCATTGGCATCAACCCGTAGCCCCTCTTTTTCAAGGCCACGGCGCAGGCGGCCCAACCGACCAAGGCGCGCACTGGGGATCAGGCGCTCGACTTGCGCGGTCAGCGCGGATGGCACAGTGAGTGGTTCAGGCAAGGTGAACACTCCTTGTCAGTAAAGCCCGCTGTGAGCGGGCCTTGGTGTAGTCAGGTGGCATCGCCATCGTCGCTATTTCAAAAATAGAAAACAGGATATGGCGGCAACCATGCTTATTTCAAGACACGTTCGCTTTCAAGGCACGCGACTATTTGCCACCGCGTGCTTTTAGCAACGCAGCGCCCAACGCGCCCATGGGCTCTGGCGCATCAGTTGGCTTAGCGCTGTTACGCTGGCCTCGGGACGGCTTGCGGGTCGAATTATGCTGATTTGTAGGCGAGCCACTGTTCATCTCAGCACCGCTATCAGCCTCCGGCTGGTCATCCAGCCGCATCGATAGCCCTACCCGCTTGCGGGGAATATCGACACTCATCACTTTGACGCTGACAATATCCCCCGCCTTCACCACGCTGCGCGGGTCGTCGATAAAGCGATCAGATAGCGCCGAGATATGCACCAAGCCATCCTGATGGACGCCGATATCCACAAAAGCGCCGAAGTGCGTGACATTAGTTACGGTACCTTCGAGTACCATGCCGAGCTTGAGATCGTTTAGTGTTTCGACCCCTTCGCGGAACTCAGCGGCTTTAAATTCGGGACGCGGGTCGCGGCCAGGCTTATCCAGCTCTTTGAGGATATCGCTGACGGTGGGCACGCCAAAGCGCTCATCGGCAAAGTCGGCGGGCTTTAAGGCTTTCAGCGCAGTGCTATCGCCAATCAAGCCGCGCACTTCACGACCGCTCTGCTTGGCGATACGCTCTACCAATGGGTAGGCCTCTGGGTGAACGGCACTGGCATCCAAGGGGTTGTCGGCATTGTGAATACGCAGGAAACCCGCGCACTGCTCGAAGGTTTTGGCGCCTAAACGGCTGACTTCTAAAAGCTCTTTACGGCTTTTGAAGGCGCCTTTGACATTGCGCTGGGCAACGATATTTTCGGCCAGCGCAGCACTCAGCCCGGCTACCCGAGAAAGCAGTGCGCTGGAGGCGGTATTGAGGTCGACGCCCACGGCGTTAACACAGTCCTCTATCACCACTTCCAGGCTGCGCGACAGCTGCACTTGGGAGACGTCGTGCTGGTACTGGCCCACGCCAATCGACTTGGGTTCGATTTTAACCAGTTCGGCCAGCGGGTCTTGTAAGCGGCGGCCAATAGAGACCGCGCCGCGGACCGTGACGTCGAGATCCGGCATTTCCCGTGAGGCGTACTCAGAAGCGGAATAGACCGAGGCGCCCGCTTCCGACACCATCACTTTGCTTAATCGATGCGCTGGCGCCAGCGCTTTAAGTAGCTCGCCAACCAACTTATCGGTTTCGCGGCTGGCGGTGCCGTTGCCAACTGCAATTAGCTCAACGCCGTGCTGTTTGACTAGCTTGGCAAGCACAGCCAATGACTCATCCCAGCGGTTTTGTGGCGCGTGGGGGTAAATAGCGGTGTGATCGACAAACTGCCCGGTAGCATCGATCACCGCGACTTTACAGCCGGTGCGCTGGCCGGGGTCGATAGCAAGGGTGACTTTCTGCCCCGCCGGTGCCGCCAGCAGCAGGTCTTTCAGGTTGGCCGCAAACACCTCAATCGCCGTCAGTTCAGCCTGTTCGCGTAGCCGGCCCAGCAGCTCGGTCTCAAGAGCGGTGTAAAGCTTCACGCGCCAGGTCCAGCGCACCACTTCGGCCAACCACTTATCCGCCGCACGGCCCTGGTCGCTGATGCCAAACTGCTTGGCAATTGCCAGCTGGGCGGGGTGAATGGGGGCTTCCTCTTCGCCGGGCAGGCGAATTGAAAGACTTAACACGCCTTCGTTGCGCGCCCTGAACATTGCTAAGGCACGGTGTGACGGCGCTTTGGCGAGTTTCTCATCGTGCTCGAAATAGTCGGAAAACTTGGCGCCCTCCTGCTGTTTACCTTCCAGCACACGGGCGCTGAGTTCGCCCTCTTGCCACAGCCGTTCACGCAGTTGACCAATTAACTCGGGGTCTTCAGCGAAGCGCTCCATCAAGATCTGCTTGGCGCCATCCAGAGCGGCCTTGGCGTCTTCGATGGCGGGAATATCGCCTTCTGCTGGGCGTAAATAGTTTTCTGCTTCTCTTTCTGGGCTAAGCGTTGGGTCGGCAAGCAGCGCATCCGCTAACGGCTCTAGCCCTGCTTCACGAGCAATCTGCGCTTTGGTGCGGCGCTTTTTCTTAAACGGCAGGTATAAATCTTCCAGCCGCTGCTTAGTCTCTGCGGCCTCAATGCTGGCTTTCAGCAGGCCGTCCAGCTTGCCCTGCTCATCAATGGCGGCCAGCACTGCGACGCGACGTTCTTCCAGTTCGCGCAAATAACGCAGGCGCTCATCAAGCTGGCGCAGCTGGATATCGTCCAGCGCGCCAGTGACTTCTTTACGGTAACGGGCAATAAACGGCACGGTAGCGCCGCCATCCAGCAGCTCCACCGTGGCGGATACTTGCTCGGAACGCACACCAAGCTCAGTGGCCAGGCGGGAAATAATACGCTGATTGACATCCATAAATTGCAACTAACTCATGCAGCATTTTTTAGTGCCAACAAGGTATCACAAACGCGCCACGGCTGGCATGGCCTTGAGAATAGACCCGAGATTGCTTGCTAGCGGCGCCAGCCTCGGTCATCCCAAAAAGGCCGGTGCGATTCGCGCCGAACGGCTTCACGGCTAACGCCGATATCTTTCAACATATCGTCGCTCAAGTGGCGCAACGCATAGCGTTCGCGACGCAGCTGCCGCCAGCGATAGAGCCTTTCCCGCCAGGTGACTGTGTTTGCACGCTGCTCCGCCTGCTGGCGCTGTGCGTTTTGGTGACGGATGACTGAGCTCTCCATTTCAACCTCCTTATTGCCGCTCAAAACGGCATATCAAATAGGCGTTGAAGGAAGTATTGAACAGCGTCTACAATCAAGCCAACGAATAATCTTTATATACAACATCAATAAGACTGATACCCATGGCGACACTACCTACTATTGATCATGAGCTTTTGCGTACCTTTGTCGCCATTGTTGACCAAGGAGGCTTCACTCGTGCGGCACAGACGGTGAACCGCACGCAGTCCGCTGTGAGTATGCAAATTAAACGACTGGAAGAGGACGTCATTCAACGTCCACTATTTGTGCGCCAAAGTAAGCCACTGCAATTGACCAGCGAAGGCCATACGCTGCTGGGCTATGCGCGCAAAATTCTATCGCTACAGGGTGAGGCGCTAACGCTTTTGCGTCAGCCTGATATGGTGGGCCGGGTACGCCTGGGCGTACCAGATGACTATGTGATGCGTTTCCTACCCGGTATTCTTAAAACCTTTTCACAGACTTGGCCGCTGGTGGATGTCGATGTGCACTGCGCCCCCTCTTCGGTGCTCTCCCAGCAGCCGCAAGGGAGCCTGGACCTGATCATTATGACGCGGGAAATTGGCGATGAGATCGGCACCATTTTGAGGCGGGAAAGCACCGTATGGGTCTCGGCAGAGAGTCACAGCGCCCATTTACAGACGCCGGTACCCCTCGCCTTGTTTGAAGCGCCCTGCTTTTGTCGTCGTCATGCCTGCAATGCATTAGACCGGGCAGGCCGGGCTTATCGAGTCGCTTATAGCAGCCCCAGCTTGGCGACGTTACAGGCGGTTGTGGGTGCGGGGTTGGCAGTGTCTGCTTGGATGCGCAGCTTAGTCACCGCCGACATGCAGATATTGGGTGAAAAGGAGGGCTTTCCCGCCTTGCCTGAGGCATCAATCGTTTTGCAGCGCACCCCCTCCACCCAATCACCGATTATCGATAGCTTAGCCGAGCATATTGTTGAAGGGTTTAGGTTGCAATAGAGCGAGGCTCTTCACCGGCTGTTGCTTGGTAAAGGCAAGAACGGTCTAGCTGAGCGAGGCTAGTCAGCCCGAGCAGCGCCATGTTGCGCTCAATTTCACGCTGCAAGAGATCGGCAACATGCTCTACCCCGGCTTGCCCCGCTACGGCGGCGGCGTAGTTGAAGGGGCGCCCCACAAAGACAAAATCAGCCCCCAGCGCCAGCGCCTTGATAACGTCGGTGCCACGCCGGAAGCCGCTGTCGATCATAATGGGAATATCACTCACACGACGCTTGATCTCGGGCAGCACCTGGAGGGGCGAGATGGTGCAGTCCAACTGACGAGCGCCGTGGTTAGAAAGAATAATGCCATCTACTCCCGCCTGCTGAGCACGTACCGCATCATCAGGGTTGAGCACCCCTTTAACGATCAATGTATCGGGCCATAGGCGCCG
Organism: Halomonas alkaliantarctica; assembly: GCF_029854215.1. Classification (NCBI taxonomy): domain Bacteria; kingdom Pseudomonadati; phylum Pseudomonadota; class Gammaproteobacteria; order Oceanospirillales; family Halomonadaceae; genus Vreelandella; species Vreelandella neptunia. The sequence goes on along the minus strand of NZ_CP122961.1, from coordinate 1,403,834 downwards.
CACAAGATCGAGATAGCCCCAGTCAAAATGGCGCCGCCCCGAAAAATCCCGTGCTGCTTGGCGGGATATAACAGGCGCCCCTCGCTCGGCATGGTTATTTTCAAAATGCGGCATGCCGTGGTTCCACAAGGTGCGCAGGAAGGTATTGCACAGCCAGCCTGGGCGCAGCAAGCCATCGAAGGCGAGTCGCAGGCTTGGCTCCAGCGGCGATGTAAACCCAGAACGACGAAAATTATCGGGATTGGGGGGTACCGGGTAGTCGAGCGTGACGACGAGTTTTTTGAAACCGGCCCGCTGAATGCGCGCCAGTAGCGCTTCGATACCTTCTGGCGTTCCCGGTAGATACGCCTGGAACCAGTCGGCGCCCTCCACCTTGGCCACCTCTTCCATAGGTACCAGCGATGAACCACTCATGATCATTGGCAGGTTGCGCCTCGCCGCTGCCCGCGCCAGCACTAAGTCCCCCTGGTAAGTCGAGAGCGCGCTGATCCCCATAGGGGCGATGCCGAACGGAACGGCATAGCGTTTGCCATAGAGCTCGGTGTGCAGATCTATCTGCGAAACATTAACAAACGCCTTGGGCAAAAAGAGGTACTCGTCGAACGCGGATAAATTTGCGCGCTGGGTTCGCCCATCCTCGGCGACATGGTCTATATAGCCAAAAATGGGCCTGGGCAGCTTGCGCCGCGCCAGCCGCTCAACATCGTGTAGATTATGAATGCTGGCGAGCTTTTTATGCGTCCAGAAATTCACGTTAGGCTCCTTAGCTTTTTCAACTGCACACCAGCGCTAGCCAAAAAACGCCGTCAATAAAAATGGGGCAGTGCCGTAGCGCTGCCCCATTCTATACACTTATTTTTATAAGCCTAGCTCAATTGAGCCTTAGCCTAGCTGAGGACCCGCCTTGATGATCGCTTCGTTGACGCCTTCGAATTTTTTGAAGTTATCGACGAATTTAGTCGCCAAATCTTTGAGGTGACGATCATAGGCCTCACGGTCTTGCCAGTTTTCACGCGGGTCGAGCAGGCTGGAGTCGACGCCCGGAACGGCAAGCGGCACTTGCAGATTGAGGCCATCGATGTGCTTGGTCTCGATGTCGCGCAGCACGCCTGACTGAATCGCGCTAATGATGGCCCGAGTGGTCGGAATGGAGAAACGTGCGCCGCCCTCGCCGTAAGCGCCGCCGGTCCAGCCGGTATTGACCAAGTAAACCTGGGCATCCTGCTTATCGACACGTTTGATCAGCAGGTCTGCGTACTCACGGGCAGGACGCGGGAAAAACGGTGCGCCAAAGCAGGTCGAGAATGTAGCGGCCAAGCCTTCCGAGGAGCCCATTTCAGTAGAGCCCACTTTAGCGGTGTAGCCGGATAAGAAGTGATACGCCGCGGCTTCTTTGGAAAGAATGGATACTGGGGGCAGTACGCCGGACATATCGCAGGTCAGGAACACGATGGCATTCGGCTCGCCAGCCAGATTCTCCGCTACGCGCTTCTCAACGTGCTCTAGCGGGTAAGCGGCGCGGGAGTTCTGGGTCAAGCTATCGTCGGCGTAGTCAGGCTCACGGCGGTCGTCCAGCACCACGTTTTCCAGTACGGTGCCAAACTTGATGGCGTTCCAGATGACCGGCTCGTTCTTCTCGGAAAGATCGATACATTTAGCGTAGCAGCCGCCTTCCATATTGAAGACAATGCCGTCGCCCCAAGCGTGCTCGTCGTCACCGATCAAGAAGCGCGCCGGGTCAGCCGAGAGCGTTGTTTTACCGGTACCGGAGAGGCCAAAGAAGAGACAGGTTTCACCATCTTCACCGACATTCGCCGAGCAGTGCATGGGCAGTACGTCAGCAGCCGGCAGCAGGAAGTTCTGAACCGAGAACATGGCTTTTTTCATTTCCCCGGCGTAGCGCATGCCCGCGATAAGCACTTTTTTCTCGGCGAAGTTGATGATCACACAACCATCAGAGTTTGTACCATCGCGAGAAGGGTCGCACTCAAAGCTTGCGGCGTTAAGAATCGTCCACTCGTCTTTGATCGCTTGATTGTAGGCCAGCGGGCGTACAAACATGGTACGGCCAAATAGGTTTTGCCAAGCTGTTTCCGTAGTGACTCGCACCGGCAGATAGTGAGTGGAATCACTGCCCACGTGCAGTTCAGAGACAAAATGCTCTTGGCTGATCAGGTGATCATTCACTCGATCCCACAGGGCATTGAATTTGTCGTCATCGAAGGGCTGGTTAACGCTACCCCAATCGATTTGGCTGCTAGTGGAGGGTTCGTCAACGATATAGCGGTCTTTCGGTGAGCGGCCGGTACGCAGGCCGGTATTGACTACCAAGGCACCGTTGGCTGAGAGGCGGCCTTCGCCACGTGCCACGGCGCGCTCGACTAATTCGGCGCTGCTGAGATTAACGTGGGATTGGGGAGCGGCTTGAGTCGTGGTCATGTCGATTCCTGGGCTTCTCTCGATTTACCGGGCGTCACCGACGCCTTGATGTTCATCCCAACCACAGTAAAACCGGCTGGGCGCGCTTAAGTTGGGCGCATTATGGCAAAAAGAAAGCCCCCAGGAAACGGGGGCGAAGATCAAATATCTTGTAGTTAAACTACTACAAAGGCACTACATTTTGTGTTGCAGCGCAGTAAATATTCAAACAGCCGTTTGCACGAAACGCCAAGTTCATTGAATCCACTGGCGCTCCTAGCACTACTGGAAAACATCCTTGCTCACACTTTCGACTACATACTTAGTGAATCGTGGGCGATGGCGCTTCGGGGTCGTCCAACAAAGTTTCAATATCCGCTGCTGTGTAGTGATATTTCGTGTGGCAAAAGTGGCATTGGGTATCGATAGCCCCCTGCTCGTGCAAAATATCGCGCAGTTCCTCCTTGCCCAGAGAGTGTAACGCGTAGCTCATACGCTCCCGGGAGCAGGTGCACCCAAAGCGCAGCGCTTTGGGTTCAAAAACGCGCACGGTCTCTTCGTGGTAGAGACGATGCAGGACTTCGCGCTGCTCAAGGCCGAGCAGTTCTTCTGTTTTGATCGTGTCGGCAAGCTGTACGCTGCGATCCCAGGCATCCACATCCTGGTTTTGTGACTCTTCCGGCAGCCGCTGCAGCAGTAACCCGCCCGCGCGCTTCTCATCGGCGGCCAGCCAGAGGCGGGTTGGCAACTGCTCGGATTGGCTGAAATAGGCCTCCAAACAGCCGCCCAGGGACTCTTGATCCAGCGCCACAATGCCTTGATAGCGGTGACCTTCACGAGGATCAAGGGTTATCACGATCTGCCCTTCGCCCACCAGTTCGCGGAAGCTGGCGTGTTCGCTGGGCAGTGCGGCGTCTTCTGCTATACGGGCAATCGCACGCAGTTCGCCACCGGGGTTGGATTCAGCCATTAACAACGACAACACGCCGCGTCCGCGCACTTCGATACTCAAGGTGCCATCTAATTTCACGGTATCAGTTAGCAGCGCCACGGCGGCTAACAGCTCGCCCAGCAGCTCATTCACCGCTGGTGGATAGGCGTGGCGATCCAACACTTCGTGGTAGGCGCCCGCCAGGGTGACGATCTCGCCGCGGACATTGGTGTGATCGAACATAAAGCGTTGAATTTGATCGGACATAATTTGGCAACCTACTATTTAAGTGCAGCGATTATTTAAGGACGATGAGGGTGTAATGGAGGCTAGTTTAACGGTAAGGAGTTAATCGCCCTGGTGGCGCTGGAAGCGCTGGATATCGCGGCGCTGCTTTTTGTCAGGGCGTTTGAGCGGATGCTGCATCGCCTCGTTAGTGAGGCGCCTTGCTTCGGCCTCTTTAGCACGACGCTGCACGCTCTCTTCGGTTTCCGCATAGAGTGTGCGCGCTTCTGGTGCCCCGCGGCGTTGATCCGAAAGCGATAAGACCTCTACCTCTAATATCTCCCAGCCCTGAGGCACACGAATAAGCGCACCGATTTCCACCTGCTTGCTGGTTTTAGCGCGACCGCCGTCGTAATTCACTTTCCCTCCCTCGATGGCTTTCTTGGCCAGTGCGCGGGTTTTAAAAAAACGTGCGGCCCACAGCCATTTATCCAAGCGTACGCTCTCGCTCATTTAGGCACTCCTTGGGTTTCTGACACCTGTTCAGAAAGCTGTTCGGGTAGCAAGTGGGCAAAGCGATCAAGAGCAATAAATTCTTGCAGCTCTTTTTCAGGTCGCTGGCTGTCGGGCTGTTTAATGCCCAGCAAATGCTTAATGCCAAACTCACGAGCGCTCTCGAGCACGCGGGCGTTATCATCGATAAACAGCGTGCGCGCGGGATCAAAGGCTTCGATCTCTTGTAGCGCAAACCAAAACGCCTGTTCCTCTTTGGCGGCCCCCACATCCTCGGAAGAGACGATCGCATCTAGATAGCTTTCCAAGCCGGTGAGCGGCAGCTTCAGAGCAAGACTCGCACGATCGGCATTAGTGGCGAGCACGACCCTCGGATGGGCCTGTTTTAGCCATTTAAGGAAATCCAGGGCGTCGCTACGCAGGCCTATCAAGTGCTGAACTTCGCGCTTCAGAGCGACGATATCCACGCCCAGTTCACGGCTCCAGTACGCCAGGCTGTACCAGTTTAAAGTGCCCTGTTCACCGATAATGCGCGCGCGCAGCGCTTCCTGGGAGGCTTCATCCAGTTGGTGCAGTTCACGGTAGCGCCGCGGCAGATGGTCGAGCCAAAAGTGGCTGTCGAAGTGTAAATCCAGCAGAGTGCCGTCCATATCCAAGAGGACGGTGTCTATCTCGCGCCAATCAATCATTGCCGCTCCAGTCACGTTAGGAGTAAGCGTGCTATTGTAGCTTAACCGCCTTTTTCCAGCCATGGAGGCCCACTTTTATGTCTACGCCCCCCTCAACGCACGACACCTTCAATGACACTGAAGGTGACAGTGCTAAGCGCTCGGGCTACCAGCAAAAGCCGCAAATTTTGGCTCGCAAGAGCGTGGCACAGAGCCGTTTATTCCAGATTGAGTCGCTTGATTTGCGTTTTTCAAACGGAGAAGAGCGCCAATTTGAGCGTTTAACCGGCGCTGATCGTGGTGCGGTGATGATGGTGGCGATGCCCGACCCCGACCATGTATTGCTGATACGTGAATACGCCGCTGGGTTTGAAGATTACGTTCTTACTCTGCCAAAGGGATTGGTCGACCCCGGGGAAGATATCATTACCGCGGCTAACCGCGAGTTAATGGAGGAGTGTGGCGTTGGCGCTCACAGCATTGAACCGCTGGTCGAGCTTTCGTTGGCGCCGAACTATATGCGTCACCGTATGCAGGTACTCCTCGCCACCGACCTGTACCCCAAGCGCCTACCAGGAGATGAGCCCGAGCCTTTGATTGTGGAAACCCACGCCATTGAGGAACTGCCCGCCCTGCTACTGCGCGAGGATTTTCACGAAGCCCGCGCCATCGCCGCACTCTATATCGCCAGGGATAGGCTGCGGGAAGATAAGCGCAATAGTGAGACGGATTTGCTTTGAAGTAACTTAGTGGGAAGTAGCTTCGCTCGAGGTGGGTCGAGGTCATCGCGAGCGAAGCTACCAATACCATTGACTGCCTCTAAAGGTGATTTTTCAATGCGATCCAGCGCCGCTGGCGGTGGCTATCCAGCCCTGCTTCCAGCAAAACCATTGAGCGTAGAGCATCGTCTACGCTTACCGGGAGTGGCTCCTTATCGCGGATAGCGGCGGCGATGCCTTGGTAATAGGCAAGGTAGTCACCCGCCAGGGTTGGAAGTTCACGACGCGTTAGTGGCGCGTTTTCACCCTCCCCTTCACGTAGCGTCAGGGTGCCATGCTGGCTATCTTCGCCCCACTGGGATGTGGGCACTTCGCCTGATTTTAAGCGATCCTCTTGAGGGTCTAAGCCATATTTTATGAAGCTGCCTTGGGTACCATTAATCCTAAAGCGCGGCGTTGGTTCGGCCACCAGCGTGCCTGCCGCCAAGGTAACGCGAAAGCTTTCGTAATCGAGCAACGCCAGGAAGTCATCATCGGCCTGGGCGTCATCTCGGCGCGCTGCCAATTCCAGCAGAATAGCGTAGGGCATGCCAAACAGCTCACAGGCTTGGTCCAACAAATGCGGTCCCAGGTCATACCAGATACCGCCACCTAAGTTGGCTTTTTCCCGCCAGCGGTCGCGCACTTCCGGGCGAAAACGGTCAAAGTGCGACTCAAAGTTGACGACACGCCCTAACGTACCTGCTTCTAGCAATGCCTTAACGGTCAGAAAATCGCTGTCCCAGCGACGGTTATGAAACACCGACAGCAAACACTCATTATTATCCGCCAACTTTTTGAGCAGCTTTGCTTCTGACAGGGTCACCGTGAAGGGTTTATCGATCACTACGTGCTTGCCCGCGGAGAGCGCGGCTTTGGCGAGGGGAAAGTGGGTATCGTTAGGCGTGGGGATAACGATTAGGTCTATATCGCTGCGCTGGCAAAGTGCTAATGCCTGAGCCTCTACCTCAACACCGGGTAGTGACGCCTGCACCTTGGCGGCATCGCTTGACGATACTGCAACCAAATCCAGGCCTTCCGTGGCCTGGATCAGCGGTGCATGGAAGGTTTGGCTAGCGAAACCGTAGCCGATCAATCCAACATTTATAATTGCCTTCATTTGATACCTTACTCGGGCTTATTGCATGTTGCAGCTGTATGTTTTAGCTGCGTATATCAGTCGAGCTTGCTTAAATCCCGAACAGCCCCTTTGTCAGCAGAGGTCGCCAACAGCGCATAGGCTTTAAGCGCCGGCGTGATCTTGCGGGGCCGTTGCTCAGTGGGTTTCCAGGCGGCGGGGCCTTTGGCGTCCATCACTTCGCGGCGGGCCGCCAGCTCGGCATCGGTCAGTTTGACGTTAATCGCCCGGTTGGGGATATCGATGCGGATCAGGTCGCCCTGCTCGATCAATCCAATCGCGCCACCCGCCGCTGCTTCAGGGGATACATGACCAATAGAGAGCCCGGAGGTACCGCCAGAAAAACGCCCATCGGTCAGCAGCGCGCAGGCCTTGCCTAACCCTTTGGACTTGAGATAGGAGGTCGGGTAGAGCATCTCCTGCATGCCGGGGCCGCCTTTCGGGCCTTCGTAGCGAATCACCACTACATCGCCCTCTTTGACCTTATCCGCCAACACATCGGCAACCGCCTGATCCTGGGACTCCACCACATGGGCGGGACCTTCAAAGACCAGGATCGAGTCGTCGACACCGGCGGTTTTGACCACACAGCCATCCAGCGCGATATTGCCATACAGCACGGCTAAGCCACCCTGCTGGGAGAAAGCGTGCTCAAGATCGCGAATACAGCCTGTGGCGCGGTCGCCATCCAGACTTGGCCAGCGGGCACTTTGGGAAAACGCCACTTGGGTAGGCACGCCGCCCGGGCCGGCTTTAAAGAATTCGATCACCTCCGCACTGGGGGAACGCATGATATCCCACTCATCCAGTGCAGCTTTCAGGCTGTCGCCATACACGGTGGGCACCGAGGTATCCAGCACACCGGCACGATCCAGCTCCCCCAGAATAGCCATAATGCCGCCTGCACGGTGGACGTCCTCGATATGGTACTTCTGGGTATTGGGCGCCACTTTGCAGAGTTGGGGCACTTCACGAGAGAGGCGGTCGATATCCGACATTGTGAAGTCCACCTCGGCTTCCTGGGCCGCCGCCAGGAAGTGCAAAATGGTGTTTGTCGAACCACCCATGGCGATATCCAGGGTCATAGCGTTTTTGAACGCCGCCTTGGAGGCAATGGCACGGGGCAGCAGGTGCGCCTCATCACCTTCGTAGTAACGCTTAGCCAGCTCGACAATGCGATGACCAGCGGTTTCAAATAGGCGGCGGCGGTCTGAGTGAGTCGCCAGCACGGTGCCGTTGCCGGGCAATGCCAGGCCCAGTGCTTCGGTTAAGCAGTTCATTGAGTTGGCGGTAAACATACCCGAGCAACTACCACAGGTAGGGCAAGCACTACGCTCGACTTCAGCAAGCGTTGCATCGTCTACGCTATCGTCGGCGGCCATTACCATCGCATCGACGAGATCCAGCCCGTGGTTGAGAAGCTTGGTTTTACCCGCTTCCATGGGGCCGCCGGAAACGAAGATCACCGGAATATTGAGGCGCAGAGCGGCCATCAGCATTCCTGGGGTGATTTTGTCGCAGTTGGAAATACATACCAGCGCATCGGCACAGTGGGCGTTGCACATATATTCGACGCTGTCGGCGATCAGGTCACGGCTGGGCAGCGAATAGAGCATGCCATCGTGGCCCATGGCGATACCATCGTCCACCGCAATAGTATTGAACTCTTTGGCAACGCCCCCGGCTTTCTCGATCTCCCGCGCCACCAGTTGGCCCATGTCTTTTAAATGCACATGGCCCGGCACAAACTGGGTAAACGAGTTAGCTACCGCAATAATCGGCTTTTGAAAGTCGCCGTCCTGCATACCAGTGGCGCGCCACAGCGCGCGGGCACCGGCCATATTGCGGCCAGCGGTGGTGGTACGTGAGCGATACTCTGGCATGGTGTCCTCTACTCTCTAATAAATCGCTAGGCTCTATTTTTTTATTAGCCCACAGCACGCGAAGCTGCGGGCTAGGCTTATTCTGAAAAGAATATCTGTAGGTTTTCTGATTGTGGCATGAGCACTGCGCAGAGACTAGATATAGAGGCTAGATATAGAAGCTGGATTTGGCGGCTAAATAGAGATCCGATAGCGAGTAAAGCGCCCTCCATGGCGCCGGCTCATCAGAAGGTTGCCCACGCCTCTTCGTCTGACGTGGCTTGGCCTGTACGCTGGGCCGAGGAGCTCTGCGGTGGGGCTAATGCGGGTGTTGCCGCTGATGAAAGCGTGGAGCCAAGCCCTGCTTGTTTAAGCAAGCGCTCTCGGGCAGTCTCGCTGCTCTCCTCGGCAGCGCCCTCTAAACGGAAGGCAGCGATCACATTGGCCAAGCTTAGGGCTTCGCGGGTGAGGTCTTGAGCGGCGCTGGAAATTGACTGCATCTTGGAGGCGTTCTGCTGAGTGACATGATCCATCTCCGCGACGGCGGTATTAATTTGCGCGATACCGCTGCTCTGTTCATCGGATGCAGTGCTGATCTCTTCCATAATATCGCTGACTTTCATTACCTGTGTGACGACCTGTTCAATGGCAGCTTCGGCCTCTCTCACCGCCTGGGCGCCGCCGCTGATCTCCTGGGAGGAGGTGTTGATCAAGCGGCGAATTTCACCCGCAGCATCGGCGCTGCGCCCGGCCAAGTTGCGCACTTCGTTAGCCACCACGGCAAAGCCACGCCCCTGCTCGCCAGCACGGGCGGCTTCTACCGACGCATTCAGCGCCAGAATATTAGTTTGAAAAGCGATGCCATCGATGACGCTAATGATATCAGTCATCTTATCGGCACTGGCGGCAATGCGCTCCATGCGTTCGACTAGCGCCTGCATACGCTCACCGGTTTCGCGGCTGGTGGTGGCATTTTGCATGGCCAGTTGATTGGCTTGGCGGGCGTTTTCAGTGTTTTGCTGCACGGTCGCGGTCATTTGATCCATACTAGAGGCGGTTTGCTGCAGCGAGGACGCCTGTTGCTCGGTGCGCGACGCCAGCTCTTCATTCTGCTGTTTGATATGTTCAGACGCAGGGGTTACCACCTCGACTTTATTACCCACCTCGGTGATCAGCCCCGACAAGCTAGCGCGCATTGTTTCCAACGAACTCAGCAGCTCGCCCAACTCATCATTACGCTTTAAGGTTACCCGATTGGCCAGATTACCCGCAGCAATCTGGAACGTCACTCGGCGAGCCTCGTTGAGCGATTTAATCAGCGATTTGAGGACCGCCATGCTCAGTCCGATCATCAACACAATACCCAGCAGCAGGACGCCTAACTGGCCGTAAAGCAACACCTGTTGTTGCTGTTCAGCATTTTCCATCAGCATCTGCGCGGCGGCTCGTTCCTGTTCCACCAATACGTTGATAGTGGCACTAATACTTTCAGAGGTGGGTTGAACAATGTCATTAAAGGCTTCAAACGCAGCAAAGCCGTTGCCATCTTGGATAGCGGTCAGGGTAGTATCGGCACTTTCGGTAAAGGTAATGAGGTGTGCCGCTAGCCCATCCTGCACACTCCCCGTTTCGCGTTGCGCATTATAGTCTTGCCACGACTGCTCAATGTTAGCGCTCATAGTGGTTAATTGTGTGTCCAGCACTTCAATATCTGCACGCCGCGGGTTGCGCACGGCAGGCTCTAGCGCCTGAATTGCTTGACTAACACGCTGATCAATTTGCTGAAGATTGGTGATACCTGCGAGGCCGGTTTGATTGAGAGTGCGTAGCCGTTCAGCTGAACTGGTTAGTCCATACACCCCCGCTGCCCCCGCGATCACTAATAGGGCCACAGAAGCCAGTACCATGCCCATTAATTTGGCCTGCATACTACTGAAACTAAAACGCTTTACCCATCCGCGCACGCCTGTGGGACGTATTGCACCATAATGGAGCTTGAAGCCGCGTGTTTTGCCCTGTTGCATAGCAGCGTATACCCGCTCTGCTCGGGCAATCGCCCTAGCCGTGGCTTTACGCCGAATAGAGGTATAGCCAGCCACGCGCTCACCATCGAGCAGCGGCGCGACGGTGGTATGCATCCAATACGCCTCACCAGTTTGGCGGCGATTCTTAATCAGCCCCTGCCAGGTCTTTCCGGCTTCAATGGTTGTCCATAGGTTCTGAAAAACCGCTTTGGGCATACTGGGATGGCGGAACAGGCTATGGGGTTCACCCATGATCTCTTCCAGGGTGTAGCCACTCACCTCCACAAAGGTTTGGTTGGCGTAGGTGATTCTGCCCTGCAGATCCGAGCGTGATATCAGCACTTCATCATCGGCTAACTCGTACAAGCCGGGTGTTGTTTGCCTAGAGTCTGACTGCCTAGATTCTGACTGCCTAGCCACTGTCTGACTAGACATTGCCTGTTTCGCACTGCGCATTTTGAACCCCTACTTTTTATTGACGGCTTGCGCCACCATTAGAATTAAATTAGAGGCAATGCATAAAACATGCCACCGCGAAGGGTGGCATGGGGTAAAACGAATTGAGGGAAATCAGCCACCTATCTTTGAGCAGCTCTCCCCTGCCTAATGGCAATAAGCTGAAGTGTTAAAACTCCTCCCACTGGTCAGCGCGAGACTGCGTCGAGGGTGGTGCAGCACGCTTGGAAGGCGCGGGTAAACTTTGGGCAGCTTTGCTGAGTGCTTGGTTAGCGCGTTGCAACTTATCCCGCGCCTCTGTGATGTTCTCATCTTGAGCGCCTTCCAAACGAAACGCGTCGACCACGTTGGCGAGTTCAAAGGCTTCAAGGGAAAGGTTATCGGCTGACGCTGCAATCGACTGCACTTTGGAGGCGTTCTGCTGGGTAACAAGATCCATTTCGGCAATCGCCGAGTTAATTTGACCAATCCCACTGCTCTGCTCGCTGGAAGCTGTGCTGATCGACTCCATTAGTTCACTGACCCGGCTGACCTGCTGAGAGACCTCTTCAATCGCTCGCTCCGCCTGCTCGACAGCGCTGCGTCCTCCGCTGACTTCCTGGGTGGTGCTATCAATCATCTTGCGGATTTCCTGGGCAGCGTCCGCGCTGCGTCCGGCTAGATTGCGCACTTCGCTGGCGACGACCGCAAAGCCACGGCCATGTTCACCCGCGCGCGCAGCTTCTACCGAGGCGTTGAGTGCCAAAATATTGGTTTGAAAAGCAATACCGTCAATCACACCGATCATCTCGGTCATCTTTTCAGCACTCTGGGCGATACGTTGCATACGCTCCACAAGCTTCTGCATTTGCTGCCCGGTTTCCCGAGTGCTAGCCGTATTTTGCACCGCCAGGTCGGTGGCTTGGCGGGCATTCTCGGTGTTTTGCTGAACCGTCGAGGTCATCTCCTCCATACTCGACGCCGTTTGCTGAAGCGACGACGCCTGCTGCTCAGTACGCGAAGAGAGCTCTTCGTTTTCAGCGGCTATCTGCTGAATCGCCGGAGTAACCACCGAGACACGGCTCTCTACATCGCCCACGATGCTGGACAAACTAAAGCGCATGGTGTCCAAAGAGTAGAGTAGCTCGCCCAATTCATCGTTGGTTTGACGACGTTCACGGGCGGCCAAGTTACCGGCCGCAATTTGGAAAGTGATATACCTTGCGCCCGACAAGCTGCGAAACAAGGATTTTAGAATCATCACGCTCAGGCCAATCATGACTAAAAAGCCAACGGCCAGTAGCACCAGCTGCGCCATTAGCAACTGTTGACGCCCGCTTTGCGCCTGAGTGACCACCGTTTCTGCATCGGCGCGCACCTGCTCTACCAGTGTGCTATTCATCTCGCGCAGTGATCCAGTGGTGGGCACCACGACGTCATTAAAGGCTTCAAAGGCCGCGAACCCGTTACCCTCCTGAATCGCCACAAGGGCGGTTTTCACTGCAGCGTCCCAGGTGCTCAGCGCACTATCAAAGGCCTGGGCGGCTTCAGCAGTGACAGCATCATCAGCATAGTAGTCTGCCCATAGCGTTTGCATGGCATCAGCATACTGGCCAATATCAGCGTTGACAGCATCCAGATCAGCCCCACGGGGATTACGCACCGCGGGTTCCAGGGTCTCCACCGTTTGACCAATGTAGCGCTCGATATGCTGCAACGTGGCGACATCGTCCAACCCTGAGCGATTGAGCGTTTCCAGCCGTTCGCCGGAGACCATTACCGCATATACGCCCAACCCGCCCGAAAGGCAAAGCAGCAGCAGTGATGCCACCACCATACTGATGAGTTTGGCTTTCAGGCTGGTGAATTGAAAGCGCGAAAGCATACCGGTCAAACCTTTACGCCGCAGCGTGCCATTGGCTAGCGCATAGTGGCGGGATTTGCCCTTTTCGCGAATTTCAGCGTAGATTTTTTCTGCCCGGGCAACGGCGTTCCCAGAGGCTTTGCGGCGCACAGAGGTGTAACCCACGATGCGCTCACCGTCCCGCAGTGGTGCCACGGTGGCGTGCACCCAGTAGTGATCACCATTTTTACGCCGGTTTTTGACCACGCCTTGCCAAGTTGCTCCGGCTTGGATGGTTTTCCAGAAATCTGCGTAAGCTGCTTCGGGCATATCAGGGTGGCGCAAGAGATTGTGGGGAGAGCCAATGAGCTCTTCGCGGCTATAGCCACTGACCTCAACAAAGGTTGGGTTGGCATAGGTAACATTGCCTTTTAAATCTGAGCGCGAAATGAGTACTGCTTCCTCACTCAGGACATACTCTCGCTGCGTCACGGGCTGATTATTGCGCATTAGTTCTCCAAGAATTAGATATTCTTAATTTTTATAAATATGAGCACTATTATCGCTGTGGTTTTTGTCAGCAAACCAGTGAACAAGTGTAAAAAAAGCGCCTTACTTTCGTAAGGCGCTTTAAAGGCATTAAATAAATGCTTAAGAGAGCTATAAAACTCTTGCAATAGCGCTAGATAATTAGGTTATCAGCGACCAAACACCACATTCGCCACATCACGGTAGCGTTTAGCAAAATGCACCGTCATGCCCTCTTTCAGGTAGTCCGGCAACTCTTCGTAATCACGCTTATTGGCATCGGGCAGAATTAATTCAAAAATATCGCTGCGGCGCGCGGCAATGACTTTTTCACGAATACCGCCAACGGGGAGAACTTGACCGGTTAAGGTTAGTTCGCCAGTCATCGCCAAGGGCCGATCAATTGCATGATGCTTGGCCAGCGAGAGTAGCGCGGTGGTCATGGTAACGCCGGCCGAAGGGCCATCTTTGGGCGTCGCCCCCTCGGGTACGTGCAGGTGCACAAACGCTGAGTCAAAGAAGTCGGCATCGGCACCATACTCCTGTAGGTGACCCAGGGTATAGCTGTAAGCAATATTAGCCGACTCCTGCATGACTTCGCCCAGCTTGCCGGTCAGCTTAAAGCCACGATCCAGCGAGTGTACTTTGCCCGCTTCTATGGGCAGCGTTGCGCCGCCCATGGAAGTCCACGCCAAGCCGGTCACCACCCCTTCGCCGGTGAGCACTTTTTCCTTACGGAAAATCGGTGCGCCCAGGAACTCCTCCAGGTTTTTGACCGATATCTTGACCGTTTCGGGCTCCTCTTCGAGCAGCTTAACGGCTGATTTACGCACAATGCGGTGCAGCTGTTTCTCCAACTGACGCACACCGGCTTCCCGGGCGTAGCCTTCAATTACCTGTTTTAAGGCCGCATCGGACAGACTGATACGCTTTTTCGTCAGGTTGTCGCGTTTGAGCAGCTTCGGCCAAAGATGGTTCTTGGCAATTGCCAGTTTCTCTTCGGCGATATAGCCGGAAAGACGGATCTGCTCCATACGGTCAAGCAGAGGCCCAGGAATCGAATCCAGAGTGTTGGCGGTGCATATAAACAGCACCTTGGAGAGATCCATACGCACATCGAGATAGTGATCGAGGAAGTCGACGTTCTGCTCGGGGTCGAGTACTTCCAAAAGAGCCGAAGCAGGGTCGCCCTGGAAGGACTGCCCTAGCTTGTCGATCTCATCCAGCATGATAACGGGGTTTTCGACCTCGACCTCTTTAAAGGCCTGCACCAGCTTGCCGGGCATCGCGCCCACATAGGTGCGCCGATGACCTTTGATTTCCGCTTCGTCGCGCATACCACCCACAGAGAAGCGGTAAAACTCACGCCCCAGGGCTTCAGCGATCGAACGCCCAATGGAGGTTTTACCTACCCCCGGCGGGCCGACCAACAGCACAATCGAGCCGCCTACGTCGCCCTTAAACGTGCCCTCGGCCAGAAATTCGATAATACGCTCTTTAACGTCTTTCAAACCGTCGTGATCGCGATCCAGCACTTGTCGCGCGTGGGGTAGATCGAGCTGATCCTGGCTGGTCACACCCCAAGGCAGCGAGGTCAGCCAGTCCAGGTAGTTACGCGTGGTGCCATACTCCGGCGAGCCGGTTTCCAACACACTGAGTTTATTGAGCTCATCGTCGATACGCGATTGAACGCGCTCTGGCACGACCAGCGATTCCAGCCGTGCTCGGAAGGTATCCACGTCGTTTTCACGATCATCTTTGGAGATACCCAATTCACGCTGGATAACCTTGAGCTGCTCACGCAGGAAGAACTCGCGCTGGCGGTCCTGCATTTGCGCGTTCACCTGCTCGCTGATCTCGCCCTGCAGCAGTGCCACATCGATCTCTTTACGCAGCAGCGGCAGCACTTTCTGCATCCGCTCTTCCACCGACAGGGTGGCCAGCACATCCTGAAGTTCGGGGCCTTTAGCGGAGGTAATCGCGGCGGCAAAGTCGGTCAACGGGCCCGGCTGATGCGGACTAAAGCGGTTAAGGTAGTGCTTGAGCTCTTCGCCATACAGCGGATTAATCGGCAACAGCTCTTTAATGCCGTTGATAATCGCCATGGCGTAAGCGCGGGTCTCTTCGTTCTCTGCGTCAACCGGCTCTTTAGGGTAGGTGACTTCGACTAAGTAAGGCGGCTCTTTAGAGAGCCAGCGAGTAATTTTGAAGCGCTGAAGACCCTGGGCGATAAACTGGATCTGATCGTCTTCGCCCTTGAGTTTGTGCACTTTGACCGCGGTACCGATCTCTGGAAAGCCTTCATGATCCAGGGAGGTAACGCCCTGCTCGCCTACAAAGGCAACGCCTAGGGTGTGGTGCGGCGTGTTGCCCACGCGGCGCATGGTCTCTTCCCAGCGCTCGCGATTTACTACCAGCGGCTGTACCTGGGCGGGGAAGAAAGGCCGATTATGGATAGGCAGGAGGTAAATGCGTTCGGGCAGCATCTCGCTGGCAGGCACCAGGGAGTTTACCCGTTCACCGTCTGAGCGATATTCTTTGCTGCCCTGCTCTTCACTGCTTTCTTCATGACTTTCTTTACTACTTTCTTCACTACTACGGGTGTCATCAGTTGCTGATGACTGTTCATCGTCAATTTGCCAATCAAGATGTTCAGCGTCGCGTTCGTAATCCTGGTCGCTCATGCGTCCTCCAATGAACCGGTACCGGCGATAAGAACCGCCTAGCGTTGTTCATGGAATGCGGGCAGTGGGCCAAAACTTCAACCCTTCGCGAGTAGAACAGTCGGGGGAACAGCGCTTATTCAGGCCAAAGCTCAGGCATCGGACGACCATTCACACGCCAGACGCCGCGCACCACATCAAACTGCAGTTCGCGAGTACCAAGCGGCAGCCCTAACCATAGCGCGGCGACGGTGGGCGCTTCGTGCCAAGTGAAGTCGCCATCAATGCGCTCGAGCCATTTCGCCTGCTCTTTCTTTTGGTCCAGATTAACCACGCTAAGCTCATCCAACTGGCGGGCATCAAAAAACAGCGCGCCATCCGCATCTAAACGAATACCTAATAGCGGACTTTCGATAGCAACGGTCATGACATCTAAACGGGGCGAGTCGCTAAGCATTTTGCGCAAATCCGGTTCAAGACGTGCCAGCAAGCCTTCAGCCATGGGTAGACTAGCGTCTCCCCAGGAGGCTTCCTGACGCAAACGGCGAATCATATGGCGAACCGCATCGGCATTTAGGCGGGAGAGCTCCATCTCTATGCGGCCACTAAGCAGCGGCATGTCCGGCGCTTCAGAAGGCACCATCACATCGCCTACCTCCAGGTCGCCTTTAATACTCAGCTCCCTCTCATCCAGCACCATATGGCTGTTTAGATCGAGAGGCGAAAGCTGAATATCGTAGGAGGGGTAGCTAAGCGTCAGCATATCGATATGCAGATGGTCACGCTGGGCAAAGTGGTAGGCACCTTCAGTATAGGTGTAACGGCTTTCGAGCACCGTGGCACCTATTTCAAGCTGGGCCATGCCATCGGTCAGGGTAAGCTGGTCAAGCAGCGCGCGTAGCCGCCAATCACCAAACACTCCCTCCAAGCGCAGTCGACCACCGCGTACAGCTAATTCACGGCCATTTTGTTGAATAACAAAGGGAGCAAGGGCAAGGCGCAGGTCAGTGTGGCCGCTCAGGGTATGATAGCGCCCTTGCCAGCGGGGCACAGAAGGCGCGGTAACTTCGCCCACGGCTTGCTGGAGCACGGTATCCAGGCGGGGTAACACAGTGCCTTCGACATCCGTGCTTAAAATACCGTGACGTGCGTTATAGGTCAGCTCGAGGCGCCAGGGGCGACTCAGCAGTGGTGACAGAATCAACCTGCCTTGAGAACTTAGCCAGCCCTGGCGACTCTCTGTTCGGTTGACGCGCCATTCACCACGCGCCTCCAGATCTTCGAGCGCTTGGCGCAGGCTGCGCTCAAAAAGCACGCTTGAGAGAAGCTGCGCTGCCATCCATGCCACAGCGATGATCGCCAGAATGGGGACAATTAGACGTTCCTTGCGCATGCCACCTCCTTGAAGCTCACGCCTTGCAGCCAACGCACTAGAAAAGCTATCAACTGCTCCTACTTATTACTTACACGGTTAGTGTAGCCAGAACCACAGGTGCATAGTACTCCAGGCATAGGCCCCTGCCATCACATCATCGATCATAATGCCAAAACCGCCCGCTACGCGGCGATCTGCCCAGCGTATCGGCCAAGGTTTAAAGACATCGAAGATGCGGAATACAATAAAGCCCCACAAGGCGGCTTCCCACGAAAAAGGCACTGCCGCCATGGTCAGCCAGTAACCCACAAACTCATCCCACACGATGCCTGAATGGTCGTGTACGCCTAAGTCGTGGGACGTTTTATCGCATAGCCAAACGCCGATAACAAAGGCGACAAAACAAATACTCAAGTACCAGCCAAGGGGCAATTCCGCCATCATCCAGTAGAACGGAATGGCCGCTAGCGTACCAAAGGTCCCCGGTGCCCAAGGTACGGTACCGCTACCTAAGCCGAAAGCAAAAAAATGTGTTGGGCGACGCCAGACACTTTTCGGTGCACGATTCATGGCGCATCCCCACTAAAATGCTGCCAGCCGGCATAGCCACTGAGATCACTCTGGTCAGAGGCACTAACGCCCAATGCTTCACAACAATGGCCGACGACAGTCAGCGTCAAGCCTAGAGACGCAAGACGCTGCTGCGCTGTGGCTAAGTCGTTAGCACTTAACGTCACCAGCAGCTCGTAATCATCGCCGCCGGAAAGCGCAGCCCGCAAGGCGGCCTCCCGGCCAAGGGTGCTTTCCAGCTCGTCGGCGAGTGGCAGCGCATCTAACGCGATGACAGCCCCTACCAGCGATGCCTCGCGAAGATGCGCCAAATCGGACAGTAGCCCGTCGGAAATATCCAGCGCAGCGGTGGCTAAGCCACGCAGCGCCAGGCCCGCCGCCAAGCGCGGTTGCGGCAATAGGTAGCGACTTAACAGCGGATGCGCCAGGTCACGCTCGCCCTGCTGCCAAAGCGCCAGCCCTCCCGCCCCGCCGCCTAATGCGCCGGTGACGGCAATCAGGTCGCCCACCTGGGCACCGCTACGGGTGAACGCTTCGCCCACCGGCACCTCCCCCATCACGGTAACGCCGATGGAAAGCGCACCGGAAGTAACGTCGCCCCCCACCAGCGTTGTAGCGTGCTGCTGGCTAAGGGTGTGAAAGCCACGGGCGTAGTCGGCCAGCCAGGCATGGGTGGCTTCATCATCGGCAAATTGGCGCTGATCCAGGGTTAACGCCATTAAGCACCAGCGTGAAGCCGCCCCCATGGCCGCCAGATCGCTTAGCGCAACGGCCAAGGCACGATGGCCCACCGCGAATGCCGGGGCTTCGCGGGGAAAGTGTACATCCACCACCGAGGTATCAACGCTCACGGCCAACTGTTGGCCTGCTGGGGGTATCAGTAGCGTGGCGTCGTCTCCACATCCCAGTGTGACGCCATTTGACGCAGTCGACGCCTCCTGCGACGACATAAAGTAGCGTCGAATCAAATCAAATTCGGCAAGCACAAAGGCCCCTTAAACGCAGTGTCAGACCGCTCGCATTCAAAGACGACGAGCGCTGACCTCGGCACTACGCAAGCGAATCGCCAGCTTGTCGAGAATGCCGTTCACGTATTTATGGCCGTCGGTGGCGCCAAATGACTTAGCCAGCTCAACGCCTTCGTTAATGACTACACGATAGGGTACTTCCATGCGGCGTGAAAGCTCGTAAGCGCCCAACCGCAGGATTGCCAGCTCTACCGCATCTAGATCTTCCAGACGGCGGTCTAGCAGGGGAGAAATTTCACGATCCAGTTCCGCTTTGAAACGCACGGTGTTGTGGAGTAGCTCGTGAAACAGCGCCTTGTCGGCGATCTCCATCACTTTCACCCAGTTTTCATGGTCCTCAAGGTCATCATCGGCGACCTGGCTACGAAACTCGGCTTCAATGGTGGTGATGGATTTGCCCGTCATGTGCCATTGATAAAGCCCCTGCACCGTTAACTCGCGTGCCGCGTGGCGGCCCTGCTGAGCAGCAGAGGGTTTGCGCTCGCTCATTGGGTATCTCCTGACGGCAGCGCGCGTAACAGAGAGACCATTTCCATGGCGGCCATGGCAGCTTCGGTGCCTTTGTTACCGGCTTTGGTGCCCGCACGCTCAATCGCCTGCTCGATGGTTTCAACGGTTAACACGCCGTTAGCGACCGGGGTATCAAACTCAAGCTGCAGGTGATTAATCGCTGTATTGCAGCCGCCCGCAACGTACTCAAAGTGAGGCGTTCCACCGCGAATGACCGCGCCCAGGGCAATGACTGCATCAGGTTTCATCACCTTCAACACACGCTTAACCGCCAGCGGCAATTCCCAGGCGCCCGGCACGTGAACAATATGAATATGCTCGGCGTCTACGCCGTGACGGGTCAAGCTGTCGACGGCGCCTTCCACCAGGCTATCCACCACGTGATGGTTAAAACGGCCGACCACGATGACATAGCGGCCATCGACGTCAACAAAAGTACCTTCAACTTGAGTGAGGGAGTGCATCAAATTATTCCTGCTGAGAAGTTGGCTCATACGCCGTGTCATTTGGGCCCAAACGCTCTACGACTTCGAGATCAAAGCCGGACAGCGCGGAAAACTTCCACGGTGAACTAAGTAATCGCATTTTACCCACGCCTAAATAGCGCAGAATCTGCGAACCGGTGCCGATGGTTAAGTAGTTACCTGCACCGTCGGAATCGCTGGTACGCGGCTGGCGTACGCGATCCAAAAAGATATCGAGCTGATCTTTTAAATCCTGATGCGGGCGACCGTCATCAATCAGCACAAACACACCCGCTGCGGAACCGGCAATTTCTTCCAGTGCGCGATGGGCATCCCAGCGGCACTGCTCGCCTTTCATCAAACCCAATACATCGCGCAGCGTGTCGGTAAGATGCACGCGCACCGTGGTAGCCTGTTCTGGTGTTGGTTGTCCATTCACCAGCGCCAAATGATGAGCGCCCTGGATACGATCACGGAAAACGTGCAGCGTCAGCTCGCCGTGGGAAGTCATCACCGTTGACGCTTCAAGATGATCGATGGTCTGCTCGTTAACGATACGGTAGTGAATCAGATCCGCGATGGTGCCGATTTTAATGCCGTGCTCGTGGGCAAAGGCTTCAAGCTCCGGACGACGCGCCATGCTGCCATCGTCGTTCATAATTTCACAGATAACACCGCTAGGGTCGCAGCCCGCCAGTGCCGCCAAATCACACGCCGCTTCGGTATGCCCGGCACGGCGCAACACGCCACCCGGCTCTGCCATCAGGGGAAAGATGTGGCCTGGCTGAACGATATCGGAAGGCTTGGCATGAGGCGCCACCGCCGCCTGAACCGTGCGTGCTCGATCCGCAGCAGAAATACCCGTCGTGACGCCTTCGGTTGCTTCAATGGAGAGGGTGAATTTGGTGCCAAAGCCAGAGCCATTATCGCGCACCATTAGCGGCAGATTAAGCTGCTCACAGCGGGCGCGGGTCATCGGCATACAGATCAAGCCACGGGCGAAACGGGCCATAAAGTTGATATGCTCGGCCTGCACTTTTTCGGCGGCCATGATGATATCACCTTCATTTTCGCGATCCTCATCGTCCATGAGAATCACCATTTTGCCCTGGCGGATATCGTCCACCAGCTCGGCGATAGGGGCTAAACCTCTAGATGAGGGGTGCGCCATGGAATCTCCAATAAGTATTGTCACGATAGCTTGTCACGATGGGTTATCGCGAAAGAGTGTCGCG
Organism: Halomonas alkaliantarctica; assembly: GCF_029854215.1. Lineage (NCBI taxonomy): Bacteria > Pseudomonadati > Pseudomonadota > Gammaproteobacteria > Oceanospirillales > Halomonadaceae > Vreelandella > Vreelandella neptunia. The sequence goes on along the minus strand of NZ_CP122961.1, from coordinate 1,382,646 downwards.
CCAGTTAGTCACGATTTTGCGCGTCAGGGTACCTTGCTCTCGCTAAATTCGCTAGATGCGCTAGTCGCCTGAGGGGAAGCGATAATGCGCCAATCGCGCCCCACCGCTCGCATATCGTGAATAGTTAACCGCCGCTGATCAGCCATACGTGAGAGCCCTGGCAGCGCGAAAAGTGGCCGCGCTTCGCCGCCTAACAGCGTGGGCGCGACAAATAGCTGCAGCTCATCGATCAGCGCCGCGTCGAGCATAGCACCCGCCAGCGTCGCACCGGTTTCCACCAGCAGCTCGTTAACCTGCTCATTTTCGGCTAGCCACTGCAGCATTGCCACTAGATCGATGCGGCCATCGCTACCAGCGGGCAACACATGCACTTCAGCGCCCGCTGCCGTTAGCCGCTCGCTTTTCTCTTCCAGGTGGTCTGGCGTAGTGATTACTAGCGTACGCCCAGGCTCGCTTAAACAGGCGGCCGCCAGGGGCAAGCGCAAGTGGGTATCTAAAATTACTCGCAGCGGCTGGCGGCGAACCACTTCGTCAGCGTTTTCGAGCTGGAGCTGGTCTGTCCGTAGCGTCAGCCGGGAGTCGTCCATAATGAGCGACTCTACGCCGCTCAATATCGCACTGGAACGCGCCCGTAGCCGCTGCACCTGGGAGCGCGCCTCTGGGCCAGTGATCCACTGGGATTCGCCCGACCCCATGGCGGTACGACCATCTAAACTCATCGCCATTTTCAGCCGCACAAAGGGACGCTTGGTGGTCATGCGAGCAATAAAGCCCGGGTTCAGCGCGCGGGCATCGCTCTCTAGCAACCCCACCGCGACGTCAATGCCCGCTTCTTCAAGCAGGCGAATGCCGCGGCCACTCACTTGAGGGTTGGGATCCACCATCGCTATCACCACTCGGGCCACTTTGGCTTCCTTTAACGCCACTGCGCAGGGCCCAGTGCGGCCAATGTGGGAGCAGGGCTCCAGAGTGACGTACGCGGTCGCGCCCTGGGCTTGCTCAGCCGCGTCTTTCAAGGCGTGGATTTCGGCGTGGGGTTCACCGGCACGCAGGTGAAAGCCTTCGCCGACAATTTGCTCATCACGCACAATCACGCAGCCGACCCGCGGGTTCGGGTCAGTGGTATATAAGCCTTTTTGCGCCAGCTGCAGCGCTCGCGCCATATAGCGGTGGTCGGCTTGGCTAAAATCAGCACTCATTTTGACGGCTCGCTGCCAGGGCCCGATCGGAAAGAGGGCCCTTGAGACGGCTCTTGAGAAAGCCGGTCAATTTCGGCGCGAAACTCATCCAAGTCCTGAAACTTACGATACACCGACGCAAAGCGGATATAGGCCACATGATCAAGGGTTTTAAGCGCTTGCATGACCGACTCGCCAATATCGCGGGCGTTGATCTCACGATCGCCTCGGGCGCGCAGCGTTTGACGAATGCGCTCCACTGCCGCTTCAATGGCTTCAGCGCTGACCGGACGCTTTTCCAGCGCGCGCAGCATGCCTGCCCGCAGTTTGGCTTCATTAAAGCTCTCACGGGAGCCGTCGGACTTCACCACCCGCGGCATGACCAATTCAGCGGTTTCGTAGGTGGTAAAGCGCTCTTGACAGCTCGCACACTGACGGCGACGGCGTACCTGGTCGCCATCGGCTACCAGTCGCGAATCAGTCACTCGAGTATCGTTTGCACCACAAAAAGGGCAATGCATGGCGGTCAACCTGTTGTCAGCTCGTGTCGGCGTGCCGCACGAGTTAGCGTGTTATAACCTGTCAATGTGTATGCTATTCATGGCGTTTAGCAGCAGCAACTGCCATAAGCTAATGTATCTTAGCGTTTAAACGCGGTATCAACCCCGCATTGTAACGATTTGGCACACAAGCTGCAGTGTTTGTGGCAGATTGTTTATCAGGAGTCACCCATGCCCCCTTTCGAGCAGACCGTTCACGACACATTTTCAAATACCGTTCATGACTACCTTAGCCACCTCTATGGGCCGCGGGCAGGAGAAGTACAGCGACGCTTAAACCAGCGCCTAGAGCATTTCCAGTCGCTTGCTCCGTTTTCACCCAACTCCGTCGAAGCCAGTACTAAAAACGCACCGTCATGGAGCGAAAAAGATCAGTGGGTGATCAGCTATGGCGACTCCATTATTGAGGATAGTGCGCCGCCGTTGGCGGTGCTTAGTGATTTTCTGCAAGCGCGGTTAGGTGATCGTATCAGCGGTGTACACGTGCTGCCCTTCTTTCCGTGGAGCAGCGACGACGGTTTTTCGGTGATCCACTACCGCGAAGTGAATAGCGATCTTGGTGATTGGTCCCACATCCGCGAACTCGCCCGCCATTACGACTTGATGGCTGACCTGGTGCTCAACCACGTTTCACGGGAATCGCTCTGGTTTGTGGATTACTTAAGCGGCAGCCTGCCCGGCCGCGACTATTTTATCGAAGTCGATCCAGAAACCGATGTCTCCCAGGTGGTGCGCCCGCGCAGCAGCCCGCTGCTGGTGCCCGTTTCAACACGGCGCGGCACCCGCTACCTGTGGGCGACGTTCTCCGAAGACCAGCTTGACCTAAACTTTGAACATCCCGACGTGCTGCTCGAGTTCATAGGTATTTTGCTGTACTACCTGGAGCAAGGCACGCGGATAGTGCGCTTGGATGCGGTGGCCTTTCTGTGGAAGCGGTTGGGCACCTCCTGCATTCATCTGCCGGAAACCCATACCGTGGTGCGGCTGCTAAGGGCAATTGTGGATCATGTGGCCCCCGGCACGCTGCTGATTACCGAAACCAATGTGCCACACCAGGAAAACATCAGTTATTTTGGTTTAAATCGGCTACCCGCGGGGGCGCCCGACGAAGCCCATATGGTGTATCAGTTTGCCCTTCCCCCATTGCTGCTGCACACCCTCACTCGGGGTGAAACGAGCACTCTGCAAACCTGGCTTGCCAGCCTTCCTGTACTGCCCAACCAATGCACCTACCTCAATTTTACTGCCAGCCACGACGGCATTGGCGTGCGCCCGCTGGAAGGTTTATTGCCCGATCACGAGCGCGATGCGCTGCTTGAGCTGATGCACCGTTTCGGGGGCTTTGTCAGCATGCGTAGCAACCCAGACGGTAGCGACACACCCTATGAGATCAATATCACCTGGTTTGAAGCCATGCGAGGCACCCGTCGTGGCCCCGACCCATGGCAGATTGCGCGCTTTATATGCAGCCAGGCGATTATGCTGAGTTTGCAAGGCATACCCGCGCTGTATATTCACACGCTAACGGGTACGCTCAACGACGTTGAGGGGGTTGAGCGCAGCGGACGGCTACGCTCGATCAACCGTCGGCGCTGGCAGCGTAGCGAGCTAGACCTGCTGTTAGACAGCCCTTCAACGCCCACCCACGATGTTTTCCATGCGTTAAACCGACTATTAGACCAGCGCCGCCAGGAACCCTGCTTCCACCCCAATGCCGCTCAGCGGGTATTGGTCTCTGCACCGGAACTGCTGGCGGTAGAGCGCGGCCCACTGCACGATGGCCGCCGCTTATTAGCGCTGTATAACGTCACCGATCTACCGCTCCCCTTAGAGAACGTGGGTGAAGCGGTTACCCAGGCACTTGAAAAACACACCTGGCAAGCGCTTGATCCTGCTAACCCCTGGAGCCCCGAAGGTTCGCTGCCGCCTTACGCAGTACGCTGGTTAGTGGCTGATCGTTAATACCGCTGAGAAAACTCAATTTTCAAAAATCGCCAGTTGCGACATATCACTACAGGTATAAAACGCCTAATCCCTAAATAATGTAGTGCTGCGACAATACCAGCACACCATTATTCTAGGGATTGCCAGTGTTAAGATGGCGGTTATTAAATCCCTAGCCTCTCACTCTTATTCAAACAAGGCACTGCAATGCACTTAAAACGTCACCCTGTCATAAGCGGTTTTCTTCTGTTGGCAGGATTGGTGGGCACCTCTGCGAGCGTTGCCGGCGAGCTCCCCTCCCCTATCCAGGCACTGGCTGATCAAGGCTTGGAGATCCATGGCCAATTCGATGCTCCTGGCGGGTTGCGCGGCTACGGCGCCAGCGTGCAGGGCCAGGACATGGCGATTTACCTGACGCCAGATGGCGAGCACGCCGTCCTGGGTACGCTAATGGATAGCGAGGGTAATGACCTTACCGAAGCGCAGTTGGATGAGCATGTACGTGCACCGCTAGAGGCACAAACCTGGCAGCTATTAAGCGAAAGCCACTGGATTCAAGATGGCGACGTGGATGCTCCCCGGGTGATTTACACCTTTACAGACGCCAATTGCCCCTACTGCCGCCAGCTGTGGCAAGACGTTCGCCCCTGGGTGGAAGCAGGTGAGGTGCAGCTACGTCATATCATGGTAGGTATATTAGCGCCCGACAGCCCTGGAAAAGCAGCCACTCTACTCGGAGCCGATGACCCGGCGGCGACACTGCATGGCCATGAAAGTGGCCAGCAAGAAATTGAAGCCAGCGCCCAACCGAGGGAAATTGAAGAACAGGTGTATGCCAATAACCAGCTGTTCGAGGAGTTAGGGCTATATGCCACGCCCACCTCAGTTTTTCAGCGTGAAACAGAGAAGGGCAGCATACGCCTTGACCGCATTCAGGGCATGCCCAGTGATGAACGGCTGATCGACATGATGGGCAGCGAAGCGCCATAGAGGATTTCAGGAGGCCGCTAAAACGGCCTCCTCAATGCTAAACGTCTCTCCCTAGCTCACTCCTCGGAAAGGTTTTCAAACCGCGGCATGCCGACGTTCCAGGGTTTAATGTCGCCCTTCTCCCCGAAGTTGTCGTGGTCACCGAGTACATGGCCGTCGTGTTCGCGGGTTTGCCCGTACAGTGAGCGGTTATGGAAGGTCGGCCCAAAGCGCTCGGCGGTCTCGGCGACATCGCCCGTGTAGCGGGGGTCTTGGGGGCGCTCTTGGCTGTTTATGTAATAAGCAATATCCCAGGCGTCTTGATCGCTGAGTGACCGCGGCTGGCCAAGCGGCATATTTTGGTAAATAAAGCCCGCCATGGTTTCTACCCGCGAGATGCCCGCGCCCCAATTATTAGAGCCGTCGCCCCAGGGAGCTGGAAATACGTATTCGCCGTTTTCATAGTGGCCAGAGCCATCCTCCTGATGGCATATCGAACAGTTTTCCTGATAAGCCGCTTCGCCCCTAGCGTAGTCGGGCTCTTCAGCTGGCTCATCCGGCGCGGGGAAGCCGCGTCCATAGATTGGTTTGTCAGGATACATCGGCGCACCGGTGGCCAGCCATTGATGGTAGGCGCTCAGCGCCAGCATTTCATCGCTGCCATACTCCGGTGGCACGCCGTTCATGGAGTAAGCAAAGCAGCCTGCGATACGCTCTTCCAGATTATTCACATGCTGGTTCTTACCACGAAAATCCGGCAGCGTGATGGCTGCGGGCCAAATCGGCGCACTGAACGGCACCCGCCCTTCGCCCAAATGGCAGCTCGAGCAGTTCATATCATTGAACACGTTCTCACCACGCAACTGCTGCGTATTGGTGAATAGATCGTGACCATAGCGGATGACTTTTTTCAGCTCCGGATGAAGTTCGGAATTCTCAAGGTCTTCCATGGTGGGTGGCTCGTGAACCAGCATATTCAGCGCGGCGTCTGGGCGCTCTTCTGGCTGGGCAAAAACCGTGGCGGCATAAACGGCACCGAAAGCAAGCGAGCACCCGGTCAGCGCTATGACGAGGGGACGACGATAGATTGTCATTGTGCTGTCTCCTGATCTTCTGAACCGGGTTGCGTGGCATACCAGGCAGACACCGCCTGAATGTCGTTATCGCTCATGCGTTTGGCAATGGCCCCCATGAGATTCTGAGGGTCGTTGCTGCGTGTCTCGTTTTTCCATGCCGTCAACTGAGCGCTGATATAACCCGCATGTTGGCTGGCGATACCTGGGAAGGTGCTGCCAACGCCCGTACCACCGGGCCCGTGGCAGCTTTGGCAGGAAACAATGTAGGCGTTCCAATCGCCACGTTCGGCAAGCTGTTGACCGCGCGCGCGCAGCTCTTCGTCGGCCTCGTCGCCTCCTTGCCCCGGCGTTAGCGGCATCTGGCTATAGTATTCGGCAACATCGGCTATTTGCTGATCGTCGAGCATATTGGCAAATGTCACCATGGTCGCATTTTGACGCTGCCCGGTTTTAAAATCGTGCAACTGCTTAGCGATATAGTCGGCATTCAGCCCAGCTAAGCGCGGCCATGACTCACCATTGGGCACATTCATACCGCTGCCATCAGCCTGATGACAGGCAGTGCAGGTAGCCGCTGCTGCCTGACCCCGCTCTGCGTCACCCTGCTGCGCCAGAGCACCTCCAGCGGCTAAGCCAACCCCCATCAGGAGGCCAAACCTGCCTAAGCATTTTTTATTCATCTCGGTTTCTCCCTTGCGTTATCGTTGTTAGCTACCAGCTACTGGCATCATCAGGCGGGCGGTAAAACCACCTTCAGCAGGGCTGGCAAACGTCACTTCGCCACCAAAGCGTTCAGCGATAGCGGCCACAATGGCTAGCCCCAGCCCACTGCCCTGCTGTTTACCGGCGCGCCAGAATCGTTGCGTTAATTGCTCAAGCGTCGCGCCATCAACACCTGGGCCTTGGTCACTAACACTAAAAATAAGATGACGCTCCCCTGGCTTCCACTGCGCATCAAAGATAACGGGGGCATCGGCTGGCCCATGGTTAATAGCGTTATCGAGCAAATTACGCAGCGCCGTGATGGCCAGTTCGCGAGGCATCGCAAGGGCGACATCGGGCCAGTTGGGCGGCACTATAAAACGCGCTGATTTGTCATGTTGGCTATCCGCCAGGGCGTGTTCGGCCACATCTGCGATGCGGCTAGCCTCGCCATCATCAAAGCGCACGCGCCCCTCCACGCGGGCCAGCGTGAGCAGTTGGTCAAGAGTTGAACTCAATCGCACCACGCCCTCTTCAGCATAGTTGAGCGATGTTATTGCGGCCTGGCCTTCGACCCGGCGGACTACTTGCAGGTGGGTTTTGATCGCAGTAAGCGGTGTGCGCAATTCGTGGGCGGCATCGTTGGTAAAGCGCTTCTCGCGGATAATGGTTTGTTGTACGCGCGCCAAGAGGGCATTGAGGGTCTCAATTAGCGGCCGTATCTCTTTGGGTAGGCCGTAGGTAGCGACCGGGGCCAGCGCATCGGGATGGCGATTGGCCAGCGATTCGCGCAGCCGCGTTAACGGTGCTAAACCACGCCAAACCCCCAGCCAAAGCGCAAACATGCTGCCTATCAGCGCTACGATAAAGGGCACCACGGTCATGCGTATAACGCCGCTGAGCAGCATATCGCGCTCATCCATACGATCAGCGGTGGTAATCACAATGCCACCGCGCTCGTAGGTAAACACTCGCCAAGTCACGTCGCCTGCCTGGCGATAAGTGTGGCCGCCCTCTCCCGGGGCGAGAATAGCGTCCATATCGGCATGGGTGCGCGCCATGATTTCGCCTTGGGGCGAGTGCACTTGGCAGGCCAGCCCCTCAATGGGAGGAATAGACAGCACTGGATGCTCGGCATCCTCCCATACGTCAAACGGCAGCTGCAGGACTAACCCGGCCACCATTCTTGCCGACTGCGCCAAGCGCTGATCCAGGGTTTCCACAAACTTCTCTTCCAGGTCACGCATCAGCCACGCCGCCGCCACACCCCAGAGCAGTGCCAGCGTTAATCCCAGCGTCAGCAGCAAGCGCGCACGTAAACTCATAGCTGCCCCTTATAGGGCGTACCGGCCGCATGAACCGCTTCGGGTTTGCCCAGCCGATAGCCAAGCCCACGCACTGTTTCAATCACGCCGCTACCCAGCTTGCGACGCAGGTGATGGATATGCACATTTAGCGCATTGCTCTCCACATCGTCGTTCATGCCGTAAAGGCTATCTTTGAGCTGGTCGGCTGACAGGACACTGCGTGGCGACTGCAGGAAGGCTTCAAGCAGCACCAGCTCCCGGCGAGACAGCATAATCAGCTGTTCATCGACGTAGACCTCCCGAGCCGTTGGATCTAAGCAGAGTGCTCCGTGGGCAATTAGGTCGCGGCTGCGCCCTGCTACTCGGCGTAACAAGGCGTGCAAACGCGCTACCAACTCCTCTAAATCGAAAGGTTTCACCAGATAGTCATCGGCGCCGCCCTGCAATCCCTCTACGCGGTCCCGCACCGCATCCCTGGCGGTTAACACTAACACTGGAACGTCGTTGCCCTGCTCACGCCACTCGGCCAGCAATTGAAGACCATCGCCATCGGGCAGGCCACGATCAAGAATGACCACATCACTGGCCACTGTTCGCATCGCCTGACGGGCAGCGTTCACCGTAGAGACGTGACCGACCACAAAATCGAAGGTCATTAATCCAGCGCGAATACCCGAGGCAACCAGTGGGTCATCTTCAATCAACAAGACGTGCATAGCGGTTTCCTATTTATTACCCATTAGCATGGCTGACGGGCATTAACCCAGCGTTAAGACAAATAAAAACGCCCTTGCTTTAATGGCAAGGGCGTGGGCATGACAATCGCCGAATAAGGGCGAATGGCTAGGCGATACGCTTAGCAGCAAACCACCCCAACACCATTGTCAACAGCATGGCCAATAGCGGTAAGGAAAGACCGCCGATAGAGGCAATCGCAGGCCCAGGGCAGTAGCCGGAAAGCCCCCAGCCGATACCAAACAGCGCAGCGCCCCCTAATAACTTCGCGTCTAGCTCTCGCTTGGTCGGTAACTGAAAGACGCCACCCAACAGTGGAGCAGTACGCTTGAATACCAACCGGTAACAGATAAAGGTGGTGACGACGGCCCCACCCAATACGAACATCAGCGTTGGATCCCAGGCGCCCGCTACGTCTAAAAACCCCACCACTCGTGCGGGGTCGGTCATGCCTGAAACAGCTAAGCCGATGCCGAAAAGTAGTCCCGCCGCATAGCCTGCCGCCGTTTTCATCCAATTGCTCTTGTTTAACTGACTCATACTCCACCGCCTAGGCCTAGCAAGTGGCGCGAGATGTAAACGGTCACGAGCGCCGTCGCTAAAAACATACCGGTGGCCGCCATGGAACGTGGCGCCAAGCGCGCCAGCCCGCATACCCCATGGCCGCTGGTACAGCCACTGCCCAGCCCCGTGCCTACGCCCACTAATAGCCCAGCCACTAGCATTAACCCTACGCCTCCCACCGGCGCGCCAATCACCTCGCCAGGGCTTCCGGCCACGTTGCCTAAACCACCACCTAGCGCCATAAGCAGAAGCGGGCCGCTTATCAGCCCTAACAGAAAAGCCACTCGCCAAGCGCTATCGCCCTTGGGGCGTTGGGTTATCAAATTGCCCACGATGCCACTGATACCGGCGATACGCCCCAGCGTTGCCATCAGCCAGGTAGCGGAAAGCCCGATTAACACTCCCCCAACCAGCCCTTGTAAACTTGCTGTCCAATCCACTGGTGACTCCCTAAATAGCACTTAAACCGTTAGAAAAAATTAATCGGCACTTTGAGATAGACAGTGCCGTTCTCTTCCGCTGGAGGCAGCTCGCCCGCACGCATATTGACCTGCACCGAAGGAATAATGAGCCGTGGCATGCCTAAGGTGGCGTCGCGCTCAGTGCGCATCTTCACGAACTCGTCTTCGCTGATACCTTCATGAACATGGACATTCTCACTGCGCTGTTCTGCCACGCTGGTTTCATGCTGAAAGGTATCGCGGCCAGGGGCTTTATAGTCATGGCATAAGAACAGACGCGTCTGCTCGGGCAGCGCCAATACTTTTTGAATAGAGTGATACAGAGTGCGCGCATCACCGCCCGGAAAGTCGCACCGCGCGGTGCCATAATCCGGCATAAACAGCGTATCGCCTACAAAGGCAGCATCGCCCACTATGTAGGTTAAACAGGCGGGCGTATGCCCTGGGGTGTGCAGCACACGGCCCTGTAATTGGCCAACGGTGAAGGTATCCCCTTCTTCGAACAGCGCATCAAATTGGCTACCATCTCGAGCAAACTCACTGCCCGCATTGAACGCCTTACCGAATATTTCCTGCACCTTCACTATGTTGGCGCCAATGCCGGTTTTACCGCCTAACTGCTCATGCAGGTAGGGCGCTGCCGAGAGGTGGTCGGCATGTACATGGGTCTCTAAAATCCATACAACATCAAGATCGTGTTCGCGAATAAAGGCGATGATGTTGTCAGCGGATCGTACGTCCGTGTGCCCAGCGGCATAATCAAAGTCAAGCACTGAATCTATGATCGCGCAGGCGCGGCTGTCGGGGTCTTGAACGACATAGCTAAAAGTGTTCGTTGGCTCATCGAAAAAGTGCGTAACGATTGGGCGTTGCATCACTGCCTCCCATGGGGTGGAAATGTAATTCTCGTCCTATGTAGACAGCATAGTGCATTTTAAGTTCTATATTTAGACTATTTTAGAATATAAAGGCGTGATTACCCCAAAAGAGTGCTCAAAGCTGTTTTTGCTAAGGTCTTTGCCATTTAGGCCGATAGATAAAGAGTTACTCAATTAAAAAAATTAGGACGAATATGGCTCACTTAACAACGACACAAAAACTCTGGGGAACACTAGGCATCATCTGGGTTGCCATGCTGCTGTTAGTTGGCTGGCTAGCCTTGGAGAACCGCCAAACGATCGAGAGCGAACGCCGCGACAGCATTCAGTACGTGGTGGAAAGCGTGCAAAGTCAAATTGAAGCCCTGCAAGAACGGGTCACCGCCGGTGAACTCAGCCTGGAAGAAGCACAGCAGCGTGCTATCGATAATATGTCCAGCGTCAGCTTTGGGGCTGGCGAGTATCTTTTCTCTTTCAACGATGACTTGCTTATCATTTCCCACCCCAGCCGTCCGCCCGGCACTGACATGACCAATTATGAAGATGCCAGCGGGATGGCGCTTTACCCCGAACTGCTGCGTGTTGCCCAAGCAGGTGGAGGTCACGTTGACTACTACTCTACCCGCGCGGGTGGCGATGAACAGCTGCCGAAAACCAGTTATGTCGCGCACCTTCCCGAGTGGGGTTGGTCACTGGCGACAGGCGTTTATGTAGACGATATTAACGCCGCCTTTATTGACGGTTTGATTCGCTCGATCGTGGTACTGCTGATCATTGGCCTACCGGTAACGCTGTTGATGGGCTGGGTTATTCGTGATGTAGCACGCAGGCTGGGGGGTGATCCACGCTATGCAGCCAGCGTAGTACGCCATATTGCTGACGGAGACTTGACCCAAACCACGCAGCTTTCGTCGAAGGATCAGCAGAGCTTACTGTTTGATATCAATCGTATGCGTGAAACCCTGGCCAATACCATTGGTGATATTCACCACGGGGCAGATCAGGTTAATAGTGGTGTAGAGCAAATTGTGGGCGTTAACGAAGAACTTTCCACACGTACCGAAGAGCAGGCAGCTTCGTTGGCTGAAACAGCCTCCAGCATGGAACAGCTCACCGCTACTGTTAAGCAAAATGCCGAACACACGGATCATGCGCGTACGCTTGCCACCCGAGCGGCCGACAGCGCACAGCGCGGCAGTGATTCTATGTCAACAGTAATTACTACCATGGCGACAATTAACGAAAGCGCCACCCAGATGAGCAGCATCGTTAACACCATTGATGGCATTGCCTTCCAAACCAATATCTTGGCACTAAACGCCTCGGTGGAAGCGGCTCGCGCTGGCGAGCAGGGGCGCGGCTTTGCCGTTGTTGCCAATGAGGTTCGCCAGCTAGCCAGCCGTTCGGCCTCCGCTGCGCAAGAGATCAAAACCTTGATCGAAGCGTCGGATAGCAAAGTGGTGGAAGGCAGCCGCCAAGTGCGTGACACGGGCGATGTGATCAATGGCATGGTCGATGACATCAAACAGCTCAGCACATTGGTTCAGGAAATTTCTGCCGCCACCAAGGAGCAGAGCAGCGGTATTGAGCAGGTCAACCAAGCAGTCACGCAAATGGATCAAATGACCCAGCAAAATGCCAGCCTGGTGCAAGAGAGTAACCACGCCACCCAAGCGCTTGCACAGCTCAGCGCCCAACTGCGCCAGCTGGTTGCCCACTTCCGCATTAACCAGAGCACTGGGCATGCACGTTTACAAGCCTCGTCACCTGCCCCGCAGGTAGCTCACCAGCACAGTGATTTTTAGCGCTAGTTATGTGTTAAAAATCAAGCACTAAAAACAAGGCCAGCTACCTTTGGGTAGCTGGCCTTTTTAATGGAAAATGGTTATTGAAGAAAGGGTTAAGAAAGAAGCGATTAATTAAACCCCCGGCCTTTAAACCTTACCTTGGTTATCCAGTTCGACCGCCTCGTGCATACGTGTGAGCAAATCCGGCACTGCGGCCTGCACCCGGTTCCAGCTGGGGATAAAGGGTCGTTCTCTGGGGTTGTCCATGAATAGGTTGCCAGCTTCGAGTAGGTTACTGGCAAATAACTCCACGGCCTGCTCTTCGCTGTGGCGATCAAGGCTCAGGCCATTCATGGTGGCATCGTGGTCATAGGCTTCGATCAGATCTAATGCGAAGCGGTAGTAGGTGGCTTTGAGCGTGCGGAAGTCTTCGCTGCTAAAGGTTATGCCCTGGGTCGCTAATTTGCGATAAAGCGCTTTTGAAATATCCAGACTCATGCGGTTTAAGCCGCTATCCGGGTCATCTTCGCTAACCGGCTGATGCTTATGGTCGTAGGCATCGGCAATATCGACTTGGCAGAGTTGGCGTGGCGAGTAGTTGCGCTGCAACTCAGATAAAACACCAATCTCCAACCCCCAATCCGCAGGCATACGAATTCCTTCGAGCACTTCGCTGCGCATCGCAAACTCGCCCGAGAGCGGATAACGAAAGCTATCCAAGTAGTCGAGATAAGGCAGCGGCCCGCAGACGGTTTTAAGCGCCCGCAGTAGCGGCGTCACTAACAGCCGAGAGACGCGACCGTTCAGCTTGCCCTCGGCAATGCGCGGGTAATAGCCTTTGCTGAAACTGTAGTTAAAATTAGGATGGGCAACCGGATACATCAAGCGCGCCAGCAACCCACGTTCATAGGTCAAAATATCGCAGTCGTGCAGCCCCACCACCGTCGAGCGACCTGACGACAGCATATAGCCTGCGCAATACCACACATTGCGCCCTTTACCGGGCTCCAGGGAGCCTAGCCCGTGCTCTTCAAGCTCCGCGTCCAGGGCGCGCAGCCGTGGGCCATCGTTCCATAGGATGCGCGTGTGCTGCGGCAGGCGTGAGAAAAATTCCCGAGCGTATAAAAATTGCTCGCGGTCAGCTCGATCCAAGCCAATGACAATTTCATTGAGATACGGGACTTTAACCAGCTCATCAACGATCGCCGACAACGCTGGCCCTTCCAGCTCCGAAAAAAGCGACGGCAGAATTAACCCCATTGGACGACGACGGGAAAATTGGCAAAGCTCCTGTTCAAGGTCTTCGACCGTGCGCCGGGTAAGGTTATGAAAATCGGTAATAATTCCATTTTGATGAAAGTCACTCATTTTCTTACCTCCCTGGTTTCATAAAACTGGAGTCACAGTATTGGACTCAAATAACTGTCCTCAAATAACAACAGCATCACCCTTCTCCGCCGTCGCTAAACGGCGGTCATCTCGCCCCCACCAGTAATCCACGCCTTCGGCCCAGCCGGCCGGCCCTGTTGCGTCCGTACGATAGAGCAAAGCGTTGCGCGGCTCTACGGCTAAGTCGTGGCAACCGCGAATCACAACCGCTTGATCGACCGCTTCGAGCATGGTGATATCGTTTGGCCCGTCCCCTAATCCCAGTGAAACAGGTGCTCGACCTCTTAGCGCCGTAAAGCGCTTAATCAGCCACTCGACGGCAGCCCCCTTGTCTGCGGAGCGTCCCATCACATGCCAAAAGCGCCCGCCTTGAGTAAGCTCTAACCCATCCCCTTCTAAAGCGGCGCGAAAAGTTTCCAGGGCCGCGGCAGTGTCATCCCATAGCAGCGGCTCACTGCCTTCCCGCTGCCGTGCATCCCGGGCGCGAACCGCGTCAAGCCCAGTAAGCTCCATCACCTCAGGCACGCTCATCTCGCCCATGCGGGTGAAACGAATGTCCAGGCGTTCGCGCCACACCTTCAACCGGGCACGAATAAAATCAATATCCACACCAGGATGTTTGATAACGACGCCATCACGGCCGCTGCCTGGTCGGTCTAAGCGCGCGTGGCACCAGCCTGGCGGCAGACCAATAACCGCACCATTTTCAGCAATAAACGGCGTAGCCGTAAGGCCCAGCGCTTCACGCAGCGGAATCAGTTCGGCACGGGTTTTACTGGTCACCGGAATTACCGGCACCCCCATCTGCTTTAAGCGGGCAAGCCAGGGAGCTGCAGGGCTGAAGTCATAACTGTGATGATCGAGCAGTGAGCCATCTAAATCGGTCACTACCAGCCGCGGCTGGAGAGCAGGATCCACCGAAGGAATTGACGCTGAAAGACGAGCTGATTCAGGCATGGCACTACCTCTCTTCGGCCTTAGCCCACTGTTAAAGCGATGACTAGAACGCCCAATTGGCTAAGACCTGCTATTAATTGTCTACCAAAAGCATAGCAATTAATAAGCCAAAAGAGAGAAGTGACGGTTCAGCAGGGAGTTACATGAAGTTCTAAGGGATTAATAAATCGAAAAACCCACAAGCACCAAAAAGAGGCAGCTTTAGCGCACCAAAAAAGTGCGTGAAAGAGATCGGGGCGCTTTTGGTGCTGTGTTCTATCAAAAAGCATGGGAATTGATGAAAGTGACAAGAAAACTAATAAAAAGCGTTACAGGACTTGGCAACGCCTCATAAATAGCTATACTGGAATTGTACCCACTGGCGATCTTGTACACCCCCTCACCTGATGCCAGTGGGCTGCAGTGAGCCAAGCCCTTTGATGCCCGCCTACCCCGGCGGGCTTTTTTTAATTCTTATTTAACGTCTGGGCAAACTGCAATACTGCTTACTCCACATGAATAACGACCTCAACCCGCCGATTTCGCGCACGCCCTTCCGCTGTGGCATTGCTTTCCAGTGGTTTTGTGGCCGCCAAGCCTACGGCACGTAAGCGTTCAGCATCGACACCCTCAGCTTCCAGCGCTTCCACAATGGCAATCGCGCGAGCGCTAGACAGCGCCCAGTTAGACGAGTACTCATCCGTGTTAATGGTCTGGCTATCCGAATGGCCCTCAACCCATACCTCGCCATCGTAGCGCTGAATAGTCTCCAGCAAACTACCCACCAGTGACGAACCATCGCTGGTGAGCTCAGCCGTTGCAGAAGGAAACAGCAGTTGATCCTGCACGCGGAGACTAATCCCCTCATCCACTCGCGATACTTCAACACCTTCAAGGTCGGGCAGATACGTCGACTCTTCGACACGCTGGGAAAGCGACTGATTTAGCGCAAGCGCCCCTGCCACTGACTCGTCGCTCACCGCATGAACATTGACCGGAGGCCGGTCGGTTAACACCAACATGTAGTCGGCCAAAGGCGATGTAAAATCATCGCTGCCCGCGGGCATCATCAGTTTAGGCAGAGTGAAGTCCGGCTCGGCGGGCGGTGGCGGTGCTGCCAAAAGTGGCGGGACCCCATAGCTGACTCGACGAGCAAGCCCTGTCAATTTAGGCAACCCGGCGACACCCATCGCCGCACTAATCGCCATAGGGTTCAATCCTGCCCCGCTCCACCGGGCGGCGACCGCACGCTCATGGCTTACCTTGGCCAAAGATTCGGGCAGGGGCACTTCCATAGCCGACGACGGCGTGTAAGCGTATTCGCTCGCACTCTCCTCCTCGTTCAACTGAGGGATTACCGGCCCAGCGGCGGCGATAATGACCACGAAAAGAGCCACCAACAAGGTCATGATATCGAGATAGCTGATCATCCAACCGCTACCACTATCACTTTCATGATAGGCCGACATTAGCGAATCATGGCGCGGAGCATTGTGATGATCTTCAAGCATTGGGATTATCGCTCATTAAAGTTTTTAACCTCGTGGCCGATCTAGCTAACTATGTCGAGCTAGTACGTCGAGCTAGTACGTCGAGTTAGGTACATGAAAGCAGGTAATTAGAATCAAGTACTTAGAATAAGGCACATCACATTAGGTACATCGAATTAGGCATGGCAAACTAAGCATGGCGAACAGTCTATCAAAAGCCGTTTTGTAGCGAAAAAGGAACCACCAGGTGCGCACCCGTCCCCGATTATTTCCATCAACCTATTTCATACGTCCTGTGAGTTTGGGGCTGGCAAGCTTAATGCTAAGCGGCTGCTTTTATGCCAATACATCCCAGGCGCCGATAGCCATCACCTACCCTTATACAGAACAGCAGCGTATGCAGGCAGCTCATCACTGGGATGTGCTGGCCCGCCATGAAGCTACCCGCATTTTGCAGCGCGAACGCGTTCGCAATCGCGATTTACACATCAGCGAACCAGACAATGAAGCACTGCACGCCTACAGCGGCGGTGAATTTGAGCGTGGCTTTCGCGCGCTGCTAACCAGCGAGCTGGTCTCGCGGGGCGCCAATCTCACAACCGTTCCGACTGCCAACAGCGCCAATATCACCTTTGATGTCGAAGTCGTCGAACACCGTGACCGCGGTTTTGTCCGCCCGCCTGTCGGCGCTTTTACTGCACTTACCGCGGGCATCGCAGTCGCCGCCATTCCGTATAACCAGTGGGCCGAACCGGCGCTGGGGTTAATCCCCGCCGCAATGCTTGCCGATACCACTAGCGGTAATTGGACCCACACCGGCAACGAAGAGATCATCGTGACCACGCAAATTATCGATGGCGAACGAATTCTCTACTCTTCATCCAACATTTACTACATTAATGCCGGTGATCGTCGTCAATATGCCCCTAACCGTGTGCCCCAGGCACCTAGCACGCCCACCGTTCCCCTTACTGATACGTGGTAATTTCATGCTGATTACACTTTTCGCTGCTCGGCGCGCTCGTTCTATCAGCCATGCTACCCGTGGAATGGCCATTGGCATGACGCTACTGTTACTGGCAGGCTGTAGCGCGCTAGGCAATGCTAACAACAGACCCGCCGAACCGGAACCCGATCTCTCTGAATTGGTTCATGCCGCTGCCGAGCAGATGGTTGCCAGCAATCCAGAGATAAAGAACTATAGTCCCATGATTGCCGCCACCTTTGTGAGCATCGACAATCTAAGCCAGTCATCGACGCTTGGGCGTATCAGCTCTGAAATTATGGCCTCCGCACTGTCCCGCCAGGGCATGCAGGTACGCGAAGTTAAAATGCGCGACAGCATGTTTATCGAAGAGAGCGTAGGGGAGTTGATTCTTTCCCGGCAAGTTCAGCGCTTAACCTCCCAGCACAACGCACGATCAATATTGATGGGCACCTACGCACAAGGCCAGGACTACGTTTACGTGAGTGCTCGGGTGGTGCGAGCAGGCGATGCCATGGTGCTTGGCAGCGCTGATTTCCGCCTGCCGCTAAACAACAACACCCGCAGTTTGTTAGAAGGCCAAGGAGGTTGGTGAGCACTTACCATTTATTCAGGCTAGGCTGGTGAATTCTCGGGCAAATCCACCGTTACCGAGCGCCGATGCTTAACCGCCATTGCTTCAATGGCGGTTTTTAGTGTTTGCCTAGCCGCATCGTCACCGTGCACAAGGAGAATCTCCCTGGGCCAATGGCGCATTCGCCTGATAAACCTCAATAAATCCCGCTGATCAGCGTGGGCGGAGTAACCGCTAATGGTGCTCACACCCGCGCGGATATCATAGCGTTCACCATCTAACATTACCCAACCACCCTGCGGCCCATAACGCTGTATATCGCGCCCCGGTGTGCCCGCCCCCTGGTAGCCTACAAACAGTACTTGGTGGCGCGAGTCACCCAGCGTGGCTTTTAAATAGTTCACTACCCGGCCACCGGCGCACATCCCGCTGGCGGCAATCACCACGGCAGGTCGACCGCTTTCGGCTAAATAGCGTACCGTTTGCTCATGCGTTTCATGGCTATGCACGGTATTAAGCGCATCAAAATTAAGCGGATGCCGCCCTGCCTTCAAGCGCTTCTGCGCTTCATCATCCCAGAAGGGCTTTAACTCGCGATAGACCCGCGTGAATCGCGCAGCTAGGGGCGAATCGACGATGATTTCTAACGACTGCCAGAGCGAATCATTCCCCGCCCGATGAATAATTCCCTCCAACTCGTAAAGCAGTTCCTGGGTGCGGCCAATGCTAAAAGCCGGAATAATAACCGTACCCTTATTTTATAACGCCTGTTCTACAGCCCGCTTTAAGAGGGTTGCACTCTCATCACGTCCTTAAAGCCAATTTTCAACGCATCTTCAATCACCAACGGCAACAGCTTAGCCGAAGGCTTCGAACACAAAATGGGGCCTGAAAATCCAGCTACCAGTAAATAAGGTAACCGCCCCACATGGTCAATATGAACATGGGTAATGACCAAGGTTTTTACCGATGAAATATCAAAATCGACAGTGAGCTGATCGAAACTATCCTGCTGTGCGTCTTCGCCTTGAAACAAACCACAATCGGTTAATAGTGAAGACTCACTATTAACCATAAGCTGATGGCAACTACCGGTAACGCCACTTGCCCCACCGTGATGACGTATTTCGGGCCACGTTTGCTGATTTTGCATGTTGTACTCTTTATCTAATAACCATTAAATAAGAAACGTATCACATGAAAATAAAAATCGCCCAACAAGGCTGAGTCCCACGTTACCCGATGGAAAGGGCTTTGTAAGAACTCAACTTGTTGAGCGATCAGTAATTATCCCGCCGTTTAAATTATAAAGGCTAAATAGGGCGAACAAACTCCTTGCGCTGGCGAGAATAAATCCCCCACAACACTGCGAGCAAAAACGCATACATCATCACGCCGCTGTTATGGGATAAAAAACTTTGCGTTAAGCCAAAATCAATATAGGTAACCGGTAGCAATACACCTGCCGTCGCCGTGGCGCGTAGCGATAAATCACTAGCCCCCAGCTCTTTAGCAAAAAAGCGCATGGGCAGTAAGTAAACAGCTAACAACACCATAAGGCCAATCAAACCGCGCTTGGCAAAGGTATCAATAAATTCGTTGTGGGCGTGGCTATAACGCGCAGCATTTCCATTAATTACGCCTTCATTGGCTAACGTTTGCATCGCCGCAGCGTATCCATTTGATCCCCAACCAACCAACGGCTTCTCGGCAATCAAATGACTGGCACCCCGCCACATCTCAAACCGTGCCCCAACAGATGTAGAGCTTCTATCGCCTGAAGCATAACGTTGCACTTGTTCTACGGCTTGATGAACGCGCTCTTGCACACCCGTTTCAGGCACTGCATATACAGCGGCTCCCGCTAGCAAAACGCCGACTAGCGCACCTACGCTATGTCTTTTGAGCATCAAGGGTGCATAGGCGCGGAACAACACCAGCAACACAAAAGGAATGCCTATCCAGCCACCCCGGCTGCCAGATAACAACGACCCCGCCATACCAAATACCGCCCCTATAATAAATACCGTGCTCCAAAGATTGCGGCGTGGCTGGATAACGGCCCAGCCCATCGCGGCGAGACACAACACCCCCAGCAGCATACTTAAATTGCCGAACTGAATCGCGTTGTTGTAACCGCCTGGGCGAGCCACCCCGTCTATCAGCTTCGCCCAAGTAGCCCAACCCCCTGCGCCTATCGCCCCCACCGTAATACCGCCCCAAAACCAGGCCAAACGCGGAGGGTAAGCCATCACTAACAACAGCGCAGGAATCGCTAGCAGTAAGCGCAGCGGCCTATCCATGCCGCGTGTGCCCTGCCCATCCCACCACGCCTCAAGCGCTCCAACCAGGGTATACGCGGCCATTGCTAATATCACCAACATATCCTGTCGGTTCAATCCAAGCGCCGGGCGTTTTATCAATAGCACCACGCTACCCAGCAACAGCATGACGGCACCTAGCGAGTAACCACTAGGCACCACCAATGCTATGGCGCAAAGCATAAATGCGGAGAGGGACGTGTAAATGGAAATGGGAGTAGAAACAGGGAGAGAAACTGAGAAAGGAGGGTGGCTCACAGAAATTCCAAGACTAACGTGGATAGAGCGAGATATTATCACACGACGTCACAAGTATCGTCAGTGGAGAATATGAAAAGCGACTCCCAACAAAGCGAGAAGTCGCTTATTCAATCAATGCTTAGCAGGCCTAGGGGCAGCCTCATAAACAACGTGCTGATAATTAGGTAAGAGATCACAAACATCGCCGCTATGGGCAAAACCGCTGACGCCCCGCTTTAGCACCGCACAGGCGCGGTAGCTATCAAGGTTACGTTCAGCCTCACGCAGCTCGTTTAATAGTACTGTTAACTCTTGATGCGGCAGAATTTCTTCATGGGCACGCAGTATTTTAGGGTGCAATGTTCCGGCCACATTATCGCCAATTAGAAGTTCCTCATAGAGCTTCTCACCGGGGCGCAGGCCACTAAAAACAACCTCAATATCGCCCTCGGGATTTGCAGCATCTTTCACCTCAAGGCCTGTCAACTGAATCATCCGCTTTGCCAGGTCGACAATTTTCACCGAATCACCCATATCAAGCACGAACACATCTCCGCCTTCGGCCATGGAGCCAGCCTGAATCACCAGCAGGGCAGCCTCGGGAATGGTCATGAAATAGCGAGTGATATCAGGATGGGTAACGGTAATGGGGCCGCCCTGCTCAATCTGACGGCGGAATAGAGGCACTACAGAGCCACTGGAACCCAGCACGTTACCAAAACGTACCATGGAGAAGATGGTGCGGTGATTATCCTTCAAGGCATAGCGAGTGGCTAAATCCTGCAGCACTAGCTCGGCCATGCGCTTGGTCGCCCCCATCACATTGGTGGGGCGCACCGCTTTGTCGGTAGAAATCAATACACAGCGCTCGACACCCAGCTTAGCGGCACTTTCCGCGATGACTTGGGTGCCATGGACATTATTGCGCACACCTTCAAGTACATTGTTTTCAACAATCGGCACGTGTTTGTAAGCGGCAGCATGGTAGAGAGTTTGCACCCCATAGTGGCTAATAACCGCCTCTACGCGATTACGATCACAGACATTGCCTAACAACGGTACGATGGGAAAGGCCTCCCCCATCTCGATGCGAAGCGCTTCAAGCTCTTGCTCGATTGCATAAAGACCAAACTCACTCATCTCAAACAAAATTACCGACTTGGGCCTGCCGCGCATCACTTGACGGCACATCTCACTACCGATAGAGCCACCAGCGCCGGTAATCATCACCACCTTATTGCGAATACTGGCATCAATCAGCGATTGACGAGGGGGTATGGGGTCCCGACCCAGCAAATCCTCCAGTTCGACCTCACGTAACTGATCAACACTCGCTACGCCGGAAATAATTTCAGGCATTGAGGGCACGGTTTGCACTCGAACAGGTAAATCAGCTAGCTGATCTAAAGCCTGTTTACGCTGTGCCTTTGTAGCGGTAGGCATAGCAAGCAGTACGCGCCTGATACCCAAACGCTCGACTAACGCCTTGAAGTCTGAAGGGTTATAGACCTTTACCCCCTTAATGGTACTACCCCAAAGCGCGGGATCGTCATCCATGAAGGCAGCGATATAGAACTCGCGCCCGCTGGAGAGTGCCAGGGCCAACTGGGCACCCGCCCCGCCAGCACCATAGATGGCGACCGCCTCTTTCTCGGTATAGTGTTTTATCAGCCAATGATAATAACTGCGCACAATCAGACGAGTACCGCCCACATACACCAGGGTAACTAACGCGAAATTAATCGGCACCGAGCGGGGAAACTGCTGCCACTGGTAAAAGTAGGCCGCCGACCACATCAGTACCGCCATCAACAGCGAGCCTTTCACCACCGCCCAAAGCGCCTGAGGGCCCATGAATCGCACAACTGCACGATAAAGCCCTAGCCGGGCAAATACAAAAACACCTGCCGGAGGCACAATCAAGAACAGCCACCAGAAAGGTTCGATGTAATAGGCGGGCCACCATTCAGCGAAACGCAATGTATAGGCCGACCACAATGCCAACGGCAAAGCCAGCAGGTCGGCAGCGACCATGATGAAGCGCTTCTTGCCCCTGCTGAGCCCGGCAATGGAACGATGCAAGCGTCCTGATTTAGTCATACGGAATCCTTCCGATTAGGGACCGTCGATGAGAAATGGTAGCGATTGTAATAGCAAGCATGCCTCAAGAACACCTATCCCTATAGAGTAACGGTGAACATAGACTATATATTGATCAACATAGCCATAGGTTACGCTTTTGCCACTTTTACCTTGCAGCCTGGGCCATCACGTCCTCCAGCACACTACACGTTTTATTTATGTTCGACTCGGTTAAGGTGGGATGACAGAGGAACATCAAGCTGACCTCACCCAACTCCCGAGCCACAGGCAAAGGACGTTCAGGCCGCAAGCCGGTCCCCTCAAACGCTTTTTCCAGGTACACCTCTGAACAGGAGCCAGAAAAACACGGCACGCCTGACGCCACGATTTCACTCTGAATACGGTCACGATCCCAGCCATCAGCCAACTGTTCCGGCTTGACGAATACATAACACTTATAAGCTGCATGGTTGATGTAATTTGGAATCTCCGGCACATGAAGACCTGGCAGAGCCTTGGCACAATTCCAGATGGTATTGGCATTATGCTGGCGAGCGACAGTCCACTCCGACATACGGCCTAGCTGTATCCGCCCAATAGTAGCTTGCATTTCTGTCATGCGGAAATTGGTGCCAAAGCTTTCATGCAGCCAACGGAAGCCTGGCGGGTGATCTCGCTCATATACCGCCTCCCAGCTTTTGCCATGATCCTTATAGGACCACATCCGGGACCAAAGCTCATGATCATTCGTGGTTACCATCCCGCCCTCACCACCGGTTGTCATGATCTTATCCTGGCAAAAAGACCAACAGCCTACATGCCCAATGGATCCCACAGAGCGGCCCTTGTAGCTAGCACCATGTGACTGAGCGCAGTCCTCAATAACGTAAAGACCTTTCTCGTGGGCAAGCTCCATGATGCCATCCATTTCACAGGGCCAACCAGCTAAGTGAACACAAATCACTGCACGTGTTCGTGGTGTAAGAACAGCTTTGATAGTTTCAGCCGTGACATTTTGAGAGTCTGCATCAACATCAGCAAATATTGGTGTTGCACCTGACGTAACAATAGAAGAAACAGATGCAAGGAATGTCCGCGAAGTAACGACTATTTCATCTTCGGATTCGACACCAATAGCTTTTAATGCCAAATCCAAAGCTACTGTACCATTGCTCAAAGCAATCGAATAATTGGTACCTGCCCAAGATGCAAATTCGTGCTCAAATTGGCGTCCTTCTTGACCAGTCCAGTAATTAACACGATTCGACAGCAACACATTTTGTACGGCCTCTGCCTCTTCTTGAGTAAAAGAGGGCCATGGAGAAAAAGAAGTGTTCAACATAATCTACAGTTACCTCATTTTAACAGCGGGAACACCAGCAACGGTGGCGTTATCCTCGACATTTTTAACAACAACGGCACCAGCGGCCACAGTAACATTAATTCCAATTCGCACCTGTTGGCGAATAGAAGCCCCTATACCTATCCAGCTACATTTGCCTACAGATACGATACCTGCCAAATGTGCGCCAGGGGAGATATGAACCCCATCCTCCAACAAGCAGTCATGATCAATGCTTGCGCCTGTATTGATGATACAGGCGCAACCGACATGCGCTGCAGCATTGATTACAGCCCCCGGCATCACAACGGTACCTGATTCAATGCTTGCAAACCGGCTTATCGTAGAAGACGGATGAACGAGCGTTGGTATGTAAAAACCAGCATCAAGCAGCGACTGTTGAAGAGACAAACGGAGCCTGTTGTTACCAATCGCTACGAAAGCCGCAGAATATTGGTCAACATTCGAAATAAGATTCTGGAAATTACCACCATAAGGCATCCCTAATGTCATCTCTTTCTCTGGAATAGCATCATCATAAAAGTGCACATTCCAGCCAGTGCAAACGGCAATATCAGCAACTACACGGCCATGGCCGCTAGCCCCAAAAATTGCTATTTTTTGTTGTCCCACTCGTCATTTCCCTCGAAACGTACTGATGTGACGTGTTCCTGAGAAGAAACACCTTCGCGTTTAAAAACTTTAATAAGCGTTAGGTATAGGATTTTTATATCTAGCCAAAAAGTCCTATTTTCAACGTACCATACATCCATTTCAAATTTAGTCTGCCAACTCAAATTATTACGGCCATTAACCTGAGCCCATCCGGTTATTCCCGGCTTTACGTCGTGCCTGCGCATTTGCCGCTCGCTATAAAGTGGCAAATAGTCCATTAATAAAGGACGAGGGCCAACAAGGCTCATTTCACCTTTAAGGACATTCCATAATTGGGGCAACTCATCAAGGCTGGTACTACGCAAGAAGCGTCCAACCCGAGACATACGCTCGGCATCGCCAACACCCAATAGCCCATCATCTTCCAGCTCACGCATAGTTCTGAATTTATATACTGTGAACGGTTTTCCTTTGTAGCCGGGACGCTTATGAGTAAATAAAACCGGAGAACCAAGATCAAACAATACAACAAAGAAAAGCAATAAAAAAATAGGAAGACCGAGAATAAGAATAAAAAAAGAGACTAAAATATCTAAGAGACGCATTATAAAATACCGTATCCATAGAAAAATCATTTATAGTGTTATAACACTTCCGCTATAAAAACCCAAACCATGTGAGATTTCTATTACACGACTCCCGGACCGTCCGTCACCTAGCTCAGGATTCGAAATCAAATAAGGCATTTCTCCAACCCGATTGGCATGTATCAATTCGCTTATATAAGATTTCATATCAGTAAGATTGTATACTACATCAGCGATACCAAGAGCACCAAAATCAAGCACAGGATCTTGACCAGAAATTAACACACTTAAAACTTTCTTTTTTAGAACAGCAGCCTCTAGACCAACATTACTAAACTGAGTAACAACTACATCAGAAGCAATAATCAATTTATACAAATGTCCCGACTGAGTAACTGAAACATGAGTTTCTTTACCATACATTTTGACAAGAGAATGATATTTATCCAGTAAACTCATTGGGCTTCTTGGATGAAGCTTAACAATTAGATGCACATGATCTTCAAGTGTAGAAATAATATCTTTTACAATATCAAAACTATACCCTCCATCCCCATGCTGCTCGGCAAAAAAAATGACAAATTTATCGAGACCTAGTCCATACTCAACACGAATATCTTCGATCTTATAGTCGGAGACATTTGAAAGTTGATTATCCATCATTAAAGAACCAATACAATAAACTCGCTGATCACTTTTCTGACTATGATTCTCTATATAAACATCGATCTGATCACGTGTTATTCCGCAGTAATTATCGGCCAAACTGCCTTTGTACCGCGGCATAGAAGATATAAAAAAAGCTTGAACATCAACTGTTCTAATGCCGGATGAATTCGCAATCAAAGTTATGGCACGGGATAACGGTGATCGCCCTGGGCTGGTAATAAGAGAAGAAATAGGTGTGTGTTCTAGAAATTTCAAAACAACTTCAATCTGATTCTTTAATTTAGTAGTCCATCTAGCAAGATAAACATCGAGAGTATGCTGAATTAATGATAAACATGAATAACTTCCAAGCTTATCGAACCCTGACACATCAACAAAGAGGAGTTCATTAAAACTGACGTCCATTGAATCAAAAGAGTTTACTCCAGTGGAATCAATAAGATAAACATTATCTAACAACAAAGTATTTTCAATAATTCTATCTGCAACATTAAATACATAGTTATGTGAATAATCAGATGCTTTAAGTATTTCCAAGGAAGACTTATAGTACGCAGGATCACCAAGTGACGACATAATCAGCATGGCATCATCTTCATAACCACTGCAATAGATCGTTGCATTCTCACACCTATTAATGAAATCAAAGAAACTAATCTTTGGTGAGTTTGTAGCTGGATAAACATTAAGCTGCGATAAATCTCCAGGAACAAATTCTCTAACAAGAAAGCACTCAATACCTAATGTCTCATTTACTGCTTTAGACAAGCTTTGGACGAGAGCATATTCTTGTAATTTATACGAAAAAACAACTCTACTTATTCCGAAACTCCGAAGATGCTCAACTAAAGCTATAAATTTCTTAATATGGCCAAAAAGACGATCCTCAATTGCAAGTGAAAAAACCTCATTAATAAAATCAGTTGCCCACAAACTTTGATTGTCATTTTTATTTATTTTGGAAAAAAGCCAGTGACTCGCATCATGAGAAATTTGGAAAGCATCCAAGTCTAACAAAGAACCAGGCTCTGGCATTAAATCCGATAAGGTGAAAATTTGGCAAACACGAGGATCAACATTAACTTGATCTACATTGGTATAACCAACAACTTGTGAAAAACAATATGCATCGTTTGCTTCTAAAAAAAAACTTTCAGTTACTCTAGAAATACAGACCAAAGCTGTAATTGGTTGCATTACTTTTTGGGATACAGGGTCTTCTTCATCATTAAAGCTTGCAAAGTGGTCAACTTGCGAATAGCCAATAAGCTCTAAAAAACTTTCATCAAAATCTTTACAGATGTCATAGGAATAAATCATATAACAAACTTCTTCAACAAATCCACTCCAACCATCACCGCCGTAATCACCACTAAAGCTAGAAAGTACATCATAAATTTTCTTTAATGGCAGAATGCCATCAAAGTAAAAAAAAGAAACCTTTTCTAGCTTAAACAAATACTTAGAGCATGATAAAAACTTCTCTTTGAAGTATAACTGTAAAAACTTAAAAGAATGTTTATTTGAAATGGGGGGGATTGATCTAGAAGCAATGGCGCTAACCTGTCCCGATATAATCAATTTTTGAAAGAGCACCATGTAAAAGAGATAGAGAAATTCCTCGTTATTGTCTATTTTTTTATCTTCAAAAAAATCTATTTTACCCAAACATTCAACTAAAGAAACTTGATTAACAAAAGCAATAGAATTAAATGCATCAGAGCCAAAAAAATCAGAGCCTCTTGCAAAATCCTTCAACTCAACACGTGCAGTCAAGTAACTATTATTAATCCAAGAATTGCCTGGATTAAAAGTTCTATAAAGCTCAGAAAAATGTTTTACCAGCAACCACTCTTTCATGCTATATAGAACACGAACTAGCCGATAGCAATATGAAGCGGACCAGCGGGCATTATTAGTACTTTTAAGAAAAGACATAACGGATGGAATCGCTGTATCTCCTTTCTTTATAAGTAACTCCAAAAGAGCAGCATCATTAAATCGATCGATTTTTTTAAGCTTATCAGAAGTATTTTTTCCTTCAAATAGGACACGTGACAATGCACAATGCAACACTGAAGATTCTATTTTTTTCACTTCATTAGTAAATAAAATCATTCCTCGATAACTTATTCGTCCAGACTTAAAATCATCAAGAAAATAGTAGTTCATATAATTTATATAATCTTTTTCTTCTAATTTTTCAGGAAAAAAATCATTATTTCTTGATATCAATCGAAATACATATCTACTGTTTCTAAATCCAACAAGAAAATTCAGGCGATAAGTTATCCTGGTAGAAAAAATGTAGAATCTTTTTAACAATCTTTTTACCGGTAAAACATAAGACATGGCTAACCCTTATTTTTTACAAAAAATTTCTGATTTAGACGAATAACTAGCATTGCTCTATAATGTTTTGTATTTCGCTTAGTGTTGAAGCATAAAGCACATCACCTTCACTAATATAGTATTCAAAATAATCTAGTGCGCTTTCAGCAACAACAATTGACTTAACCCCTTCAAAATACGCATCGACAACAGCACCAGACCATTCCGTAAGATGCACATCAATATGTTTCATAAGCACTTGTATAGGAATATTTGATGGCTCCTCAAAAAAAACGTTAGGATAATTTTTTTTTAATTTATTATGGATCTCATCCGCTCTTAAAGGAAAGCCAGGATGCGATCTGATAAGAAAACAATAATTTTTTCTGCTCTGAGTTATTACTTCAAAAAATAAATTTGGTAATGAACTAGACTGCAGCGTAATCAACACTTTTTTATTAAAGCTACTTACTTCATTGAAGAACTTTAACCACTGTTTTTCTGAAGTCATAAACAGACAGTTAGACATAACATAATCACGCCACAAGCTACCAACTACAAAAGCATTATGGTGTGGGGTACCTTTTGCCCAGGCAGTTATGGCATTTGCATCGTATTTGGTCCAGCAAAAAAAAGTATCCGGCAGTGTTGAATACCCATTTTCTGGCACTTTGTTCCAACTTGCATACGCTCTCATACTGCCACCCGCTACACCATGTTGTATATCTGTTATTGGAATATTCTGTTGGCGACAAGCAGCAGTCAACGCCATTCCTAGTACTGAATAATAGCAAACAACGTAAGCTTTTTCTGGTTTAGCTCTACGCAAAATAAATGAGAAAATATTTTTTGCTACCAAACAAAAAAGAATATTTCGATATAGTTGCTTTTTCAGAACAGCATAGCTTATCGAACTTTCTCTAAGCATAGGAGAGTCTGAAAGTTCTTTAGCAATACCTTCAACATAAGTAGATATAGATGGAATATAACGCATTACTGCCGAAAACTTTGACACTCCCGCCGCAAGCAACAAAACAATAAATATTGATCGGCAATATTCACGTCCAACAATATTGTTGTCTTTCAACATATTCTGAAGAGCTATGATTGGAACTTTAGAATTATGCTGTTCCATTTCTCTAATTACATGTGCATCTTTTAAGTAAATTGATCCAGATACTGTTTCAGAAAATTTCTGGTCAGATAAAATAAAAACATTTATATTTTTAATTGAAAGAGTGTCTTTTATTGACTTGGCAATACTTATAATAGAATAAATGCTAAAATTAAAACCTGCGCCAGCGCCTTGACCAGATTTAGGCAGTACAATAGACAAGATTGTATTTCTGATCACTGGCCAACAATCAACCCCGTCAACATTATGATTTAGCCCATCACGTTTCATTTCAAATTCTTTAATCCATTTAAGCGCTTGTTTAGGCTTCACTATGGGCCACCATTCTTTTATAAATTATATCTGAAGGTGATACCGTTTGATCACTTCCATTACTTATTATTTTTTTTGCTATTTCTTGTGTTTGTTTTTTTAGATGTCCTATTTCGTAAAAAAGGAAATCAATTTCACTTACCACATACCCACCTTGTGAAACAATCCAATCGCATTTCACCCCACCCATAATGGATCTACTTCCTAAGTAAAAGGTAATTCGTCCACAACACAACGCAAAATCGCAAAGATTTGAAAAAAAACCAATTACAACATGGGCTTTTGAAAGAGATTCACCCCACTCTTTTACAATCGTAAAATGATCTAACATATTATCTTCAAATGCTGATCCGCGGGGATGCTTTTTTATTTTAAAATTAATTTCTGGATCATTATTAAATACTTTAAGCATATCATAACAGTAGCCTATATATTCTTCTGAATACTCACCACGCTGACGTATAGGTTGGTCAACAAAGATAATGCTAAGTTTATTTTCCTCAAGGAGTTTTTCATTTAACATTAGGCTAGAGTCATATTCAAACTCGGGAGAACCCGAAACTATTATATTATCAACATTGACATTCAAACTCATAAAAACTTTTTTACTATAAACATCATAAACAAACAGGTTGTCGGCACCATATCCAGAAAAATGTTGCTGATCATAGGAAGCCTGACCAAACTGTAATGCATTGACAATGCATCTTCTAGTCAATTTTTGTTGCTCAAATTGAAGTGCCGGCAGTTCGATACCACCTGTAAGACCTAACCAATTATTACATGGCAACAAACTATATATTTTCTGGTATAAACTTATTCGTACACGCGAAATTGAAGATAAACATGCAAAATTAAAACGTTGTGCAAAGGACCCATTAATCTTAGTAAAATATTTAGCCATGAGCATAAACATAAACAACCTATCACAAACCCAGCTTATTGGCTTGACAAACACTATATTGAACCCATCTTCTTTCAAATAGCGATTCAAAGACCCTTCATAGGCTGCAACTGCATTTTTATTCCCATTTTTACCGAGAATAATTACTAAATTAACTTCACGACCATCTTTTAAACACCGATCAATAATGGTGTAAAAGCTTTTTAATTTTTGCTGAGCACTTACAGGCCTAACATCAGTCATTATTATATTAAGAAACACAGGGACTATATTTTTAGACTTGCTTTGTTGGATCGAAACATGACTAAAAAGCCTGCTCAGGAATGTCATTTAAAAGTTTTCCTTTTTTTTAACAACCTAATAGGACTAATAGTTCTAATGAAAAAAAGAAGATATCTAAAGCCTGGGATCAAACCGAGGAAACGAGTATTTGTGACTTGGTGCCATTCAACATTAAGTTCTTCATGCATTAACACATCTGATGGTAAGAGATAGTGTGATATAAATATGATAGTATCATGACTTATATCATCAGATGTTTTTTTTTGTTTTATAAAATTAATAGCATTAAGATAGCATTTAGCTTCTATGCGAAGTTCAGATAAACGCAACGCGCGTCGCATTATGGCTGCATCACCACCTGGGTTAGCTATATTTTTAATATTTCTTTCTATAGAAGACTCAACAATAGCTGATTCTATTTTCGGATTCAATTGTGGACTTGGAAGGCACTTATACGAAACTGGATCATGTGAAGAAAAGATATTTTTATCCGAAAAATGATAAACAAGATCCGGATTTAAAGTTAAAAACCGGGAAGCAGATCTTTCACTTAGTGAACCAAGCACAAATAACAATCTCATTTTATGTACCTTTAGTAAAAAAGGCTTTATAAATCGCAGACAAACTTTTATTGTATGCTCCAGCTCTAACAACGATGTTCGAAAAAGAGCGCATTTGTAGAAAAGCAACACCTGTCAATATAGCCATATATCCAATTTGGCCACCATGAGATTCAAAGTAAAGCTTAGTTGCAATTAAGCTAGTAACTATCAGTATTGCGATTATACTCATCAAAGCCAGCATTATATAATTAGGAAGAAGGAGCATCTTATAAAACCCTTGCTGTTCTTGACTACCAACATAACTTTCTAGTTTTCCGGTTCTATTTATTGGTTTATAACGTTTGGCGGAAAAGCCGACACCTTTTTTAAGCAACCACGCTCCTCCACATAACATTATAAAAATTAATATCAGCATATAAGGGGTGACATGTATCCACAAAGCAGAGACAGTCACGATCAAAGCTAATGGCACCATCACATCCATCACTGATATTAATAATTTAACTATATTTTTAAGATCACCTTTGCTAATCAAAACTTGATTATTACCAACTTTTTCCACTATAACTTTTTCAAATTGGCATGTTGCTTTAAGAGAACACATTTTACCAATAAGCAGGCATAGGGTAGATAATATAAAACCTAAGGCGCCAATGCATGGATAAATATAGGACTCTACCGGAAGCCCTATCATTTCCTTGACAACTGGTTTGACATTGCCGCCTACCCAACCAAAAATAAACCAGATAGAAGAAACTTGTAACACAATAAATAGAAAACGAAAAATTATACCTATCAGCACAAGCAGAGGTGCCGTTTTCACAAAGCAAAATAGTACATTAGCTAGCTTGCTTTTATGGAGGTTAAACATTTTCTTTATATCCAGCTATTTCGCAGTAATGCTTAAAGCTATCTTCTAACTCCCCAAGTGAACAAAGGCCTTCCGTCAATCCTAGGAGGAAGTTATCTGTCTGCCGATACAATCCTGGCTTAAATGATTTTTCTAATTCATCGTCAAGCTCAATTTCATACTCATCAATTGTACCTTTGCGAGTTTCCAACAACTTTTCCATGGGACATAGGCGTAATTTACGAAGCGGCGTAAATAACTCCAGACCCCATCGTCCTGCTGAACCCCAATCAGAACCATACGAAAAAAGTATACCTTCCGTGCTGATGCCTGCACCTGTGAATACCATCGCGCTAGGATGCCAGTCCAAGCTACCTGATTGATAAGCAGTTAGCTTCTCGGGATTACCTGTAAAATAAAACGCCAGATCGATAACATGCGTAGAGTTGGCTAATAACCAATGAGCCTTCTCATGAGGATCTTTGTCTAACCCTTCAATAACATGACTCCGCTCGGTAAAATCGAACTTTACCATTTCCAGGCCACCATCCTCATCGATAATTTCACGAGCTTTAATCACTGAACTAAAGAAACGGCGATTATAAGCAATGAATATAGCGGCAGTGTTTTCGTTAGCCAGACGACATGCAGCGTTCAATTGCTCATTGTCTAGTACGAAAGGTTTTTCAACTAAAATCTTTTTAGCGCCAGCTTTTATCAGGCTGCAAACATTCGAGAACAGCTGCGTTACGTTGGTAGCGACAATACAGTGCGTAAAACTTGAAAAATCAAGATGGGCAATATTAGCTTCTAGCCCCCCAGTAAGAACAGGTAATTCGGTCTCTTTTTCGAACGCTCGCGCGCCACTGACGCTACGTCCCACTACTGTTAATGGTGTATTCATGGCACGCAGAACTTTTACGTATTCTTTAGCCATCGCTCCACTGCCAACGATCAAAACGTTATTTTTCATGTGATAGGCACCATCTTTAAAGAGTTTTCTTCAATATTCGAAGCATATAATACATAAGCATTACTAATAAATGGACTATGTAAGGCCATCGACTCGTAAAACTCAGTTAATCCACACGCTTGTTTAGAAATGATTTCATCTATAAGTCCCCCTGTCAGCTCACTCTGATAAGGCTGACGGAAACTGCTAACCTCTTTACTACCGTCTGTCTTTATAATTTCCACATTTCCAGCTATCTCATCAATCACGTATTCATCAGTAAGTGTAACAATTCTTATCTTAAATCCCACCTCTTTAGTAGACCGCTGACAATCAATTTTAAAATCCGGTCCAGATTCAAATGTCCCTGTGATTTCGCCAAAAAACTCAATATAATCATGACGTTTACTTGGCAATATCTCACTAATATTATCTAAAGAAATATGATAATTGGCTTTTTTTGCTAAGAAAGCAAACAAGTCAATAAAATGAATGGCATTACAAGCCATGCCAAAGTTTTCTCCCACTACTTCAAAGCGATCAATTTTTAAATTTTCAAATATCTCACGTAATTGAATATAAAATGGGTTAAGACGACGAGGGCAATTTACCCAGGCACGCGCATTATATTTCTCTATTAATACTTTAGCTTTTTCAATATCAGGCACAGAGTTAAAAGCTACTTTCTCCAGAACTAGGTCTTTCGCCCCTAGAGCCAACACCTGTTTAAGTATATCTAAACGCCCACTTGCTGGTGTCGCATCGATTACAATGTCAATTTCTTTATCTATTTCTTCTATAGCTTTATGAAAGCTTACAACTTTTTCTACGGCATCACTTTTCGTTTCTTGAAATATTTTCTCAGCCTGCTCTCTAGCTGCTTCAAATGGTTCTACTACAAAAATATTGAAAGGTTCAGCACTATTTTTCATGCTCTGTAAATGTCGCCGCCCCAGGTTTCCAGCACCGACTAGTAATACATTTTTCATAGCAACCTCTATCTTATAGAATAAAAATATTCAGCCATTAGGTAATCATGGTGAGTATCGATATCTATAGAAGACACTTCATCCATTTCATAGGCAAAGGTATTATTATTGAAATAGAACTTTCCATACGTACTTAACGACTTTATATCATAAATATATATAGCCCCATTAAGGCGGTAATGATGTGCTAGCTCTTGGGATCGCATCTGCGAATTATCACTCTCCCCAAATTTTTCCATGCTTCCATTTGGTCCGAGCTCAGCACACCATTGAAGAGGGTGTTCAAGTTTACATACTGATACCACAGCATCAGCCTCACGTTCCTCGAACAGCTCAACTGCTTGCCGAAGATCCTGTGCCGTTCGTAATGGTGATGTAGGCTGTAAAACGATTAAAGCGTCATAGTGGTTTCCCCTGCTGGCAAACCACTGAATTGCATGGTCGACAACATCTATCGTTTTAGCTTCGTCTGTAGCTAGCTGCTTGGGCCTCATGAAAGGTACATATGGGCCATAGCGCATTGCCTCAGTTGCTATGCTTTGATCGTCGGTGCTTACAGTGATATCACCAACAATGCTTGCATTCTTGGCACATAAAATCGCGCACCCAATCAAGGAATCGTCACCAATTTTCATCAAATTTTTGCCGGGGAGTCGTTTGCTCCCCCCACGGGCAGGAATGACTACCAAATAACGCTTGCGCGGAGCAGCCATCAGATGCTCTCCCCCTCGCTGTATGTTTTCCGCGCTGGCTGACCAAGTATATCCCAATACTGATTTGGCATTAGTCCAGTTGCAGAACGCTTGATATCAATATTATCTGAAGTGAACAACTCCCCTTCAGCAATCTCTTTTGCAGCAACGAGATACTTGCGAGCTACTTCAAGGTTTGCCTGCTCGCGCGGGGATGGAGCCTTCACTTTCGGAAGCAGTGCTTTATCAAGGTTACGAATAGCATCAATAAAATGTCTAAACTCTTCAGGCGTAGAGGATGCCGCGTGATCAGGCCCAGGCATGCTTTGATCTAAAGTGATATGCTTTTCCAAACAGGTTGCTCCCAAGGCAACGGCTGCACAGCATGCTTCAATACCTGTCGAATGATCCGAATAGCCTACATTTAAGCCATAAACTTCTCGCAACTGACGGATGGCATTAAGGTTTAAATCCTGTGCTTGCGCTGGATAGTCTGTGACACAATGAAGGATAGTAACTTTATTTTTCAGTTGCTCGATGGACTCGGGGGTAAAGTAGTTATATTTTAACCAGCGATAACTCTCTGGAGTTGTACCTGGCTCTGACTGGTATCCGAAAGCCAACGCTGCAAGAGCATCTTCTACTTCAGACAACATGGCCATACCAGTAGAGATGATGATGCTAACCCCTGTTCGAGCATGCTCAATCAAAAATGGAAGATTAGTGAGGTCACCAGACCCAATTTTGAGGATTTTTGGTGCAGCAGTTTTAATAATAAAATCAAGCGAATCACTATCGAAGCATGTTGTCATGAAATCTATATTATATTTATCACACTCTTTTTTTATTATCACATAGTCATCGTACTTTAGTTCAAGCCTTCGGAGCATATCAGCTTGCGAAGATGAACTAGCATCATTTTCGTTTTGATAACTTGCTTTTTTTGCGTAACTTGTTACTAGTTTATCCGTTACAAATGTTTGAAATTTAACAGCATCAGCTCCACACTCGCTTGCCACACGTATTAAATCTTTTGCGAGTGTTACTGAGCCATTGTGGTTAACACCAACTTCTGCAATAACATAAGTGCTCATAGATTAAAGTCCAAATCGAAGAATGTCTTTTGAATACCGACTTTCTCATTAGCATTGCGTAGCACATCAGCTATAAAGCTTGATGGCGCACTACCTTGATAAGGGTTGTCGATATGCGTAACTCTTTCCTGATGTTCAGTTGTCATAGCCGTACTGATTGCATTCGAAATTTGATGGTAATCAAGTTCTACGTCCAGTGTTGCTATAGAGCGAATGCGCCCTCGCTGCCTATCACCGATGTTAATGATAGGTCTCTTGAAACTAGGCATTTCGATGATTCCTGACGAGGAGTTTCCAAGATACAACTCGCAATGTTTCATCAGAGATAGATATATATCACGCTGCAATGATTTGATGAGTAACACATTCTGAGGATGATGTGCTGCGAACGCCTGAATGGCCTCAATAATATCTCGGCTCATCATGTCCGAGTTTGGGTATATAAACAATTTCTTATAATCTGGAAAGTCTTCAATTGCTTGAAGTAGTGCATCAATATTTTCAGACTTCTTGTGAGTCTCTGGATGGTAGACAATAAGGAAATATCTCTCATCGACACTAATACCAACACTTTCTGACATTTGTTTGCGTTCGACTGCGTCCTGGCGAGCCATCGACTCAAGCCCAAGTGCACCGCAGTTATATACTCTTTCTGGATTCTCGCCCATTTGTATCACACGGCGACGATAGGCTTCTGTCGATGTAAAGTGGAGGCTTGCCAATTTACTGATGGCATGGCGCACTTTTTCATCAACAGCACCTTCAGTTATCTCACCTCCGTGTAAATGAACAATGGGAATCTTGGCTATCACGGCCGCTTCACACACAGCCATTAGCTCTATCCGATCACCCAGCACAATAATGTAATCAGGGTTTTCACGTGCAAAATAGTCACCCATGACCATAGCCAACATGGCTGAGGAGCGTGTAATAGCTTGAGGAGAGTCATCAGCTATAAGCGTTGAAATACATTCATTTGGGGTAAAACCATCTGCAATAATATCATTGACTGTATAACCATACTCATGAGAAAGATGTGTTCCCGCTACTACTAATTGTAATTCAAAATCTGCACTTTCGTGAAGTTCCTTGATAAGCCAATACAACAGCCCATATTCTGCACGCGTACTGGTAAACACTGTGATTTTTTGCATTCTGTTTTATTCCTTCTGGCTATATTTGCCAATAACACTCCACCACACTTATTTTACTCTCACATAATAAGCGCAGTTCTTTATCATCATGAATGAACTGCAGGGTATAAAGCATCACAACATAGTTTTCTAAAAAGCTTATCCCTTGAGTAATTTTCGTGAGCTAAATTTAATATACATTCTGTGTCTATCTCTTGAATTCTATCCATGAAGTCGATCAGCTTCCTGGCGCTCTTTTCTGGGTTTCTGCATAGCACCAGGCCAATCCCGTTATCCCTGATCACGTCTGCTTGCCAACCACCGTGGTTAATGATGATGGGTTTACCGGCAGCCAATGCGTCGAAAAACTTATTTGCTGAGTTATTGTAAAGCGCGGGAATATCCCTTACTACTGATAGGCAGGCGTCAGAAGCTTTCAGATAAGGAATCAACTCGGCCTTGCTCATAGCGGGCAAAAGGACAACTTGTTCAGCGAGCCCTTCATCCTGTACTCTGCGCTGAAGGTGGGGCTTTTCCTGTCCATCTCCAATCAAAATAAATTTAATATTTCTTCCTAGATCTTTTAGATGTACGGCAATATCCAGCACATAGTCCAGATTGTTGACGTAGCCGAATGTCCCTGCATAGATGCAAAGCCTGACTTGGCCGTGCTGGCTGAAAAGCTGCTCAGCTACATCTGAGCTTACCTCCTTCGAAAACTCCTTGATGTCACAGGCATTAGGTACCACAACGATTTTTTCATTTTTAACCCCCTTTTTAATTAGTTCGTCGCGCATGCCTGTAGACAGAACCACAATTTTTTTTGAGGCTTTGTATACAAAGTGCTCAAACCGATAAAGAACTTTGATTAGTAATTTTGATTTTATTATGCCCAGTTCAACTGGAATATCGGGCCAAAGGTCTCTAACTTCAAAAACCATAGGGACACGCCTAAACGCTTTATAGATCAGTGCAGGTACAGCAATAGTCAACGGTGTGCTGGATGCATAAATAAGATCATGCTTGCGCAACTTCATTACATATACAGATGAAACTATCATAAATAATAAAAAAGCAACGATTCGCCGAAAAAAACTCATCTGGTTCACATACTCTATATGAATCGCATGTACTTTTATCCCGTCGATGTCATGCTGGCTAACTAATTGAAATCTTGAGTTTCGGGCTACCGGAAAGAACGCCGTCGATGTAACGAGATCAACAGAGTGTCCAGCTTCAGCAAGGCGCTTCCCGAATTGATATGAGCGCACCCCTCCAGAGTTATCAGGTGTCGCAAAGTATTGGTGTAAATAAAGAACTTTCATATCAGTATGCATTTTTCATTAAAATTTGCGCACGTGATTGCCAAGAATAATCTTCTACTGGGTTATTGCCCTCAAAGATTAGGCCTTCTGGGAAATGCTTAAAGACATTAAGAATGGCATCAGCGATGCTTTCCTCCCGACTCGGGTCACAAGAGAACCCAACCATTCCCTCAGGATAAAGCCCATCAATGCCCTGTCCATGACTAAATACCACAGGTACGCATTGGCTGATCGCCTCAAGGTAGGTGAGGCCAAAAGTTTCCATGAACGATGGCATGATTAACACTTGATGTTGTCTCAACAATTCTTTGATGCACTGCTTGTCCTCTGTTCGGGAAATGAAATCAACACGAGACCGTAGCACCTCGGGAATCTCACCGTAGATAGCAGAGAACGTTGAGTATTCACCTCCAAGTACTGTAAATGTCGCGTCGTTGTCATCGGCTATTTTAAAGAACGCTAGAATAGCGCGCTTAATATTTTTGTTGGCGTTGATTTCGCCAATATAAATACCACTCCGTGCCTTCGACCTCTCTGGAGCTGAACTGCAGATGGCGTTACTAATCCAATATTCATCCAAGCCATTGGTAACTAGCAGTGTTTTGGGCAAATCGTTTGCGTACTTTGCTTCAATCGTTATCTTGTGTGCAGGTGAAATGAAGATAAGACATTGCGCATTAGCTATGACTCGCCGAGTCATCCACCGCCAATGAGGAAGAAAGCGCTCAAAGACACTGACATCCGTAGTGCGAATACTCAGTACATAAGGTATTTGGTATTTACGACTCAACCAGTAAGCTAGATAGCCATCTGAGTACAAAGTATGAGCGTGGATAACATTACATCCTTGAAGAATATCAGCCCGCTTTTGGTCACGGTGAAAGCTTAAAACCAGCCGTAGCAGTTTATAAAGAAAAGATAACCGGGTGAACCTATCCAAACTTTTAACGTAAATAATTTTAATTTTCTTTTTGCTACTTAAGTTTTTACCTTCATGGTGATGTTTTCGCACTGGCACCCATACATACTGTTTACTTACACGCTCCTCTGAATCTAAACTCTCGAAAAGCTTCTTATAAACAAGAGAGCCGACATAATAAGAACATATA
Source organism: Halomonas alkaliantarctica (assembly GCF_029854215.1). Taxonomy (NCBI): domain Bacteria; kingdom Pseudomonadati; phylum Pseudomonadota; class Gammaproteobacteria; order Oceanospirillales; family Halomonadaceae; genus Vreelandella; species Vreelandella neptunia. The sequence goes on along the minus strand of NZ_CP122961.1, from coordinate 1,343,584 downwards.
TGCAATATTTTCATAATATAATTTCAAGTAATTAAAAAATACTACGCCCTGATTACATTTGGCTCGTTATTTCTATATTTACCTCTAGCATCAATAATTAATTTTGCGTTTTCCTGCAAGAACTTCAAATCAAAAGAATCATGATCTGTAGCCAATACTATTGCATCAAATTTTTTCAAACTTTCCTTTGTTAGTGGATCACTGGTTAAGTCAAAAAAATGATTTCTCATCTTAGGAAAAGCTGGAAAATAAGGATCAGAGTAAGCGACATTTGCTTTTTTATTTCTTATTAATTCCATAATTGCAACCGAAGGAGACTCACGAACGTCTCCTACATTTTTCTTGTATGCAATTCCTAGCACAAGTATATGGCTACCTTTTAATGGTTTACCCACATCATTCATTCCTCCAACGAGCTTATCGACCACATAATATGGCATAGCACGATTAACTTCACCTGAAAGCTCTATAAAACGAGTGTGGACGTCATATTCCCGCGCTTTCCAAGTCAAGTAAAAAGGGTCGATCGGTATACAATGCCCTCCCAACCCTGGGCCTGGATAATAGGGAGTAAACCCAAAAGGTTTAGTTGCAGCTGCATCTACAACTTCGAAAATATCAATGCCCATTTTATCAGCCACAATCTTCATTTCATTTACCAGGCCAATATTTACTGCGCGATGTATATTTTCTAAAAGCTTGGTCATTTCTGCTGCTTTGGCTGAACTTAGAGCCACAACCTTATCAACTGCTTGCTCATATAGGGCAACACCAACTTCCTTACAACTGACAGTCTGGCCACCCACTATTTTAGGGATAGTCCGTGTTTCATAATCAGGATTACCTGGGTCCTCACGTTCAGGAGAATATACAAGAAATATATCCTCACCAACTTCAAGCCCTTTCCCTTGTATTCTTGGTAGTAATTCTTCTTCAGTTGTACCAGGATAAGTTGTGCTCTCAAGCGAAACAACTTGACCTTTTCTCAAATATGGCAACAATGCTTCCACGGTATCAATGACATAACTAATATCTGGTTCTCTGTATTTATTAAGAGGTGTCGGCACACATAATATAATAGCATCTAACTCTGAAACTCGACTAAAATCTGTTGTAGCTTCAAACCCTGTAGCGCAAGCTTTTTTTATTTTTTCTTCAGATATGTGGCCTATATAACTCTCTCCAGAGCTTAATGCATCAACTTTTTCCCCATCTATATCAATACCAACAACCTTAAAGCCCACCTCGTTATATCGCAACATTAAAGGCAAACCAACATAACCTAGCCCTACCACACCTATATGCGCTTTTTTGTTAACAAAAAGATTAATTAATTTTTTCTTATGACTCATATATTTTTCCTTTAAACTCAAGATATATAAATGCTTTACATAATCGCTTAAATCACGTCAAACCAAAGTTTTAGCTGAATTCTTATATCTCTATGCATGCGTATGTTTTGTATTGTATTTAATTTATACATTACAGATCAAACACGGCAAAATTGTAGACTTATCGCATCATGAATATAACTAATGACGATGATTAGTGACCAAGCACTAAGCCCAGTGCTGCAGTAGGTGGATGCATGTAGATAGTCTGATCGACCGTCAAGTCTGGCTCTTACAAGGTCTATCGCTTTTTTAGCGCGTCTTCCCAGCGGCTATCGCGCTGTACAAGTACAATAAAATATGGGTTGAGCACGCTTTCCTGCTAATTACAGCTTAGTGGCTCCAGGGGAGTGCGTTGACTTCTCCATCTGCGGCTGTGACCACGGGCTGGGCGGCAGCGATATCCCATTCACAGGGGGTCAAGCACGGGTATAAATCAGCTTGGCCTTCCGCTACCGAACACGGTTGAATCGAACCCCCATACTTAAGCGTTCGTGCTTAGTCAGGTCCGCGCATAAGGCTTAAAATGCACACCTACCCAAACCAGTGCAAACACCGAGAGGCTGACGCAGCGCTCGGTTTTATAGCAGGCCATCCAACACCAAGTTGGTACTGGTGCCAATCAGCGTGCAGGTGCCACCGATGATCACCGCATAGCTCAACGGCAGTAGCAGCTTGCCCGGGGGAAGTTTTAACGTACAGCCCGTTCCTGTATTGCGGGTATGAACATGGCGACTACGTTGGTGGTGGTGTTCATAAAGGCGCTAAGCCCGGCAGCAAGCAGTTACACGTGTAGCTGGGGCTGGGCTTGGCTTAGCCGTGTGGTTTGACCGTACAGGCGGTGGGCCAGCCATTGAATCGCCCCGATTTCGTACAGCCCAACCGCTACCACGTAAAGCGTGGCAAAGGTAATCACTCCACGCTTGGCAGGGGGCTGATGACCAGGCAGGCAGCCTAAAATCGCATCAGGGCAATGCCGGTTATCGCGAAGTGCAGCTAAGGTGACAACCATCACCAAGAGAGTAATTATCGCCGAGACTTCGATAGTCATGGGCTCCGTTTTCAAACTTAGCCATCTAAAAAATATTCAGCCACGCTACCGCCCAGGGATTGTTCCGGACGTTTCCCTTGCCCTAGCCTTATGTAGCAGCATTTGGTGTGCCAACGGCGCGCTCTAGTACGTCATTTGCTGCACTCGATCACTACGATTTTGTTACAATGTACGCTGACTCTGAGTTTAGACAACCTCCTGGGTTAACTCATCCTACCGCAAGGAGTGACATGAGCCTTTACTATAGCCAAACCAGCACAGAGTGCGCGCAATGGTAACTTATTCAGCGTAAGGGGGGCGAGTCTTTCCGCGCGGCGGGGCAGTTGGGAAACCAGCACTATCATGTTTCCCCCCAGTGTTGGCAATGTCGCAAGCAAGCTGGTGTGGCTCACCGAAACGCTTTTCCATCATTACTTATTTATTGAGCTTGACCAAGTGGTCAGCAACTGGCGGCCAATTCGTTCTACGCGGGGTGCATTGAGCCTAGTGGCCTTTGGCGACCAACCTGCTACCATCCCCACTCACCTCGTGGAGACATTGCGCCAACATAGCGTTCAGGATGAAGCATCAAAAGAGGTATATTTCTAAGTTGACGATGCCGGGCAAGCCAACGAAGGACCATTCAAAGGTCAGCTTGCACAGCTCACCGATCCAAAATGCTGGGGCCGCGCCCTTCCCCTTCTTACCTTCTTAAACCGCTCCCGGTCAGTGGAAGTTCCCATTGCGCATTGCAGAAGCCATAACGGACAAAGCCACCGAAAATGTTAATCTTTCGATGGCTTTCAAGAACGCTAGGTTAAGCATTTACATCGTGCTTCGCTTACATCGTTCGTCGCTTATTTATAAACCGGCAGACGCTTACAAACCTCAGCCACTTTATCCAGCACCTTCGCTTCGATGGCGCTGGTGTCTTCGCCTTTGGCCAGTACATCGAGAATGTCGCAGATCCAGCCAGCTAGCTGGCTACACTCTTCTTCACCAAAACCACGCGTGGTCACCGCAGGGGTGCCAATACGCAGGCCAGAAGTTACGAACGGGCTTTGCGGGTCGTTAGGAACGGCGTTTTTGTTCACGGTGATGTGGGCACGACCCAAAGCGGCATCGGCATCTTTACCCGTTACGCCCTGCTTGATCAGCGAAAGCAAGAAGAGGTGGTCCTCGGTGCCGCCAGAGACGATGTCGTAGCCACGGTCGATAAACACGTTGGCCATTGCCTTGGCGTTTTTAACCACCTGCTGCTGGTAGGTTTTGAACTCTGGCGACATGGCTTCTTTGAAGCACACCGCTTTGGCTGCGATCACGTGCATCAAGGGGCCGCCCTGGCCGCCGGGGAAAACCGCTGACTGCAGCTTCTTCTCGATATCCGCGTCGTTTTCAGCAGAAAGAATCACGCCACTGCGTGGGCCGCGTAGGGTTTTGTGGGTGGTGGAGGTGACCACGTGGGCATGAGGCAGCGGGCTGGGATAAACACCTGCAGCTACCAATCCAGAGACGTGGGCCATATCGACCAGCAAGTAAGCGCCTACTTCGTCAGCGATCTCGCGGAACTTGGCCCAATCGACAATTTGTGAATAGGCTGAGAAACCGGCAATGATCATTTTGGGCTTGTGCTCGCGAGCAAGCTGGGCCACTTGGTCGTAATCGATCAGCTCTTGATCATCCAAGCCGTACTGAATGGCGTTGTAGTGCTTGCCCGAAAAGCTCGGCTTGGCGCCGTGGGTCAGGTGGCCACCGGCATCCAGGCTCATGCCTAAAATGGTATCGCCGGGCTTAACGAGCGCTTGGAACACGGCGCTGTTGGCCTGCGAGCCGGAGTGCGGCTGTACGTTTACGTAGGTAGCGCCGAACAGCTCTTTGGCGTAATCAATGGCCAGGTTTTCAGCGATATCGACGAACTCACAGCCGCCGTAGTAGCGCTTACCGGGGTAGCCTTCGGCGTATTTATTGGTCAGCTGGCTGCCCTGGGCTTCGAGTACGCGGGGGCTGGCGTAGTTTTCGGAAGCGATCAGTTCGATGTGGGCTTCTTGGCGCTCCACTTCTTTCTGCATGGCATCAAACAGCACATCATCGAATCCGGCAATTGTCATATCGCGGCTGAACATCGGCGGGAACCTCGTAACGAGAAAGGGTCATCATGGGAGAAGCGAGGGCGCTATCATAACGCAGCCTGACGCGACTTTCATCGCATCCGCGTCAGGTCGTGCATGAGTGTGATTCATGTACTGACTAATGAAGTGTCATCGCGAGCGAAGCGTGGCGATCTCGGGGTTTCCCATCAATTTGCATTTTCTTTCCTGCGACAAAATACTGTATATTTATACAATATTTAAAAATCAGGATGCCGACGATGCCGGGGCAGTCAGTTCACTTTATTCCAGCCTTGCCGTTAAGCTCCCAGCCGCTGCCTTATTTAACCGTTACGGGCCGCGCTGGTTTTAGCGGCTTTCCTTCGCCTGCGCAGGATTACGAGCCGCGCACGCTAGACCTTAATACACGGCTGGTTAAAAACCCCACCGAGACGTTTTATGTCACCGCGACGGGCGACAGCATGGAAGGCTGGGGGATTTTCGATGGCGACTTACTGATCGTTGATCGCGGTATCAAGCCCCGCTTGGGTCATATGTTGGTGGCAATGCTGGAGGGCGAGGTGCTGATTAAACGCTACTCGCTTTATAAAGAGTCACCGCACCTTTGCTCCGCTCACCCAGCCTACCCGCCGCTACCGCTTGAAGGCTCCGACTGTCAGCTCTGGGGCGTGGTGCGCGCGGTGGTGCACGAGTATTTACGTTAAACAGGTGGGGGCGATGATTGGTCTGGTGGATGCAAACAACTTTTATGTCAGTTGCGAACGCGTTTTTCGGCCCAGGCTTGAAGGCAGGCCCGTTGGGGTGATGTCCAACAACGACGGTTGCGTGATCGCCCGCTCTGCAGAGTTGAAAGCGCTCGATATCCCTATGGGTACGCCCGCCTTCAAGCTTGAAGGGTTGCGCCAGCGCGGCGAGATCCATCTGCTGTCGTCTAACTATGAGCTTTATGGCGACATGTCGGCGCGCCTGGCTCAACTGCTGCGCGATGCCTGTCCAGAGATTGCCCCCTACTCCATAGATGAAATGTTCGTCTATTTAGACGGTTTCACCAACGACCAGTCTGAGGCATTGGGGCGGAAGCTACGTCAGCGTATTCGCCGGCATTTGGGATTACCGGTGTGCGTGGGGCTTGCCCCAACCCATACGCTTGCCAAACTGGCCAATCACCTTGCCAAGCAGGACCCTCACTACCAAGGCGTTTGCTTGCTTAATGGGCAGGATCACACCACGGAGGCGCTGCTAAAACGTACTCCAGTGGGCAGTGTGTGGGGCGTCGGCCGACGCCTAGCGGAGCGTTTGGCCATTGGCGGCGTTAACACCGCCTGGGACCTGCGGGAAAGCGATGAAAAGCAGCTGCGCAAGCGTTTCTCGGTGGTGCTGGCGCGTACCGCGCTCGAGCTGCGTGGCACGCCCTGCATGGAGATGAACGCGCTGGATCAGCCGCGCCAGCGTATCATGACGTCGCGTTCTTTCGGTCAGCCCACCGGCGTTTTTGCCGAAGTGCATAATGCGCTGCGTCGCCACGCGCAGCGTAGTGCGGAAAAACTGCGCGAACAGCAGAGCATGGCCCGGGCGGTCATGGTATTTCTCAATACCAACCGCCACCGGCGCGACCAGAAGCAGTACTTCCCCAACGCAGTGATCGCCCTGCCCTCGCCCAGCGACGACACCCGGGTGATCCTTGATGCCGTTCGTCAAGGGCTTGAGCAGATTCACCGCCCTCGCTACCAGTTTATGAAAGCCGGGGTGATGCTGATGGATTTGGTGGACGCCGAGCAGCACCAGCTTTCGCTAATCAATCCACCCACCCGGGATCGTCACCCGTTTTTGATGGCCACGGTGGACCAGATCAACCAGCAGATGGGACAAGGCACTATTAGCTTTGGCATGACCAACGCCCCCGCCGCCTGGCAGTTACGCTGCGCCCACCGTTCAGACCGCTATACCACGCGCTGGGATGAATTAATGAAGGCAGGCACTCACCCCGGCGCTATTGATGCGTGTACTTCACGGACGTAACCGCTACCCTAAGCGACCAAATGCGTAGGAAATGCGGTTCTCATGCCCCTCTCTCGGCCAGATAAAGAGTACGCTCCGGCCCCTGGCTTAGCGCAACGCTGGGCTAGCCGCTATGTACATCGCTATTTACGCCGCCAGCCAGCACTTGATTCCCCCGCCCCCTATGCCCTGAAGCGGGCACGGCGCTGGATCATTGTCTGGGCAGCGCTTGCTGGCATGATTTCCGGCACGCTGATTGGTGGCGCCGAGTGGTTTATGCGTGAATTTGCCACTGGCCACTGGGCAGCCATGAGCCTGCGGGAACAACTCCCCTACTGGGCGTCCTATCTGGCCTTCGCAGGTGCCGTTACCGCGCTGGAAATTGGGTTTTTATACTGGAATGCGCTTCGCGGCGTAGCGACGATAACGCGCTTAGCGGGATTACGTTATGGCCAAACGGATACTCTGGAGCCCGATATTCAGTTAACCGTTCACGGCATTTCCCGTGCGGCCTTGGAGTACCCCAGCCCCGGTAGCCTCATTTATGGCGTAGATCCACACGCCTATCTGCACGGCTGGAAGCTAACCTTTAGATCACTGATTTACCGATTAAAAATCAGCTTGAGCAGCTTTTTGTTGCGTCTGCTGCTGCGCCGTTTATTGGGCCGATTGACACTACGCGGTTTTCTACCTGTATTAACCGGGCCGCTATATGCCGTGTGGAACGCTTGGATTGCCGCGCGCATTATTCAAGAAGCCTACTTACAGGCGCGTGGCCCTGCTCTGGTGAAACATTTAATGGAAACGCTGGCTGACAGCGACGAACGCACTCGACGCTTGGTAGCCAAGGGGGTGGGCGAGCTTATTATGCGCAATCAACACCCACACCCGAACCTGGTGCTGTTGTTGGCTCGCCTGCTGGATAGCCTGCCTGAAAAACCCCAGACGATTGACGTTGATTGGTCCGCTGCTTTACAGGGCTATGCGTCACTGACGGGCGAGTCACGTAAAACGCTGCTCCACACGCTCACCCAGGCGGCGCTGCTTAGCGGCACCTTCCGTGGTTCGCGCAAAAAATTCTTAGCCGAGGTGTTTGCGACCTGCCAAACGCCGCTGCGCAATGAGGATATAAAAGCACAGCAGCGGCGTTTGCTATCGGGACAGATGCCGTAAAGGGTAGATGCCGTAGAGGATTACGTCTTTTTTAGCACATGGCGGAGCCGCGGGCTTAGGGTTTCGCCAAGCGCCGCCATGGCAACCAGAATCGCCAGCAGCCAAGGCCAATGGGCAGCAAACGAGACCTGATATACACCCAGGGCATCGACAAAAACCACCACAATGCCGAGTGGGCTAACGTAGCGCACCATGGCAATCCATAGTGCGTAAGGTAGCGGCGCAAGCCCGAGTTCTTCGCGGAAGGAGTCGCTCTTTAATACAAACCCCGCCAGCACCACCATGCCCAGGCCACCCAGCGGCATCATCCAGCGCGATGTCAGGTAGTCCAGCCAGTCGAAAAAGGTTTTGCCTGCCAGTGTCCAATCCGCGCCCAGGTTAAACGACAGCATCGCCAGGGTGCTGATCAACCACAGCACAATGCCGGTACCCCAAGCGGCTGCCGGGCGTGAAATACCTTTGTTATCGCACAGCCAGGAGACCGTGGCTTCGACCATGGAAATAGCCGAGGTCAACGCCGCCATGGAAAGCATCAGGAAGAACAGAATGCCAAACAGCGTGCCCAGCGGCATCGCCTGGAAGGCCAGCGGCAGGCTCATAAAAATCAGCCCTGGGCCTTCACCGGGGTTCGTGCCGTTGGCGAAAATAACCGGGAAGATCGCCAGCCCCGCCATCAGCGCCACAACGGTATCGGCCACCGCCACGCTGACCGTGGTGCGGCCAATCGAGGCACCCTTGGGCAGGTAACTGCCGTAGGTAAGAATCGCCCCGGAAGCCAGCGAGAGCGTAAAGAACGCGTGGCCAAGCGCCGCCAGCAGGCCCTCGCTAGAGAGGCTGCCCGCGTTGAACGAGAACAGGAAGTTCACCGCTGCGCCAAAGCCGCCGGAAAACATGCCAAAGCCAATCAGGATCACCAGCATGATGACCAAGCCCGGCATCATCCAGCTTACGCTCTTTTCAATCCCCTTCTGTACGCCCTTGCCCACAATCAGCATGGTGAGCAGCGTCACCAAGGTACTCCAGGCACCGAGATTCAGCGGATTGGCGTTATTGGCCCCAAATACGGCAGCCATGTCATCAACGCTGCTGCCTGCCAAACCGCCGGTGAGCATTTTCCATAAATACGAAAACGACCAGCCCGCCACGACCACGTAAAACGACAGGATCATAAAACCGCAGAGCATGGCCATCCAGCCAATCAACGACCATGCCGATGAGTGGCCAGACTCATTGACCACGCGTCGAATAGCATCTACCGGGCTGCCGCGGCCACGCCGCCCAAAGGCGATCTCGGTCATCATGACCGGCACACCCACGGCAAAGATACAGGCTAGATACACCAGGACGAAGGCACCGCCGCCGAACTCCCCGGTGATATAGGGGAATTTCCAGATATTGCCCAGCCCAACGGCAGAGCCGGTAGCCGCCAGCATAAATCCCCAGCGGCCTAGCCATTGGGTGCGAGGTTGCCTAGAAGAGGTCATTTGCCCATTTACCCTGTCAGAAAAAGGCGCTCATCCTAAAGGATTTCACGGGCAATGCCCACTCAGCCCTGTTCCTAAGGGCTAGACGCTATTCCTAAGGGCTAGGCGTACACCGAGGCTTTGGCTGCGGCATCCAAGCGCTGAGCGGTTTGATCCACCTTGCGTAAACAGGCCAGCAATACGGCGCCAAGCGTCACAAAGCCGCCCGCCAACCACAGCCCAACGCCATAGTGGCCGGAGGCTTCCGCCAGCATACCGGTTAACGCCGGAGCGCATATCTGGGCGGCACCGTATGCGAGCGTCATCTGCCCCATTAATCGAGCAGGGCTGGCGGGATAGAGCCTGCCCGCCATGGTCAGCACTAAGCTGACACAGCCAAGGAAAGTGCCGCCGTAAAGCACGGCGCTTAGCAGCACCACTGCGGCATTCGCGGTAATGGCTGGGAGCACAATACCAATAACTTGAATGCTCATAGCGATCATCAGTGCCATTAAGTAGCCTACTCGACGGGCGACTAAATCCCATAGCATGACGGCAGGAGCGGCGGCTAAACCGGCCAGGGCGAACGTCCAGTTGCCCATCCCCGACAGCAGTGGTTCCCGCTCGACGATGGCGACTAGGAAGGTAGCGCTGATCACATAGCCATAACCGGCGCAAAAGTAGGCGGCGAGCATCCAGCGCATAAAAGTACGTGTCGGCGGCATAGCGGTTCGGCTACTCGCCAGATGAGCCCCCTCTAACGGCTTTTCCGGCCGTGGCAGCCAGCGCCAGGCAGGCACCAGCAGCACGGCACCCAGCAGGCTAAAGCCCCACCATTGGGTTTGCCAGCTAAAGGAAAGCTGGAGCATCATCTCCACTGCCACGGCCGCGACAATCATGCCTAGCCCCAAACCGGCAAAATGAATTCCCAGCTCGCCGCGCTGACGATGTTGGATTAACCAGTGAAGAATCAGCCCTGACGCTAATAGCATTGCAGCGCTGCTTGAAAGACCCGCCAGAAAGCGCAACCCTGCCCAAACCCAGAAGTGATCGGTAAGCGCCATACCCGCCGTGGTGAGCACGGCCAGAATTAGCCCGCAGCGAAATAGCGTGTCTTTGATATAAATACTGTGAATAGAGGCGGCCAGCACGGCCCCCAGCATATAGCCCGCGTAGTTAACCGCCGCCAGCCAACCGCCATCGGCATCCCCCATCCAGGTCTGCTGCTGCATCACCGGTAGCAATGGGGTATAGGCAAAGCGCGCGATGCCAACACATAATATTTGGCTAAAAACGCCCGCCAGCAGCACTTTGAAGCGCTGGGCACCTAGCGTTGCGGAGGTCATGGGGCTGCTCCTTAGCGGCTCTTAAGAGACGACATAGCTATTTAACGCCGTAGCTATTTAACGGCTTAGCTATTTAGCGACGGCTATCGTTATATTAATTAGCGTGCGTATTGTGTCGTCATAGTAAGGTGTTTCGGGCAGCGGGTCATGACCACCTAAGTCGGGGGCGTGGTTAAAAAGATCTAGCTCGAATTAACCTCCATGCTTAGCAGCAAAAACGACAGTGTTTTGCCATGCCCATCCAGGTTGAGCGCGCCATTAACGCCCCCCTGCAGCACGTCATCGATCACGAAGTTCATGCCCGCCAAATTAGGCAGAGGGTAGCGTCGCACTCGGCTGGCACCGCGGTGGGCAAACAGCGCCAGCACCCGCTCCTCGGTTACCTGGTCCAGCAAGGTGGTGTAGTGGTTTGGGTCATAGGCAAATAACGCCACATTCAGCCGCTCGCCCTTATCACCTGCACGGGCGTGGGCGAGTTGATGAAGGCTAACCGAGGAATGCGGGTGCACCGCCGTTTGCGTGTGTTCAGCTTGCAACATAACGTTCACTCCTGCGTTCGCCGAAAGGCGACGATTCAAACAGCGTGGCATGGGCATGAACGTCGCTACGCTTGACAAGATATGAGGCGGTAAACACTCGCCGTTGAAACTGGCGCCGCACGCCGCCACCGCCCGCAGGTCCGGCGCAGTAGAGCGCCAATAGCTCCTGGGTGGCGCGGGCTACCCAGCGCCGCTCGCTGTGTTCGGCCGCCAGCCGCAGCCGATAATCGCCGCTGCTAGAAGCTGAAGCGCTACGCTGAAGCTCGCCGCTATCGCTATCAAACACGCTGGCTAAACCAATGATATCCAAGCGGGTACGCAGCTCCGCGGGAGCGCGAAACACCAATCGTTCACGCAGTACCTGCGCTGCAAGCTGGGCTCTTGCCAAGGCATTCGGCCCTGCATAGGAAATTTCCGCCTCGCCCTGCCAGCCACCTTCGTAGCACACGGTGGTTTTTAATCGCTCTGGAGCAGGCTTGCCGCGAATTCCCGTCACCGCCACGCGGTTGGGTGATAACTGACGTACCTCCGCGTGGGAAAGATCCACCGTGACATCAGGAGTAAGGTAATTAGCCGGGTCATGCACTTCGTAAAGCAGCTGTTCTTTGACCGTCTGCTCGGTAACACAGCCACCGGTGTTGGCAGGCTTGGTAATAATAAGGCTGCCATCATGCTCTACTTCGATAATCGGGTAGCCCACCGTGGCAAGGCCCGGAACGTCTTTAAAACCGGGGTCAGCAAAGTAGCCGCCGCTCACTTGGGCACCACACTCGGCCAGGTGCCCCGCCATCATGCCGCAGGCCAGGCGATCCCAATCGTCCCAACGCCAATCGAAATGGTGCATCAACGGCGCCAAAAACAGCGCCGGGTCGGCAACACGCCCGGTGACCACGACATCGGCTTGCATGGCCAGCGCTTCGGCCAGCGCCTTGGCACCCAGGTAGACATTGGCTGAAATCAAGGCGTCATCGCCCGGCATCTCCAGTCGCTCGGCCTCCCAGCGCTCTAAATCCAAGCTATGTAGCTGTTGACGGATATCGTCACCATGCACCTGGGCAATGCTGAGATCTGGGCGGCCAAGCTGTGTGGCCAGCGCCGCAATTACCTGGCACGCGCCACCGGGGTTGGCGGCACCAAAGTTGCCTAGAATTTTAATGCCGTGATCAAGGCAGTCGCGCAGCACCGGCGCCAGCAGTTCGTCTAATAGCGGTTCAAACCCGCTTTCGGGATCTTCACGCATCGCCCGGTGGGCTGCCGCTAATGTCCGCTCGCCCAGGGTTTCAAATACTAGAGCCGAGGGTTGCTGCCGCTTGATTAACTCTGCCACCACCGCCACGGCCGCATCGGTACGGTCGCCGGAAAAGCCCGCCCCGCTGCCTAATAAAAAGCTCATAGCTGTGTCTCCTTGGCCTGAAGAGAGGGGTGGTCGCCTGCGACAGACGCCAGCTCGTCTCTCAGCAGCGAGCGGCGGCGTATAAACAGCCCAATGATCAGGGCTAGCGCTGCCAGGGTGGTCAGCCAGCCGGGCGTCAGCGCCAGACCAATCACCGCGATCAGCGCAATGACATCGATCAAGCGTTTGCCCGTCATGGCTACCCGCGACATCAGGGCGGCAAACGCCATCACGAACACAACCCCTTGGCAGCTGGCCAAGACGATCTCCAGGGCAGAACCAAACCCCGCCAGGGCCGGGTAGATCAGCAGCAGGAAGGGAATAACGTAGATCGCCGCCGCCAAGCGCACTGATTCAACCGCCGCCGGTAGCCAATTGGTGTCGGCGATGCCCGAGGCCACGAATACCGCAATGCAGACCGGCGGCGTAATCACCGACAGGGTGGCGAAGTAGAAAACGAACAGGTGAGCAATCAGCGGCTCGACACCGATGGTGGTAAGCGCTGGCGCCAGCACCGACGCCACCAGCACATACGCTGCCGTGGTTGGTATCCCCATGCCTAAAATCAGGCACACGCCGCCGACGATAAAGGCGACCAGGAACAGCGACTCCCCGCCCACCGTGACGATCAAGCTGGCTAACGTCACACCGATGCCGGTCATACCGATCATGGCAACGAGAATTTGCGCCCCAGCCAGCAGCACGCCGATAATCACCATGCCTTTGCCTGCATCAACCAAGCCTGCTACTAACTTACCGACAATCTCGCGCAGCGACATCTTGGCCATCAGCGCAAAAGGCACGAACGTCAGCACGGTCATCAAGATGCCGTAGAACGCCGACATTTGAATCGAACGGCCGCTAAGCACACCGTAAAACAGCCCGCCTAATGCGGCCAGAATGGGAATGATACGTTCGGCCCGCATCACGTCTGACCAGCTTGGTAGCTCATCATCGGGTACGACCTGAAGTTGGCGGCGCTTGGCGACCAAGTGAATGGTAACGAATACGCCCAGGTAAAACAGAATGGCCGGTAGCAAAGCGGCGAGCGCAATACGCAGGTAACTCTCGCCGAGAATTTCCGCCATGATGAATGCCGCAGCGCCCAGAATCGGCGGTGCGATTTGGCCGCCGGTCGAGGCGACCGCTTCCACCCCAGCCGCGAAGGGTCGTGGGTAGTTCAAGCGCTTCATCATCGGAATAGTAAAGTTGCCCGTGGTGGCCACATTGGCCACAGCGCTGCCGCTGACCATGCCAAACAGCCCGGAGGCTACGGTGGCCACCTTAGCAGCACCGCCCGGCGAGCGGCCGCTAATACGCAGCGCAAGATCCATAAAGGTATTGCCGCCCCCGGTATGCAGCAACAAACAGCCAAACAGCACGAAAGCCGCAATGGTGGTGCCGGCCACGCCCACCAGCATGCCCCACACGCCCAAGTCACCGAGGTAAATGGTTTCGGTCATGTAGTAGAGATCAAAGCCGCGGTGGCCAAGCGGCCCTGGAATGGCGGCCCCAAACCACGCATAGGCTAGCCCCACTAACACCAACAGGGGAAAAATAGCTCCAATGGCGCGCCGCGAAAGCTCCAGAATGGCCACCAGCAGTACGCCGGTCAGCAGCATATCGCGAGGAGTTGCCCAGGGGAGCTCGACCAGAATTTGTTCGTGGTTAAGCGCCACATAGCTACAGGCAAATACCACACCCACTGCCAGCACCGCATCAATCACTATACCTAGCGGGCGCCAGCGCTTGCCTGCGCCTAACGGATAAACGGCAAGCCCTAGCAGGATGACCAGCGCGAGAAAGATACTCCGCTGAATTAAGCTCTCGAATGGCCCAGTGGCGGAGGTATAAAGGATTAGCCCACCCAGCAGGAGCGCCAAGCCTTTGGTGACTGTCTCGCGCATGATCATTTTCTCCGATGTGCCTTACTGGACTGGCTGCAAGGCATCGGGGATGTCATACCCCTGCTCTTCGAAATAGCGCGCAGCGCCGGCATGAAGCGGCACGGTGCCAACCTCCAGAGTCATCTTCGCCATATCCGCATCCTGCATGGCCGCAAAGGCGTTAACCTGCGGCTCTGGGTTTTCCATCACGGCTTTGACGATTTGATAGGCAGTCTCGTCATCCATGTCTGGATGAGCATGCACAGCGACGCCGAACGCCCAGGTGGTGTAAGCAGGAATACCCTCTGCAGCCCCTTCAGGCACATCAACAATGGCGACGTCGGGCATTTCAGTGCGTAAGGTGTCGGCTTCTTCGTCGTTTAGCGACAGCACGCTTATCGGTGTGAAAGTGGCAATATCCATAGAGGAGCCATCCAGGCGCTCTCCGACGCCCGACTTAACCGACCCCATCACCCGGCCATCTTTCATGGCGTCGACCATATCGGTCGTTGAGCCGCGCACGTAGTCAGGTTCGATGCCGAGGGTACGCATCACCGCTTCGGTGGTTTTCTCAGTGGCTGACCCGGTTATCCCTGGGTTGAAGCGCACACCGTTTAAGTCAGCGAACGTTTCCACCTCGGCATCCTGGCGCATTACGGCATTCTGCGGTGCCACGGTGTAAACCCATAGCAAGCGGCTATCGACGGGGCGGCCTTCAAAATCTTCCTCACCCGCGTAGGCGTGATAACCCGTATTGGTGGTGACCAAGCCCATATCGATTTGGTTGCGGCCTAAACGGCGTAGGTTATCCACGGTGGCACCGGTTTCCGCAACGGAGGAACTCACCCCTTCGACTTGGTTATTAATGATTTGGTTAACCGCGACAAAGTAGCTGTAGTGGCTGGAGGAACTGGAGGTTGAACCAATCAGCAGGCGCTCATCGGCATGGGAAGTGGCAGCAGCAAGCATCGCGGCGCTTGCCACCATGGCGGTCAGTAGCGTTTTCATTGTGTCTCCGAAGCTCGCTTTGCGAGCTATTGTTATTGTAGAGCGGTTTTTTATCTAAAACGGTGATCGCGACGCTGTTTGCATGCGATAAAGCAAGCATGGTCTGCCGGGTTAATTTTGTATATTGAATAGTTTTTAATTTATGTTTTACTTTATAAATGAATCCAAGCATCCAGCAGTTGCGTGTTTTTGTTGCCGTCGCCCATTCGCGCAGCCTTGCAGAGGCCAGTGAGCGGGTGCACCTTTCCCAACCGGCAATCTCTATTGCCCTGCGTAAACTTGAAGAGAACGTGGGCGGTGCACTATTTGCACGCACCACGCGCCAGCTCGCACTAACACCGGAAGGCGAAGCCTTTCTGCCCGTCGCCGTGCGGCTTTTGAATGATTGGAATGAAGCCTTTGAGGATCTCAACGACCAGTTTTCAAAACAGCGCGGAAAGGTAACGGTGGCCGCCCTGCCCACTCTGGCGGCAGGATTATTCCCGCGGGTCATTAAACTTTTTCATGAGGCTTACCCACGCATCAACCTCAGCCTGCACGATGTGCTGGCCGAACAGATCAATCAAATGGTGCGTGAAGGCCGCGCCGACCTGGGGCTTTCGGTGCCGCCCAGCGATGCTGACGACCTCACCTTTGAGCCCGTACTCGAAGATAGCTACGTCGCCGTTTGCCCCTGTGGGCACCCGCTATTGACGCAATCGACCGTGGCCTGGAGCCAGCTCGCGACTTATCCGTTTATCGGTATCAATCGTCTTTCCAGCTCGCGCCAGGATATTGACCGTATTATGCAGAGCGTCGGCGAACGGCTGGATATCTTGTGCGATGCGCGCCAGATCGCCACGGTGGGTCGCATGGTGGCTGCGGGATTGGGCATTAGCGTGCTGCCCTCGCTCAGTTTTCGTCAAATTGCCGCTGATGGTATTGAACACCGCCCGCTGGTGGAGCCAACCATTCGACGTGAGCTAGGCATTATATTAAGCCGCCATCATCCTCCTTCTGCTGCCTCTAGCGCGCTGCAACAGCTAATTCGGCATCACCAATAAAGGCGTTCTACAAATCAGCGTTTTTGCTACTGCTTTCTCTACACGTCGGGCGGGAATCTGGCAGACTAGAGGTGATGAATATCCACCTAAATGAGTGAGCGACAACGATGAGCGATAGTGCAAAACCCTGGACGCAACCAATGCCCGACGCGCAGTTCAAACTGATGCGCGATATTCTGGCCGCCCCCAGCCCAGTAGGCCTGGAAGCCGCCATGACCTATGGCGTGCTCAAACCGCATTTTGAGAGCTTCGCGCCCAAAAGCTGGCACCTTCACCAGTTCAAGGGCAACGCAGGCGTTGTCTTGGACACCCACCCTGACCGCGACGATATGTTCAAGGTCATGATCATCGGCCATGCGGACAAAATCCGTATGCAGGTGCGCTCGATTGGTGAAGACGGCAAGATCTGGATCAACACCGACTCCTTTCTGCCTACCGTGCTGATCGGCCATGAAGTGAAGCTGTTTAGCGAAGACCCCGATGCACCCGGCAGTTATCGCTGCATTGAAGGCGGCACGGTAGAAGCACTGGGCGCGATTCACTTCTCCGATCCTGCCCAGCGCGATGGCAGTAAAGGGCTGAAAAAAGAGCAGATCTACCTGGATTTACAGATCCACGGCGAAAATAAAAAGCAACAGGTGCTGAACTTGGGTGTTCGCCCCGGCGATTCGATTATTTTCGACCGCCCTATCCGCCCAGGCTTTAGCCCTAATACGTTCTACGGCGCTTACCTGGATAACGGCCTAGGCTGCTTTGTGGCCGCAGAAGTGGCGCGCCTGATCGCAGAAGCAGGCGGTACCCAAAACGTGCGCGTACTGTTTGCGATTGCCAGCTACGAAGAGATTGGCCGTTTCGGCAGCCGCGTGATGGCAGGCGAAATGAAGCCGGATGCTTTGATAGGCGTCGATGTAAACCACGACTATGTGGCTGCGCCCGGTATTGGCGACAAGCGCATGCAGCCGCTGGAAATGGGCAAAGGCTTCACCATGGCGGTGGGCTCAATTGCCAGTGAACAGCTCAACCGGATTATCGCTACCGCCGCTAAAGAGCAGGACATTCCGCTGCAACGCGATATTGTCGGCGTGGATACGGGTACCGATGGCATGGCAGGTGTATTGGCGTCTATCGATAGCGCCGCCACCTCGATTGGCTTCCCCATCCGCAACATGCACACCATCTCCGAAACCGGCCACACGCAAGATGTGCTGGCGGCTATTCACGCCCTCACGCATACCCTGCAAGCCTTGGATGCCATACCTGACCTACAGCGTGAATTCCTGGATAACCACCCGCGCTTAGACCAAGCAAGCCCGCTTACTCACCAAGGCAGCGATAAGCCGGACAGAGAGGGTGATGACAGTAAAGATGAGAATACAGAAAGCGAGCAAAGCACTGCGAGTATCCAGAGTGGAGAAAGTAACTCCAGCAAGAAAAACAAGAAGAAAGCTAAAAAATAAAACAAGCGTATAAAAAAGAAGCCCCGGCCATTCCCTGGCTGGGGCTTTATCAAACCTTCCTTGATTACTCTTCACAAACATCCTATTTGTGCGTCCATGAGCGTAAGCCTTCCTAGCTTAATCTTCCCTGTTGCCGCTTCCTTGTGGTATATGCTCACAGTGAACCTTAAAACGGTCTATTTATCTAACCTATGTTATTAAAATCAAAAAAATTTATCTTTTTTTCACAAGCTCAAGGGTACCTATTTAAAACACGTTTTTGTTTTTTATATGGCGCATATAGCCGGCAGCGCTATACTTTTAAAAGTGTCGGCAACGATACTGCTCTACACGGACGTTACCACGCCTGAACCATCATCTAACCCACCGGTAGGAGGTCAGCGTGCGCGATATTATTATTACCAATAGAGTCAATGGCCTGGATGTCATCTGTCGTCATTGTGGCAACTCAGAGTCACCCAGAACCCCGTTCTTGAACCGCTTCCGTTTAGAAGGCACCGGCAAAAATAGCACTACGGTACGCTGTCTAAACTGTCAAACTGCGGTTGAAGTCCCCCTGAATGAGTTAAGCTCGCTTTACTATCACTATGCCTGTTAAAGAAACAGCTTGTTCAAGGGTGGTTTGTTATAAACCCATGGGTAGTCTGGTAGCGCAGCTGCCCTTTCATCAACATAAGCAATGCATAGTTAGTAAAAAAAGTTAATAAACAAATTAACAAAAAAGTTAATAAAAACGTCATAATTACTTAATTAATATGTTATCTATTTTGGGGTAAAAAAACCGGCCATTCCTTGGCCGGTTTTTCATTAATCTTCCCTGATCTTGCACCACAAACATCCTGTTTATGCATCCTTGTGTTACACAAGCCATCCTTGCTTGTTCTTCCCTGTCGCGAGTTCCCTTCGCTGTGTGCACACAGTGCACTTTATAAAAGGTGGTTTATCTAACCTGTGATATGTAGCGGGAAATAAATTGTTTTATAACGACTTTTTGGATTTTAAACAGCCTTTTAGCCAAGCAGATTTTTGACGCCGATTTTTATAACAACATTTTCAGCGGCATCCATAGCCCCATCAGTATCATGGCGATGTTTTCCGTTAGCGATACAAACCCTAGTGGTACATTGCTGCTTCCGCCAACACAGGCGCATTTCAACTCACGCTTATCCACATACACGGCCTTAAAAACCGATACCGCACCCACCGTACCGATAAACAGCGCCAGCGGGGCTGCCAGCCAAATCAAAGCACCTGCCAGCATTAACACCCCCGCCAGGGTTTCTGCGTAGGGGTACACATAGCTGTACGGGATATAGCGCTGAGCCAACAGGTCGTAGTTAAGAAACATCGTGCTAAAGCTTTCTACATCCTGCAGCTTCTGCAAACCTAGCAGCACCATGGCTGTAGCCACCGCATACTCTGGCATTCGAGCTGCCACTAAGGTGCCGTTGGCTACCCAGCTAACCGCCAGACCAATGAGCAAAGCGGTAACAAAAATCGCCACCACCGGCCGATATGAGGTCTCTTTCGCGCTAGGCACGCTCATGCCTAAATACTCACGCACCTCTTCATAGCCGCCAATACGTTTATCGCCGATATAGGTTTGTGGCGTTGTATCGACACTCTCCTGGGCCTTGAATGCATCAATTTCATCCCGGGAGGTAAGCGGATGGTCGTCAACCTGATAGCCTTTCCGCTTTAGCAAATCGACCGTTTTCATCCCAAACGGACAGAGATGTTCTGCCGTCTTCATCCGATAGACGCGTGCCGTCTCCATGTTACTCATCTCCTTGTTGCCCTTATAAGAACGTGGCTACTTTGCATAAATAACCTATTGCCCTATAAGGGTAGTCAGGATCTAGGTTTTGTACGAAAACGGACTGCGCTCGGCCATGCGGCGTTAAAAAACGGCTCAAAATGCTCATTTACACCCCGTAAACTCCGCTTTTTCGCCGTTTTTTGCCTTGCCTGACCTTCGCTCGCCGACTTTTCGTACAAACCCTAGCCAGTACCCAAAATAGAAACGGCGAGGAGAGCCTCGCCGTTTCATCCAACATATGATCTATACCGCTTATTTATTAAACCACGCCATCAGGGTCTCAGCCGTGAGCGCTGAAGATGGCGGGTTTTGCCCGGTGATCAGTTGACCATCTTCGCGTACGTAAGGGGTGAAATCATCCGCTTTGCTATAAATCCCACCGCACTTTTGCAAGGCATCTTCAACGAGATGCGGCACGATATTGGTCAAGCCAACGGCCTCTTCTTCGCCGTTGGTAAAGCCCGTTACCTGGCGACCTTTAACAAGCGGTTCGCCAGCGCTGTCTTTCGCATTCACTAATACGATCGGCGCGTGACAAACCGAGGCAACCGGCTTGCCTTGGGCGATAAAGGTTTCGATCAGGCGAATAGAGTTCGCATCGTCGACGAGATCCCACAGTGGACCGTGGCCACCGGGATAAAACACCGCATCAAAATCATCGGCGTTCATGTCGCTCAAGCGATGGGTAGCGGCAAGCTCAGCATTGGCATGCTCATCCTGCTTGAAACGGCGCGTTTCATCAGTTTGGCTATCCTCTGCGTCACTTTTGGGATCCAGCGGCGGCTGCCCCCCCTTGGGCGATGCCAACGTTACTTCAGCACCCGCGTCTTTAAAGACATAATAAGGGGCGGCCAGCTCTTCGAGCCAAAAACCGGTCTTATTACCGGTATCGCCCAACTGATCGTGAGACGTCAATACCACTAAAATACGCTTGCTCATATCTCTCTCCTGGCGATGAAAAATGAAGCAATTAAAATACGTTACGCTTAGTTAGTGGGGGTCTGGATGGCGGAATACAAGGAGACACGATAAGTGAGCATTGAAGCGCGGGATTTTTATCGCAGCGGGCCAGACCATCGCCAAGGGCAAGCAAGCAGTTTTGCGTTGATTCGGCGCCAGTTTGATTTTCGCTCGATTGAGATTGGCCGCTGGGTAACCAACGCTGAGCGTGACCGGGCCGCAGAGCTTTTCCACGATGCCCTGTGCGATCTTATGTTGATTCTACAGGGGCCAGAGGCGTTGATTTCGCTGCGTGGCTCTGTAGCGCTGCAGTACGGCAGCGGTGGTCGACCGGGCGTTTCTGCCCACTACGACCCTAGCCAACGCAGCTTTGCGCTGGCCAAAAACGCAGGCCCTGGCAGCATCGCCCATGAATGGTTTCACGCTTTCGACCACTACATCGCCACGAAATGTTTTCGTGACATACCCAACGGTATGTTCGCTTCCACCGCGTGGCTAGCCGATGCGACGCCCATCTCCCACCCGCTTAATCAATTATTGATGGAGTGCTTCAAGGCTATTCTGCTGCAGCCAGCAGGCGACCAGCCCAGCGCGCTGTTTAAGCACTCGGTGCAGATGGATAAAAAGCTCGGTCAACTCTACTACAGCAAACCCGAAGAGCTCTGCGCCCGCGCCTTTGAAGCCTTTGTACAAGATGCCGCTATCACCAACCACTTCTTAGTCAAAGGCACCAAAGCCTCCCCCGAAGCAGAGATGGGTCTTTACCCGCAAGGGAAGCAACGGGAGCGGGTTAATGCTGCGTTTGGCGACTATTTTAGAAGATTGGGGGAGGCGTTGGGGCGTGAAAATTAGTCAGATACATCATTTTCATTACTGATATCCGCCTTACTTTCGCTGCGAATCGTTTCCAGATATCCGAGAAGCTCTGGCACATTATCTTGAATAATGCTCCATACGGTATCCTCATCAATACCTAAATATGCATGAATGAGTCTATTGCGTGTCGCAATGATCAAGCGCCAAGGTACATGGGGGTATTGTTGGCGCACTTCATCTGGGATTCGGGTGGCTGCTTCACCGATAAGTTCTAAGTTGCGCAACGTAGCATCGTAGGTGAGATCATGACTGAGGAAACCAACCTGATCCAACCCTTCTGTATAGGAAAGCACTTTTTCAGCAAAGCCGATCATGTCATCAATATAGAAGCGCCATTCACGCTCCAGGCCTTTCTCAGACATGTAGCGCCTCGCTCTCAATGTATGGCCTCAATTCATTCCGAAGAGCTTTATCTGTCACTAAATCGACGGGAGAGCCAAGCAGATCTTCTAAATAAAATTGAAGACCAAAATAGCGTGCGGAGGTTGCAGGCCCATCAAAGCTGACAAGAATATCAATATCGCTTGCGTCTATAGCGCTACCACGGGCCATAGAGCCAAAAAGAGCAAGCTTCTTGACATCAAACTTCGAAGCCAATATGGGCTTGTGCTCATGTAAGAGGCGCAATGTTTCCTCTCTGTTCATGTTGATCCCCTCCTTGCCCATGGGCACACCCTATATGGAACAGCCATATATGTGCTTGCTTCTGTCCTACTTCAGCAAATTTTATAACATCAAATCAAGTATGGCATGCTTCCAAAGATTCTGGTTCAACTACTCATCCATAACCTCAACATTGCACTCAGAGCAAGCCACGGAAGCGAGTTGATGCAGCGTTTGGCGATTATTTTAGAAGATTGGGGGAGGCGTTGGGGCGTGAACATTAGCAGCTTGGAATTGATGAAGAAGCGCTGAACGTTTTCTGCTATTTTGTTAACGCCCGCTAGATGGTGATTGCAAACCTCATTGCCGGGCGTTCCGGCCGGTTTTTTTCCTGCCATCATGGAAAGAAAGCTCAGTTTATTCGCTAACGTGTGAAATGGCGTAATCGCGACTAAGCTGTAGCAACGCTTGTTACTCAAAGGAAGAGAAAATGTCTACTACTACTATCGTCGTTATCGTTGTTGTTGTCGTTGCCGTACTGGGTGTTGGTTTCAGCGGCGTACTGCCTTTTTAGAATAGCGCCAATAATCGCAGGTACTTGGGCGTAGCCCATTTTAAGGCACAAAAAAGCCCGCTGATTAATCAGCGGGCTTTTTTAAATTTTGTGGCGGAGGGGGAGGGACAATCCGCCAAACGGTTATAAGTGACTGATACACATAACTATCAATGCATTACCTCCATTTCATGTGGTAAATTCGTGTGGTAAATACACCATCTGGATGCCCACTATGAGCCACCTGGAGAGACGCGCAAACCGTTGGTACGCAGTGCTTACGATCCCCAAGGAAGTACGGCCAAAACTCGGTGGCAAGATTCGTTTCGTTAAGAGTACGGGCACCACTGATAAACGAGTGGCTCAATCAAGAGCCTATGCATTGGTGGCTGAATGGAAAGACCAGATTGCCAAAGCACAAGGGAATGATGAGCCAGGAGGATCATTTTTTGATGGTGTGTTGGAGTATCGCCAGCAGCTAGAAGAACTCCGGCGCAGCAACGACCTTCAGCACTATGAAGCCTTGGCAGGTTCAATAACCAGCAAAGCCGAAAAGCTGGACTCTCAAGGAAATCATGAAGACGCTCAACGCCTCGCTAGTGTTGCTCTCGGAGAGCAGACACCTATTACCCCAGAGCTAGTAGAGTGGCGAAGTAATATCCATTTGAAGCAAAAAACAGTCGAACAGATGGAGAAAGACGCCAAGCGAATGGCAAACTATTTCGAGGTAATTGAAGCCATAAACACCGAGAGTGTCAGGAAGTGGGCCAAGGCTCTCATGGCACCGAAGGAACAAGACGGTCACGGCTATGGCGTATCGTCTGTCAGACGGTGCTTCACGACGGCTCGAAACGTATGGCATCACCTTCAAGAAACAGGCAAAGCCCCAACTGACCGTGAGCCATTCAAACTGCCCTCTTTCGTGCTTCGCCAAGAACGAGCTTCCAGCGCCAGCAAAGCCCGCGAGGGAACGAAAGGATGGATACCTTTTGACCCCATCGATGTGGTTAGTCTTCATCGTGCTGCAATGGATGGAGGGGATCATTCGTTGGCAGACCTGATTGATCTAGGGATGTTCACAGGGGCCAGGATCGAAGAGTTATGCTCACTACGCACGGATGACAGTTCAACTGATAGGTTAAGGGTTACCGACAGCAAAACTGATGCGGGGATCCGTGAGATTCCTGTTCACCACGAGTTGAAGCCCACAATAAAGCGTCTGTTGGCTGAATCTAAAGACGGCTACCTACTATCAGGACTCACCTTTAATAAGTATGGCGATAGGTCGAACGCCATCGGTAAACGCTTTGGGCGGCTCAAAGCCCGCCATGGCTTCGGCTCTACCTTCGTATTTCACTCCATCCGTAAGACCGTTGTTACCCTACTCGAAGATGCCGGAGTGTCGGAAAACCTCACGGCGGATATTGTCGGTCATGAGAAACCAAGGGTGACCTATGGGCTTTACTCTGGGGGGCATTCGTTGAAGAGCAAGCGGGAAGCTATAGAACTGATTAACTACCCAACGTGAATAGCTGCTAAGGCACAGTGAAGCGGGAATGTTTGGCAGGTACGACACTCGGACACACAAAATAAATTGAAACCTTATCCGTAGATTTAACGGACAAGGATTTAGTAGTGGTGCGCTTCGTTCTAGTTACCCACGTTTGGGTGATAAGGATATTTTCTTAGTTCAGCACGAAGGCATATTCAGAAGCCTTGTATGGGGAAATCCCACATCAGGATTTAGTAGCAGTCACTGGAATTCCATGTACTGACCTTATTCAAGCTACTCCAAGCATTGTCTGGGATCAATTCATCGGATTTTGATGATTTAAGCCACGGCCTTGCTGAAACTACACTGCTCTGGTGAACGAGCTATCAAAATGAGCAACGCAATGATCACCAAACAGTGGCACGGCAAGACCCTCACATTCCGCGAAGACGGTTACTTCAACATGACGATGGCCGCTAAGGAATTCGGTAAGGAGGTAAAAGAATTTCTCCGGCTCCCCAGCACAAAAGAATACACAGCCGAATTGGAAAAGGTGGGATATCCCCACGTTTTTGAGGTAAAGCGTGGTCGTCATGGTGGCACCTGGGCACACCCAAAGTTGGCCGTGTTCTTTGCCCGCTGGTTAGACGTTCGGTTCGCCTTGGCTTGTGATGGAAGACCTCAAAGCATACGATTCCTATAGCCCACAAAGAGGAACTGGATAATGGAAAGTCAGCCGCAAGCCGTGCCTACAAGCAATAAAATCTACTTGCAGCGAGCGCTGGCTGCTGTGGAGGAATTTCGCAAGCTGCATTCTGACCTACCGATGACGGTAGCTTCCCTTTTCACCTATGTCGCTGCAAATCCAGGGGTATCAATGGATGAACTACGAAAGCAGACCAATACCACACAAGCGACATGCTCAAGAACAATCGCTGTACTGTCCGAGTGGCAAGAATACGACAAGCCTGGGTTTGGACTTGTGTGGACAGAGGAAGACCCCAAAGAACGTCGTAAGAAACTCGTCCATCTTACCGAGATGGGTGAGGAACTGGCTGTGACCCTTGATGATATATTGCACTAACCAGCACAAACGGGCTGACCAACGCTTTATGTCTTGGGCTGGCCCCTATTAAATGCGGCTTTACTTCCACGCAAAGGCTTTTATAGCTTAGCTGGGCATTACTACTGCTTTTGGTTTCAAAGCCGCCAGAAAGCCGCACAAGTCCAAACTGATTACCCTGCACCTAAGGAGGACATACGCTCCTTCGGGGATCAATCTAAGAAGGCTCGGCATACTGAGATTTACTTCTTCCCCGTCATAACCGTAGCTTAATCGCTTTCGGGAGAACCTTAGTAACTGTCCCTTGATAGGGATGCTTGGGAACAGGTTCAACCCGACACAGCCCGTTCAAGTTGTTTATCGGTGTCACGCTCGACTTCGCCAGTCGGACGGTCACACGGTGGGCAACGAAGAGCATTTCCAGCTTGGCCTTATACATGGTCTCTGGATGCCCTGAAGATCGGCGGAAGGACTCTCTGGAGGTGGTGGCCCAGAGCGCAGTCCGAGCGACCTAACGAGTTTATCGTTGGGCTGACTACGGGGTGGCGGGGATATCTAGAAGACTGGCACCTGAGATTACCTCTTAAAGAGATATTCTTTCGGTTCATCTTTTAGATAACCATCCACATCATCTATTGGCTTCATCGACAGTAACGTAATCAACCGTGGTAATAACCACGACCCAGGCCCATCTCTATGATCCGCTTACGGCTAACACTATTGAGGCCCAGTAAGGTGGCGTTGCCACGTTGACTACTTCACACGATCCCACATAGCCAATAGACAAATCCCCCCAGGCTATCCAACCGCTCATCCCTTGAGCTATTCCATTTCATCATTACCAGCACATTCTCGAAGGCAGTCGGTCAGACTGGCGGTTTCGTCCGTCTGTTGGGCCGTCCGTCTGAAGGGAACCGTCTGTCTCCGACAATGAGGACGAAACAACCATGAACTTATCACAGGAACTTTCCAACGCTGAAAGCCCCTTGAGCTACGTCCGTATCTTCACCGATGGAGCCTGTAGCAATAACGGTCAGCAAAACCCAAAAGCGGGCTGGGGGGCTGTCTTTCTCACTCCGTCAGGCCACCGCCTGAAACTGGCTGACAAACTCCAGGGCAAGCACGTGACCAACATCCGAGCTGAACTGACCGCTGCCATTGAAGCGCTATCGGCATTGAAGTGGCCGTCATCGGTAGACCTGACCAGTGACAGCGAATACGTCACGAAAGGCGCTACTGAATGGCTTCATGGATGGAAACGCAAAGGCTGGAAAACAGCCAACAAGCAGCCCGTTAAGAATAAAGACCTATGGCAACAGCTTGATGCCCTGCTAGGGATTCACACTGTCCGGTTCCATTGGGTTCGTGGTCACAACGGACACCCAGAGAACGAACTGGCCGACCAGTTAGCAGTAGCAGGAGCGGAAGGCGAGACAGTGAAGGAGTACGATCATGTGTGATCCCATGTCTATAGCCGTAACAGCAATGACGGTCGTGAGCACTGGCGCACAGATGTACGGCCAACAGCAGCAGTATGAAGCGGCTGCCCAACGAGCAGAAGCCCAGAACAAGATGTATGCCCAGAATCGGCAGAACACCTATAAGGCTCTAGGCCGTGAGTATGGGGACATCAACACTCGACAGTCTCAAGAGCAACAGTTAGCCACCGAAGAGAAAGAACAAAGGACAAGGGAATCACGCTCTCAAATGGCCCGCTCTAGAGTAGCTGCCGGTGAGGCCGGTATCAGTGGCAATACGGTACATCTTGGTCTTCGAGACATTGGTGGTGCCGCTGCCCGTGATCGTTCGACCATCGACCGGAATCTGAATTGGACTCTTGGTCAGTTGCAGCGTCAGAAACAGTCCCGTCAGACAGCCGCGGTTAACCGTATCAACTCGGTATCGAAAGGCCAGCCGCCTTCCCGTGGTGCTGCCCTTGCTGGTATGGCGTCAACAGCCGCTAGTGGTGTAACCCAGGCGGCATCATTGCAACCACAGAATAATTCGTTTGGTGGCAGCAGTCCGAGACCATACGGCGGCTCTGGCTGGGCCAACAAGACTTACACACGGTAGCTCGAGTTGCTCTTGAGTGTTAGCTGTCAGACGAAGCGCCGGAGATGTGTTGATGTCTCCGGTAGGCTTTGAGTTCCAGGCACAGGTTCGGGAGTACTCTCCCAGCCTCAACAATAACAAAACCGAATGAATAACCAATCCTGATATAACCAAATAATTACCCTGCACCTTAGGAACAACCTACCCACTCGGGGAGTAAACAACTTCCCCCTCATCCAGTGGGTAATCCCCGCCAGCTTTTACCGCTGGCTAACTACTCGTTAAATCCCACACCTCTTGTCGTAGCATCAATCTCTTACCTCATCGGCTGCCCATCGCTGGGCTTGTCTGTGGATTGGAGAGTGAAGGACTCGCTGAGGTGAACCACTAAATGGAGCAATCAATGAACATCTTTTCTAACGACGCACAAATGAAACTAGTCCCGGTCGAGTGCATCTTCTCGGATGAAACTTCTGAATTTGAACTAGAAATGTTCATAAAAGGTAATCGCAGAATACAAAAAGTGAAGATCAAGCTCGCTGAGCATGGAGTACCGGTAGGTATTCTTCAGGCTATCGTACTGGCTGCCGCTCATGGCCTTTCTTTCGAGGCTGATAATATAGATATGTTTAGAAAGAATATATACCCACTTTCCACTAGCCACGCTGGAGACTTCATTCGGTATGTATTTGCGCTAGAACACGCTACCGAAATGGCGCTGGATGATTTGGATCTTACACCTGAAGAACTCTTTAAGCTCCTCTTTGAACACTTCTGTCCGAGGGATCACTTCGAGCTGCAAGTGTGTGGCATTCATCCCATAGACCTCCTCTCGAAAGAGGCATGGGACGAGGGCGAATGGCAACTCCTTCCTATTCCATTGGCAAGCTAGCAGACCACACAACTGCTTACTCAAGTTGAAGCGCGAGGTCTATCGAGCCTCTAAAGGCTGAAACGCTTCTAACGCATGACGCATTTTTCACACGAACCCGTATCTGTGAGCACACCTCTCTGGCTTGCCCTTCTGGCTTCCCTACTGTTGGGGAGTTCGTGGGCCGGTAAGGGGGTGTGCTTGCCGGAGCGGTGTGTTCACAAATAAGGAATCAACAGCATGAGCAAGACAATATGCGACGGACGTACTCTCCAGACTGATCTAAACAAGCTCCCGAAGAAAACCCTGACGTCAGTCTTCGAATTCACCGAGGAACAAGCCACCAGGATGATGAAGGTTCGCCAGATACTGCCGTTCCATGAAGACATTGGAAGGACAACTCCCGATCATTCAGCGAGGAAACTCTGGGAGCTTATAGGAAAACCATACGGTAGGTTCCGCCGCTGGGCTGAAGACTACATCATCCACGAGATGGATAACCAAGAAACTTCCGCACGAAATAGTGCGAAAGATTTTTCCGGCCAGATCGTTAAGGTTTATGAGCAGACAAAGGGAAGGCACAAGACCGACTACCTGCTCTCCCGAGACGTAGCCTCGGACTTGGCCATGTTGGCGCGTACTTCTGAAGGAGCGGAAGTCCGTGCCTACTATCGCGACATGGAAGAGTGCAGCTTCAAGCTAGAACGCTACAGACCCATTCGCAAAGACCAACTCACCGAGATCGACCGCCAAGTCTACCATGCTGCTGTCTCTACTACCGGCTCCAAGCTGTTTGCTGAAGAGACTAAGAGGTACATGACAAGCATGGTCGCCGAGGTGATAAGTGGGATGAGGGCTAGAGAGTGGCGTGAAGCTCTACAGGAAGTCCCGGGAGCCAAAGGCAAGGGCATTCGCGACATTCTTACCGGACAAGACATTCACACCTATCGGGATGCTTACAAGTTCGCTGCCTCCTTGTTCATCACAGGGACGACTGACAGGGATCAGATCGAGTCTGTTGTGCATCAGTTGTACGGAGGGAGCGTTGACCCATCCAAGTATATTCTTCCCGCAAACCGAGTTGAGGCAGCCTGATGTCGTCCACAGCGCTCGTCTGGACAGTAACTATTATGGGGGCCTTATGGGCTCCCATCTGTCATTGGTCAGTAATTTTCAACAACGAAGAGAATAACAAAACAAGGTAAGTGCCAACGCACCCAAGGAGAAAGAAACAATGACCATAGCGAATAATCGAGGCCCGAAATGTAGGGTTAATCACCAAGACGTTATCCAGTGGCGTATTCAGAATAAGGCTTCCAAGCGAAAGACTGCTGAACACTTCGGACTTAGTGCCGCCTATGTCCAAGAACTCTGGCGTAAAGCCGGGATGTCCTATAAGTCACCTGTGCCTTCTGGTGGCGCCTCCTTCAAGAAAAACTGGAAGGCTATCGCTGACTACCGGAGGGAGAACCGGACTAGCGTTACGGAAACCTGTCGTGTCTTCGGTGTCTCCAAGACTACCGTTACTCGCGCATGTCAGGAACATGGGGTTAACTTGGAAGCCCATCATGCTGAACTGTTGCTCAAAGCGAAGGCGAAGCAGTAGTGAGATATACCGCTGCTGCAGAGATGAGGTACTAAGAAGCGAGAGAGGCGCTATGACAATCGAAGTACGATCCGTAGACAAGTTGAAGGGAGAAGCCCCACTGACGAAGCTATGGCATCTCTACAAGACCGTTTGCAGAAGAAACCTGCCTGTCCATCTCGTTGAGAATGACTTGCTGATCACACCGTCTGTTCTTAATGAGTTAATGCGGTTTGATGCCCAGACGTTTAACCAGTGGAAGGACTGCCCTGGTGGAAGGGCTATGCTCCAGCTAAGGAAGTCCCAAGAGAATGGGCCGTGTCGAAGCTCCGTTCAAGACTCTTTCAAGGAGAAGACTAAGGTGCTGGAGACCGCTATAGTCTTGTTCTTCTTGCTAGTCCGTGGCGAAGCCGTAGATACCAATGACCCTGGTTTTCTTGAGGTTTAACAATTGGAGGACGGTAGGGAGTCGGACTATTTCACCATAAAAATCTGAGCGGGTATTGATAGATATAGAGAGCCTGAGCTTCCCCATAGGCCCACCTATCTAGCGCGTATGGCCTATCAGAAAGTCGGTTTTTCGATACCCATGGGGATGAGCGAAGCGAATGGACACCCATCCCTCTGAAGCTGTTATTCATTGGTTAAGGCACTGCGTCATGCTTGACGACTGACCATTTGTCCATCGAGAAGTCTATAGGGTTCCAGGCCAATTGCCCGACCATCGGCACACGTATAAAGACATCGTTAATCACTAGCCTGATGATGATGCCGCAGATACGTACATCAATTCCCCGGTTTTCTGGCTTCAGTAGCATTGGTGTATCTCCTTGCTTGTCTGTTGGTGGTTGCTCTATGCGCTCTCGCTAGCGCCAACAACAGACACGCTACAAGCCATACGATAAAAATGTAAAGCACTGATTTTAATGAACTAATTACCTAATTGGTATGATTAACATGAGGATAGATGCGGTTTGGCTCTAGCGCCCTACTCCTGACGATGACCCAGCCAATAGCGGATACATCAAAAAGAAAAAAGACAGAGCCTTTTCAAGCCCTGCCCTTAGTGTGTGCTGACGTATCATTCCTTTCTTTGGCCTAGTCAGCGGATGCTCTTTTTTCGGCACGTTGAACGGTACTGATACCACAACCGATGATGTCCGCTGTTTTACGAACGCTGAAGCCTTGCTCTCTAAGTTCGTTGATTCGTCTATGCTTATCGTGGTCTACCGGACGGCCCTTATAGCGTCCGTGCTCCTTCGCCTTGGTGATGCCTTCAGCCTGACGCCTTCTCCTGTCCTCGTAGTCTTTCCGAGCGACAGCCGCCAGCATATCTAGCAGCATGGCGTTTACAGCATCAATCATCCGACCAGTGAAGTCGTCGTTGGCATCGACAGTCAGCGCTGCATGGCTGGTGGGCAGGTCTAGCGAGACTACTCTTAGGCCAGCGCTCTGGATTGCTCCCTTGAGACGATCCCAATCGGCTTTTATTAGTCGCGTCAGACGGTCAACCTGTTCAACAAGGAGAATGTCTCCAGGCTGTGAGTCGTCTATTAGACGCGCTAGCTCCGTTCGGTCGGCTTTGGTGCCGCTGGCGTTTTCGATATACCACGATGCGACCTTAGCGCCTTTCTCTTGTGTGAAGATGTTCAGCGCTTCACGGGCGCGGCTCGCGTTCTGGTCATCTGTGGATGCTCTGAGGTAAGCACGGATGAAAGACATTCCTAAGACTCCCTAATGATCGCCGTGTATTCATTTGAGTATGTTCACAATAAGTGTGTTCGTTTGGGTTGTCAAACCACATATATGAATACGAATATTCAGCCTTCAGAGATGTGTTCTTAGAGGTGTACCCAAATGAGGCCATAGAATTCCGCATCTAAACTTGGCATTCTTTGAAAAGCGAATAGGCGCAAAGGGAAAGTTATAGGGCCATTATGAAACAGCTAATAAGGATACCGTACGTCAAGATACCGGAGATATATCCTACAGACGAAGCGATGCGGAGCTTCAAACATGACAAATCCATTTACAAGCCAGAAGTTTGGGAAATAGAGTATCTATTTAATAGTTACCTTAAACATCTCAGCGACTCAGAGCTTAATGACCGATATAAGAAGCTGAAAAGAAATTTAATTACTTTCTATACAGATGAGCGGTGCGTTATTCCTATCGGAATTTTTCATAGCACCTGGTATTGGCTACGCAAGGAACATCAAGCTAGATTTGAGATTTACTTAAGAAACAATAACAACGTACTACCACCTCCTGATTTGAAAAACACGAGCAGTAGAGAAAAACTATATTCTAAACTGAAGGTAGGGCAAACTGAAAAACTATTTCGGTACACAAAAAAGAGCTTCGCTGAAGACATACATAATGGCATTATCAGGTTCGCATCTGCTCAAACTTACTTAGAAATGGAAAATGATGTAGCAAGGGCGGATGACGAAAAATACAAACGAGCAGTGTTTCTTGGAGATAACATTAACATCACTACACTACTAGGAGAGGAAATTAAAACTAAAGGAAATTTAATTCGAACCACTGGTGGCATTGATTATCATATGCTTTGCTTTTCATTGGCATGGGATGAAAGCTTATTCTCAGATTTTAACGGCTCAACTCACTGTGCAGTAGTTAATGATATCACTGAGCTATGCAATCGTATTGAGCGAGCAGGAAGTCAAACATACAACAATTGGTATTTTCATCACGGGCCAATCAATTATTACGATCCATACGAAACAACTTTAAATACAAAAATTGATAGCGCGATGTTTAAAGACTGCACTTTCGCATATCAACAAGAGTACAGAATCATTTGGGCGAGATTGCAAGGCTCACAGGTGGAAGGCCCACAGTTTATTAAAACAGGTGACCTCTCAGATATTATTGATCTGATAGCTAAACCAAACAGTAATAACTGATGACATGTTCCATGTGATTCTGAGTGCAAAGACGAACCTTCAGTAGACGGCATATTGTACTGTAAATATTGATTTTTAAGCTAACAGAAGAGCAAGACCAACTAACACCAGCAAAAACGAACATTACTTACTTGGTACGAGAAACTAAGCGATATCGAAACTATCAAACGAGCCTTAGCTAAAGGTAAGGCGTAGGATAGTGAGAAAACCATAACGATGAGGATGTAGCTCTTTGGTGCCAGGAGATTAGCGCCAGCATTGAGGCGACAGCAGAGCGTTTTGATATCTCTCCGACATCAGTCAAGCGAGACTTTCTGACAGTCAATGAAAGCCTCCAAAATCATAATAAAAAGCTATGGAATTAAGAAAAATGATAACCTTTGATTATTGACCTTCATCTTTGCGGTGGGGTGATTTTTTTAGCTCTCAAACAGCTCGGATATAGCGGTTAATGGTTAGACTCATAAAGCCATTACCTATGATGGTACTGTCGGGGGAATAGCTCTAGAAAGGCTAATGCTCACTACTTCGCATCTCACTTACATCGTGGGAAAATAGTAAATTGGAGCGTCATTACATACGGAAAGGATAGGCCATTAGCGCGCGGCTAAACGCTCATTACGGACTCTGGAGCATCGATCAATCGTTCTGGATACTATTTTTACTTATCTTTCATATCTCAGTTTGAAATAGAGGAAATGCAATGGAACCCCCACATAAGCCTCAGCAGGAACTCAATGAAGCTACGGTGCATGTTATAGGTATGGAGAATGCTGACTCTCTCGATGCTTTTGAGAAGCATTGGCGTGGTTTTCTGCATCATTTGGAGCGGGTATGGAACAAATCGCAAGCACATTTCAAAAATCACCCAGCGTGGAATGGGTGGAAAGGTCAATACGATCGAACTAGGCGCCAAGATCCACTGCTGTCTTACCTCATCAATGCCAGAGGGGCGGATGAGCATACGGTAGCTGAAATTACATACAGGGTCCCAGGAAATACAACCATCTCGAACAACTCTGGGAGGCCTATTACTATAACAAAAGGCGATTTCACTGGAAGGGGAACAGCCAGGTATGAAGCTGATGGTGAGCTAGATATCAAGTTCAACCCAGGCCGTACGAAGCTTTTGCCGGTATACAATCGTGGGGTGGAGTACCGACCACCTACCAGCCATAAAGATGAATCCATTGATCCAAATGATGTTATCGATGTAGCTCGCAAGGGAGTTGAATTCTATGATGAAATGCTAAGGCTAACTACAGCGCGATTTTGTATTACTACTTAGATTTATACTTGAAAATTACCACATCCAGCATCCCATCAAGCGATCCAAAGCAGAGTGAAAGGCTCTCGGTCGGCAGGGAAAAGACTATCAACGATGAGGATGTGGCTCTGTGGCGTGAGGAACATAGTAGCCACATTCTGGTATGCTGACAGAATCCCCAATTGTAGGGTGAAAGGCATGGATTTAGAGAACCTGCGAAAGCTTGCAGCGCTAAAAGAAGACATGTTAAACCAGCGCTCTTCAGGAAAAACGGAAACAAAAAATCTGACGATCAGTGATTTTGAAAACTTGGCAAGTGCCCTGAAAGTTAAAGGTTATGAGAACCTAAACACCGGCCAGTCTCACAAACACAAAACACAACCATTTAGCTCGCCAAAAAAGAAACCTTTAAAACCGAGAGATGTTCAAGCGAAGGCTCCGCGTCGTAACGACTGGATAGTCAACAAATGTCGATTTTGTGAGGCCACTTTCGCTTACCTACCTGAGTGGAACCCCAAGCCAATCATGTGCAAGCAATGCCGCAACGAAAGAAAAGGTGAGTACCGCCCTCGGTATGAGAAAAACTCGTCTTTATCAAATGAATTCTCAACTACGTCAATTTACCAAGGCGGTGCCCCTGGCTTGGGCAAGCGCAACTAGTGGTAGCTTGGCTTTTCCGTTAACTAGCCCCTGTTGCTAGGCCTGTAAGTGCTGGGACGAATGGCGCAATAATCGTCATAATATCCGCGCTCTTACTGATGAACTGCCCCAGCTTCTCACTCAAACTCTTACTGTCATGCTGCGAAGCTTGCATATCACTGACAAGAGACAGTAGCTCATCCAAACGCTGCGGGTCAGTGACGTTGGAACGAAGCTCACTCTTCAAGTCCTCAAACAGAGACTCACCAGCCTCTACGGTGACGTTTATGGAGTTATCGGTAGAGTTCTGGTTGAAGCGAGCATGTGCACCGGAGACTATGTAAGTGATTGGCGCGGGTCTCGGGGAGCTATCTCCACCAACTTTATCACCTCTACCATTCGCTTTGCTTTCGCGGGTTACTTCTGCCTGAAAATGCGAAGTATCATCATCAATACCTTGCATGAAGCCAGGGTCGTTTACCACATAACGCTCGGGTTCACCGAAAGGCATTTCCCTTACCAATATATCTCCAGGTTCTAAGGGGTGCTTAGCTTGAAGTTGGATTTTCCCCTTCTGGACTAAGCCCTTCACCGGCCCAAGAGTTTCGCCACTCAGCTTCTCTATCGACACACTGTCACGGAATAAATCATAAATATCCATGCAAAACCCCTAACTAAATCTATTGAGAGAAAGTAAGTGTAAAGCAACATTGGGCACAGGGCATTAGAGGCAGGGTTTCAAGAAGATGTCTTAAAGAGATGTGGTAAACACATGTGGTAAATAAGCAAAAAGGCATGTCCTCTAAGCTATTGAAAAGCCTTGAAAACATGCCCTTAGATATGCGGTGGCGGAGGGGGAGGGATTCGAACCCTCGAAGCCTTGCGGCTTACACACTTTCCAGGCGTGCTCCTTCGACCACTCGGACACCCCTCCGCGTTTTGTCGCTGTTGAAAGGCTGAACCTTTCGTGACAGAACGGCGCATATACTATTGGCTAAGCCTCGAAATAGCAAGCCTTTTCAGGCCGATTGCCCATTCGGTTAGCGTGACGGTAACACCGCATAACTGCCGTTGGCTTCCAGGCAAAGTGTCTCACCACAATAGAGCTGCTGGGTTAGCGCTATACGCCCTTTACCGCGCTCTGCGAGCGTGTTGGCAAGCTGGGCGGGGCCTTCTGGTAGAGCTGGCGTGCATACCAAGCGGTAATCACTCGTTACCGGCGCAAGAAAACGCTGGCTAGCCTCGGCAACGACCACATCCCGCGCAATGCCCCGCTCGCGCAGCCATAGCGTTAGCCAGCACCAGCCTTGCAGCGTTGTCTGCGCCGTGAGCGCACCGCCAAACCCCGTGCCCTTATCGTTAAGGTTAGGCGATAAGGCTAACTGCCAGGTTAGCGAATCGTCCTGGCGTGACACTTCGTTTATGCCTAGCGCGCTCACCATGGGGATGGCATCACTTAGCCACTGCTGAAAGGCGGCCAGGTCTTCCGGCTGGCCTTCTGGCAGCGGCAAACGGGGATGGGGTATGCCTGGCTGACGGGGCAGATTCATACCTAGTCCCAACGCTCGACAAAGTCATCAACGTTATGCTGTGGCACGGGTTTGTGGCGGCCCCCTAAGGTGCCCAGGTAGATAAACGCGACGACTTCGTCATCCTCATCCAGGCTCAGCCCTTTGCGAACCACGGGGTCGAAAGCATACTTGCCGCTGCGCCACATAGCGCCTAGGCCTAGCGCGTGAGCGGCTAGCAGTATGCCGTGGGCCGCGCACCCAGCGGAGATCACCTGCTCCATTTTAGGTACTTTTTCGAGATCGGGTGTGACCTTGGCAATCACGGCGATAATCATCGGCGCTCGCAGCGGTTTTTTGCGCGCTGAGTTGAGCGTTTCGTCGTCGGCGCTGGGGTCCTCCTGAAACTCTGCCTCGGCAAATAGCTCGCCAAGTCGCTCACGCCCTTCCCCGCTGAACTCGATAAAGCGCCAGGGACGCAGCTCCTTATGGTCGGGTGCACGTAGCGCAGCCTGATAAATGGCGCTGAGTTGTTCGCCGCTGGGCGCAGGCTCCATCAGCTTGCCCATTGAGCTACGTTCGTGAAGCAGCGTGAGTGCGTCCATTAATGACTCCAAATCCAATCGTGTGAGGCTACTGTAGCACCATCATTTATAGCATCGTCATTTATAACACTGTCATTAATAACACTGTCATTTACAACATTGCCGTTTACTGCCTTGCTAGGCGCAGCGGCGTA
This sequence comes from Halomonas alkaliantarctica, assembly GCF_029854215.1. Lineage (NCBI taxonomy): Bacteria > Pseudomonadati > Pseudomonadota > Gammaproteobacteria > Oceanospirillales > Halomonadaceae > Vreelandella > Vreelandella neptunia. The sequence continues at coordinate 1,306,792 of NZ_CP122961.1, read as the reverse complement.
GGTGGCGTTAGCCCAGGCGTTGCGCGCCAGGGGCTGATATCCAATCCGCCGCGGCGCACGTAGCGCGCCAACACCAGCAGTTGCGTGGGCTTTGCCTGGACCATTAAGTCGGTAAAGATATGCTCAACGCAGTGCTCGTGAAAATCCTGGTGCTGACGAAACCCAATAAGGTAGCGCAGCAGCCCTTCGCGGTCGATTTTGGGCCCTTTATAACGGATCAGCACACTGCCCCAATCCGGCTGACCGGTAACGGGGCAGTTAGATTTCAGCAGGTGGGAGTAAAGCGTCTCTTCGACGATCTCCGCTCCCACCGTGAGATGGGCGTTGCTAGGTGTGTAATCGCTTACTGCGATATCTAAATCGTCCAAGCATTCGCCTGGCAAGTGCTGTGCTGAAAGCTCGGGGGAATCCACATCAAACAACTCAACGCTCACCTCAGCGCCTGCCGCAACCGCGAGGTCATTGGCAAGCGTTTCCATCACGTCCTGACGAGTATAGAAACGGGTTTGGTTGAAGCTATTGAGATAGAGTTTCCAGGATTTAGACTCAATTAGATTGGGTGAGGCTGCCGGCAAGCGAAAACGTGCTACGGCCACAATAGGCTTACCGCGGCTGTTCAGCCATGAGACTTCAAAGGCGTGCCATTCGTCTTCTCCCACGAACGGCAAGGCGCCCTCTTCAATCCCCAGCGGCGCTCGGTTGGCCGCGCGGGGAATGGGATAGAGAAGCCCCGCGTCATAATGTTCAGGGTAGGCGGATTCGCGCCCTAATGGCGCGTGTTCCAAGGTGTCGGGGCGATGTGCCATTGCTTGCTGCTCTCTACTTAATGACGTTATGGGTTAGCTACGAATGCCTTTACCGCGCTCTAGCATCATCAGCGCCGCCACAAACAGCACGATGATGAAAGCAAAAATTGCGGCAAGCGCCCAAACTACCGGGATATCCGAGACGCCCAGAAAACCGTAGCGGAAGACGTTCACCATGTACAAAATCGGATTGAGCATGGAAACGCCCTGCCAGAAGTCTGGCAGCATTGAGATTGAGTAAAACACCCCACCCAAATAGGTCAGCGGCGTAAGAATAAACGTCGGCACGATAGAAATATCGTCAAACTTGTTGGCCAGCAAGGCGTTAATAAAGCCGCCAATGGAGAACAGAGCAGACGTCAGTACTACGACCAATACCGTGAGCAGCGGATGCTCCATCGTTAGGCGTGTAAAGAATAGCGAAACGACCGTCACAATCAGCCCCACACCCAAACCACGGGCCATGCCGCCTAAAATAAAGCCGGATAAAATCACCCAATTGGGCATGGGAGACACCATCAGCTCTTCGATCGAACGCTGGAACTTGTTTGAGAAGAAACTCGACGCCACGTTGGAGTAGCTATTGGTAATCACTGACATCATGATCAGCCCCGGGACGATAAAGTCCATGTAGCTGAAGCCGTCCATGTCGCCAATCCGTGAACCAATGAGATTGCCGAAGATGATGAAGTACATCGCCATGGTGATCGACGGTGGCAGCAGCGTTTGTGGCCAGATTCGGGTAAAGCGCTTGATCTCTTTTAGCACCAGCGTCCATAGGGCGATCAGCGTCTGCATGGCATTCATACGCGCTCCTCCTTCTTCTCAACGCGCTGATCTATCGCCCCTTGGCCACTACCTTCCACCATCGACACAAACATCTCCTCTAAGCGGTTGGCTCGGTTACGCATGGAAACCACCTGAATGCCCTGCGCGCTCAACGCATTGAAGACATCGTTCAAGCGCTGGCCGCGATGGACCAGCAGCGAAAGCTGGGTAGGCTCCAACTGATGCAGCTCAAACCCTTCGATCTGGGGTACTTCTGCAACTGGCTCAGCCAAATCAATCAGGAAGGTCTCGGTATCAAGTTCTGCCAGAAGCTCCCGCACGCTGGTATTACGCACAATGTCGCCATTATTGATAATCGCCACATTGCGGCACAGGCTCTCGGCTTCTTCCAGGTAGTGAGTGGTGAGGATGATGGTGGTGCCTTCGTCTTGGTTAATCCGCCGCATGTATTCCCACATGCTGCGCCGCAGTTCGATATCCACCCCGGCCGTTGGTTCATCCAGAATCAGCAGTTTGGGGCGATGCATCAGCGCCCGAGCGATCATCAGGCGGCGCTTCATGCCACCAGAGAGCATGCGCGCGCTGCCGTTGCGTTTTTCCCATAGGCCCAGATCAGTCAGCAGCTGTTTAGCGCGGGGCAAGGCCTCGCGACTGGTCATACCGTAATAGCCCGCCTGAGCCAGCACGATATCGAGCACTTTCTCAAACTGATTGAAGTTGAACTCTTGTGGCACCACGCCCAACTGGTATTTGGCTTTGGCGAAGTCTTTATCCACATCAATGCCAAATATGGAGACCTTGCCCGCCGTCTTTTGCACCAGCGAGCACACCACACCCAAGGTGGTGGATTTACCGGCGCCATTGGGGCCCAACAAAGCAAAAAAATCGCCCTGCTGGACGTCTAGATCAATACCTTTGAGCGCCTGAAAGCCGTTGCCATACACTTTGGTGAGGCCACGGATAGACAATGCCGGTTCGGCCATGAAAATGTCCTGTCAGCAAAATAAGAAGTGAAGGTCAAACATTAGGGCGCAAACGACTTTTTTCAAGGTGAGCAATTGAGCCAAGCGCTAGACACGCTGATAGCATCACCTAGCAAGTAGCTGATGCATCAGGGAAGAAATTGAAACTAGGCGCTAGCCGAGACCGCCACTTCGGGCGTGCTGGCAAGCAAAATCACATTAACAATGCACTCCCGAGTACGACGATCAGAACTGACCGTCGATGTCGGTAACGCTAATCAACTTGTGGTTGACGAATTCCTTCAGTCCGAGGCCGATCAACTCGCGGCCATAGCCGGAGCGACGAACGCCGCCGAAAGGCAAGTCGGCCTTCACTGCCGTTGGGTGATTGATGTAAACCATGCCGGTAGACATCTGAGCCGCCACCTGGCGACCTCGCTCAATGTTCTGCGTGAACACTGACCCACCTAACCCAAAGGGAGAATCGTTGGCAATCTCGATGGCTTCGGACTCATCCTTGGCTCTGAATACCAGAGATACCGGACCAAAGAACTCCCAGTAGTAAGCAGGGTTGTCCTTCGTCAAGTCCGTCAGCAGCACGGGCTGTACGAATGCACCGCGCTCGGGTATTGCGGCACCGATTACGGTCATCGTAGCACCATGCTTAATTGCATCTTCCACTTGCTTTTGGACATCGTCCGCTGCGCTCTGGGACGACAAAGGCGCCAATGTTGTCGTCGGATCCATGGGATCCCCTGCCTTGAGTAAGGCGACGCTGGCTTTGTACTTCTCCAGGAAGGCATCGTAGACCTCCTCGACGACGATGATCCGCTTGGACGAACAGCACACCTGCCCCGCGTTCCAGTGGCGGCCAAACACGGCCCATTTCACGGCTTTGTCAATGTCGGCATCATCCAGCACCACAAACGCGTCGGCGCCGCCCAACTCCATCGTTGACTTCTTCAGCGCCTTGCCAGCCTGTGCAGCAACCACCGCGCCAGCTGCTTCAGAACCGGTCAAAGCAACACCGTGAACGCGTGGATCGTTAATGATGGCTTCCAGCTGCTCGCGCGTTGCATAGAGATTCTTGAACCCGCCAACCGGCAAGCCAGCATCAAGCATCAGCTTCTCGAAAAGCGCAGCCGATTGCGGGACGTTGGATGCATGCTTGAGTACTACCACGTTACCGGCGGCAAGCTGAGGAGCGATGATCCGGGCGATCTGATAATAAGGGAAGTTCCACGGCTCTATCGCAAGGATAATGCCCAGCGGCTCGTGCACTAGCCAGGCATCGGTCACCACCGGATCCTTGGACGGCAACTTCTCAGGTGCCAACTGCCGCTCGGCGTTCTCGACGTAGTACTCGAAGATCGCAGCTGACAGCTCGACCTCCGCCTGCGCCTCGCCCAGCAGCTTGCCCATCTCCAGGGTCAGTAGTTTTGCATACTCCTCGCTATTAGCGCGCAGCAAGTCAGCCGCTTTCTTCAGGATAGTGACCCGCTGCTGGACGGGGGTGTTCTTCCAGTTGTGGAATGCTGTATCGCCGCGATCTAACGCCAGAGCAACCTCTGCATCGGTTGCGTTGGGGAAGTTTTTGATTGTCTCCCCGGTATAGGGATTGGTCGTTGCATAAGCCATTTTTTAATCCTCTGTTAACCGGGTTATCTGTGTGGCATCAATTTCGCGCGCGCAGGGCACCCTAACTCACTGTGAAAAAACGATTACTCTGTACTATCCCGTTCTGGTAGACATCCCCGTCAAGGCTATGCACCGTTGGATCACCATCATAGCCAAGGCTACGCACTTGCATATTGCCGTGGATCAAATCTGCGTGCGCTTTGGTTGTGAACGCACACCGCGCCGTGCCTCAGTGGAGACCGACGCTGACGGCAATAGAAAGTAATAAAAGTAATAGAAAGTGATAGCGTCAGTTAAAGGCTTATCTTCAAATTAATAAGATGCCTAATTGCCAGCATCAAAGCGGCAAGCTTCACATGATTTAGAACGACGATGATAGCCTGACAGGAGGGAGCGCTGACGAACCAGCTGAGCTTGGAAAAAAATCAAAGAATAGCAGTTCGTGGTCATCCACGACCTTTAGCCAGAGCCCTATTAGGCTGAAAGTCACTGACTCAGTATCGGCAAAAAGAACACAGACGAAGACTGCATATAAAGCAGTGAAATCCAAGAAGCTTGATATAATAGAAGCTTGGGCTAGTAGAAACTTAGCGGAGAAGGTGAGCTATAGGGCTGGCATGTCGCAGGACTGGCATTCCAGTTCCCGACGTTGGCATAGCTACCTGATACTGTTTAACTGGAGCGGGAAAGGAGATTCGAACTCCCGACCCTCGCCTTGGCAAGGCGATGCTCTACCACTGAGCTATTCCCGCAACGCAAACAAAACGACGTATAACGCTAGATGGCGTCCCATAGGGGGTTCGAACCCCTGTTACCGCCGTGAAAGGGCGGTGTCCTAGGCCACTAGACGAATGGGACTATTTGGAGCTAGAAAGTAATCCGGCACCTGAAACTGGAGCGGGAAAGGAGATCGACCGGGCTGGCGTTCCAGCTCCCGACCCACCGCTTACCGATCCGATACTACTAAAACTGGAGCGGGAAAGGAGATTCGAACTCCCGACCCTCGCCTTGGCAAGGCGATGCTCTACCACTGAGCTATTCCCGCTTATAGAACACTTACTTAGCTTTTTACCTAACCTACCGGAAGTGGCGTCCCATAGGGGGTTCGAACCCCTGTTACCGCCGTGAAAGGGCGGTGTCCTAGACCACTAGACGAATGGGACGTGTGGAGCGGGAAAGGAGATTCGAACTCCCGACCCTCGCCTTGGCAAGGCGATGCTCTACCACTGAGCTATTCCCGCATTCCGATAACCCTGACGACCGCTTACTCTAGTTCTAAACGAAAAAGAATAAGTGGCGTCCCATAGGGGGTTCGAACCCCTGTTACCGCCGTGAAAGGGCGGTGTCCTAGACCACTAGACGAATGGGACGTTGCATTGCCTCGTCGAGGTGGCGCGTATGTTACTCAGACCTTATTGAGCTGTCAAGCTCTCTCCCCACCACTAGCCTAATTGGCTAGCTTTCAATTACCTACAAGTAATTACCTAAAAGCAAGGCGCAGGTTTTACGACGCTGTCGTGCACGCGGAGAGTGCTCAACGCGCTTATTGGGCTTCATAACGGTGCAAGTACTTATTTTTCTTAGCGCCAACCTCCTCTTCCATCACCGACAAAACCGTTAAAAATCTTTTATTTATAATAAAATCGATTTTTATGGCACACCCTTTGCTACCTCATTGTGTTGCCCTTACCGACCAATTCCCCATAAACGAGGTGTGCTATGTCCTTATCCCGCCGCAAGTTTCTCACCACAGCCGCTGTATCCTCCACAGCTGGCCTTATATTGGGCGCCCCGTCGATTGCTCGTGCGCAATCTGCCGAGAGCTTTAACTGGCGTATGACCAACGCCTACCCGCCCGGCTCGCCTTTTTACGTGGAAGGCCCTGGCAGCCCCACTGATGTGATCGCCAAAATCAACGCCATGTCCGGCGGGCGACTCAACATTCAGCATTTTTCATCCGGCGAGCTGATTCCAGCCTTTGAAGGCTTTGAAGCCGTTCAAAGCGGCACCATCGAAATGAACGCCGCCAATAGCTACTTCTGGTCAGGTACCACCTTTGCTGCTCAGTACTTCACTACCGTTCCGTTTGGCATGAGCTTTATGGGCCATATGGCGTGGCTTTACCACGGCGGCGGTTTGGAGCTTTGGCACGAGGTGTATGAGCCCTACGGCATGGTGGCCTTCCCGCTGAATAATACCGGCGTGCAAATGACCGGCTGGTTCCGCGAGCCCATTGAAGACATTAGTCAGCTCAGTGGGCTGCGCATGCGCGTTCCTGGCTTGGCGGGTCAGGTTTACTCTTCGCTTGGTGTAGATGCCCGCGTACTGCCCGGTGGCGAAATTTTCCCCGCGCTGGAGCGTGGCGTAATTGACGCGGCCGAGTTCGTAGGCCCTTTCCAAGACCGCCGTATGGGGCTACACAACGCCGCCAAGTTCTACCACACCACCGGCTGGCACGAACCCTCCACTACGGGCGAACTGCTGATCTCGAAAACCCACTGGGACAGCCTGCCAGAAGACCTTCAGATGATCGTCAAAACCGCCTGCATGGCAGCTTGCCTGGAGAGCGTAACCTGGTCGGAAGCCGTTAACGGTGAAGCGCTGACGGACTTGGTCGAAAACGAAGGCGTCACTGCCAGTATGCTTCCCACTCCCGTTGTCGATGCGCTGCGCGAAGCCACTCAAGACACCCTGGAAACAGAGGCCAACGCCGACCCGCTGGTTCGCAAAGTGCACGATAGCTACATGGCGTTTAAAGCCAAGCACGACCGCTGGGCAGGTGCCAGTGAACGTGCGTGGTTAAACGACATTATCGGAGTCTGATATGCGAGCCGTGGCATATTTTGTCCACGGAGTTGAGGCGGTGGTTCGGCTATTTGGCTGGATCGCCGCCTGGACCTGCGTGGCTTTAGTAGGACTCGTCGCTGGCGATGTGTTGATGCGCTATGCGTTCAGTTTTGGTGCAGTATGGCTACAGGAGCTGCAGTGGCACTTGATATCGCCTATCGCGCTGTTTGGCATGTCGTACTTGCTGTTGATGGGTGAGCAGGTGCGCGTCGACGTTTTCTATGAGCGTTTTCCCGCAGGGCTGCAACGAGTGATCGAAGTGATCGGCGGACTCTTGCTGCTGGTGATGGGGCTGTATATCGCCTGGCTGACGCTGCCCTGGATCGCCCAGTCGTTCGCCCGCGGCGAGGCGTCGCCTAACCCCGGCGGCCTGCCGCTGCGTTGGCTTCTCAAATCTCTGATCCCATTCGGTTTTCTCCTTCTCGCGCTGCAAGGGTTGGCCCACGCGCTGCGTCAAGTGCTTGCCCTACCCACACGAGGTGAATAACGCATGTCTCCCAATGAATGGCTAGCGATCGGCATGATCGTGGCTTTTTTCGTATTCCTGCTAATTGGTATTCCGGTAGGCATCAGTATCGCGGCGACGGCTTTTTTCTTTGGCTACATTGGCTTTGGTCCGATGCTGTTTAACCTGCTGCCTTCCCGAATCTATGGGGTAGTCACCAATTACACCTTTATGGCCATACCGCTGTTTGTATTTATGGGGGTGATGCTGGAGAAGTCGAAGCTGGCCGAGGAGCTGATTGATGTGATCGGCCACCTTTTTGGCGGCATCTCAGGCGGCATGGGCGTGGCGATCATTCTCGTTGGTGTGCTGTTAGGCGCCGCCACCGGCATTGTCGGCGCCACTATCGTTACCCTTGGCCTGCTCACGCTACCGACGCTGCTACGCCGCGGCTACCCTAAAACCCTGGCCACCGGGATGATTTGCGCATCCGGCACCTTAGGTCAGATTATTCCACCTAGTCTGGTGCTGATTCTGCTGGCCGAAATTTTGGGCGAATCGGTTGGAACGATGTTCGCAGCGGCCATGGTGCCGGGGCTAACGCTAGCGGCGGTCTATATTATTGCCATTCTGGTGATCGCCAAGCTCTACCCCAACTTAATGCCGCCGATTCCTGCCGAGGAACGAGCAGCAATGGGCCGGGGTCAGCTGATACGCAAAGTGATTACTGTGGTGGGCCCGCCAGTGGGGTTGGTGTTTGCGGTCTTAGGGTCGATTATTGGCGGCATTGCCGCGCCTACTGAAGCGGCCTCCATGGGTGCGCTAGGAGCATTGGTCATTGTGGCATGCTCGGGGCGGTTAACCTTTGCGCTACTCAAAGAGGTCGCCAAGGCCACGCTGGTGATCTCGGCCATGGTGTTCTTTATTTTGATCAGCGCACAGGTGTTTGGCCTGGCATTTCGTGGCTTGGGCGGCGAGCACTTGGTCGCCCGTATGTTCGACTGGGTGCCCGGTGGCGAGTTAGGCGCGATGCTATTCATGCTGCTGCTGATGTTTGTGCTGGGCTTCTTTCTCGAGTGGATTGAGATCAGCTATATTGCCCTACCGCTGTTTCTGCCCTTCTTTGTGCAGATGGGCGTCGATATGGTCTGGCTGGGCATTCTGGTGGGGCTGGTGCTGCAAACATCGTTTCTAACTCCCCCTTTTGGCTGGTCGCTGTTTTTCCTCAAGGGCGTAGCGCCGAAAGAAGTCTCGACGCTGGATATTTACAAAGGCGCCTTGCCGTTTATCGGCTTACAGTTTGTTGCCGTTGCGCTGGTATTTACCTTCCCCAGCATTGCTACTTGGTTGCCCGAAGCCATTGGCTGGTAACGATCTGTCTTAGCACTTACTTAATAATAAGGAATCAAAGATGCTTCATACCCAACGTAGTTACGGCGGCAGCTGCGTCGCCCCTCATCACTTAGCTGCCAGCGCCGGGCGCGATGTGCTTAAACAGGGCGGTAACGCGGTGGAAGCCATGGTCGCGGCTGCCGCTGCCATTGCGGTCGTATATCCGCATATGAACGCCCTGGGTGGCGATGGTTTCTGGTTGATTCATGAACCGGGCAAAGCGCCTATTGCCATTGACGCCTGCGGCCCGGCGGCGGGGCTCGCCGATGCAGATTTCTATGCGGGTGAAACGCAGATTCCCGAGCGCGGCCCTAAAGCTGCGCTTACCATGGCGGGTACCATTGGCGGCTGGCATGAAGCGCTGAACGTGGCATCCGCATGGGGTAAGCAGCTGCCTCTCACCACGCTGCTGGCCGACGCCATTCATCATGCCGAAGCGGGTATTTCAGTCACGCAAAGCCAGGAAGCACTCACCGCCAAACACGTTGAGCGCCTGTCTCAAAGTCCTGGCTTTAGTGATTCCCTGCTGCTTAACGGCCAGGTACCTCGTGAAGGCGAACGGCTGCGTCAACCGCGCTTGGCCGCGACCCTCAAGCGATTGGCGGAAGCCGGATTAGATGACTTCTACCGCGGCGAACTGGCCGCCAGCATTGCGAAAGACTTGGAAGCAGTGGGCAGCCCACTGCGTTTAGCTGACTTTCATGATTACCGCGCCCAGCGATTCACGCCACTGGAAGTAACGCTACAAGATGCCACGCTGTATAACCTGCCTGCACCGACCCAGGGCATGGCCTCATTAATGATTTTAGGCATCTACGAACGCTTAAAAGCCGCAGAGCCCAACGGTTTCGACCACCTACACGGGCTAATCGAAGCGACCAAGCGCGCCTTTATTCTGCGCGACCAAAACGTCACTGACCCCGACCGCGTACCAACACCGCTGCAGGCGTTACTCAGCGAAGAGAATATTGGCCGGGAAGCGGCTCAAATTGACCCACAGCGCGCTCTACCGTGGCCTCACGAACCCGCTCCAGGCGACACCATTTGGATGGGCACCGTGGACAGCGAAGGGCGTGCGGTGAGTTTTATCCAGAGCATTTACTGGGAGTTTGGCAGTGGCGTGGTGCTGCCAGAAAGCGGCGTACTGTGGCAAAACCGCGGCATCAGCTTTTCGCTTAACCCCGACGACCTGCGCGGTTTAGCCCCTGGCCGCAAGCCTTTCCACACCCTTAACCCGGCGCTGGCCAAATTTAATGATGGCCGCACTATGGTCTACGGCACCATGGGCGGGGAAGGCCAGCCGCAAACCCAGGCGGCAGTATTTTCGCGCTATGCGCTGCACGGCATGCCGCTGCAGCAGGCAATCACGGCGCCTCGCTGGCTGCTGGGGCGCACCTGGGGTGAAACCAGCACTAACTTGAAACTGGAAGCACGCTTTGATGAGAGCTTAGTCTCCGCATTGGCAACGGCTGGCCACGATGTGGAAGTCCTGCCTGATGCCTTTAGCGACACCATGGGGCATGCAGGTGGCATCGTGCATCATCCAGATGGATTAATAGAGAGCGCCCACGACCCGCGCAGTAACGGCGGCGCGGCCAGCGTTTAAATACACATTCGGGGGTTCGTACTTGCTGAACTTGAGCAGGCGACTCGCTGTCACTCAGCAGAGTGTTAAGCTAGCCTGCTTAATAAGCCTCTGAAAAGTGGCAAACCAGAGGGAGAGGAGAACCCCATGGCGAAAATTGAAAAATCCCCTGACGAGTGGCAACAACAGCTCACGCCAGAGCAGTACCGCGTGGCGCGTGAAAAAGGCACCGAGCGCCCTTTCACCGGCGACTATCAGGTGCGCGATGCACAGGGTATTTACCACTGCGTCTGTTGTCATGCGCCGCTGTTCGAAAACGAGCATAAGTTTGACGCTGGCTGCGGCTGGCCAAGCTTTGATAGGCCGTTAGGTAGCCGCTGCGTTGAGGAACATACGGATACCACTCACGGCATGCAGCGTACCGAGGTGGTCTGTTCCCATTGCGATGCTCACCTGGGCCACGTGTTCCCCGATGGACCACCCGACACCACCGGGTTGCGCTACTGCATTAACTCGGTATCACTGGAATTTCACCCTGACGAGTAATCAGCGCTAAATCCTCGCAAGGAAACCCGGCAAGGCGGGCGTCATCTGCTAGAATGATCGCCCGCTTTTTTGTGCCGCTATTTTGTACTTGTAGGAGAGATTCATGCTCGGCTGGTTTCCAGGACATATGAACAAGGCCCGCCGCCAGATTGCGGAGGTACTGCCAGAGATCGATGTCGTGATCGAGGTACTCGACGCGCGTCTGCCCTACTCCAGCGCCAACCCGATGCTGGCCGAGCTAACGCGCCATAAGCCGGTGCTGAAAATTCTCTCCCGAGCGGATCTCGCCGACCCAGAACGGACGGCCGAGTGGGTCGCTTATTTCGATGCCCAAGAAAATATGCGCGCTCTGGCTGTCACCACCACCAATACCCGCGAACTAAAAAAGATTCCCAAGCTATGCCATGAGCTGGCCGGTGCCGTTCGCGCCGACCGGGATGTGCGCGTGATGGTAATGGGCATTCCTAACGTGGGTAAATCGACGCTGATTAACGGCCTGGCCGGGCGAAAAATCGCCAAAACTGGCAACGAGCCTGCGGTCACTAAGCGCCAACAAAAGGTGCGTATTGATGGACGTGTGGCGCTTACCGATACCCCTGGGGTGCTGTGGCCGAAAATTGAGGATCAGGCTAGCGCCTATCGCCTCGCTGCCACCGGCGCCATTCGCGATACCGCTATCGAGTACACCGATGTGGCGATTGTCACTAGCGCAGAGCTGGCCAAGCGCTACCCCGACGCGCTCACCGAGCGTTATAAGCTCAAAGAGCTGCCGCCTTACGCCGCGCCAGACATTCCCCACGACATTGATGCGGATGGCCCGAAAAAGCCCGATTTTCTCGCCATTGCAGGCTTCGATGGGAACGCGATCTTGAAAGATATCGCTGCCCGCCGTGGCGGCCTGCGCCCCGGTGGCGCGGTGGATCTGCACCGCGGCGCCGAAGTACTGCTTCATGAACTACGCGACGGCAAGCTGGGCAGGCTAACGCTCGAAACGCCTGCGGATATTCCACCGCCGCCCGTGCAAAACGACGAAGACAATCAAGCACTTTCCGACGCATAATGGCCTAGTAGCTCTATAGCCGAAAATGGCTTGTGGGCGCTGTTTTAGACACTCATGCTTTTTGGACACTTTTAGGCCTCTAGCTACTTTTGGACAGACACCTCATGGATACCCCGCAGTCACACGAACCACAACCGTTAAAGAAATCTCATAAGCTGCACAATGTCTGCTATGACATTCGTGGCCCGGTGCTCGACCATGCCAAGCGCTTGGAAGAGGAAGGTCAGCGAATCCTCAAGCTGAACATCGGCAATCCTGCGCCCTTTGGCTTTGAGGCGCCGGAAGAGATTCTCCAGGATGTGATGCGTAACCTGCCCACGGCCCAGGGCTACTGCGACTCCAAAGGCCTCTACTCTGCCCGTAAAGCGATTATGCAGGAGTGCCAGCGCAAGCAGATTCCCGGCGTGGGTATTGAGGATATCTTCATCGGCAACGGTGTGTCTGAGCTGATCGTGATGGCCATGCAAGCACTGCTGAATGACGGCGATGAAGTGCTCATTCCCGCACCGGACTACCCGCTCTGGACCGCCGCCGCCCACCTTTCCGGTGGTCACGCGGTGCACTACCTGTGCGACGAGCAGGCGGACTGGACGCCCGACATGGCAGATATTCGCGCCAAGATCACCAGCCATACTCGGGCCATTGTGCTAATCAACCCCAATAACCCGACCGGCGCGGTGTATCCGCCTGCCGTGGTGAAAGAGGTGTTGGCGATCGCCAAGCAGCATAACCTGGTGGTGTTCTCTGACGAGATCTACGACAAGATTTTGTATGACGGTGTTGAGCACACCGCGACGGGCGCGCTAGCGGACGATGACCAACTGGTCATCACCATGAATGGGCTCTCCAAAAGCTATCGCTGTGCGGGCTTTCGTTCGGGCTGGATGATTATCTCCGGCACCTTGGCCAAGCTAAACGCTCAGGACTATATCCAGGGACTGAATATGCTGGCCTCCATGCGGCTATGTGCCAACGTGCCCGCCCAGCACGCCATTCAAACCGCGCTGGGTGGCTATCAATCGATTAACGATTTAATCCTGCCCGGCGGGCGGCTGCTGGCCCAGCGCGATATTACCGTGGAAAAGCTGAATGCAATCCCCGGCGTTTCCTGCGTGAAACCTAAAGGCGCGCTGTACGCCTTTCCGCGGCTCGATCCCAAGGTCTTCAATATCAAAGACGACCAGCAGATGGTGCTTGATCTGCTGCTGCAGGAAAAAATATTACTGGTGCAGGGCACGGCCTTTAACTGGCCCGAGCCGGACCATGTGCGCATCGTGACGCTACCCTGGGCCGACCAGTTAGGCGATGCACTCGACCGCTTTGCCAATTTCTTGTCGCGCTATCGGCAGTAGGTTTTGTAGCCATGACTTGAAACTGCCATGAACAGCACGTATCTAAGCCATTAATCTAGTAATGCTTCGATGAACTTTAGGGGAGAACCTGCACCATGATGCGAATTCTGCTGTTTTTAGGCACCAACATAGCGGTTTTGCTGGTCGCCAGTATTACTCTGCGCGTGCTAGGCGTAGAGGGCTATCTGCGCGGCCAGGGCATCAACTTCACCAGCCTGCTGATTTTCTGCTTTATTTTCGGTATGGCGGGCTCCATCGTCTCGCTGTTTATCTCCAAATGGATGGCTAAGCGCAGCACTGGCACAGTGATTATCGAAACGCCCTCCAATTCCACCGAACAGTGGTTGCTGGACACGGTCGCTGAGCTCTCTCGCGAGGCGGGTATCAAAACCCCGGAAGTGGGTATATTCCCGGCCCAGCAGTCGAACGCTTTTGCTACAGGCTGGAACAAAGACGATGCGCTGGTAGCCGTATCGGCAGGCTTGATGAATCGTATGCGCCCGGAGGAAGTTCGCGCAGTACTGGCTCACGAAATTGGTCACGTCGCTAACGGCGATATGGTAACGCTGGCGCTGATACAGGGCGTGGTGAACACCTTTGTGATGTTCTTTGCCCGGGTAGTGGCACATCTAGTCGATAACTTCCTGCGCAGCCGCAGCGATGGCGAAGGCGGACTGGGCTTTATGGGCTACTTCGCAGTGGTGATGGTCGCTGAAATTGTATTCGGTATTTTAGCCTCAGCTATTGTCGCCTGGTTCTCGCGCTACCGCGAATACCGCGCCGACGAAGCAGGTGCGCGCTTGGCGGGTACCAATGCGATGGTCAGCGCGCTGGCACGCTTGAAAACCGAAACGGAAATGCCCGATCAAATGCCAGACACGCTGCGCGCCATGGCCATCACCAAAGGCCAAACGCGTTCGCTGGTGGAAAAGCTATTTGCCAGCCACCCGCCGCTGGATGAGCGCATTCGCGCGCTGAAAGAAGCCGCTTATCGCCAGTAAGATTGTCTAGCAGCTCTATATATTTAAGGCCCGCATCTGCGGGCCTTACTGTTATTCGGCGACGGTTTTCACTGGCTGTTTTTCACTGCCTATTGTTCACTAGTTTGCTCGCGTTACCGTAAACCCTGCTCCACGCAGTATGCCTTCCAGTGCAACCGCCTCCCCTGACAGCTGCACGTTGAGCGTGGCGAATTCGCGCCTTAGCGGGTAGTTGACTCGGCAGCCATCAAAGCCTTTTCGCATACCGTGGTGCTGCGTTTGGCGCTGGAGCGCATCGTGGTCACGACGAACGTCATAAACCGCTCTCATGCAAAGTCTTAGCGCATCTTCAGGAGGCAGTGCGTGCTGCAAATGCAGCGACGCCAGCGAGGGGGGTGGGCAAATATCAGCAAATGTAAGATCGCTTGGCTGACCGCAGTGGTGAGCCAGCGCCTGCTGAATCATCCAGGTGCCGCGTAGCTTGCCGTCCAGGCTATGCCCGGCAATATGCGGTGTTGCCATAGAGACCAGATCACGCAGGCCAGCATCGATATCGGGTTCTTTCTCCCACACATCCAGTATGGCGCTGATATCGCCCTTACCCGCAAGGCGGCTGCGCAGCGCTAAACCATCCACGCAATCGCCGCGCCCGGCATTGAGCAGCACGCACCCCGGCGCCAGCTCCTCGATACGTTGAGCGTTGAGTAGCTGGTACGTCGCGTGGGGGCCTTGACGGGTTAGCGGTGTATGCAGGCAGAGCACGTCACAGCGCTCAATCAGGGCGTCTAAGGAGTGAAAGCCTTCCTCTGCCCCCTCTTCTTCCCTGGGCGGATCACAGGCCAGCGTTGCCACGCCCATGGCGGCTAGTCGCGCCTGCAGTCGGCTACCCACATTGCCCACCCCCACAATACCCACAGTGCGCTCGCTAAGTGCCCAGCCATCGCGTTCCGCCAGGGTCAGCAGGCTGCTCAGCACATAATCAACCACCGCTTCGGCGTTGCAGCCTGGCGCGCTGGCGAAATCGATATCGCGCTGGGCAAGCGCAGTTTGGTCAATATGATCGGTGCCGATGGTGCAGGTGCCAACAAAGCGCACGGGGCTATCGGCAAGCAGCTGATCGTTGACCTGGGTAATGGAGCGCACGATGAGCGCATCGGCGTTCTGAAGATGGGCGGCGTTTATCTCCCGCCCTGGTACGCGGGTGAGCGAACCGAAATGGCCGAAGCAGCGCTCGGCAGCGGGGATATTGGCGTCGATGACAAGTTTCATAGGCGTTTGGGTATCCGGGCTTTACAATACGCCCGCGACGGCTTGATGGGCAGGCGTGTTTAAAGGCTATCTTTTAAAGGTTAAGTAAGGAGAGTGTTGTGATCGTACGCTGGGAAACCAACCATGACTATGTGTTGGTTCATATTCACCAGGATATGTTTGGTGACTGGATTTTCAGCCGCGCCTGGGGCCAAATCGGCACCCAATTTGGCGGCCTGAAACATCAGCTAGCCGATACTCTGGATCAAGCCCATATGTGGCTGGAAGATGAAACCACTATTCAGTCCTCGCGGGGCTTTCGCAAGGTGCTGGAAGTGGCCGACAATACCCCGGAAGGCCAGGAAGCGATGCGCCAGCTATCGTTGCTGGATGTACTTTAAGCCTAGCGCGCTAGTCTCCTGTTCTTAGCTAACCCCATGCATGCACTTATTAACTTAAGAAACGCCGACCATCACGCTTATGGGCGCCTTTAGGCGGCGTGGTGTCTGGCGGTGCTGTAAACGCCGCTAGCGCCGCTTCATCCAGCCAGCCGCGCTCGCGTAACCACGCACTCAATCGCTCCAGCTCAAAGCCCCGATCCAGCTCATTGCCATCACCATCCACCAGCACAGGTATGCGAACGCCATAGCGCTCTACTAATGCGTCGTCGTCGCTAATCTCGATGTGGTGCAGCCACACCTTTTGATTCGCCAGTGCGGCTACCAGTGCCTCTAGTTGGGTACAGAGATGGCAGCCCATGGTTGTGTAAAGCGATAGCTGAATCATGCTGAAGCTCTCTTCATACTGGCTCTTTTCATACTAACTCTTTTCATACTAGTTCTCTTCATACTAGCTCTCTTATGACAGCTTATGACGAAGTAGGAATACGTGGTGCAGGTTGGTGCGCCGCTGGAAATCGGGGTCAAAACTGCGCCCGGTAATATCCTCGACCGCGTAGTGCTCGCTAAGCGCTTCAGCGAGTTTAAAGCGGCGTTGGTTATTAGAAAACACCAAGGTGCCACCGGGTGCCAAGCGCGCCATGGCGAGCTCAACTAACCGCGGGTGATCGCGCTGTACGTCGAGGGTATCGCGCATCTTCTTGGAGTTGGAGAACGTCGGCGGATCCATAAAGATCAGATCAAATTCGGCGTTGGCGGTTTCCAGCCAGCGGAAGCAGTCGTCACGAACCACGCGATGTAGCCGTGGATCGAGCTTATTTAGCGCAAAATTGTCCTTGGCCCACTCCAGGTAGGTGTTGGACATATCCACGCTCACGCTGTCACTGGCGCCGCCTAAGGCCGCCTGTACGGTCGCTGTGGCGGTGTAACAGAACAGGTTTAAAAAGCGCTTGCCGTCGGCCATTTCGCCCAGCATCCGACGTACCGGACGGTGGTCAAGAAACAGCCCGGTATCGAGATAGTCGCGCAGATTGACCCATAGCCTTGCCTCACCCTCCTGCACCTCAAAGCGTTCGCCGCTGGCAGCGCGCTTTTGATACTGGGCGCTGCCCGTTTGGCGCTCACGGCGCTTGATATAAATCTTGCTGGCGTCAACGTTAAGCGCCTCGGGCATGACTTCCAAGGCATCGTACAAGCGCTTCTGCGCTTGAGCCGGGTTGATCGAACTGGGCGCCGCGTACTCTTGCACGTGCACACGATCACCGTAACGATCCACCGCCAAAGCGTACTCGGGCATATCAGCGTCATACACGCGATAACTGGTTTCACCGCTCTGCTTCAGCCACTTCTTCAAGCGCTTCTGATTTTTAATCAGTCGATTGGCGAACATCTGCGCATTGTCTTGGTTTTTATGAGCCGTTTGCTCTTCGCTAGCCTCTTCACTAGGTAGCGCCACTGAATCGCTCTCACTCTGAACCGGCTTTGTATCGCTAACGGCAGGTAGGTGCTCGGCACCCCCAATCTCCATGAGTAGCAGCTTGGCATCCAGGGCACCGTTTTTAAGCGCGTACTGTTTGTGCGCACGCATCCCCAATCGGTGGCCGAGATCAGGGTTGCCGGTAAACACCGCCAGCGTCCAGCCTGGGAATAGCGCTTTGGCTTTCTCACCCAGCTGGGCATAGAGACGCACCAGTTCAGGCAACTCACCCAGGCGCTCGCCGTAAGGAGGATTGGTGATCAGCAGGCCGCGTTCGGCGGTGAGCGTATCTGGCCGGGTAAGCTGGGCCAGGCTCTGCCCATGCAGGCTAATCAAGGCTGGTATGCCTGCGCGCATGGCATTGGATTTTGCTGCTGTCAGTGCTGCAGGGCTCTGGTCAAAGCCTAATAGCTGAGCTTTGCAGCGTTTGCGACCTATCGAAGCCCGCGCTTCGGCTTCGCGCTTCTGTTCCCGCCACGCTTCGTCATCGTGCCCTGCCCAGCCGTGGAAGCCGAAACGTTCACGGTTAAGGTTCGGAGCCTGGTCGGCGGCCATCATGGCGGCTTCAATCAGCAGCGTGCCTGCACCGCACAGCGGGTCAATCAACGGCTCCCCTGATTTGAAGCGCTCTGGCCAACCCGCGCGGACCAACAGTGCAGCGGCCAAATTCTCTTTTAGCGGCGCATGGCCTACATCCCGGCGGTAGCCGCGACGGTGCAGGCTTTCACCAGAGAGATCCAGGCCAATGGTTAAGTTCATGCGGTGCAAGTGGGCGTAGATACGCAAATGCGGCGTTTTGGTATCAACGTTGGGGCGTTCCTGCCCCGCCAGTTGGAGTGCATCAACCACGCCGTCTTTAACGGTTTGCGCGCCAAAACGGGTGTGGCGAATATGTTCACTGCGGCCGTGAAAATCGACTGCCAGCGTGTTGCCTGGCGCCAAGTGTTGAGTCCAGGCAATGCGGGCAACCACATCACGCACCTGCTCGGCGGTGTCGATCATCGACTCGCGCACTAAGGTTAAGATAACCCGGTTGGCCAATCGCGACCACAGGCATACGCGGTAGGCGATGGCTTGGCTGGCGGTGAAGTAAACCCCCGCCACAGTGGTTTTGCCCGGCGTGGCGCCCAATGCCACTAGTTCATCGTGGAGCAAGCCTTCAATGCCTTTCGGACAAGTGGCTAGCAGACTCAAGGGGGCGTTTTGATTCGACTCGGTCATGATAATAGCGGCGCGTAAGGGCGCGAAATTCCTGTATATAGCAAATGAGTTTACGTTTTATGACAATTTGGTAGTCGACAGATGACACCATCATGGTCTAACAATAAGAGAGTAGCTACTGAAAAACGCGTACGTTTCTTGTCAGGGGTCGGTTCAAGACTAGAGCTTTAACTTGATTTGACCAATGGCATATAAGTCTTCTTTGCAAGAGTTTTCTGTATGAGATAGCCGTTCGACCCGTTCAGCCCGTGAGTGCCAGACATTTGCGTTGAGGCGGCGTCTCGCTCTTGAAGCAAGCTCTCGGAGTAGTGATGTGTTTGAGCATTTCTAGTGCAATTGCTTAGACGACATCCTATTTCTTATCAAAGGCTTTCGTGAAACAAAGACTTTCGAGAAAAGAGGTTAGCCAATGAAACGGCAAAAACGTGATCGCTTCCAGCGGGCTTATGTCCACGGCTACAAAGCGGGTGTATCGGGTCGTTCTCGTGATGACTGTCCCAGTCAAGATATCAATTTACGCGAATACTGGATGAGCGGTTGGCGTGAAGGTCGCGGCGACCAGTGGGATGGGATGACCGGCATCTCGGGCATCCACAAAAATCCCTTAGTCATGGCCTAACGTTTTATTTTTCAAAGTTTGAAAAGAAAGATTCTAAACGAAAGGTTTTCAGTGAGCCCACTTTAAAGTGGGCTTTTTAGTGCGTGTTTATGCCAACACTGCTCCGCTGCTCACTCAACTGCTAGCTTTCAGTGCCCTTGCGCACTCACCGACTAGTTTAGGCCCTTGGTAGATCAAGCCTGAATAGAGCTGTACTAAATCTGCTCCAGCGGCGATCTTGGTTTGGGCCGCAGCGGCACTATCAATACCGCCTACGCCAATAATCGGCAACGCAGGCAGGTGTTCACGCAGTTGACGAATAACACGATTGGAGGCCTCAAAGACCGGTTTCCCCGAGAGCCCACCGGCTTCATCCGCTTGAGGATCGCCCTGCACGGCTTCGCGGGAAACCGTGGTATTGGTGGCAATCACGCCATCAAGGGCGTTGCGCTCGATACTTGCCGCCATTAAGGCTACTTCTTCAGCGCTCATATCCGGGGCGATCTTAATCAGCAATGGTACGTTGCGACCCGTTTGGTCATTGAGCTGTGTAGCTCGCGCGCGAATCGGCCCCAATAGCGCGTCCAGCTGTTCGCCGAACTGAAGGCTGCGCAGCCCCGGCGTATTCGGCGAGGAGACGTTAACGGCAATGTAATCCGCATAAGGGTGCACCGCGTCTAAACACACCAGGTAGTCATCCAACGCCCGCTCTACCGACGTCGTCAGGTTTTTACCAATATTGATGCCCACAATGCCGCCGTAGTGGCGCTGTTTGACCTGCTCGATCAGATGACCAACCCCTTTATTGTTAAAGCCAAAGCGGTTGATGATCGCCTCGTGCTGCGCTAAGCGAAACAGCCGGGGCTTCGGATTGCCTGGCTGCGGCTTAGGCGTCACTGTACCCACTTCGACAAAGCCAAAGCCCAGCGCGCCAAGCGCATCGAGGTGGTCGGCATTCTTGTCCAGCCCAGCAGCTAAGCCTACTCGATTGGCAAACCGCAGCCCCATCAGCTCGACGGGATCGTTTACCGGTTTACCAAATAGCCGCGTTACCCCACCGACACGATGCAGTGCATCCAATGCGCCCAGCGCCATACCGTGGGACGTTTCTGGATCAACGCGAAAGAATAGCGAGCGTGCGAGGTTATACATTGTCAGCGTCTCTCCAGGGCAGCTTAACGGTTTGCTTAGCGGGCGGCGCACAGTATATCGCAAACCCTGCTTCAATCGCAGACAGGTTTGTTACCGACAGCTTGACCACAAACAAAAACACCGCCCCCGAGAAGCTCGGGGGCGGTGTGGGTGACGCTAACGTCTGGAAAAGCGTTTACGCTTCGCTATCGCTCTCGGCAAGGTCTACCAGCTCGCGCACCGCAACGGCGAAGAGCGCAAAGCCACCCTCACTGCCACCGCGCACCTCTTCAATAAGACGGCACCAACGGCGGTGCAGGTCGGCGTGCTGATCCAGCCACTGCGCCACCCGCTCCTGGGTATCACGGCTTCCCGCGTCGAGCTTCAGCACGCTGGTGGTCAGCGCAAGCTGCTGGCGCTCGATGTCGTCGCGGAAGGTTTCCCGCGCCTGGGCCTGCCAGGCGTCGCGCACTTCCAATTGAGTTACCTGCTGAATCATCCACGGCAGTTCCAGGCGGCTGCCAATTTCGTACAGCACCTCTGCCACCCGCTGCGGTTTTTCATTGGTCAGACGCGCCGCCTGGATGATACCTAGCCCGGCGTAAAGACTGGATGACGCCGCGACAGTGGACGCCAAAGCTTCAGGCACACCCGCCTCCAACAACTCGTCACGGCGCGAGTTCCAAGCGCTAAGCTCTTCACCGCTGAGCAGCTCACCAATACCTTCCTGCAACTGCGTCAAACGAGGAGCGAAGTACTCAATGGTATCTTGTGTCGAAAGCCCCAAGTGCTGGCGCACAAACCAGCGCGTGGCACGGCGGATCAAGCGCATGAGATCGAGCATCATCGAGTACTGAATGCGGTTGGGCACCTGATTGTCGAGGGCTTCAATTTGCGCCCATAGGCCGGGCAAGTTAAAGCTATCGCGGGCCACAATGTAAGCGCGAGCGATGTCGGCACGCCCTGCGCCGGTGGAGTCCATCAGGCGGCGCACAAAGACGATACCCATGTGATCAACCAGATCGTTGGCGACCTGCGTCGCAACGATTTCGCGCTTAAGACGATGCTCGTACATTTCATCTTTGAAGCGCTCCACCAGCACCGATGGGAATAGCCGCTCAAGATGCCTATGAATATAGTGATCGTCCGGCACATCAGAGGTGATCAAGTCGCCTTTCAAGGTACTCTTGGCGTAGGATATCAGTACCGACAACTCCGGCAGACGCATCCCTTGATCGTTGCTGGCCCGCTCTTTGAGCACATCATCGGTGGGCAGGAATTCCAGCTCGCGATCAATTTGTCCTGTAGCTTCCAGCTCGCTGATAAAGCGGCGGTAAGGGCCCATGGCCTGATCGGACAGAATAGCCGACAGATCCAGCGCCTGGCTTTGGCGGTAGTTATCCAGGATCACCAGATCGCCCACCTCATCGGTCATTTCCGCCAGCAGTTGATTACGCTGCTTGTCGGTCATGTCGCCGCGCTTGACCACTTCATCGATCAGGATCTTGATATTGACCTCGTGGTCGGAGCAGTTCACCCCGCCCGCGTTGTCAATAAAGTCAGTGTAGACGCGCACGCCTTTGGCGGCGGCTTCCATACGACCGCGCTGGGTCAAGCCAAGGTTGCCGCCCTCGCCGACCACCCGGCAGTTCAAGTCGTTGCCGTTGATGCGCAGGGTGTCGTTGGCTTTGTCGCCCACATCAGCATCGGTTTCGTCAGAGCCCTTCACATAGGTACCGATACCCCCGTTCCAGATCAAATCGACCTTGGATTTGAGCATGGCGCGGATCAGTTCATTAGGCGACAGGCGTTCTTCCTTGATACCAAAGACCTGCTGCATTTCTGGCGTGATGTTTATCGACTTGGCGCTACGGCTAAAGATGCCGCCTCCGGCGGAGATTAGCTCCTGGCTGTAGTCTTCCCAGCTGGAGCGCGGCAGTGCGAACAACCGCTTGCGCTCGGCAAAGGAGGCTTCTGCATCCGGATTGGGGTCGACAAAGATATGCAGGTGGTTAAACGCGCCCACCAGTTGGATCTTGTCGGAAAGCAGCATGCCGTTGCCGAAGACATCGCCGGCCATATCGCCGATCCCCACCACGCTAAACAGGTCACGCTGGGTATCTACATCGAGATTTTTGAAGTGGCGTTTAACCGACTCCCAGGCACCCCGCGCGGTGATACCCATTTTTTTATGGTCGTAGCCGTTAGCACCGCCGGAGGCAAACGCATCGCCCAGCCAGTGCCCGTACTCAATGGAAATCTCGTTGGCGATATCTGAGAAGGTAGCAGTGCCTTTGTCGGCGGCTACGACGAGGTAAGCGTCGTCTTCATCGTGGCGAACCACATTTTCCGGCGGCACGACATCACCACCCACCAGGTTGTCGGTAACATCCAGCAGCGCACGGATAAAGATTTGGTAGCAGGCAATGCCTTCTTTCTGGACGACGTCGCGGCTGGCATTTTCCGGCATGCGTTTACACACAAAACCGCCTTTAGCGCCCACCGGCACGATAACGGCGTTTTTAACCTGCTGTGCTTTGACCAAGCCCAGCACTTCGGTGCGGTAATCTTCAAACCGATCCGACCAGCGCAGTCCACCGCGGGCCACTTTGCCGCCACGCAGATGGACACCTTCCACCCGCGGCGAGCAGACAAAAATCTCAAACATCGGCCGCGGCTTGGGCATGCCGGTGACTTTGGAGGGTTCAAGCTTATAGGCGATGTAATCCTTAAAGCGTCCGCTCTCAGCCAGTTGGTAGTAGTTGGTACGCAGCGTGGCGAGGATCAGCTCCATAAAGCGGCGCAGCAGCTGGTCGTCGTTAAGACTGGCCACCCCTTCCAAACGCTCATTCAAGCTCGCGATACACGCGTCGGTGGCGTGGTTCTGCTGTTCAGGATCAAAGCGCAGGCGGAATAGCTCAACCAGCTCGCGGGTAATGGCAGGATAGTTGGCCAGCGTGGCGGCAATGTAATCCTGGGACATACCGAAGCGGATCTGTTTGAGATAACGGGCATAGCCGCGCAGCATGGCCACTTCGCGCCAATCCAGCCCTGCACCGATAATCAGCCGGTTAAACGCATCGTTATCGGCTTCGCCGGACCAGATGCGCTTAAAGGCTTCAGTAAACACATCGCGCATATCGCCCAAGCTGACATCCGCACCGCTGTGCTCAAGCTCGAAATCGTGAATCCAGTAGCGCTGCTGTTCAGGTGCGTTGATATCGTAGGGGCGTTCGCCAATCACCCGCAGGCCGAGATTTTCCATCATTGGCAGCACGTCAGACAGCGGTATCTGCGATTCACGGTGGAACAGCTTCAGGTTAACGCCGCCACCCTGCTCTTCTAGTGGCCGATAGAGCGACAGCGAAAGATCGTTCTCGCTATCCAGTGTCAGCAGGTGCTGAATATCAAACACCGCAGTGCGCGCTGAGAAATCTTCACGGTAACTGGCCGAGAAGGCCTCGCGAAACTGATCCATCAGGTTGTTGGCGCGCTCTTCACCGAAGCCTTCGATCATGGCGTTATGCAGCTCGTCACGCCAACTGCGTGCCAGCCGTGACACTTTGCTTTCCAAACGCTTGAGGTCGTAGTCGCTCGGCGCGTCGCCATTAAAGCGTAAAATCAACTGAATACGCGCTAGCACTGATTCAGATAAATAGGTATTAAAGTCACCAAAGTGGGCGTCTAATTCGTCGCACAGCACGTTTTGAATCCGCTGACGTAGGTCCGTGGAGAACACGTCGCGGGGAACAAACACCAGGCAGGAGTAGAACTTGCCGCTTATATCCGCACGAATAAACAGCCGCACCTGGCGGCGCTCGCGGATATTGAGGATGCCCAGTGCAGTGCTGGCCAGTGATTCGGTTTCGATCTGGAACAGGTCATCCCGGGGGTAGACTTCCAACACCTGGAGCAACTGCTTGCCATTGTGACCCTGGGGGTTGAACCCAGCGATATCCATGACGGCTTTGAGCTTGCGCCGCAGCAGCGGGATATTGCGCGGCGACTCGTTGTACACCGTGGCGGTAAACAACCCAAAGAAGCGTCGCTCGCCAATCACATTACCGTCATCGTCGTAGCGGTCAACGGTGATGTAGTCCGGGTAGGTAGGACGGTGCACCCGGGAGTGGTGAGCGCTTTTGGCAAATGATAGTAGCTGGGGCACCAGCACATAATCATTGTGCTCATCCACCCCTTCTTCGGTACGAATCCGCTCGCAGTAGCGCGGCTGATCCAGGCGGAACACGCCCAGCACGCTATCCGCGTCGCGCTTTAACTCGCCGCCTTCCAGCAGGTACTCATCGTAGCCCAGGAAAGTAAAATTATCCTTGAGCATCCACTCTAAAAAGGCAATCGCCTCTTCGTGGTCGTCAGGGTCGATCTGGGGTGGGCAGTTTTTCTCAAGCTCCTGAATCGACGCGGTAATTTGCGAGCACATGGCGTCGAAATCGCCCACAGCGGTACGTACATCGCGAAGCACATCATTTAGATTGCTTTCGATTTTTTCCAGCAACGCCACATCGGTGTGCCGGTCTACTTCGATGACAATGAGCGACTCGCGTGCTTCAGGGGCGTTTTCTGCTCTGGGCGAGGCAAGCGCCTGTAGCTGATGGCGATCATCACGGGCGACCGCCAGCACGGCGTTTTGTATTGCGTGCACCGTCAAACCGCGGCGGTTGAGCTCGATACGCACCGAATCGACTAAAAACGGCATATCTTCGTGGAGAACGGCGACAAAGGTATGCGTTGACTGCCAGCCGTGCTCTTCAAAATCCGGGTTAAATACCCGTACCTTGGGACTTTTCGAGTCGTGGTGCTGCAAAAACTGCCAGATGGACAGCGTTGCGCCATACAGATCATCCAGACGACGATCCACAAGGTCTTCCACCGGCACGGTGGCATAAAAGTGTCGAGCGAAAGCGTCCACTGTGGCGGCGCGAGCGGGGTCTAACCGCGCGTGTAGCCGTTCCTGGAGCTGCTTCAAAAGATCTTGCCGACTCTCTTCAATCGCAACGTAGTGCATCCATCACCTCGACTGCCTGGGCCATTAAAAGGCCAAAAAACGAAGGACAATAGGCCTTTAGGCCAACATGACGGCTAGCTTACGCTACCTATCGTCACGGCCCTAATCACCTGACGTGTTGTTCATGGCACATACCGTTTACGCATTAGACTTTGCACGAAAACTGCCTGCGCTCACCGACTATTCGTAAAAGCCTGGTTCTGATGCTTGTTAATCCGTGCACCGCTTTAGCAGCACCCCACACTCACAGTGATCGGTAAACGGAAATTGGTCAAATAGCGCAAATCTTTCTACCCGATGGGTTTTGGTCAGTATGTCCAAGTTTTCAGCTAACGTGGCTGGGTTGCATGAAATATAGACGATCTGAGCGTACTCGCTGAGTTGTTCACAGCTCTGCTCGTCTAAACCGGCACGGGGAGGGTCGACCAGCACGGTGGAAAAATCGTACTCTTCCAGCGCCATTTCTGCCACGCGGCGTCCGGCTTTTTCACCCTTGAGCGCCAGCGAGAACTCCTCTGCTGACATACGACCAATTTGCGCGTTCGTTACCCCATTGGCTTCCAGGTTAACGTTGGCACTGGCCACCGATGTGCGGGAAATTTCCGTGGCGAGTACGCGACGAAAGTTATCCGCCAGGGCAATGGTGAAATTACCGTTCCCACAATAAAGCTCGACCAGATCTTTCTTTACATCACTCCCCTGCTGGCCAGCGGTGACTTCTCGCGCCCAGCTGAGCATTTCCTGGCAGATATGCGCATTGGGCTGGGTGAAGCTGTTTTCGACCTGTTGGTAGTGCAGCGTGCGGCCATCCACCTCTAGCCGCTCCCATACGTGGTCGCGGGTAAGTACGATGCGTTGCTTGCGGGAACGGCCAATAATCATAATGCCCAGCTCAGCCTCCAGAGCGCGGGCTTTGCGCTCCCACTCATCGCCTAACGGTCGGTGGTAAATCAGCGTTACCAGCGCCTCGCCTGACAGGGTGGTGAGAAACTCTACCTGGAACAGCCGCCGACGCAGCTCATCACAGCGAAGGCAGGCCTCACGCAGTTGCGGCATTAGCTGATTGATGCGTTCACTGGCGACTGCGTACTGATCTAATCGAATCACGCGCTTATTTTTCGGGTTCTCGGGATCAACCTCGAACATGGCGTAGAAGAGGTCATCCTCTTCGTGCCATATGCGAAACTCGCAGCGCTGACGGTAGTAACCCGGCGGCGATTCAAACACCTCCAGCGTCGGTGGTTTAAAAGCGGCAAAGGTGCTCTCCAGATAGTCGCGTTTGGCGGCTAGCTGCTCAGCATAGCGTTCGGGATCTACAACGGGGATAGCCAAGGCTGCTCCTCTTAAATTCGATCAGAAATAGTAGCGGTTAATAGTATTCAGGCGCCCACGTTTAACAACTGGGGCGCATCAAATCCGTAGCGGGCCAAGCCGGCGGTCAGGTTAGCTGCTGGGGCAGTGGTAAAGCAGCGGCCGTCCTGCTG
Source organism: Halomonas alkaliantarctica (assembly GCF_029854215.1). Lineage (NCBI taxonomy): Bacteria > Pseudomonadati > Pseudomonadota > Gammaproteobacteria > Oceanospirillales > Halomonadaceae > Vreelandella > Vreelandella neptunia. Next base: position 1,279,810 of record NZ_CP122961.1, on the reverse strand, counting down.
ATCGCTATCTAGCTCATCGACTACTTGCGCAACCCGGCGGGCAATCGCATCGCCGGAGTCGACCCAATGCAGCGGCACGGGAGCAAGCTGCTTCAGCCAGGGCTTTAGCAGTGGAAAATGGGTGCAGCCCAGTACCACGGTATCTAACTTCGGGGTATCTAGCTTTGAGGTATCCAGCGCCTGATAACCGGCAGATAAAGAATAGCTCGGCGATGAAGGCGCAACGGCGTGCCATAACGGCGCCAGGGCCGCCTGCATGCGATCAATATTAGGGGCGACACCGGCCAGGTACGCTTCCGCCTCGACGACCAAGGCATCGGCGGCGACACGGGTAATCACACAATCGCTGGCAAAGCTATCAATCAAGCGCTGGGTGTAGGGCCGCCCTACCGTGGCTTTGGTGGCCAATAGCCCAATATGGCGTGTCCGGCTGATCGCCGCGGCAGGTTTGATAGCGGGCACGGTGCCCACGACAGGAATCGATAACTCGTCGCGCAAATTTTCCAACGCCAGGGTGCTTGCAGTATTACAGGCGACCACCAGAACACTCGGCTGGCACGCTGCCACAGCGGCACGACACACCGCCACAATGCGATCGCTTAGGGCTGCGTCTTCGCGTAGCCCGTAGGGCAGCCAAGCGTTGTCGCAGGCATAGCACAGGGCAGCATCAGGATAGTGTTGGCGCAACGACTGCGCCACCGACAGGCCGCCGACGCCGGAATCAAAAATTAACACGGGGCCTTTCATGACTCTGCCTGAAAAAAACGGAGCCGCTAGTTTAGCATGCTCCGTGATTTTATTGATGCCCGTTAGGGCCAGTTGTCTTCTACCGCACTATACCGCGGGCACATCAGCCCCACGCAGCTCGGCGTAGAGTTCTGGGTAGGCTTGCTGTAGGCGCTCTAACTCAGGTTCAGCGCCTTCGGGGAGCGACTGACGCAGCTCTTCCATATCTTCCTGACTAAAGTGCTCATCGATCAGCGGGAACAGCCCCTCGCGCTCATGGCGCAGATAGGCACGATGCGCTTCCAGATAGTTTTTCAAATCGTCAGCGAAGCGGTCCATCGGTATGATGTTATCCATTAACACCATGTCAATATCGTTGGAGAGGCGCTGCAAGCGGGGCTTTAGCTCACGGTAGTCACTTGCCATCTGCTCGGTGAATTCAAGGTGCTCTGGCGCCTTGTTTTGTAGCCGTTCGACGCAGACGCGTTCAAGGGGTGCTGCAAAGCCATCCATATAGGACAGTATATAGTCAACCACCTCGCGCATGAGCTGGAAATTGGGCCGCTCACCCTGGGTAAGGGTTTTCTGCTTGAGCTGCAGCACATGAAGCATTCTCGCCATGTTGGCATGATCTAGACGCAGTTGGTTTAACATCGAACTGTCTCCTTTTTTTGTCATGCCTACCGTCGAGCCTTAATAGTTGACGGCATGCGATAATAAGCGCGAGGGGTTATCATAGACAATGCCCCTCTAGCGTTATCCTAGCAAGTGTATCTTTCTGATAGGTTACGCCAAAGGTAGTTCGCTAAGGCACAGTTTACCACTAACACTTTTTGGCTATTTGTAGTTCAACGCACTGATTTGCAACGGAAGCTTACATGGATCTTTTTGATAGCGCCCAGGCGACACCTGCTGAAGACGCCCCATTAGCCTTTCGTATGCGTCCACGCCAGTTGGACGATTACGTGGGCCAACAGGCGCTGGTGGGACCCGATAAACCCCTTCGCCGCATGGCGGAATCAGGCGTCGTGCGCTCGATGATTCTTTGGGGGCCGCCAGGCGTTGGCAAAACCACGTTGGCAGAGCTATTAGCCAGGGCTTCCCAGGCCCATCTAGAGCACCTCAGCGCGGTAATGGCCGGGGTGAAAGAGATTCGTGCCGTGGTGGAGCGCGCCCAACAGATGTCATCCACGGTTATCCTCTTTCTAGATGAGATTCATCGCCTCAACAAGAGTCAGCAGGACGCTTTATTGCCCCACGTCGAGTCAGGGCTGTTAACCCTGATTGGGGCAACCACCGAAAACCCCTCCTTTGAAGTCAATTCGGCGCTGCTTTCCCGCGCACGCGTTTACGTGTTGAAGTCGCTCAGCCAAGAGGAACTCATCACGGTGATGCGCCAGGCTCTCGGCGACGTTGAGCGTGGCCTGGGCAAACGCGACATTCAGGTTGATGACGAGGTGTTAACCGCCCTGGCACACGCCAGCGCTGGCGATGCCCGACGGGCGTTGGGGCTACTGGAGACCGCCTGTGATTTCGCCACTTTGGAAGCGGACCGTGAAGTGCTGCATAAAGACGTACTCGCCGACGTGATCGGCCATCAGGCCAGCGCTTTCGATAAGCAGGGTGACGCCTATTACGACCTGCTCTCGGCGATTCATAAATCGATACGCTCTTCACGCCCCAATGCCGCGCTGCTATATATGGCGCGCTTTATGCAGGGCGGCGGTGACCCGTTGGACGTGGTACGCAGGCTTACCGCGATTGCCTCAGAAGACGTCGGCAATGCTGATCCTCGCGCGCTACCGCTGGTAATTGCCGCCTGGGATGCCTATTTACGCCTGGGTGATTACGAAGGCCAGCGAGCGATTGCTCACGCGGCGATTCATTTAGCCGTGGCGCCCAAGAGCAATCGCATTGACCGCGCCTGGAGTGAAGCCAAACAGTACGTGCGCCAGCAACCCCAGGTGGAGGTGCCGACGTACCTGCGCAATGCACCCACTAAGCTAATGGAACAGTTAGGTCATGGTGAGGGGTATCGCTATGCGCACAGCGAGCCAGACGGCTACCCGGCGGGTAGCGCCCACGACTGCTGGCCTGAAGAGTTGCCTAAAGCCACCTTTTACAAGCCGAGCTCGTTGGGGCAGGAGAAACGCTTTGGGGAAATCATGGCGTGGCGGGAAAAACTTGACCAGGAAGCAGATCAGGCGCCCTAAGGCGCCTGATCTGATGGTTTACTCTACTCTTGCTTACAGCGCTTATTTAGAGTGCTTAATTAGAGCTCTTCGCGGATAACATCGGTACCTTCGGGGATTTCGAAGTCGAACATGCCCCGCTCAATATTGCCGTTGAGGGTAATATTACTGAAGGTAATCGCGGTGCGCTGGCCGGTACTGTCCATCATCCACAGCTCGGTTAGCGTATCGGCATCGAACACCATGCTTAGTTCTTCAAACAGCGTATCGGCAGAGATAGGCACCAGGGTAAAGACATCTTCTCCCCCGTCCTGCTCGTAGAAAACCTCATAGCTTTCGGTTAAATCGTCAACGCTTCCCGATAACAATAATGCGGGGGTATGGGTGACCCGATCATCCATCTCTTGAACGGTGACTTGTTCAAGGTCGGGATCGTACATATACACATCTTCGCCATCGGAAACCACGGTTTGAGAGTACGGCGCCTCTACTTCCCAACGCAGCATACCGGGGCGGGATAACCACATCTCACCGCGCGCGCTTTGTAAACGCTCGCCGCTGCTATCAAGAATCTGCTGCTCAAAAGCCGCTTGGTAGCGCTCAAGTGGGTCTAGCCTTTCGGTCAAGCGTTCGGCAGCATCCTCCGCCCAAGCAGGAGCACCAAAGGTTAAACCCAAGGCGCTGGCCGCAAATGCCAGTTGTGAAGTGCGTTTTGTTTGCGTATCGCGCATATGATCTCCCTAGGCAACCGTTGCCAAATAACTGTTGCTCAAAACTGTCGCTCAAAAATCAAGCAGTGAGGTCGGCTTAACCGTCCATGTATCGTTAAGACGTGCAAAGCGCCGCAGGGTTTCACCTGCGGCGCTACTTTCACGCTTATTGCATAATTGCGCCTTACGCCAAGCGGTTAGTGGCCCACCGGGGGCGGAGCAAGCACTTCCCGCGCACCGTTAGAGCCCATAGAGGTCACCACTCCGGCACCCTCCATGGCCTCAACCAGGCGGGCAGCCCGGTTATAGCCGATCTTAAAGCGCCGCTGCACGGCAGAAATCGACGCTTTTCGGGTTTCAGTGACAAACTGCACGGCTTCATCGTAGAGCGCGTCCTGCTCTGCATCGTCGCCATCGACCCCATCAGCCTCAAGGCCGGTTAAGGCATCGGCAGATACGCCGCCAGAAAGAATCTCTTCGATATATTCAGGCGCGCCGCGGCGCTTCCAGTCATCGACCACCCGGTGTACTTCGTCATCATCCACGAAGGCACCGTGGATACGGTTAGGAGGCCCAGAGCCCGCGGGCAGGTAGAGCATATCGCCGTGCCCCAAAAGGCTTTCAGCGCCGCCCTGGTCAAGAATGGTGCGCGAATCAATTCTCGATGAGACCTGGAACGCCATCCTCGAAGGGATGTTGGCTTTAATCAAACCGGTCACTACGTCAACCGAGGGGCGCTGGGTAGCCAGAATCAAATGGATACCCGCGGCACGCGCCTTTTGCGCTAGACGGGCAATCAGCTCTTCGACCTTTTTGCCGACGATCATAAACATATCGGCAAACTCGTCGATCACCACGACGATGTAGGGCAGTTTCTCCAACACCGGGTGCGGCTGATGCACTTCCCAAGGCTGCGGTTCCCAGAGTGGGTCTGCCACTTGGGCACCGGCGCGCTCCGCTTCATCCAAGCGACCATTGAAGCCTGCGATATTGCGCACCCCCATGGCCGCCATCAGCTTGTAGCGGCGCTCCATCTCGGCCACGCACCAGCGCAGGCTGTTGGCCGCCTCTTTCATATCGGTGACCACAGGCGCCAGCAGATGGGGAATGCCGTCATACACCGACAGTTCCAGCATTTTAGGGTCGACCATGATCAGCTTTAGTTCGCTGGGCTTGGCTTTAAGCAGCATCGAGATCAGCATCGCATTAACGCCCACCGACTTACCCGACCCGGTGGTACCGGCTACTAACAGGTGTGGCATCTTGCCTAGGTTGGCAACCACGGGGCTGCCGCCGATATCCTGACCTAGCGCCATGGTCAGCGGTGAGGTCTCCTGCTGGTAACGGTCGGAGTCGATCACTTCACGCAGACGGATCATCGCGCGGTTGGGATTGGGTATTTCAATGCCCACCGTGGGACGCCCCGGAATAACCTCGACCACACGCACGCTTTTCACCATCAGTGAGCGCGCCAGATCTTTGGCGAGGTTACTGATTTTGGACACTTTGACGCCCGCAGCGGGCTTGATCTCAAAGCGGGTAATCACCGGGCCAGGCCAAGTGTCCACTACTTCCGCTTTCACGCCGTATTCGCGTAGCCGCACTTCAAGCAGCTCGGCCATATCGGCCAACTGCTCGTCGCTGTAATTGGGCTGATGTGGCTCTGCGGGTGTCAGCAGTTGCAGGCTTGGGACATCGCCTTCTGGCTCATCCATCGTTTCAAATGCAGGCCGCTGGCTTTGCAAATGTTCTACGGTCCACAGGGCGGGGCCTTCATCCGATTCTGGCGTGCTTGCGTCGGGCTCGAAGCTGGGTTCCTGGCGTGCTGCTGGGGTTGGCGTGGGCGGAGGAGCGGCCATTGCATGCGCTTCGCCATCGCGGTCTTGCGCATACAGCTCATCGTCCATCTCTTCATCGTCCCACACCGGCTCTGGCACTACCTCCGCTACACGTTCAGGTTTACGGGCGGGCTCCGCAGTTGCGCCGATACGTGGCTCACCAACACGCGGCTCGGCCTCGTTGTTGCGGGGGTCAGCGGTGAGTGATGGCTCACTGCGACGCCCAACGGGCGCTTCGTCGTTGGCAAATTCGTCGCTGGCAAAGAAGCTACTGGCGGCAGGCGCCGGCGGCTCTTCTTGACGAGTTGCTCGCAGCGGGAAGGAGGCGTCGGGTTCTTTGGGTTCATCATCGGACGCATGCGCTTGAACCTCAGGCGCTGCCGACGGCGCGTCTGATTGCACAAAGGCATTTTCTCGCGGCGCCGGGGTGGCCGCCGCTTCCGTCTCTTCTGCGGTTTTAGCCGCTGGCGTCACTGTTGCAGGCGCTGTGACCGCTGGCTCCGTAGGTGTCTTTGAGATAGGTGTCGTTGAGCTAGGCGTCGTTGAGATAGGTGCGGGTGTCTTAGCAGGCACGTGCTTATTACTTGAAAACGCTGCAGCTTCCCAGGGAATTGATGTATCCGTCGTTTCACTGGTGGAAAGTGGCATAGAGAAGCCTGGCTCACGGCGTTCGCGTCCACTGGGGCTTTTGCCTGCCGGTTCTGGAGCGGCCTTCACCTCTGCTGGTGCAGCTTCGGGCTCTACTGGAGACGTAGCTTGTGGAGACGAAGTTACTGAGGAATTAGCTTCAGGCGCTTGAGGTTTGGGCGCAGGCTTGGCAGCTTTAGCAGCCGCTCGCTGAGCAGCGCGCATACGGTTCGCTTGACGACGTGCCGATAACCAGCCCCCCAGACGACATAGTCGCTTGCCGAGCTCATCGGCCACTTGCAACCACGACATACCGCTAAACAGCGGAAAGCCGCTTAAAATTAACGCCGCGGCGATTAATCCAACGCCACCACTACCCACTAAAGGCCTTAACGCACCGACCAGACCTTCGCCCAAAATACCGCCGGAGGCATAGGGCAGCATGCTCTCTGGATGATAAAAGTGCAGCGCCCCTAACATGGTGGTGCCAAAAATAAGTAGCACTAAGCCACCCGCATGAACAGCAATTGCCACCGGGTCGAGCTCAAAACGCACCTGGCGTGAGCGAATCAGCCACCAGGCGGCAAAGCCGAACATACCTGGCCACCACAACGCACTGGCGCCAAGCAGTGAATAGAGAACATCGGCCAACCACGCACCTACTTGCCCCATCCAGTTACCCACATCTGTCTCTGGGCCCTGATAAGACCAGCCTGGGTCAGAGGGTTGGTAACTAAATAACGCTAATAATAAGAAAACACACAGCGCCAGCAGAATCACCACTACGCCTTCGCGCACGGAGCCTTGTAAGCGCAGGCCAAAACGACGAGCCTTATCCTTTGCCGCGTTAACGCGCGCAGATGAAGCCGATGATGGTGTTTGACGCGCGCTACGCTGCGTTCGCTTGTTTACTGCTTTATTCACTTTCAAGCGACTCTCCCTTTACACCTCAATGGCGTCTTTAATCCACTTGCGAGTTTGCATGATACCGAGCATCCTTCCGCCATCACAGAGGCTATCGTAAAGCGTTCAGTACAAGAACGTCGTAACAGGAGCAAGTAATGCTACCTTGGCTTTCATCGCCATATCCTAACTTTCCGACTACCTCTCGGGCCCTGGCCTCCCCCAATGGCCTGTTGGCCGCCGGTGGGGAGCTCTCGCCCATTTGGCTGGTAGAAGCCTACCGGCAGGGTATCTTTCCCTGGTTCAGCGACGACGACCCTATTTTGTGGTGGAGTCCAGACCCGCGCATGATACTCCTACCTGAGCAATTTAAGCAGCGTCGTAGCCTCACCAAACGATTACGCCATGGTGGCTTTCATATCACCCTTGATCAACACTTCGACCAGGTGATTCAGTCTTGCGCCGCTCCACGGGGTGAAGAGACGGGCACCTGGATCACCGAGGAAATGCGCGAGGCCTACGGCCTGCTGCACGCCCTGGGCATCGCCCATAGCATCGAAGTCCACCAACACGGCCAATTGGTGGGCGGGCTGTATGGCGTCGCCATGGGACCGGTATTTTTTGGCGAGTCGATGTTCTCTCGCGCCCCAGATGCCTCAAAGGTGGCGCTGGCCCATCTTGCCCGGGCCATGCGAGAACAGGGTGGTAAACTCATCGACTGCCAAATGCATACGCCCCATCTGGCAAGCCTGGGCGCTATTACAGTCGCTCGCGAGGCATTCATCAACTATCTTAAAAACTGGTTACCCGATAAAGCGTTTACGTTAACCACATCACCCACTGAGGCACCCGCGGTTCCCGCATCGCTCTGGCTTAACGCGATTGCCGCCGAGGACAATGCATGGTGATGAAATTATTCTGTTTTACCCAGGAGGCAAGCTGTGAGTAGTAACACTCCGCGTCGGCCGGTACGGGATTTGCGCTTTTTCCTTACCGTGCCGCATGCCTGTAGCTATTTGCCTGGCAGGGAAGCGACCACTCTATTTCTCGACCCTCAGGAGTCGCCTGTCCCTGGCGTATATGACTCGCTGGCACTGCTAGGGTTTCGTCGTAGTGGGCGTCATCTTTACCGTCCTCACTGTGAGGGTTGCAATGCTTGCCGCTCTGTCCGCATTCCGGTTGAACAGTTTGTAGCTAACCGCACCCAGCGTAAAATTTGGCGCCGCAACGCTGATATTAATGTGCGTGTTGTACCCGCCCACTTTGCATCAACCCACTACACTCTTTACGCCAATTACATTCGCCAGCGCCATGCTGATGGTGATATGTACCCTCCCAGTCGCGAGCAGTACCGCACCTTTCTCACCCTCGATGAGCCCTACGCCCATCTGATGGAGATGTACCTTGACGACGAATTGATCGGCGTCGCTGCCTTTGACCAACTGGAGCATGGGCTTTCGGCAATCTACACCTTCTTTGCCATTAGCGAAGCTCTGGACAAGCGCTCGCTAGGCACCTTTGCTATTCTTCAGCTCATTGAGCTCAGCCGAGAAAAAGCGCTGCCGCACCTTTATTTAGGGTATTGGATCGAAGAGTGCCGTAAGATGCGCTACAAACAGGCTTTCACACCATTGGAAATACTCGATGGACGCCATTGGCGGCCGTTGATTCGCTAAACATGTCAGCTTTTTTGCCTTGACGGCGGGCTTACGGCACAATACAGCACTGTTTCTTGAGCGCCCACCTTGCGGCACTCAATTTTTGACCGATTATTACATTACTAACTCATCAGTGAGGACATGCCTATATGGCACGCGAAGATCATATTGAAATGGAAGGCGTTATCGTCGATACCCTTCCGAACACCATGTTTCGGGTTGAGCTGGAAAACGGTCACGTTGTTACCGCTCACATCTCCGGCAAAATGCGCAAAAACTATATCCGCATTCTGACCGGCGACAAGGTAAAAGTAGAGCTGACACCTTACGACCTGTCCAAAGGCCGTATCGTTTACCGTTCGCGCTAAGTCGTTGCACCGTTAACGCGTTCGGCTTACCTCAACGGTTACTACAGCTCAGTTTCTACAACCTAGTTTTTACAACTTAGTTTTTACAACTTAGCTTCTTCAACTACAGCGCCGTTCAGCGTCCATGGCAGTTCACTGAAAACGACAACGCCCCGTCAATGACAGGGCGCTGCGTTTTATGCGTATAGCATGAGCTTTAAAGAGATGGCTTTTAGTGCGGCTTAGCGCCCTTTTCAGGGCGCGTCTGCCATTTCAGTCTCTGTGGAAAGGTGCAACTCTCCCTCTTCCAGGCTGACGTGAACAATACCGCCCTGGTCCGCCAATTCGCCAAACAGAATCATCTCGGCTAATGGCTTCTTCAGCTTCTCTTGAATGAGCCGCGCCATTGGACGTGCGCCCATGTCAGGATCGTAGCCTTTATCGGCCAGCCAATCCCTTGCCATGTCGTCCACATCCAGTTGAACGCGCTTCTCATCCAGCTGTGCCTGCAACTCGATCAAGAACTTGTCGACCACGTTGCGTACCACCGAAACCGGTAGCGCGTGGAACTGAATGATGCCGTCCAGGCGGTTACGGAACTCCGGCGAGAAGGTGCGACGGATCACTTCCATGGCATCGGTGGAGTGATCTTGATGTTGGAAGCCAATAGAGCGGCGCGACGCCTGCTCCGCACCAGCGTTAGAGGTCATGATCACGATAACGTGGCGGAAGTCAGCTTCACGACCGTTGTTATCCGTTAAGCGGCCATGGTCCATGACCTGCAGCAGCAGGTTAAAGACTTCCGGGTGCGCTTTCTCAATCTCATCCAACAGCAGTACACAGTGCGGTTGCTTGGTGACCGCTTCAGTCAGCAGACCACCCTGATCGTAACCGACGTAACCCGGCGGGGCACCAATCAAGCGCGATACGGTGTGACGCTCCATGTACTCAGACATATCAAAACGCACTAGCTCAATGCCCATGATATGCGCAAGCTGTTTGGCCACTTCGGTTTTACCCACACCGGTAGGGCCTGCAAACAGGAAGCTGCCGACGGGCTTGTCAGGTGATTTGAGCCCAGCGCGAGATAGCTTAATGGCTGCTGAGAGGCTATCAATCGCCTCATCCTGACCGAACACCAGCATTTTAAGGTCGCGATCCAGCTTCTCGAGCAACTTGCGGTCGGAGCTTGAAACACTCTTCGGCGGAATACGCGCGATGGAAGCCACCACGGCTTCAACTTGCTCGACGTCGATCGTTTTGGCGCGCACTTCCGGCGGCAACAGACGCTGGTGCGCCCCTGCCTCGTCGATGACATCAATCGCTTTGTCAGGCAGGAAGCGGTCATTGATGTAGCGATCGGCTAAGCGTGCTGCGCTCTCAAGGGCTCCATCGGTGTACTTCAATTCGTGGTGCTCTTCAAAGCGTGAACGCAACCCTTTGAGGATCTTGATGGTGTCGTCCACCGACGGCGCCATCACATCCACTTTTTGGAAGCGCCGCGCCAGGGCACGATCTTTCTCGAAGATACCGCGAAACTCTTGGAACGTGGTCGAACCAATGCAGCGCAACTCGCCAGAGGAGAGCAGCGGTTTGAGCAGGTTCGACGCATCCATCACGCCGCCTGACGCCGCACCGGCCCCAATGACAGTGTGAATTTCATCGATAAAGAGCACAGCGTTAGGCTGCTTGCGTAGTTCGCTTAGCAGACTTTTAAGACGTTTTTCAAAGTCCCCGCGGTACTTGGTACCGGCCAGTAGCGCGCCCATGTCCAGTGAGTAGACCACTGCATCGGCAATAACATCGGGAACGTCTTCTTCAACGATACGCTTGGCGAGGCCTTCGGCCACTGCGGTTTTACCCACGCCCGCCTCACCGACTAACAGCGGGTTATTTTTGCGCCGCCGGGCAAGAATTTGCACCACGCGCTCAAGCTCGTGATCACGACCAATCAGCGGATCAATTTTGCCCAGCCGCGCTTGCTCGTTCAGGTTGGTAGCGTAGCCAGTGAGCGGATGCGCAGCACCCTCACTGCCACCCTCTTCCGCGTCTTCACTTTCAGATGAAGAGGGCGAGGGAGATGGCCCGTGACCAGCCACTTTGGAGATACCATGGGCGATATAGTTAACCGCATCGACCCGCGCAACGCTCTGCTGCTTAAGGAAATAAACCGCCTGGCTTTCTTGCTCGGAGAATATTGCTACCAGCACATTGGCGCCAGAGACTTCGCTTTTGCCAGATGACTGAACGTGGAAGACCGCCCGCTGTAAAACACGCTGAAAACCAAGCGTGGGCTGGGTCTCGCGATCACCCTGGCCTTCTGGGATCAGTGGCGTGGTCGAGTTAATAAAATCCTGCAGATCGGACCGCAGCTTGTCGAGGTTAGCCCCACAGGCCTTCAGAACATCCACCGCTGAGGCATTATCTAGCAACGCTAGCAGCAGGTGCTCAACGGTCATGAACTCATGGCGCTTTGAACGCGCCACGGTGAAGGCCGTGTTCAGGGTCATTTCAAGTTCTTTGCTCAGCATGGCAGTCCCCTTTTCGCTACTACCTAGGGCGTATCGCCACCTAGGGCTTGCGTCGGATCAGTTTAAACGACCGGCACTCTCAACATCGGGTACAAATGGCATGGTTGCAAGCCTCACCACCAATTATTTCTCAACGTTTCTAATTGGCGGCCTCAATATCACTTATCAACGGATGCTCACACTCACGGGCGTATTCGTTTACTTGATAGCTTTTTGTTTCGGCTATATCGCGCGTAAACACGCCACAAGTGCCCTTTCCCTGGGTATGTACGGCGAGCATGATCTGAACGGCCGTCTCGCTATCCAAATTGAAAAAATCTTGCAGCACTTCAATAACAAATTCCATCGGCGTGTAATCGTCATTGTGAAGCACCACCTTATAAAGCGGCGGTTGCGCCAGCGCCGGCTCTGCTGACTGCACCGCAATATCACCATCTTCATCGGGCATATTTGGCCGCGTCGTTCCCGCTTGCACGGGTAACATGGCCAAGCATGAACTATCTAGGTTGGGCATAAGCAGCACGGTTGGTTGTCTCGACACTGACCGCTAGAGGCGTCTAAAGAGTGTTATCTACTTTTCAGACGCTGTCGATCAGCAAGGGTTCATGGAAAATACAAAATTAACATATTAAATAAGCCAAAAAACCCTCGCCCACTACGGTAGGCGAGGGATATCACAGCGTTTTCATGCGCAGTGGTCGCAGATAATGCTGGTAAAACCTTGGCCTTTTAAAACCTAGGCTTTTAAAACCTCAGTCGTTTGCCACCATTGCCAGCGCTTCGTTGAGCGTTTTGCTTGGACGCATGACTTGGCTAGCCAATTCGCCGTTCGGGTGATAGTAGCCTTTAAGATCAACTGGCTGCCCTTGAACACTGTTGAGCTCATCGATAATAGTAGTTTCGTTGGCTTTCAGCGTTTCCACAAGGCGGGCAAAGCGTTTTTTCAGTTCAGCGTCTTCATCTTGAGCTGCCAATGCTTCTGCCCAGTAGAGCGCCAGGTAGAAATGGCTTCCGCGGTTGTCCAGCTCACCCACTTTGCGTGAAGGTGACTTGTTGCTTTCGAGGAACTTGCCGTTAGCTTCATCCAGTGCTTTCGCCAGCAGCTTAGCACGGTCGTTGCTAAAGCGTTTGGCGAGGTGCTCCAAAGAGGCCACAAGCGCCAGAAACTCGCCAAGGCTGTCCCAACGCAGGTGGTTCTCTTCCAGCAACTGCTGAACGTGCTTAGGCGCGGAGCCACCAGCACCGGTTTCAAACAGACCACCGCCATCCATCAGCGGAACGATAGAGAGCATCTTGGCACTGGTGCCCAACTCAAGAATCGGGAACAGATCCGTCAGATAATCGCGCAGGATATTGCCCGTGACCGAGATAGTATCGAGGCCACGAATGACACGTTCCAGGGTGTAACGCATTGCCCGAACCTGGGACATGATATGGATCTCGAGTCCATCAGTGTCGTGATCCTTGAGGTACGTTTTGACCTTTTTGATCAACTCGTTCTCGTGCGGGCGGTAGGGATCGAGCCAGAACACCGTCGGCATACCCGAATCACGGCAGCGCTCCACTGCCAACTTGACCCAGTCACGAATCGGCGCGTCCTTGACCTGGCACATCCGCCAGATATCGCCCTGCTCCACGTTTTGGGTTAACAGCACTTCGCCGGTGTCCAGATCGACGATATTAGCAACACCGTCTTCCGAAATTTCAAAGGTCTTGTCGTGGGAGCCGTACTCTTCGGCTTTTTGTGCCATCAAGCCAACGTTGGGTACAGTGCCCATCGTCGCCGGATCAAACGCACCGTGCCATTTACAGAAATTGATCATTTCCTGATAAATACGCGCGAACGTGGACTCGGGCATAACGGCTTTGACATCCTTAAGACGACCGTCACCGCCGTACATCTTGCCCCCGGCACGAATCATCGCCGGCATCGAAGCGTCCACAATCACATCGCTGGGCGAGTGGAAGTTGGTGATACCACGAGCCGAATCAACCATCGCCAACTCTGGACGCTTTTCATGGCAGGCATGCAAGTCGCTGATGATTTCATCGCGCTGCGATTCTGATAACGTCTCTATTTTTTCGTAAAGATTGGCGATGCCATTGTTGACATCCACACCCAGCTCTTTGAACAACTCACCGTGTTTCTCAAAGGCGTCTTTGTAAAAAATCTTGATACAGTGGCCAAACACAATCGGGTGCGAGACTTTCATCATCGTCGCTTTCACGTGCAACGAGAACATGACGCCAGATTCACGAGCATCTTCTATTTCCCGCTCGTAGAATTCGAGCAACGCTTTTTTGCTCATGAACATGCTGTCGATGATCTCGCCTTCGAGTAGCGGGATATTCGACTTGAGAACCTGGGTCTGGCCACTTTTTGTGGTCAGTTCCATCTTCACATTGTGCGCACGATCCAGCGTTATCGACTTCTCACCGTCGTAGAAATCGCCTTTATGCATGTGGGAGACGTGGCTGCGTGAGGCCTGACTCCACTCACCCATCGAATGAGGATACTTGCGCGCGTACTCTTTAACGGCCTTCGGGGCGCGACGGTCAGAGTTACCTTCACGCAACACTGGGTTAACCGCGCTGCCTTTGACTTTGTCATAGCGCGCTTTGATATCTTTCTCTTCGTCGTTACTTGGCTCGCTAGGATATTCCGGCAGTGGGTAGCCCTGTTCTTGCAGCTCTTTGATCACTGCGCGCAGCTGCGGCATGGAAGCGCTAATATTGGGCAACTTGATGATATTGGCTTCTGGAACCTTAGCCAGCGCACCTAGCTCGGCCAGGTGGTCCTCGACACGCTGCTCTTCAGTCAAGTAATCAGGAAATAAAGACAGAACGCGAGCCGCCAGGGAGATATCCCGGGTTTCCACTTCGATACCAGCAGCGTCGGTGAAGGCGTCAATAATCGGTAGCAAAGAATATGTTGCGAGCGCAGGCGCCTCGTCGGTGAGCGTGTAAATGATCTTCGGCGTTTTAGACATTTTGCGTTAACCTCTTTTTTTCTATCGCTGTGATTATAAAGACCCTGAGCGACGCGACTCATTCAACGAAAGACCATGCCGCGAAGCAGGCTGGGCCGTTTTATTTGGCTTTATCTAGCTTTATTTAGCTGTTTCAATTATCAATCGGTGGTGGTTAAGACGGTTGTTGAGCTGGTTGTTGAGACCGTTTTAAAAGTATACCAGCGCTGCATTTTAATCACATGAGAGATTGTCGACAAATCCAGGCAACCCCCTAATGAGACTATGAGCACTTTATATTTACTGCATAAGCCCTATCGTATGCTCTCTCAGTTTACCGATAAACAAGGGCGTGCCACATTAGCCGATGTGATTGCTGTGCCGGGCGTATACGCCGCAGGGCGGCTAGATTATGACTCTGAAGGCCTGCTGCTGCTTAGCGATGATGGCGAATTGATTCACCGCATCTCTCACCCGCGCCATAAGCAGCCCAAAACCTACTGGGTCCAGGTGGAAGGCGATATTAGCGAGGCAGCGCTGACATCACTGCGCCAGGGAGTTACGCTGAAAGATGGCCCAACGCAGCCAGCCAAGGCGCGCCGGATTGATCCACCCGCTAGCGCACCACGCCAACCACCCATCGACCCTAAACGCCACCCGTCGACCAGCTGGCTGGAGCTCACCATTAGCGAAGGCCGTAACCGCCAAGTACGCCGCATGACCGCTCATGTTGGCTTTCCCACGCTGCGTTTGATTCGCACGGCCATCGGCCCCTGGCAACTTGAAGAATTAGCCCCCGGTGAGTGGCGCAAAGAAACCCTACACGCCCCCCGGCCTACCGATAAGCACCCAAATCGGCGAAAAGCGCCGCGAAAAGATCAGCGACCGCGGCCCGCCACAAAACCCAGGAAACCCTGATGAGCCTTATTCGCAGCACGGCCGCCTGTGTCATTCAGCAAGGTGAGCGTTTTTTGCTGGTAGAAGAGCAGCGCGACGGCCCCCAGACCGTGTTTAACCAGCCCGCCGGGCATATAGAAACCGGTGAAGGGCCGATCACCGCTATTCTGCGCGAGGTATTGGAGGAGACCGCTTGGCAGGTATCACTCACCGGCTACCTGGGCCTGTACGTTTTTCATACCCACGATGGGCAAACGTTTCATAGCCACGGCTTTATTGCCGAGCCGCTTCACCAGCTGGATCTCGCCCTGGACCCCGATATTTTCGCTACTCACTGGCTCACACTTGAGCAAATACGCACGTTGGATCATCAGTCACGCCTGCGCAGCCCTCTAGTACTCAAACGTATTGAGGATGCCCTCGACGGCCCTTGTTACCCGCTTGCAGTGATTCGCGAGTGAAGCACTCGAAGCCATTACCCCCCATCGTGTATAATCCTCGCCCAATTGCACCCTGTTCTTTTGCACACCACTTCTACTGAGGATGCTTATGTCATCCAATACCGAGTCATCCAGCACTGGCTCAACCATTACCGGGTCCTCTGCTAACGGCAAAGTGATTGTCGGTATGTCCGGCGGCGTCGACTCGTCCGTTTCTGCCCTCCTCCTCATGCAGCAAGGCTATGAGGTAGAAGGCCTGTTTATGAAAAACTGGGATGAAGACGACGGCACCGAATATTGCACGGCTAAAGAGGATCTTGCCGACGCCGAGGCGGTTTGCGCCAAACTGGGCATTAAGCTGCACACCGCTAATTTTGCCGCCGAGTATTGGGATAATGTATTTGAGCACTTCTTAGCTGAATACAAAGCAGGTCGCACGCCCAATCCCGATATTCTGTGTAACCGGGAAATCAAGTTTAAGGTGTTCCTGGAGTACGCCGAGATGCTGGGTGCCAGCAAAATCGCGACTGGCCACTATGTACGCCAGGGCGTGCGTAACGGTCGCCCGCGTCTGCTTAAAGGCCTGGATGGCAATAAAGATCAAAGCTACTTCCTGCATGCGGTGCCGGAAGCTGCTATTGCCCGCACTCTATTCCCTGTGGGTGAGTTGGAAAAACCCGCCGTGCGTGCGCTTGCAGAACAGCACGGGCTGATTACCGCCAAGAAAAAAGACTCCACCGGGATCTGCTTTATCGGCGAGCGGCGCTTTCGCGACTTCCTTCAGCAGTACCTGCCCGCCCAGCCCGGCACTATTGAAACGCCGGATGGCGATGTCATCGGCAAGCATATGGGGCTAATGTACTACACCCTGGGCCAGCGCCAGGGGCTAGGCATTGGTGGGCTTGCCAACTATTCAGAAGAGCCCTGGTACGTGGCGGCGAAAGATCTTGATCGCAATGTGCTGGTCGCGGTGCAGGGTAAGCATGATCAGTTGCTCTATTCCGACACATTGGCTACAGAGGCCATGGACTGGGTGGCAGGCGAGCCGCCGGTTCAGCAGGGCCGCTTTACCGCGAAGACGCGCTATCGGCAAAGCGACTGCGGCTGTGAAATGCGCGTTCTGCCTGATGGCGGCGTAGAGGTCACGTTCGATGATCCTCAGTGGGCGGTCACCCCTGGTCAGTCGCTGGTCCTTTACGAGGGCGACATTTGCTTAGGCGGCGGCGTTATCCGCTCGACCTGGAAGAAAGCCGCGGAGGCCGCTGCATGAGTCCAATCACCCCGATTCATCGCGCCCCTGATTCCCCGGCCGCTCGCCAAGCGCTTGCCCTAGCGGGGGTGTTTCAAGCCGCCAGCCTAGTTGACGAACTCGCCCGCACCGGTCAAGTCGACCCGCGCGCCTGGGAAACGCTGATTGAAGCCACCGTGGATACCAACCCGGAAAGCTTCGAAGCGATCTATGGCGGGCACCCCAACAATCTTCGCCGCGGTCTGGATACTTTGGAAGCCCTGGTGGGGCGTAAACAGGCGAATCCGGTGGTGCTGCGTTACGGCTTCTCGCTGCTGATGCTGATGAACAAGCTGCGCACCAATAACGACATGATGGATTCGCTAGGCCAAAAGCTAACCCGCATTCAGGGTCAGGCCGAACACTTCGGCCCCACTCATGAAAACGTGATCGCCAGCCTAGGGGAAGCGTACCAGGAGACGATCTCCACGTTTAAAACCCGTATTGTGGTGCAGGGCGACCCTTCGTTACTGCAAAGCCGCATGATGCCCGAGCGGGTGCGCGCCTGTTTAATGGCCGGCATTCGCTTTGGGCTATTGTGGCACCAGCAAGGCGGGCGGCGCTGGAAGCTGGTTTTCCAGCGCACAGCGCTACGCCGGGCGCTGGACAGCCTCAGTTAAGCCACTATCGAATCGATTAATCTGCTCTCGACTAATTTTCTTTCGACCCTCCTGGAAACGATGCCATGCAACTCTCCGCTTTAACCGCCCTCTCTCCCGTTGACGGCCGCTACGCCACTAAAGCCGCCGCCCTGCGCGAACACTTCAGTGAATTTGGCTTGATCCGCGCCCGTGTGATTGTGGAAGTTCGCTGGCTACAGCGCTTGGCCGAGCACGCGCAAATTACCGAAGTGCCGAGGCTGTCCGCTGAAGCTACCGCGTTTCTAGAGCGGTTGATTCGTGAGTTTTCGCTCGAAGATGCCGAGCGCATCAAAGAGATTGAGCGCACCACCAATCACGACGTCAAAGCGGTAGAGTATTTCTTAAAGGAGAAGATTGCAGGTCAGGCCGAGCTACATGCAGTGACCGAATTTATTCACTTTGCCTGCACTAGTGAAGATATCAACAACCTCTCATACGGCGTGATGCTCAGCGATGGTTTAAATGCCATGCTGCCCACCATGCACGAGGTCGCCGACGACATTGCCAAACTAGCAATTGCCCACGCCGCTCAGCCGATGCTGTCGCGTACTCACGGCCAAACGGCTACCCCAACCACGCTGGGCAAAGAGATGGCCAACGTGGCGTATCGTTTAAAGCGCCAGCTTAAGCAGATTGAAGCAGTGGAAGTGCTGGGCAAGATCAATGGCGCCGTGGGCAACTATAACGCCCACCTGACCACCTACCCTGAGATCGACTGGGAAGCCAACGCCCGCACCTTTGTGGAAGGCTTAGGATTGACCTTTAATCCTTATACTACCCAGATCGAACCCCACGACTACATTGCCGAACTGTTTGATGCCATTTGCCGCTTCAATACCATCCTGATCGACTTCGATCGCGACGTATGGGGCTATATTTCTCTGGGCTACTTTAAGCAGCGCACGATTGAGGGCGAAATTGGCTCATCCACCATGCCGCATAAAGTGAACCCGATTGATTTTGAAAACTCCGAGGGCAACCTGGGCCTGGCCAATGCAGTACTTAGCCACCTAGCCCAGAAACTGCCGATCTCGCGCTGGCAGCGCGATCTAACTGACTCCACCGTGCTGCGCAATCTGGGCGTGGGCTTGGCGTATGGTCTGATTGCTTACCATGCCAGCCTGAAAGGTATCAGCAAGCTGGAAGCCAACCCTGAGCGTTTAGACGCTGACCTGGATAACAGCTGGGAAGTGCTCGCCGAGCCTATCCAAACGGTGATGCGCCGCTACGGCATTGAGAAGCCTTACGAAAAACTCAAGCAGCTGACCCGTGGCAAACGTATTGACCAGGCGGGCTTTGCGGCGTTTATTGATACACTTGAACTGCCCAGCGAGGTCAAAACCGAATTGAAGGCGCTCTCACCGGCCAACTATATTGGTAATGCCCAGGCTCAGGCCGAGGCGCTGACACAACAGCTTGGCTCTTTATAGCAACATTTTATAAAGACATTTAATAACGCCACCTTATTTCGCCATCTTACTAACGCCAGGGCATGCCATGAACCATCACGATAAGCCGTTAACCCTGCTGGGCGACCTTACCGCCGCAGACTTTCTGGCCAATTATTGGCAGCAAAAGCCGCTGCTGATCCGTGGCGCGATGCCAGACTTCATCAGCCCTATTGAGGCTGACGAGCTGGCAGGTCTCGCCTGCGAGCCTGGCGTAGAAGCACGCCTAGTCGAAGAAGAAGGCCCGGATGGCCCTTGGCAGGTCTCCCACGGCCCCTTTGATGAAGCCACTTTTGAACGGCTACCGGAAAACAATTGGAGCCTGCTGGTACAGGCAGTTGATCACTATGTGCCCGCAGTGGCGGCACTGTTGGACGAGTTTAACTTCCTGCCGCGCTGGCGGCTTGATGACGTAATGATCAGCTACGCGCCTCCTGGCGGCAATGTGGGCGCGCATATCGACCAATACGATGTGTTTCTGCTCCAAGCCAGCGGTCATCGACGCTGGCAATTGGGTGGCAAGCTCACGGAAGATGCGCCGATCATCCAAGGTATCGATCTCCGTATCCTGAAAGAATTCACCGTAGAGCCCGACTCCGACTGGGTGCTTGACCCCGGCGATATGCTGTATCTCCCCCCCGGCTGGGCACATCACGGCGTTAGCCAGAGCGATGACTGCATGACCATTTCGGTGGGATTCCGGGCACCTTCCGCCGATGAGGCGATCACCTCCTACGCAGACTATTTAGGCGAGCAGCTTCCCGCCTCCCAGCGTTACAGCGATGCGGGCATGGCGCCTGCACAGCAGGTCGGTGAATTGGACGACGCCGCCGTTGAGCGTATGCGTCAGTTGATCATGTCGACGCTGGATAACCCCACCCAGGTCGCCCAGTGGTTTGGCCGGGTGATGACCCAGCCAAAATATGTTGATCAAGTGGTCCCCCTTGAAACACCGCTAACCGAAGCGGCGCTTGTTGCTCAATTACAAGAGGGTGAACCACTTTACCATATGCCTGGCTCGCGCTTTGCCTGGCGTAGTGATGCCAGCGGCACCACGCTGTTTGTCGACGGTGACGGCCACGCCTGCTCAGCGGAGTTAGCCAAACGACTTGCCGACACCACCCCACTTTACGCCGAAGACCTTGAACTTGACGGCGCAGCGGCGCTCATCACCCAGCTGGTCAATACCGGCAGCCTCGGCTTTATGAGTGATGAAGGTGATGACGACGAGGAGTATTAATGGCGATTACCCACATCAGTACGGGTGACTGGGAGACGTTGGGCCAGGCTGCCAGCGAGATCCGGCGCCGGGTGTTTATTGAAGAGCAAAACGTGCCCCAGGATGAGGAGTGGGATGGTCTGGATCCTGAGTGCCAGCACTTTTTGGCCCTTCTCGACGGGCAACCGGTAGGCACCGCACGGCTACTGCCCGATGCTCACATTGGCCGTGTTGCGGTACTTTCCGAAGCTCGCGGCACAGGCATTGGCGTACTGCTGATGCAAGCTGCTATCGAATCGGCTCGCCACGCGGGCCACTCACAGGTAGCCCTCAGCTCACAGGTGCACGCGCTGGCGTTTTATGAACGGTTAGGCTTCGTCGCTCACGGCGATGAGTTTCTGGATGCAGGCATCCCCCATCGAGAAATGACGCTTTCGCTCGCATAAGCTATCTTGATTGATCCCAAGCACTGCCTCGGCAGTGCTTTTTTATGTCTTCCTGCCGAAAAACCACTACACAAACCCACCGCTTTCGCCCCCCTCTGTAGTCGGGTTACAACGACCTGTGCCCCCAAGTGTCAATTGTTCATTGAGCCATCCTCGTGGATAGTTGTTGCATTGCAGCGCTATGGCGACGAGGTAAATGCATCAATCCCACGACGCTGTATCAGATGCACTTAGTTCTGATGTCTCTAGTACCCAATACGATTGGCTTAGAGACGATTGGCTTAAAGACAAAAACGCGAAATTCAATGATGCTGAATACAACTTCGCAGGTGCAGCATTAGCAAGCACTGATTGGCGAGACACCATTAGCATTGAAGCACTGCTATCACAACCGAAGAGGGTAAGCTCATGACAGGACTGCTCGACGATATCAAAGCCATGGCCCAGCTACGCGAAGCACAAGGCGGCAAATGGGAAGCCATCAAACCTGAGTATGCTGCCCGTATGCGTGCTCAAAACCGTTTTCATACCGGCCTGGACATTGCTCGCTACACCGCCAAAGTCATGCGCGAAGATATGGCCGCTTACGATGCTGATACCACAAAGTACACCCAGTCACTGGGCTGCTGGCACGGCTTTATTGGTCAGCAGAAGCTTATTTCGATCAAAAAGCACTTTGGCACCACCAAGCGTAGCTACCTCTACCTGTCAGGCTGGATGGTGGCCGCGCTGCGCTCCGAATTCGGCCCGTTGCCCGACCAGTCAATGCACGAAAAAACCTCCGTCGCGAACCTGATCGAGGAGCTCTACACCTTCCTAAAGCAAGCCGATGCCTGGGAACTTAACCATCTGTTCCGCGACCTGGACGAAGCCAAAGAGGCTGGCGACAAATCAAAAGAGCAGGAACTGATCAGCAAAATTGATAACTACGAAACCCATATCGTCCCCATCATTGCTGATATCGACGCCGGCTTTGGAAACGCAGAAGCCACCTACCTGCTAGCCAAGAAGTTTATTCAAGCGGGCGCCTGCTGCATCCAACTGGAAAACCAGGTCTCCGATGAGAAACAGTGTGGTCACCAGGACGGTAAGGTCACCGTGCCTCATGAAGACTTCCTGGCCAAAATTAACGCTGTGCGTTACGCCTTTTTGGAACTCGGCATTGAAGATGGCGTTATTGTGGCGCGTACCGACTCACTGGGCGCTGGTTTGACGCAAAAAATTGCCGTCACCAATGAGCCCGGTGACCTAGGCGATCAGTACAACAGCTTCCTGGATGGCGATGTGATCGAAAACGCTGCCGACATTAACAACGGCGACGTGGTCATCAAGCAGAACGGTAAGCTGGTCAAGCCCAAGCGTCTCGCTTCAGGCCTCTACCAGTTCAAACCGGGCACTGGCGAAGATCGCGTCATTCTTGACTGTATCACCAGCCTGCAAAACGGTGCCGACTTGCTTTGGATCGAAACCGAGAAACCCCATGTTGGCCAGATCGCCAGCATGGTTAACCGGATTCGCGATGTCGTGCCGGATGCCAAACTGGTCTACAACAACTCGCCGTCGTTCAACTGGACGCTGAACTTCCGCCAGCAGGTGTTCGATGCTTGGCAGGAAGAAGGTAAAGACGTTTCAGCTTACCAGCGTGACAAGCTGATGAGCGCCGAGTACGACAACACTGAGCTTGGTCAGTTGGCCGATGAGTGGACGCGCAATTTCCAGCGCGACTCGTCGCGGGAAGCGGGCATCTTCCACCACTTGATTACGCTACCGACGTACCATACCGCTGCCCTGTCCACCGACAATCTAGCGAAAGGCTACTTCGGCGACGAAGGTATGCTGGCGTACGTGAAAGGCGTACAACGCCAGGAAATTCGCCAGGGAATCGCCACCGTACGTCACCAGGACATGGCCGGTTCCAATATCGGTGATGACCACAAAGAGTTCTTCCACGGCGATGCCGCGCTCAAGGCTGGCGGCAAAGACAACACCATGAACCAGTTTGGCTAATGAGCAGGCTTTAAAAGCTTAACTCACCATGCAAACCCTGCAACAGGAGGCCTTCAGGCCTCCTGTTTTTGCTTGTCTAGCGATATTTGCACACTGTTTTCTTAATACACTGTTAGACTCCCGTTTAAGCTTTTTTGGGCTACTACTCGATCAGCTTTGATCTTTTTACATGATCGCTGGTCAAAGCCATTAGCATCGGCTATCTTTGGCGAACACTGTTCTATAACTGCAGTCTATCCTTTGCCCTTCTTACAAATGGCAAGTACCTAGATGGCAGTTGTAAAAAATAGATACCCTGGAGGTTTTAATGAAACGTCTTCTTTTACCTATTGCCGCAATGAGCATTCTCACGCTGGCAGGCTGTGCCAACACATCTGGTTACTCTGGCGATGTCTATCGTGGTAGCCAAGCCAAAACCGGTCAAAGTGTTACTTACGGCACTATCGTGGCGGTTCGCCCGGTACAGATCCAAGCAGAAAGCCGTGCCGGCGGCCTTTTAGGTAGCGGCGGTGGCGCGATTATCGGTGGTCTTCTAGGTAACCAAGTGGGCGGTGGTTCTGGTCGTCAATTGGCGACTGTGGCAGGTGCACTCGGTGGTGCTGTAGCGGGTACGGCCGCTGAAGATGCCACTAACCGCGTTAATGCGCTGGAGATGGAAATTCGTCGTGATGACGGTACCGACGTTGTTGTTGTTCAGCGTGCGGATCGCCAGTTCCAAGCCGGTCAGCGTGTGCGCTTGATTGGTAGTGGCGCCAGCATGAGCGTTGCGCCCTATTAATCGAGAGCGTTAATCTCGCGCTTAAGTATCAAAAAAGCCCGGCCATCTCCTTTGATGGCCGGGCTTTTTATCGTGCTCAACTTAATGGCGGGTTTTGTTACCTGCCCAGTTAGCTAGGGCCATGATTCCGAGGCCAATTAAGCCTAGTAGTAATACCACCAGCAACATCTCTACCGGCTGTACCAGTGTCGTTGCGCCCAGCACTGCCAGCGTAATCACCCATAAATAGCGATTGTCACCATGGCTTTTCAAAAAGCTTGGCAACACCTTGTCTAAGCCCTGGCTGACGCCGCTGTTCCAGCGCTGATAGGCAAAATAAGCAATCAGGCAAAATGCGATAAGCCAAATAATAAAGATTGTCATTGCATGCTCCAGAAGTAATAGGGCAAAAGAAAAAGTGGTGGTCGTAGGGTATCCCTGGTCACCCTGGTGCGCAATACCGTCAAAAGTGGTGAGTAGGAAAAAGCGCCGCTACCCCCTGACAAGCCAGCCCACACGCGTTACCATATTGGGACATGCACTCACCGAAAGGTTATTCCATGCAAATTGCGCAAAACTCGGTTGTCGCGTTTCACTACACTCTGACCAACGATGCTGGTGAAGTGCTAGACAGTTCCGAAGGCCGTGAGCCGCTTACCTACCTTCACGGCGCCGGCAACATCATTCCGGGTCTTGAGAAAGAGCTTGAAGGTCGTGCTGCGGGCGAAAAGCTGAATGTTAGCGTCTCTCCTGAAGAAGGTTACGGCGAGCTACAAGAGCAGTTGATGCAAGAAGTACCGCGCGATGCGTTCCAAGGCGTTGAAAGCATTGAGCCGGGCATGCAGTTCCAAGCCCAGACTCAAGGCGGCCCGTTGATGGTTACCGTCAAGAAAGTCGAAGGCGATACGGTTGTTGTCGATGGCAACCACCCGCTGGCTGGCCAGCAGCTCAACTTTGATGTTGAGATCGCTGAAGTACGTGAAGCCAGTGCTGAAGAAGTTGAGCACGGCCACGTGCACGGCGAAGGCGGCGTTGAGCACTAAGACGCTCACGCTAGCGCTTAGAAAAGGTGACCTCAGGGTCACCTTTTTTTGTGGCTAACCAAAAACCTTCTTATTCATCGGGTATCAGTACCAACTGCCCGTGGCGTACGCTGCGCGACGAGGTAACTTCGGCGGCAAACTGCTTGAGCGCCCGCCCCTGACCTTTGAGCAATGCTACTTCCAGACAACTGTCATGGTTGATATGCACATGCAGGGTCGAAAGCGTGAGGTCATGATGATCATGGGAGTGGCGCGTTAAGCGCTTGGATAGCTCCCGAGCGGCATGATCATAGACATACACCAGTGCGCCCATGCAGGGCGAGTCCGGCGCAGCCTCTTCTCTCACCTGCTTTAAACCACTGCGGGTCAAATCGCGAATCGCTTCCGAGCGGTTTTGATAGCCACGCTCGCGCATCAACGCGTCCACTTCCGCCACCAGCTCCTCATCAAGCGTTACCGTTACACGCTGCATTCACGCCCCCTGTACTGATTAACTTTTCATGCGCTGACGCCGCCGTTAGTATGATGTTATTGTAAAAACATCATACTAGTGACGCTAACAGCATAAAGGATAAAGCGATGACTAAACCAACTAGGCCCATCTTACTGGGTATTGCGCTAAGTTGTTTAGTCATGGCCTCCGCGGTGCAGGCAAAAGAGCAGCTAGTGCTTGCCATTGGCGGCGAACCTAAACAGGGTTTCGACCCGCTACTGGGCTGGGGGCAGTACGGTAATCCACTGTTTCAGTCGACGCTGCTTTCACGGAGCAAGGATCTTGCACCGCAGCCAGAGCTGGCCACAAAGTGGTCGCTCTCTGAAGACCGCTTGGCCTGGACGCTAACACTTCGCGATGATGCCCGCTTTTCCGATGGTACGCCGCTGACCGCTGAAGATGTGGCTTACACCTTCAATACGGCGGCGCAGGCGGGAGGTCGGGCTGACTTAAGCGCGCTCGAAGTAGCCACAGCGGTTAATGCGCATACCGTTTCCCTCCGCCTGAAGGCCCCGCGCATTACCTTTATCGACCAGCTGATGACGCTGGGCATTGTGCCCCACGCCGAGCGTGACAACGGCTATAGCGAGCAGTATGGCCGCAATCCCCTGGGGTCTGGGCCCTATCAACTGGTCGAGTGGCAGGAAGGCGAGCAGCTCATTGTTGAACGTAACCCTTACTTCTACGGCCCTACGCCCGCTTTTGAACGTCTGGTATTCCTGTTTACCGGTGAAGACGCCACGCTCAGCGCCGCCCATGCCGACCAATTGGATGTCGCCTCGGTTCCCCCTGCGCTGGCGGCCAATGTGCCAGCACATATGCAGCGGGTGATTATGGAGAGCGTCGACAATCGCGGCATTCTGTTCCCCATGCGGCCTGCTAATGGCGAGCACGCCGCCTCCGGCGCGCCGATTGGCAACGACGTCACCGCTGACCTTGCTATCCGTCAGGCGATTAACCTTGCCGTTGACCGCCAGACGCTGGTCGAGGTGGCGCTTCACGGCTACGGACGCCCCGCCTTTGGCCCGGCGGACAGCCTGCCCTGGAGCGATAACGATGAAATCCTTGCCGCGCCCGACCTTACCCAGGCAGGGGAGATACTCGACGCCGCAGGCTGGCAGCTAGGTGACGACGGACTGCGCTATAAAGAGGGCCTACCCGCTAGCTTTCGACTTACCTATCCTTCCAGCGATTCCACCCGGCAACTGCTCGCGGAAGTCAGCGCCGAGATGGTGCGTCCACTGGGGATTGAGATGCAGCCCACCGGCCGCCACTGGGACGAAATCCAGCGTGAAGCCCTGCATCAGGATGCCATTATGTTCGGCTTTGGTAGCCATAGCCCCCAGGAGGTGTACTACCTCTTCCACAGCCAGCATGCGGGCAATGGTTTCTACAATAGCGGCTTCTACGCCAATCCAGCGGTAGACGCCCACTTGGACGCCGCCCAGGCAGCGTCTAGCCTTGAGCAGGCCAACCGCGAGTGGCAAGCAGCGCAGTGGGACGGCACCAGCGGCTACGGCGTACGCGGCGATAGTAGCTGGGCCTGGCTGGTCAACCTTGAGCACGTCTATTTTACCGATACCTGCTTAGATGTTGGAGAACTAGGTGTAGCGCCCCACGGCCACGGCTGGCCGATCACCGCCAACCTGCTTGAGTGGCGCTGGACGTGCGACTAATCGCGCCTATCGCCAAGCGCCTGGCTCGCCTGGCACTGGTATTAATCTGCGTCGCCCTGGTGTCGTATGGGCTGATGATGGCCTCACCCATTGATCCCGTTGATGCCTACCTAGGCCCGCAAATGGCCCAGGTAAGCCCAGAGCAGCGAGCACTGATTGCCCAGCGCTGGGGTTTCGATGAGCCACCTACCGTCCAGTTTGGCCACTGGCTGCGCCAGCTAGTCAGTGGTGACTTAGGCTGGAGCCATGTGTATAACCAGCCGGTTATTGAGGTCATCGTTCAGCGCTTTCAGCGCTCCATTGCGCTACTGGGCAGTGCCTGGCTCATTTCAGCGCTGGTGGGATTTAGCCTGGGTGTGGTGGCAGGGGCCAAAGAGGGTTCCAAGCTGGATAACATCATCAGTATCTACGCCTTCATTACCGCCTCCACGCCCGCCTTTTGGCTAGCAATACTGGCGGTGCTGCTGTTTTCGGTAACCCTGGGCTGGACACCCACCTGCTGCGCGGGGCCCGCCGGGAGTTTGAACCGGGAGGTCGCCCTCGCCACACGGGTGCACCATTTACTGCTACCGGTGGCTACACTGGCAATGCTGGGCATCGCCAACATCACCCTGCACACACGCACCCGCATGCTTGAGCTAATGCGCTCAGACGTTGCTACCCACGCTTTTGCCCAGGGCGCCAGCCGAATTGATGTGGCCTGGCGCCACGGCCTTCGCCACGCCAGTTTACCGGCGATTACGCTGGCGTTTGCCTCGCTGGGCGAGCTCTTCGGCGGCTCCATCTTAATCGAACAGGTATTTGCCTACCCCGGCTTAGGCCAAGCCACGGTGGCAGCGGGCCTGCGCAGCGACGTTCCGCTGCTGCTGGGCATAGCGCTCTTTACCGCCCTGTTTGTCAGCGTCGGCAATATGCTCGCCGATAGCCTCTACGCCTTTATTGACCCACGCATTCAGCCAGGTGAGCTATGAGTCAGGCTCAACCGCGCCTTCGTGCCGCCTTCAGTCTGGGCCTCACCGCGCTGCTGGTGATTGGGTTGACCGCCAGCCAGTGGCTGCTGGGTGATTCACCGCAGCAGATGCAATTTAACGCCCGGCTGGCACCGCCCAGCGTTGACCACTGGCTGGGCACCGACGCCCTGGGCCGTGAGCTCTGGGCGCGGACCCTCGCGGGACTGGCGCTAAGCTTTTGGGTGGGAAGCTTGGCGGCGCTACTGAGCACGCTGATTGCATTGAGCCTGGCAGCAATAGCCACCCTGTCAACTCGGCTGGATGCGCTGGTGAGTCTGCTGATTGATACGCTGCTCAGCGTGCCCCACCTGATTTTACTAATGCTGATCGCCTTTGCCCTGGGGGGTGGTACCCAGGCAGTGATTATTGCCGTGGCCGTGACCCACTGGCCAGGCCTGGCCCGGGTGCTACGCGCCGAGCTATGGCAGTTGCGGCAGGCGCCCTATGTGCGCATCTCTCGCGCTCTGGGCAAATCGCGCTGGTTTGTGCTCCACGGCCACCTGCTTCCCCATCTTATTCCCCACTGCCTGGTGGGCGCACTGCTGCTGTTCCCCCACGCGATCCTACACGAAGCCGCGTTGACCTTTTTGGGCTTTGGCTTAAGCCCCAGCCAGCCCGCTATTGGCGTGTTACTGGCCGACGCCATGCGCTACTTAAGCGGCGGCTACTGGTGGCTGGGGGTATTTCCAGGTTTGGGGCTGTTACTGATGGTGCTGGGTTTCGAGCGCCTCTCCAGCCATCTCCGCCGTGCGCTTTAACGTCGCTGGGAAAACCACTGACTGTAAAAAGATTATTGGGAGGCCTACCGTGTTAACGATTGAGCAATTATCGCTACAGCTACCGTTATATACCTCCTGGTGGAAACGCGACTGGGCCACCTGCCTGGATAACTTTTCGCTCCGGGTTTCCGATGGCGAGGTACATGCAGTGGTGGGTGCATCAGGTGCCGGAAAAAGTCTGTTGGCTTATGCGATTATGGGTTTACTGCCAACCCCTGCACGCTTAAACGGTCAACTGTACTATCAAGGAAAACCGCTGAATGCGTCACGCCAACGCCAGCTTCGCGGCCGGGAGCTGGCGCTGATTCCCCAATCGCTAAGCGCCTTGGACCCACTGGTGCGAACTCAGCGTCAGGTAGCCTGGGCGGCCCAACGTGCAGGCCAAGCATCAGCACACGCTTGGCACGCCTCCCAACAAGCCCTCGATCACTACCAGTTAGACGCCCGTGCACAGCAGGCCTATGCACACGAGCTTTCCGGCGGCATGGCCCGCCGCGTGTTGACGGCCATGGCCCACGTCAGCCAAGCCAAGCTGGTGATTGCCGATGAACCCAGCGTGGGCCTTGACCCTCAGCAGCGCCAGCGGGTGCTGGATGCACTGCGCGAACTGGCCGACCAGGGCAAAAGCGTGATTCTGATTACCCACGACCTGCGCCATGCGCTGCCGATTGCCGACCAAGTCACCATTATGCGTGACGGCAAGCGGGTCGAAACTGCGCCCGCCTGCGCTTTTCAAGGCAGCGGCGCTTCGCTTACCAATGCTTATTCACAGGCATTGTGGCTCGCGCTGCCGGACAACGCTTTTGCAACAACCGGAATGAGTAAACGAAAACAGGAGGTAAACGTTGCTTAAAGCACGCCAGCTTAGTTTTCACTTCTCCCCCAACGTACCGCTACTCCAGGACGTTTCGCTAACGCTACGCGCGGGTCAGTGGCTGGGGTTAAGCGGCGACTCGGGGGCGGGTAAATCAACGCTGGGCCAGCTGCTAGCGGGCTACTTAGCGCCCCAGGCGGGTGATGTCACCCTGGATGGCAAGGCGCTACCGAAAAGCGGCGTGCAGCCCGTGCAGTGGCTACCGCAATCACCCGAGCTCGCGGTGAATCCACGCTGGCGGGTAGGTAAGATACTGCGTGAAGCTTGGGCGCCTTCTGACGCACAGTACCAAGCGTTTGGTGTGCAAGCAAAATGGCGCTCACGCTTTCCACAATCGCTATCGGGGGGAGAGCTACAGCGGGTATGTGTATTGCGGGCGCTCGCGCCAGAGGTTCGCTTTCTGGTCGCCGATGAGATCTCCACCATGCTCGACCCGATTACCCAACTTGAGCTTTGGCAGGCGTTAAAACGGGAGGCTGAACAACGCCAGCTTGGCGTGCTGGTGATTAGCCACGACACCGCCCTGCTGGAACGGCTTTGCACACAGCGTTTGCACTTAAGCGAAGGGCAACTAAAGCCATGGTAGCTGATGAAAGTTAGCCAACCACGTGGCGACGCTCAAAACGCCACAGACCGCAGGCAATTATCAGCGTGATACTCAGCAGCAGCCACGAACCGACGCTCACCCCTGGCCAACCGGCCCATTGCCAGAACGGCTCCAGCCAGAAGCCGCCCAAACTGGCCCCCACGTAGTAAAACACCAAGTAGAGCGCCGAGGCGCTGCCCCGCGCCCCCTGGGCATAGCGCCCCACCCAGCTGGAGGCCAACGAATGAGCCAAGAAAAAGCCGAAGGCATTGACGGTTAAGCCGACAATAATCAACAACAGCGAATCCGCTAACGTGATCGCCGTGCCCAGCATTAAAATCACCACCCCCACCATCATGCACGTAGCGGGAGAAAACCGCCCAGCCAATCGCCCAGAGATCATCGAGCCGAAGGTACCGCCGAGATAGGTCAAAAATATCAGCCCTAGACCGCTGGCGGCTAATTGATACGGCGCTGCCGCCAACCGAAAAGTGATATAGCTGTATTGATTGATAAAAATCAGGAAGTTAATACCACCCAGGCAGTAAGCGGCGAGCAGCACTGGATTGCGCAAATGACTGACTAAATCGCTTGCTGCTTTGCGCAGTTCAAAGGGCTGGGGTGTAAAGGCACGACTATTGGGCAACAGGCGCCAAAAAACCACGCAGCCGATTAGCGTCATAATACCGACCGCTAAAAATGCCGCCGTGGGACCGCCTATTTCAGCGGCGCCGCCACCGACGATACGCCCACTGATTCCGCCGAGTGAATTAGCACCAATATAGAGCCCTACGGCGCTTAACAGCGCAGGCTTCTCAAACTCATCGCCCATCCAGGCGATCGCCACCGCCGGCAGCCCGCCCAGCACAAAGCCCTGCACCAGGCGCATCAGCAACAGGCTTTCAAAGGTAGGCGCAAATGCCAAGGCAATGGAACAGCCACCGGCTAATAGCAGCGTGATGCGCATTATGCCTTCACGACCAATGGCATCCGAGAGAGGCCCGAACACCAACAGCGCAATGGCGAGAGAGAGGGTCGACACCGACATGAGCAGGCTGACGCCTAAGGTAGAGACCTGATAGGTCTCCTTTAACCCTGGGAGCAGCGGCTGTGGTGCGTATAAATTGATAAAAACAAGAAATGAGCCGAGGCAAAGCGCCAAGGTAGCGCGCCACCAGGCGCGCGATTTGGCTTCAATCATGCCGTTCCTAAAACGTGGTCGGTCTGGCTACTGGAAAACACTGCCACCCAGTTGGGCCATATGCGTTGGTTCCAGCGCCCTGCGTGACTGCCAGTAGTAACGCTGCCAATAGCTATTGTCCAAGCGGGACATGATTACCCCTTTGGAGGTCGACGCGTGAAGAAAATAGCCATCGCCCACGTAGATACCCACATGGTTATAGCGACCCGGTGGGCGGAAGAACACCAGATCGCCCGCCTGCAGCTCTTGGCGGTCGATCGAGCGTCCCTCGTGTATTTGCCCACGGGTGGAGCGCGGAAGCTCTAAATTGAAAGTGTCACGGTAAACATTGCGAACCAGGGCCGAACAGTCGATTCCTCTCTCTGAGGTACCGCCTATTCGGTACGGCGTTCCTGCCCAGCGCTGGTGCTGTGCCAGCAGCGCCTCGCGAATCACTGTTGGCGGCGGCACTTGCAAACTGCGCAGGTGCGCATTGATGGGATCAACCGGGGACATTTGCGGATTCGCCCCCATACCCGGCAACGTCATCGAGAAGTAATCCTCGGGGGCCTGCATATTACCCTGTCGCGCAGAACCTGCGCAGCCAGCGACCAATGTAACTAAAAAACAGACACTTACAATACGAACAGCGGTCACAGCGGGGCGTGGCAACGCAACCATGCGATTAACCTCGTGACATTGATAAAAAGGCGGTTTAACAAAACTAATTTTTCTATGCGTGACTATAAGCTAATTATCATATGTTTGGCGAGCATCAATGTAACGTGCGTTGATCGCCCGGCAGTGTATCTATATGCAGTGGCGCAAAATGGCGTGGTTTATTGCCGGGAAAATCCAGGCTTACCCATGGGCCAGCCAAGACCGGCGCGCCACATATCCAGGCCACAAGCGCCTGCCGAAAACCGGCTAAAAAGCTTTCCCGCTCGGGGGTTTCGCCCATAAAAAACGAAAAGCCGGCGTACATCCCCATGGCGAACTCCTGCCACCCGGCATAGTGATCCGCTGCCAATTGATAAGCGCGATCCAACACCTTGGCGAAAGCAGCGCTATCCAGCCAGCCTAGCTGCCGCGCGGCAATGGCCAGGTCGACCAATTGGGCAATATCCCAAGCCGCCATATCCACCTCATTACAGCCATCTTCGTTGTCACGGACGCGGCGTAAGCGAAGCAGGTGGTGGCGCTCATCTTCAGCACAGTCGCCGGATTCAAGAATGGCAATTTCAGCGCTTAACCGCTCTGTGTTGAGGGTGTAGGGCGCATAGTTAATCTGATACTCCTGGCGATCCCCCGATTCGAGCATGTAGGTCAAAAACTCCTGCATATCGCCTGCGTTGCTCAAGTGGTAGTGGCTCTCCACCCACTCACGAATCTCGGCGCATTCGCGGGCACTCTCGGGCTGGGGCTCACTCCACACCGCACTATTCAGCGGGCCCACCAGTGACATGGCAGTGAAGTGGTTCAAGGTGGGGCGACTACCCGGCTCACGCCAGGCGTCGTGGCGCCAATCCAGCCAGTGAAACAGGCTGCCGGGGTCTTCAATGTGCCAAATGATTTCATTTACCAGCGAGGTGTGCTCTGGCTCGGGCAGACAACTCTCCCACGCAAACCACGCTTCTAACAGGCGCTTGGCATTAGGGTAAAACCGGCACAGGCAGCTGCGCAGTGCACCGGCATACTCCATTAACGGCGCGCGATCGAATAAGCCGCTGTCGAGGGACATATGCAGATAAAAGGCGAATTTTTCGGCCATATGGATCGTCGCCGCATGGCGACTTACCCCTTTAACCGCATTGCGCTGCTTAAGCTCTTCCGGGGTCGGCTGACCAAACCAGCTTTGCGAGGGGGGTAAAACGCCGTGCACGGCGTCGGCCGCCAACTGATTTAGATGGTGCGCCTGGGCAGGCAGCCAGTAACGCGCCAGCGCATGAGCACCTTCATCGGCATGTAAGCCAAGTGACTCTTGCAAATAGAGCGCCGCGTCGGCACGTTGCTCTTCCGGCAGCGCCGCAGAGGGGTCTATCTGGCGCAGCATGGCATCCGGTTCGCGTACGCTGGCCAGTGCTAACAGCCAATGATGAGATGTGTTGCGCCATTGCCGAATGCGCGTTTGGGATGCCTTGCGCGTGGGCTCATCCAACAGCTCCCCCAGCAAACGTTTCCAGGGGCTATGGGCGCTATGCAGCAACAACTGGTGCCGCTCGCTGGGTGTTTTACCCCGCCGGTCGATGCCGTCAAACAGGCTTTGCCCGCGCCCGTAAGCGTTAAGCACAGCATACCAATCATGGTAGCGGCGACTCATCAAATCGGCGGCATGCGCCGCTAAGTCATCGGCCTCTTCCTGGCTAAGCAAGCCACAGCAGGCGCCGGCCCATGCAAGTTCAACAATTCGCAGCCAATCCCAAGCCGCCCACTCCAGAGGCTCACCTTGGGTGACGAACTTATTCAGCACCGGCGCATAGGGCGACTCTTCTACCACGCTACGTTGCCATTCCATGCGTTGGGCATTATCCATACCGAGCAATTCACGTGCTTCGATATCCCAGCGCTGGCGCTCGCCCTGTGCGCCTAGCCAAAGTATCGCACCAATAAGCGCGTCACGGTCATGGACATCCCACACATGGGCCAGCCACTCGGTGGCTTCAGGCCAATCGGTTTGACTGGCGGGATAGGTAATAATCGGCCGGAAAAGCGCGCATAGCCGCCAGCTCTGTGCCTCGGGCTGTTGGGGCCAGAGTGGCGCCGGAGCCGGCAGTTCAGCCAGGGCGTTTTCGAGCGCATCCCAGGTAATGCCTTCGCCATCGGTTTCAAGATTGGCCAATGCCTGGCAAGCGTCGATAAAACGGTCGTCGCCCCCTACTTCCCAGCCCCGCGCGCCTAATGCGCGGCGTAGATCCGCCAGCCAGGCACGCAGATCGCTGTAATCGCTGGTGATACGACGGGTTAGATGGTGCGCCCATTGGCGGGCCTGATCGGCTTCTAGCCAGCCCGCCGCCCCTGCCAGCGCGGCCCACTCAAGCGCGCCTAGCAGGCGGTCAGCACTACCTGCGGGCGCCCCCAACCCGTGGAACAGCTGTTCGGCCAGCTCACCCCGGCTGGTGATCCCCAGTTGTAACAGGCGCTGCTCCGCCGCCCCTGCATCGACCGCCAACGGATGAGGAGTAAACGCCCAATCACACAGCACCAGCTGTTGGGCCCACCAGGCATTTAACGCGTCGATCAAGAAGCACCTCGAAAAAGCACAATGACACCAGCCAATAGCCGGAAGTAAAGCTGCCTAGTGTAACGGAAAGTGGTGTGAACACCGATAGCCCAGGTATCGGTAGCCTTAAAACGACACCGCCCGACACAAGGCCGGGCGGTGTTTTACAGGTAGCAACTCAATCTCAATCGCTACGCTTTTTTAACCTTACTGATGACCCAAAGCAGTACCACAGCACCCACGGTTGCGGTGACTAGCGAACCGATAAAGCCACCGGACGAGAGGCCAAGAAGGCTGAACAGAAAACCACCCACGACCGCACCAACGATACCGACACCGATATTACCCAGGATGCCAAAACCGCCGCCGCGCATGATGTTGCCAGCAATCCAACCAGCTAAACCACCAATGATTAACCATGCAATAAAGCCCATATAGTCTCCTTACTATTTAATGACGGGTTTCAACTACGTATTTCAACTACGCATTTCAACTACGTATGTTAGTAGGCGTTTTACCTACTAGTCACGCTTGTTCTACCATAGCACACAGCGTTAGTGTTCGGCGCCTATCGGTATAGCTGCTTGGCAACTCTTAAAGGAAAATTCATGATCCCCGACTCGCTCAATCAACTGGTTAAAAGCACTCAAGGGCAACAAACGGCCCAGTGGGAAGGCAGAGACGTGGTACTTTTCAATATGCCGTGGGGCGAGTTGGCAATTGGCCTACAGGGCGCTCAAGTGCTGCACTTCTGCCCTGTAGGCGACACCAACTGGCTATGGCTGACGCCTACGCCCCAGGCACTGCCGGGTGCTATCCGCGGAGGTATTCCGCTCTGCTGGCCGTGGTTCGCCGACGAGCGCTATGCCGATGAGAGCCCCAATCACGACGGCCCCTTCCATGGCCTTGCCCGCCACGCTGAATGGCATTTGGACGCCGTCGATGAGCACGCTGAGGGAATTGAACTCCACCTCTCACCGGCGCAGCCCCTGCATACAATGCTCACCGCGCGCCTGGTGGTACAAGCCAATGCCCAGCGCTTAAACGTTGAGCTGATTAGCGAAAACATCGGCGAAACGCCGATCAAAACCAGCGGTGCGCTGCACACCTATTTAGCCGTTGCCGATACCCATCAGTGCCGCCTGGAAGGCCTTTCCGGCGCCCGCTATCTCGACAAACTACGCGACTTTGCTGAGAGTGAACAGCAGGGCACGCTGGCCGTTCAGGGTGCCGTTGACCGCATTTATCACACCAATGAAGCCGTGCTGCTCAACGATGGCGAGCGCAGCCTGCGGATCGGCAAACAGTCCAGCGACTCCACAGTGGTGTGGCACCCCAACAACGACCTGCCCAGCGACACTCCCGCCGAAGTAGCGCGCCACTTTATCTGCGTTGAAGCCGCCAATACGCGCCTTGACCCGGTATGGTTAGTGCCCGGCGCTCAGCATCTACTGGGCACCACCCTCAGCCGCGGTTAATCTTCGGTTCATCAATGCTTTGTTATCATGCATTTACTATCATTTGTGTTAGGGAGACCCAATGGATCCGCAGCAATGGCTAGAAGCAGCCACCCTGGCCTTTAATTTAATCGGTATGGTGGTGTGCTTAGTGGGGCTAACCCTGGCACAGAAGATGACTCGGCGCTGGCCAGGCTACACTCTGGCAGGGGTTGGCTTTTTGATCGCCACCCTGCCCATGCTTTCGCAACTGGTATTAATGTTTAGCCAATAAAGGCTAGGCAAGAGCCAAAAAGGGATCGAAAGGATGCGTCAGCCGTTAAGTCGCGAACTGAGCAATTTGTTAGAGCGGGGGCGGGATCGCCAGTTGCGCTTAGCGGTCACCGGCCTCTCCCAAGCGGGGAAAACCGCGTTTTTAACCTCATTGGTCAACCAACTGCGTCATGCGGGCGTTGAGGCACGGCTCGATTTACTGCCCGCTGCCCGGGAAGGACGCCTGCTGGGCGCCCAACGGCTTAACCAGCCCGACCTGGGCGTGCCGCGTTTTCCCTACGACCCCGGCATGGCGGCACTGCGCGATACGCCGCCGCGTTGGCCGGAGCCCACCCGCGGCATTAGCGAGTTACGCTTACAGCTGCGCTATCGCCCGGCCCGCAGCGGTTGGTTAACCCCTGAAATAGCCCACCTTACTCTGGATCTATTCGATTACCCCGGCGAGTGGCTACTTGATTTACCGCTTCTTCAGCACGACTTTTACAGTTGGAGCCAAGCCCAAGCACTGCATGAAGGCGAACAGCGTCGCGGCCTATTTAGCGAATGGCTTGCCGCAGTGGAGCAGCTCGACCCCGCTGGTGAGGCCGATGAAGCCCAGCTCGCCGCCCTGGCCGAGGAGTATGCCCAAGGCCTTCGCCGCGCCAAAAAGGCCGGTTTTTCCGACCTGCAGCCGGGGCGATTTTTGCTTCCTGGCGAACTTGAGGGTGCGCCGGTTCTACAGTTTTTCCCGCTACCGCAGCTCGATACCTCTCAACACAACACATCGAGAGAAACGCTGGAAGCACTGCCTGCCAACAGCCTTTACGCTACCCTGGCAGCACGCTTTCGCTACTACCAGCAGCAGGTGGTCAAGCCCTTTTATCGCGATCATTTCCGCCGCTTTGACCGCCAGATTGTACTGGTAGATGTGCTGGGCGCGCTCAATGCCGGGCCGGAGCGCTTTGAAGACCTTTCCCGTGCGCTGCGCCAGTTAATGCACAGCTTTGACTATGGCCAACGCAGCCTACTGACGCGCCTCTTCGCGCCTAAAATTGACCGGCTAGCCATTGCCGCCACCAAAGCCGATCACGTCACTCCCGATCAACACGGCCATTTGGTGCAGCTGTTAGAGGCCCTGCTGGCAGAACCTCTCAAAGACCTACGCTTTGCCAACGTGCCGGTTAAAGCGCTCTCGCTGGCAGCGATTCGGGCCACTGAAGCCCGTGAGGTAACCCATGAGGGTAAGCGCTCACCTGCTCTGCGAGGCACCACATTGGAAAACGAAGAGGTACTGGTTTACCCCGGCGATGTGCCCGCTCGATTGCCCGCTGCCGATTTCTGGCAACAGCAGGGCTTCGACTTCCCCGGCTTTCGTCCGATGCAAACCACGTCAGAAGCGCTGGATCATATCCGCATGGACGCCGCCATCGACTGGCTGATTGGAGATAAACTGACATGACCACCCCACAGCCACGTCGTCACTTTACGCTGGATGACACGCCCGAAGAGGCCGCTGATGCAAAGATAGCCCTACGCCAGCGCGAAGCCTTTGCTGGCACTAGTGAGCATCATCCACTAGCGCCTCTACCTGAAGATAAAGCGCTACCTGCTGCCAGCTTAGGCGCGCCGCGTAAACGCCGCTGGGGGCTACTGTTTGCCCTGGTGGGTGGTGCCGGGCTAGGCACGGCAGAGCTGGTCACCGGCATTCCTGATGCGATGGCTCAGTCGCAGTGGCTCGCCATGGCTTGGCAACTGTTCGGGATCAGCCTGATTGGCCTAGGGGGCGTGTCACTGCTGAAAGAATTGGGCCGTTTGCGCCGTCTTAAGCGCCACGACAAACTGCGCGGCGACCTTGCCGAGCTGCCGCTACGCTCACCCAAGCAGGCCCGGGCGATGGCCGAGCAGCTAAGACGCCAACTTAAACTCGCCGACGATGACCCGCACTGGCTGGCCTTTCAACGCGCTTGTCAACCCCACCATAGTGGTGAGGAGATCCAGACACTGCTGCGTTATCACCTGCTAGCGCCGCGTGACCGTGAGGCCCAGCGACTGGTTACGCGTATGTCCGGTGAAACCGCCATCATGGTCGCGATCAGCCCGCTAACGCTGGTGGATATGGCGCTGGTGGCCTGGCGCAGCTTGGCGATGGTGGATCGACTCTGCCGCCTTTATGGCCTTGAGCTCGGTTACGCCAGCCGCCTGCGGCTGTTTCGTAACGTACTGCATAACATGGCGTTTGCCGGTGCCAGCGAACTGGCCACCGACGCCAGTATGGATATGCTCTCGCTGGATTTAGCCAGCCGCCTCTCCGCACGCGCAGGCCAAGGCCTCGCCACCGGGTTGCTGAGCGCACGGCTGGGGTTACGCGCCCAGCGGCTCTGTCGTCCGGTGCCCTTCACTGCCGATGAGCAACCCAAGATTGCCGACCTACGCCAAGACCTTTGGCGGCAAATCAAGCGGCTCGACAAAGAAACGGTGCCGCAAAACCGCTAATCACGTAGTCGACAACCAGCCTGTTTTCGGTCACAAGATGGGATTCAACGCTACTTATCCTCATGATGCATGTTTAACATAGCATCCTCCAATGAGGAGACGTAGTTTATGAACCATACCAATGAGCCTGAGTCGCCTTCGGTAACGAGCGACATGCAGACCGACTATGTCGTCGGTCAGGACAATATCAAGGGGCAGTTTGGCCCCATCGGTTTCGACATCCATAACCGCGTTTTTGTGGTATCCGCGCTTGCCTCCGCTATCTTCATCGTCCTCACCCTGCTGTTTCCAGAGCGAGCGGAGAGCGTTTTTCAGTCCATTGTTGCCTTCTCTACGGGCACGTTGGATTGGTATTTCATGATACTGGTCGATTTCTTTATTCTGTTTTGCTTAGCGCTGGTGGTTCTGCCCTATGGCTCCGTCAGGCTGGGCGGGGCCGATGCCCGACCGGATCACAGTTACCTCTCCTGGTTCGCCATGCTGTTCACCGCGGGGATCGGTATCGGTCTGCTGTTCTTCGGCGTGCTCGAACCGGTTTACCACGCCAATGTCTCGCTTCCCCTGGGCATCACATCACCCTTCGGCGCCGATGGGGCGCTGAACCCAGCGGCTATTGATGACGCCAGCGCCATGGGGCTTGCGGGTACCTATCTGCATTGGGGTATCCATGGCTGGGCGGTGTATATCGTCATGGCGCTGGCGCTGGGGCTATTTACCTACAACAAGGGCCTGCCTTTCTCGATTCGCTCGGCCTTCTTTCCCATTCTCGGTGAGCGTGTCTGGGGCTGGTGGGGCCATGTGATCGATATCCTGGCGGTGTTTTCCACCCTTTTTGGGCTGGCAACGTCCCTTGGGCTCGGCGCCCAACAGGCCAATGCGGGGATGAACTTCGTCTTTGGATTGGAAGTCAGCATCTTGACCCAGGTTATCGTTATCATTCTAGTGACGGCGGTAGCACTGGTGTCGGTTTGGCGTGGTCTTGAGGGTGGCTTGAAGAAGCTCTCCGAGATCAACATGATTCTGGCCGTTCTGTTCTTCTTTTTTGTGCTCTTCGCTGGCCCCACGCTTTTGGCGCTAACCGGCTTCTGGTCGGGGCTGACCACCTATGTCACGGATTTTATTCCTCTATCCGCGCCCTTTGGTCGTGACGACGATGCCTACCGCCAGTCTTGGACGATTTTCTACTGGGCTTGGTGGATTAGCTGGGCACCTTTCGTGGGGATGTTTATCGCCCGCGTTTCTCGGGGCCGCACGGTGCGGGAGTTTATTCTGTGCGTTTTGCTGGTTCCCAGTCTGTTTATCTTTATCTGGATGGGCGTCTTTGGCTCAACCGCGCTTGAACAGCTCTATGCTGACCCGGCGGCTAGCCTGGTGAAAGAGTATGTGATCGATAACTACAGGCCCGAGCTATCGCTGTTCGGCATGTTGAACGAACTGCCGTTGACGGGCCTGATGTCGACCCTGGGCATCGTTCTTGCGCTGATCTTCTTTGTCACCTCCTCGGATTCCGGTTCCTTGGTCATCGATACCATCACCGCCGGTGGCAAAATCGACGCGCCGCGGCCGCAGCGGATGTTCTGGGCAGTCATTGAGGGCCTCATCGCGATTGTGCTGCTGATTGGCGGTGGTCTGACCGCCCTTCAAGCCGGGGTCACCGCCACTGCTATTCCGTTCTCGATTGTGATGCTGCTGATGTGCTACTCGATCATCAAGGCGCTCAATGGCGAGCTGCGGCTTATTCGAAAGTAACCCCAGAAACTGACACCGTTAGACAAGTGTAAAAAAGGCCCCTTCGCTGCAATCAGCAAGGGGCCTAATTATTCAGACCAAGTTCGAATCAAAGCGCTTAAGCAATACGCTGCTCGGTCTCGGCATCAAACAGAATCGCCCGCCCCATATCGACCCTCAGCGATAGGCGCTCCCCTGCCGCCACCGCGCATTTAGGCCCAACACGGGCGGTCACTTCCTGTTCGCCAAGGGGTAAACGCAGCAAGATATCCGCCCCGGTAGGCTCTACCACCGCCACACTGGCGCTTAGCAGCGTTCCTTCGGCTTGGGACGTTAACCGCTCATCCTCTTCGCTGAAGTGCTCTGGGCGTAGGCCAAGAATGACCGGCTGGTTAAGCCGTTCGGCCATATCTGGGGCAATACGCTCTTCCGGCCAGGGCAGCACCAGCTCCTCCTCACCCGGCGTGGTAATGCGCAGTTGATAACCGCCGTTGTTATCTTCCAGCTTGGCGCGAACGAAGTTCATCGAGGGCGAACCCATAAAGCCCGCCACAAACATATCCACCGGGTTGTTGTAGACCTCATCCGGCGAGCCCAACTGCAGAATATGCCCGTCGCGCATCACTGCAATGCAGTCGGCCAATGTCATGGCTTCGACCTGGTCGTGGGTGACGTAAACAATGGTGGTGCCCAGGCGCTGGTGAAGCTTTTTGATCTCGGTGCGCATATCCACGCGCAGCTTGGCGTCCAGGTTGGAGAGTGGCTCGTCGAACAGATACACCTTGGGCTCCCGCGCCAACGCACGCCCCATAGCCACCCGCTGGCGCTGCCCGCCGGAGAGTTGGGCAGGCTTCCGTTCCAGCAGGTGAGTGATCTGCAGTAGATCGGCTACCCGCTCCACCGCGGCTTCCCGCTCGGCTTTGGGCACCTTGCGCATCTCCAGCCCGAAGCTGATGTTCTGGCGTACAGTCATGCTGGGGTAAAGCGCGTAGGACTGAAATACCATGGCGATATCCCGATCCGCGGGGGTGCGCCAGGTTACGTCTTCACCATCGATATAAATATTGCCGGACGTCACTGGCTCAAGCCCGGCAATGGCGTTCATCAGCGTGGACTTACCGCAGCCTGACGGCCCAACCAGAATCAAAAACTCGCCGGAATCGATGGAGATACTAACGTCTTTGAGCACCCGCTCGCTGCCGAACTCTTTACGCACGTTGTGGATTTCTAAAGCTGCCATAATGAAAATCCTATTCTAAAGCGACTGACAAACTCCATTCATCTGGATTGGTCAGAAGCAGCCCTCCGCGGGGGCGCTGTGAACCCATCCCTGGGCGCTACTTTCGCCATCCTTGGCGAAAGCCCCCCGCTACGGGCTGCTTCTGACCTTCTAAAAATGGTTGCCACTCACCTAGTTGTTATTAGCCTTTAACGGAACCGGCTGTCAGCCCGCGCACGAAGTATTTTCCCGCCAGCACGTACACCACTAGGGTGGGCAGCGCGGCAATCATCGCCGCCGCCATATCCACGTTGTACTCGCGCACACCGGTGGAGGTATTCACCAGATTGTTGAGCGCTACGGTAACGGGCTGGGTGTTGTGGGCCGAGAATGCCACCCCAAACAGAAAGTCGTTCCAGATTTGGGTGAACTGCCAAATCACTGAGACGACAATAATCGGCGCCGAAACCGGTAGCAGAATGCGCCAGAAGATGCGGAAAAAGCCCGCGCCATCCAGCTTTGCCGCCGATACCAGCTCGTTGGGGATACCCACGTAGAAGTTGCGGAAAAACAGCGTGGTGAAAGCGATGCCAAAGACCACGTGAACCAGGATCAACCCGGCGCGGGAGCTGGAGATGCCCAGCCAGCCAAGGGTTTGCGCCATGGGTAGCAGCACCACCTGGAAAGGAATAAAACAGCCAAACAGCATTAATGCGAAGACTAATTCAGACCCTTTAAAGCGCCACTTGGTCAGCGCGTAGCCGTTAAGAGCGCCAATGGTGGTGGATATCAGCACCGCTGGAATCACAATCGCGAAGGAGTTCCAGAAGTAGCCGCCAACGCCATCGCAGCGCATGCCGGTACAGGCTTCACCCCAGGCTTTTGTCCACGGTGCGAAGGTGGGATTTTGCGGAAATGAGAGCAGCGACCCGGCGCTGATTTCGCTCAGCGGCTTCACCGAGGTCATTAGCATGACTACCAGCGGTAGAATATAGAACAGCGCGGCGAGGATCAGCACGCCATAGAGCAGGCCACGGCCCAGCCGCGCAGCGGGCGTCTGACGACGAATCACATTAGCCATGCTTGCGGCTCCTTAATTCGGAGTAGAGATAAGGAATCAAGATCGCCAACACGCCGCCCAACATCAGCATCGCGCTGGCCGAGCCCAAACCTATCTGCGCCCGGGTAAAGGCGTGGGCGTACATAAAGGTGGCAGGTAAATCGGTGGCATAGCCCGGCCCACCGCCGGTGAGCGCGACGACCAGATCAAAGCTCTTAATGGCGATATGGGCCAAGATCATCACCGCGCTAAACACCACCGGACGCAGGCAAGGCATTACCACACGCAGATAAATCCGCGGCAAGCTGGCGCCATCTAGTTGTGCTGCTTTGATAATGCTGTCATCGATACCCCGCAAGCCAGCTAAAAACAGCGCCATCACAAAGCCTGACGCCTGCCATACGGCGGCAATCACCAGGGTATAAATGGCCATATCCGGGTCGACAATCCAGTCAAAGCGAAACGACTCGAAGCCCCAGCCTTGAACCATCGCTTGAATGCCCAGCTGCGGGTTGAGTAGCCACTTCCACACTACCCCGGTCACGATAAACGACAGCGCCATGGGGTAGAGGTAAATCGTGCGCAGCGCGCCTTCCTGGCGAATTTTTTGATCGAGCAGTATCGCCAGCAACGCGCCTATCACCAGGCAAACCACCACGAACAGCACGCCAAAAATCATCAGGTTGGTCGAGGCGACCCACCAGCGCTCATTAGCCATCAGGCGTGCATATTGACCAAAGCCGACAAAGTCGTAGCTGGGCAGCATGCGCGAGCTGGTGAGCGAGAGCACGAACGTCCACAGCATGAAGCCGTAAACAAAGAACAGCGAAATGGCCACCGACGGTGCCAACACCAAGCGAGGCAGCCACGCCTGCAAACCGCCGGATGGCGTCGACCGCTTAGCGCCAGCCCCTAAAGGCGTCGCAGAGGTATTTTTCATGGGGAGGGAATCTCTCATTGGAGAAGTATCCTTGCCAAGCAACATAGTGTCCTTGCTAAGCAACATAGTGTCTTTGCTAAGCAAAATAGGCGCCGCCGTTGCAGCGGCGCCTGAAGAACGCTAACGCTAGAAAAGCCTAGAAAGAGGCCGCTTCGGCAGCGCTCACCATACGTTCTGCCGCTTCTTCAGCAGGCATATCGGCGTCGTTGAAGTAGTTGGTGACCACGTCAAAAATGGCGCCCTGAATATCCGCACGTACGGCCATGCCGTGAGCCATACTGGGCACTAGACCACCCTCTTCGGCAGTGCGCTGGAAATCAGCCAACGACTGCTGGGCACAGCTATCGAATTCGCTCATGTCCAGATCAGGCCGCGCAGGAATCGAGCCTTTGGCAAGGTTAAACGCTTCCTGGAAAGTAGGCTCAAGCACCAGGCGGGCTAACGCTTGCTGCGCTTCGCGCTCCTCGTCGTCGCTGACCCGGAACATGGCCAGACTATCGATATTGAAGGTGAACGCATCTTCGGTGCCAGGTGCTGCGGCACACAGGTAATCTTCCCCGGCGGTCAGGCCAGCCGCGGTGAATTCGCCTTTCGCCCAATCGCCCATCAGCTGAAAGCCAGCAACCCCCTGAATCACCATGGCGGTAGCGACATTCCAGTCGCGCCCTGGCATGCCTTCATCCATCAGCTCACGGGTACGTTTGAAGTCTTCAAGGGCATCGATCATTTGCTCGCCACCCAGGGCCTCTGGGTCTAGTTCTACCAATGCCTGCTGATAAAACTCGCTCCCCTGGCCCCCTAACAGCACGCTTTCGAAGACCGTCGCGTCCTGCCAAGCCTGACCGCCGTGAGCCAGCGGTACGAAGCCCGCTTCGCGGATCGCCTCACCTGCCTCGAATAGCTCATCCAGCGTGGTGGGCATCTCTACCCCTGCCGCGTCCAGCACTTCCGGGTTGGCCCACAGCCAGTTTACCCGGTGCACGTTGACGGGTACCGCCACGTATTGACCATCGTGACGCATGATATCGGCCACGACGTCTGGCAGCAGTTCATCCCAGCCTTCCGCCTCGGCAACATCGTTCAGGTCACCCAGCAAACCAAGCTCGCCCCACTCCTGAATCTCGGGCCCTTTGATCTGGGCGGCGGAGGGCGGGTTGCCTGACATGGCACGAGACTTAAGCACCGTCATGGCGGTCTCACCGCCACCACCGGCCACGGCAAAATCCTGCCAGCCGTAACCTTCGGCTTCCATTAACTCTTTAAGCACGTTGGCAGCGCGAGCTTCACCACCGGAAGTCCACCAGTGCAGCACTTCG
Source organism: Halomonas alkaliantarctica (assembly GCF_029854215.1). Lineage (NCBI taxonomy): Bacteria > Pseudomonadati > Pseudomonadota > Gammaproteobacteria > Oceanospirillales > Halomonadaceae > Vreelandella > Vreelandella neptunia. The sequence continues at coordinate 1,234,840 of NZ_CP122961.1, read as the reverse complement.
ACTTCATTCGCTTGAGCGGTGGTGGCGAGCGTGGCACCTGCCAAAGCAAGCGCGAGGGTCGTCTTCTTAAACGTCGACATGGAGTCACTCCTTATATTGTTATTGTCCTCTCGGACGTGCGACATCCAAGAGGTTACGCCAAGGCGAGCGTCAACGTGAGTTACCGAGTACTGCATAGTGTTGGGGTTTTATTACAAACCTGTAATAGTTTCCTGGCGGGGCAGTATCAGCGTTACCACAAGCCCACCATCGGCATGGTTGGCGAGCGTAATATCGCCACCGTGGGCACGGGCAATATGCCGGGCAATACCCAACCCCAAGCCGCTACCGCCAGTGTGTCGGCTGCGAGAGGGCTCCAGGCGAACAAAGGGCGAAAACACCCGCCCCAACTGCTCTTCGGGTATACCTGGGCCGTGGTCACGAATACGCATGGTAACCGCATTACCGTGATCAACGAGTTCCACATCCGCTTGCTTGCCATAGAACACTGCATTCTCAAGCAGGTTCGCCAGGCAGCGCTTAAGCGCCAGCGGTTTGGCAATCAGTGTTGCGATGGGGTGAGTGCTTTTAATCTCGATAGTGACCTTACCGCCTTGAAGGCTAAGCTCTTCGACCAACTCTTCGAGCAGGTGCGTGAGATCAACGGGCGTGGGTTCCTCATGCAGATCCAAGCCTTTCACCGAGGCCAAGGCGCCTTTAACGAGGCTATCCAGTTCATCCAATGAAGCGCAAAAGCGCTCGCGCTGATAGTCGTCATCAAGCATCTCGGCGCGAAGGCGCATGCGGGTCAAGGGGGTCTTTAAATCATGGGAAATCGCCGAAAACAGCCGTTCGCGCTCCTCAATCTGCTCGCGAATACGCCGCTGCATACGATTGAACGCTACGGCGGTGGCGGCCACTTCTTTGGGGCCGCTCTCCCGTAGCGGCGGCATATCCAGGTCATCACCCAACTGATTCGCTGCCCGCGAGAGCCGCGCCAATGGCCGGGTCACGCTGGTAATACCCAATAGCGAGAGCGCCAGCACGCTCAGCAGCACCAGCAGCCCGACCAACAAACGCTCTTCAGAAAGCCAGCGATAGCCGCTGAAAATATCCGGTACGCCCAGCAGCGTGGCGACATACAGCCAGGTGCCTGGGGCAAGTTCCAGTTGAACCACTAGAATCGGCGGAGAGAGCGGCTCCATCAGCAGGCTGTGCTGTCCCCAGCGCGGCGGCAGGTCGTAAAGCAGTACTTCATTATTCAGCACTCGCAGGTTTTCCGGGCGGGAGAACTCGACAATCACGTCGTCAATATTGAGCTGCTGGGTGAGCACCGAACGCACGTTGTTCACCACCACCTGTTTTTCCGGCCCCGAGCCGATATCGTCGATGGTCAGCCTGCGCTCGTTGACGCTAACAAAAAAGCGCGTGCCGCCCATATTACGCAGTTGATCGAGCACAATATGGCGGTAGTCAACGGGCAGTGAGCGGAAAAACTTCATGGTGGAGGCGATGCTAAACGCCATGTTGGTGGACAGCTCATCCAGCTGTGCCAAGTGGCTGGAGCGCACCTGGGAAGTCCATATGGCGTAGCTGGCCCCTTGGGCGACCAGCACACCGGCGATCATAATAATCACAAAGCGCCCGCGCAGCGACGCCGGGAGCCAGCGGGCAGCTCGTCGGGATAAGCGTCGACAAATGGTTGCCCACTCCAAGCGTCTCACGTTAATGCATCTACCTGGGCGGTTAACACATAGCCTGCCCCGCGCACAGTGCGAATCAACTGCGAGTGTTGGGCGTCTTCACCCAGCCGTTGGCGTAGGCGACAAACGTGGACATCAATGGAGCGGTCTAGCGGCGGCGCATCCCGCCCCCGGGTAAGCGCATAGAGATCATCCCGTGTTAGCACCTTGGCCGGGTGCTCTAAAAACACCTGCAGTAGTTGAAAATCAGCCCCCGAAAGCGCGGCGCGCTCGCCCTGCAGATCAATCAGCTCGCGGGTCATGCGGTCGAGCTGCCAATTGCCGAAACTGACCCAGCGCGCCTGCCCCGCAGGCAACGCTGGCGGAGCACAGCGGGTGCGCCGCAGTACCGCTTTGATGCGCGCCAGCAATTCGCGGGGATTAAACGGCTTGCCCAAGTAGTCATCAGCACCCAGCTCCAAACCCAGAATGCGGTCTGTCTCATCGGCACTGGCGGTGAGCATTATGATCGGCACATCGCTGTGCTTTCTAACGTCGCGGCAAATGGTAAAGCCGTCATCACCGGGAAGCATTAAATCGACAATCAGCAAGTCGGGGGCGTGTTCAGCACGCAGCGAATGCAGCGCTTGGGCGCCGTCCGCTGTGAATACCCGGTAGCCATGGCGCCCTAGGTAGTCAGCAAGTAGTTCACAAATTTCCGGGTCATCGTCGACCACAATCAAAGTGGCAGGGGTTGTCGTCATCGCAGCGGGTTCAGCCCTACACTGTTGTCGTTATTGGGCCTTGATGATGGTCGAGGAGATAAGTAGTAGCAATACGGCTACGACCAAGGTTGCATTAGTTTTTACCGTTGCCTTTACCTAGTCGCTAAAGCCCAAACCGTTTTTTCAACCACTCGGCAACAGCCGCTTCGCTGTGGTGGCCGATGCGCTCGGCGCCCTTTATACGTTCGAATAGCTCAAGGTGAGCGTTGGCCATTACCTGGGCTTCTCCGGCTAACACAAGCATTTCGGTGTCATTGAGATTGTCACCAAATGCCATGCAATCGGCTGCCGTTAATTCTAAACGTTCCAGCAGTGAGGCTAGCGCGACGCCCTTGTTAACGCCGCCCGCCATGATCTCCAGGGAGTCAATCGTCGAGTAGGTGATGTGTAGCGCATCGCCATAGGCTTCATGAGCCTGCTTTTCCAGCTGTTTCAGCGCCTCTGGATCGCCTAGATAGAGCACTTTGCCCACGCCATTAATATCCATCTGATCCGGCGGCACGACGTCATACCCAAACCCGGTAGAGGCATGAAGTGATAATAGATGTGGAGCCTCTGCATCTATATGCCAGCCGCTTTCACGGTAGAGGTTCAAGCGCACCTGGGGCGGGCGTGGCAAACCAATCAGCGTTTTCGCATGTTCAGGCTCAAGGTGATTAGCCGCCAGCAAGGTATCTTCCGGGTCGTGAACATAGGCGCCGTTGGTGCTGATCAAGTGTGCGGGAATATCCAACTGGTCACGAAACACCTTCATATCGTGATAGTGGCGGCCAGAGGCGAGCGCGATATGATGGCCTTGCTTCACCAATGCTCTTAGCACATCGATGGTGCTTTCGTGCAGAGTATGGTCGCTTCCTAATAGGGTGCCATCCAGGTCAGAAACAATCAGGCGGGGTGTCATAACGCGCTCCATGAGTATGGGCATTTAGCTTAACCGATTCCCTTGAACGCATGTAAGCCTTTGACGTGCCGTCACTGGGGCCAACTTCGCATGGCGACAATTGGCGCAGCCAGCGGGAATCCGTATAGTGGCACCCTAACTCTCGCCAACTGATTGAGCTCATGCTTCAGAATAACTCCATGCTTGCCCAGCTCAAGCAACAGATTCGTCAAACCACCCCCCGTGCTGAAGGGGTGATCAAAGCCACCGACAAGGGTTTCGGCTTTCTCGAAACCGACGACGGTGAATCTTATTTCGTGCCACCGCCCGCCATGAAGCAAGTGCTTCACGGTGACCGTGTAGAAGCGGTTATTCACGAGAACGGTGACAAAAAATCCGTTGAGCCCGAGAAGCTGATTGAAGCTGGGCTGGATCGGTTTGTTTCCCGCGTGCAGAAGCGCGAAGGCCGCTTAGCCGTGGTTCCCGACCATCCGTCGATTAAAAACGTTATCAAGGCACGGATTAAGAACAACCTTGATGAAGACACCTTTGCTGACGGCGACTGGGTCGTTGCTCGCTTGGTGCGCCATCCGCTAAAAGCCGATGACCGCGCCTTCTTTGCCCAAATTGATGAGCTGGTCGCTAAAAGCGATGATGCGGCAGTGCCATGGCGCGTCACACTTGCCCGCCATGCGCTGGAGCAAGAGTGCCCCGATGCGGGCACCGACTGGCCGCTGATGGATGAAGGCCTGACTCGCGAAGATTTAACGTCCACGCCCTTCTTCACCATCGATGGTGAAAAGACCCGCGATATGGACGATGCGCTGCACGTCGCTGTTCGTGCAGAAGGCGGCTGGCAGTTGAGTGTCGCGATTGCCGACCCTACCGCTTATGTGGAAGAGGGCCATGCGGCTGATTTAGAAGCCCGCACTCGCGCCTTTACCGTTTACCTGCCCGGCCAGAACGTCACTATGCTGCCAGAGCAGCTAGCGGATGATCTCTGCTCGCTGTGGGAAGGCAAGGATCGCCCCGCGCTGGCGTGTACGCTGGATATCAATGCCGACGGTAGCCTGGGCGAGTACCGCTTTTTTGCGGCGAACGTTAAATCTCACGCCAAGCTCGTTTACGACAATGTCTCCGACTGGATCGAAGGCCAAGGCGACTGGGCACCCGCAGATGAGATCGCCGAGCAGCTCACCGCGCTGCGTGATTTGACCGAAGCGCGTACCGCTTGGCGCAATGAACATGCGCTGGTGTTTAAAGACCGCCCCGACTACGTGTTTGACCTCGACCCCGCTGGCAACGTATTGGCGGTGCGCACCGAAGAGCGTCGCATTGCCAACCGCATGATCGAAGAGTCGATGATCGTGGCTAACGCCTGCTGCGCGGACTTCCTGGCCCAGCATATCGGTCACGGTATCTTTAACGTGCACCGCGCCTTTGAGCCAGAAAAAGCCGAAGCCGCCCAGGAGTTCCTGGCAGGTCAGGAGATCGTGGTCGAACGCGAAGCGCTCACCGAGCTGGCCCGCTATACCGAGCTGAAGCGTGCGCTGGAAAGCCGCGATGATGCCTGGTTGGATGCGCGTCTGCGCCGCTTCCAGGGCTTCACCATGATGTCCGCACAGCCCGGCCCGCACTTTGGCCTAGGCCTGGCCGCCTACGCGACATGGACCTCGCCAATCCGTAAGTATGGCGATATGGTCAACCACCGCCTGATCAAGCGCGTGCTGAAAGGCGAACAGGCGCCTGCCGAGGCTACCCAGCAGCTCACCGAGCAGTTGACGGAGCGTCGCCGCCTGAATCGCATGGCCGAGCGCGATGTAAAAGACTGGCTCTATGTACGTTACCTGACGCCCGCTGCGCAGAACCAGGATACGTTTGAAGCCGAAATCATGGCTATCAACCGTGGCGGCATGCGCGTTCGGCTGCTGGAAAACGGCGCAACAGCGTTTGTGCCCGCCCCCCTAATGCACAGTGACCGCAGCAAAGTGGTCATTGATGATAAAGAAGGGCGTATCCAGATCGAAGGCGAAGAGCGCTACAAACTTGGCGACCCGCTTCGCGTCATCTTGACCGAAGCCCGCGAAGAGACCCGCTCGCTGGTAGCTAAACCCGCTGCGTAAATTGCACGTGATCAATCGCAATAACCAACAACGGCGCCCTGGGGCGCCGTTATTGGTTCTATCGTTCAGGCCGTTATTTGGTCAGCCCTATCGGCCACATCAAAGTAAATACATAGCTTCTGATTTAAAACTCTGCTTGTCTTGCCGCCGAGGGTAAGGCCATTTTCGGTTTATACTCTGATGCCTTTTGCACAATTGCCTCATCTATTTGAAAGGCAGCTACCAGCTCGCGAAGACGACCAGCCTGATCTTCCAGGGAAAATGCTGCATTAGTCGATTGCTGAACCAGTGTGCTGTTTTGCTGCGTAGTAGAATCCATTTCAGTAATAGCAGTATTGATTTGCTCAATGCCGCTACTTTGCTCCCGAGTAGCAGAGGATACCTCGACCATCAACATAGCCAGGCGCTGGATCACCGCTTCCGTCTCACCTATGGTCGCAGCGCCTCGCTCCGCTTGATCAGAACATAGCTTTATTTTGCTACGCGTATCATCGAGCATGCTGCGTATTTCACCTGCTGAAGCGGCACTGCGGCTTGCTAACGCACGAACTTCTGTTGCCACCACCGCAAACCCACGGCCTTTATCACCCGCACGCGCCGCTTCAACGGAGGCATTTAAAGCCAGGATATTGGTTTGAAATGCAATGGTATCGATGGCCTCCACGATCTTATCCATGCTAAGCGATGCGGCTGTCACTTCGCGCATTAATTCCACGCTACGGGACACTTCTTCACCACTGGTTTGCATCTGCTGCGAAGCATTATGGGCCAGCGTATCAGCCTCTTTGGTTGAATCACTGTTCTGGCGAACAGTGGCCGTCATCTCTTCCATGCTGGAAGCCGTTTCCTGCAAGGCAGCTGCTTGCTGCTCAGTACGAGCGGCAAGCTCCTGCCCGCCTTTGGCAATCTCATTGGCACCGTGCAAAACATTTTCGCTTGAGTCACGTAGCGAGGCGACCAGCGTCGTAAGCTCTTTGCTCATGTGAGCCATAGAACTCAATAGCTGTGCTGTTTCATCACGTCCGGTGAATACAACATCGTGGCGCAAATCTCCTTCTGCTACACGCTGGGCGACCTCAACGGCTCTTCGCAACGGCAGTACGATACTTCGCGTAATGGCAATAGCCAGTGCCACTGCCATCAACAGCGCCACTCCCGCGAAGATGCACAGTTGCCAAAGTGCTAACCGGTACTCAGCGTTTATCGTTTCATTAGCGATTTGAACGCCCGAGTCCGCCACCGAGCTGATCTCATCAGCTAATTCCTCCAGCCGATAGATACTATCTTTATGTTCACCAAACGCTTGGTTGGCTTGGGAGGTATCGGAAATACTGCCTCCCTCGATTCGACGAAACACCTGCATGAAGCCCTCTTCATACCCCTGAAGAGCGCCTTGTGCCTGTTGATAGAGAGAATCTAAACTATCTTGGCTCGCGATTTCTTCTCCCTCCTGAAAGGCAGTCCGAATTGCCTCAATGGCCGCCACCCAACGTTGCTGATAGTCCTCTACCCGTTCGGGACTGTCGATATTGATAAACATATCCTTTTCATAACGCCGAGCAAGCAATGCCAACCGCTGAATCTCAGCAGCATTACTGGCTAGAGCAACATCCGTGTCCAAGGTTTTTTGAGCCGTATCCTTAGTAACGGTGATACCTACCACCCCCGCCACTAAGGTCCCCAAAAGAAAAAGCGAAACTAAGCCAAACGCTAACGCTAAGCGAGTGCCGATCTTGAACCGGGAAAGCATAGCCACATCCTAATAAGTAAGAGAGCTAGGATTTTAGGCGACAAAAATGAAAACTGTAACTCACCCTTTGCAAACTATTGTCAACTTTTATACAGAGTTAAAGAGTATCTACCCTACCCGCGCGTGAGCGAATATCGGCCAGTTCTATGACACTATCTGCCGATGCTGAAGGAAGAACCGCAGCATTTCCCGGGTAGCGTCAGGGCCTTGAGGGTCGGTATAGCTGCCCTTTTTACTACCTCCTGACCAAGCATGGCCCGCGCCGTGGATGCACCACTGCTCCATGTGTGGTTCGCCCTTCTCATTATGATGCGTGGTACGGGTATAGGCATGGCCATTGGCCACCTTCCCCTGCTCTACCGTCGCCCCTGCTTGGCGCGAGGTGCTGTACTGGGCGGCTACGCGATCCGCATTGCTGGGGTGCACGGTGGTATCACGATCACCATGAAAGATAATCGCTGGCACATCCGACGCCCATCCGGCTCCTTTTGCTTGATTACCGCCACCGAGCGGCCCTGTGCCGCCCTGCATTGCCCCCAAGGCATCGGGAAGACTCTGGGCCACGCCGTGGGGTAGTCCGGAGTGCACACCTACCGCCGCAAACAGATCTGGGTAGGTCATCGCCAGGGTGGTTGCCATGGCAGCGCCTGCCGAAAGGCCTGCAACATAGACTCGGGACCCATCAAGGCCATGGGTATCAATGATCTGGCGAGTCATGCCGGCAATAATCGCGGGCTCACCGCCCTCGCGCTGCTGATCTTCGGCCTTGAACCAGTTCCAGCACTTAGAGTGGTTGGCAGTCATCGGCTGGGCCGGATAAAGCACACAACACTGCTGCTCTTCGGCCAGTCGGTTCATCTCGGTTCCGACAGCGAAGTCATCGGGGTTCTGCGTGCAGCCATGCAGCATAACCACCAGCGGCAGCGCCTGACCGGTATAGCCGCTGGGGATATACAGTTTGTAATCACGGGTACCCACATGGTGGGTAAACCGACCGGCAGTGAACGCTCCTGGCTTTGCTTCCTCACTGGCACTCGATTGCTCGGGTTGCGCTATTCCACCGCGAAACTTCATCCACTTATCGCGCCAAACAGCAGGCACCTTAATATCGTTGGGCGTGAATGCTCCCGTTGGCGACGTAGCAGGCTCTGGCTCCGTTACCGTGTCTTCTTTATCGTTTACCTGCCAGGTTCCGTCGAAGGTATTGCCACCTCGGTAAGCGTTATCCGGTGTTTCCTCACGCCCAGCTTCGGGTACGTCGCCATGGAGGAGGGCCATGGCCTCGTGGAGCTTCCCTGCACGGGTGAGTCGCGTTGCTTCTTCCATTCGTTTCGACATAGTGGCGTCAATCATAATCAATGTCCCTATTTAGTCATTCAGTGGTGAGAGTTTCAGTGGATTCGATCCGCCAGAGCGGCCTTGACCGCTTTGCTGGCATTGAGTGCCCCCAATACAACCACCGACTCGATAGTGGCAAGAGCAAGCTCTGGTGTGACGTCGTCAGCTATGCTGGCCATGCCCAGCACCTGAATCTGTAACTTCTCCCCGGCTAACTGCAGGGCCTCTAGATCCGCACGGCTGTAATGCTCAAGACCCAACACAAACGCTTTACGGGTCACGGTTTCCTTAACGACCTCGGCATGGGTCGACAATTGATTACGAATAGCGGTGCGAATCAGATCGGTTCGATTGGAGTAAAAACCTTCCTGAACCAACAGATCGATCTGCCCCAGGTCGACCACCCCAAGGTTGATAGTGATTTTTTCACTGGAATCTCCGCCCTTGCGGCGCATTTCATGCACGCTCATGTGTCGTTCCTCGTTGTGCTTAAAGCATCCAATTGGATTCCATATACCATCCATATGGATGGTATATTAGTTCAGCCCTGCTAAGAGTCAACTAATAAGCAAATCAGAACGGCACATAAATCCAAGGAGATCGCCGGAATAGAAGTAAAGGAAGGGGCGTTGAAAGGGATTAACAGGAAATAAAAGCCTCGGCTCAACTGTCGCTGAACTGACTTATTTCTCCTTTATGGTGAAACGATGACAATCTTTGTGGTTGGAGGTTAGCTTGCACATTGCCGATGTGACGATGTTTCATGCACCCGCCAGCGGCGGTGTACGTACCTATTTACAGGCAAAACACCGCGTTTTTGCACGTGTTCCACAGCTGCGTACCAGCCTGCTGGTGCCGGGAGCAGAGCGCGATAGCCTGGGTGACCACCACACTTTACCAGCACTACACCTGCCTCTAGGCCAGGGCTATCGTTTTCCATTACGCTCCTCCCCCTGGCGGGATGCCCTGGTTGATCTCAAGCCTGACCTTATTGAGGCTGGCGACCCGTACGTAACCGCATGGGCCGCACTCGCAGCAGGTCAGCGGCTCGGCGTGCCGGTGGTAGGCTTCTATCACTCTGATCTTCCACGTTTGATGGGCGATCGCTTAGGGCGCTACATTGAGAAGCGCTTAACCCGCTATGTCACGGACCTTTATAGTCGGTTCGATAGCGTATTGGCGCCCTGTAACGCGATGGCGGATCGGTTGCGCGACTGGGGCGTCGATAACGTTCGCGTGCAGCCGTTAGGTGTCGATTTAGCGCAATTTAATCCTCAGCAGCGTGACCCGTCTTTCCGACAGACCATGGGCATACCCAGCGATAAAAAACTGCTGATCTTTGTGGGACGAAACTCACGCGAGAAAAATATCGATGTACTACTTTCAACGATGCGTCAGCTAGGCAGCGATTACCATTTGCTGCTGATGGGTCCCGGCATGCCGCATCATGTACCCAGCAACGTCACCATTGTGGATCGCTGCTGTGGCGCCCACGAGGTAGCGACAGCTCTGGCTAGTAGCGACGCACTATTGCACGCCGGCACCCGCGAAACCTTCGGCTTAATTGCCCAGGAAGCCATGGCCTGCGGCATTCCAGTGGTGGCAGCCAGGGCCGGGGCGCTGGCCGAAAACGTGCCGCTGGGTGCGGGTATCTTATGCAAGCCGCTCGACCCCACTGCCATGGCTGAGTCCTGTGTAGCGCTGTTTAGTAATGATGTCGCTGCTAGCGGGCGCTATGCGCGCCGCCATGTGGAGCGCCACTTCAACTGGGATGGCGTTATGCACTCACTGCTTGAGCACTATCAGCAGCTTTGCCACGGCAGCCAATCCTATGCACTCCACCAACACCACTAGTCGTCGCCAGCTACTAAAGTGGCGGCCTATCCACGGTGTGATGATTGCCTTGGCGCTGATTGCGCCGCTGGTGCTCACCGCCTGGCTGGGAGGGGACGAGGCGCTTCAGCACGTCAAACACTTCCCACTTGGATTGCTGCTATTGATGCTGGTGATGGCCTTTCTGTGCTGGAACCTAAATGCGGCGAGACTGCGTTTGATGTTGGGTGGCCGGGCAGGCAGGCTCGGCCAGCGCGGCGCGCTAGGTATTGAATTGGCGTCTAAGTTTGCGCTGTGCGCCACCCCAGGCGGCAGCGGTGGCCCAGTCATCCTACTGATGCTGCTTGCCCAGCGCGGCTTTCCACCTGCCAAAGGCGCGGCAGTGTTTCTGATTGATCAAGGCTGTGACCTACTGTTCTTCATGGCCATGCTGAGCGGCCTAGTGCTCTTTTCGGTGCTCAGCGATGCCCAATGGCCACACCAAACGCTCGTACAGTGGGCGCTGGTGGGGTTGGCGTTCATGGCGACACTGGTCAGTGTGGTCATGCGCTATCTGCCAAGTCTACTGCGCTCCCCTGGAGTGAACACGTCGTGGCCAAGCCAGTATCGCCGACGCTGGCTCGCACGGCGCCTATTGCGCTGTCGGCATGCGCTCAAGGTGACGCTAGAGCTGCCGCGCACGACGCTTCTCGCGATGATGCTGTTGACCACCGCCCATTGGCTGATGCGCTATAGCCTGCTCTATTTGGCGGTATTGGGAGTAGGCGGTCATGCAGATTGGATGTGGACCTTCTTAACTCAAATGCTGGCGATGGCCGCGAGTCAGCTTAGCTTTCTGCCTGGCGGTGCGGGCGCTGCGGAGGTAGGCGTGGGTGGTCTGTTGCTGCCGTTAATGGAGCGCGAGCAGGCTGCTGCAGCGGTGTTGGTGTGGCGGTTGGTCAGCTACCATCTCTACTTGGCAGCAGGCGCACCGTTATTTGTTTTATATAGCTATCGGATACTGCGCCGCTCATCAGCGCCATAGCTATTGAAAAGTGGCGTGCAACAACGAATAAGGGCGCCCCGAGGGGCGCCCTTATAGCGTGCAGCTAAACGTTCATGGCTTACCAGCCAGTCACTTCTTTCAGCGCATCGCCGATTTCAGCCAAAGAGCGCACGGTTTTAACACCGGCGTCCTCAAGGGCAGCAAACTTCTCGTCAGCGGTGCCTTTACCACCAGAGATGATCGCGCCCGCGTGGCCCATACGCTTGCCAGGAGGTGCAGTCACACCAGCAATGTAGGAAACCACTGGCTTGGAAACGTTAGCTTTGATGTAAGCTGCCGCTTCTTCTTCAGCCGTACCACCGATTTCACCGATCATGACGATGGCTTCGGTTTTCGGGTCTTTCTCGAACATCTCAAGGATGTCGATGAAGTTGGAACCCGGAATCGGGTCACCGCCGATACCTACACAGGTAGACTGACCAAAACCGTGATCAGTGGTCTGCTTAACGGCTTCATAAGTCAAGGTACCAGAGCGCGATACGATACCGACACGGCCCGGCTGGTGAATATGACCCGGCATGATGCCGATTTTGCATTCGCCCGGGGTGATAACACCTGGGCAGTTCGGGCCGATCAGGCGTACGCCCAGCTCGTCGCACTTCACTTTGGCTTCGAGCATGTCTAGCGTGGCGATGCCTTCAGTGATGCACACAATCAGCTTGATACCGGCGTTGGCCGCTTCAAGGATTGAGTCTTTACAGAACGGCGCCGGTACGTAGATAACGCTGGCCTCCGCGCCGGTTTTCGCTACCGCTTCTTTCACGGTGTTGAAAACGGGCAGACCGAGGTGCTCCTGGCCGCCTTTACCCGGCGTAACACCACCGACCATTTGCGTACCGTAGGCAATCGCCTGCTCGGAGTGGAACGTGCCCTGGCCACCGGTAAAGCCCTGGCAGATGACCTTGGTGTTCTTATCGATCAGGATGCTCATTACTTGCCCTCCGCCGCTTTAACGACCTGCTGAGCCGCGTCGGTCAGACTAGTAGCCGCGATGATGTTCAAACCGCTAGATGCCAGTTTTTCAGCACCCAGTTCGGCGTTGTTACCTTCCAGACGTACGACAACAGGTACATTGACGCCGACTTGCTCAACGGCACCGATAATGCCTTCAGCAATCATGTCGCAACGTACGATACCGCCGAAAATGTTAACCAGTACGGCTTTAACATTGTCGTCAGAGAGAATGATTTTGAACGCTTCTGCCACGCGCTCCTTGGTAGCGCCGCCGCCGACATCCAAGAAGTTAGCGGGCTTGCCGCCGCTTAGGTTGACGATGTCCATGGTGCCCATGGCCAAGCCTGCGCCGTTAACCATGCAGCCGATGTTGCCATCCAGTGCGACATAGTTAAGTTCCCACTTCGCCGCATCGGCTTCGCGCTGATCTTCTTGCGAAGGATCACGCATGGCCTGCAGGTCAGGGTGACGGTAAAGCGCGTTGCTATCCAGACCCAGTTTGGCGTCGAGGCAGTGCAGGTTGCCTTCGTCGGTAATAACCAGCGGGTTGATTTCTAGCAGTGCCAGGTCTTTGTCATGGAACAGCTGAGAAAGACCTAAGAAAATCTTGGTGAACTGCTTGATCTGGTCGCCTTTCAGGCCCAGCGCAAAGGCTAGCTCACGCGCTTGGTACGGCTGTGCGCCGACAAGCGGATCGATTTCGGCTTTGAGAATCTTTTCTGGCGTTTCTTCCGCAACCGTCTCGATCTCTACACCACCTTCGGTAGAGGCCATAAAGACCACGCGACGGGTAGTACGGTCGACAACGGCACCGAGATATAGCTCGTCGGCGATGTCAGTGCAGGTTTCAACCAAAATCTTGGCAACCGGCTGACCTTTTTCGTCAGTCTGGAAAGTGACCAAGTTCTTGCCCAGCCACTTTTCAGCAAATGCTTTAGCTTCAGCAGGATCTTTGATCAGCTTAACGCCACCCGCTTTACCACGGCCACCGGCGTGCACCTGGGCTTTAACCACCCACATGTCACCACCGATTTTTTTGCAAGCCTCTTCCGCTTCTTCGGGAGTGTCGACTGCAAAGCCTTTAGACACTGGTAGACCATAATCGGCAAACAGCTGTTTACCTTGATACTCGTGAAGATTCATCGATTCATGCCATTGGTTGCATGTGACTCGAACGATGATCAGTTCTTTTTTAAGAGCAGTCTTACAAGAACAGTCTTAAAAGAACTGGCCATCCCCGTTCTCTCGATCTTTGTGGATTAAGACAAAGCCGAAAGTTTGCGCCACCCTTAAAAGGTGGCGCTTCGTTGTTCAACTAAATTACTTACGCTTCTTGCGATTGGCCATATGAATCGCGTGGCCTTCTACCGCAAGCGCTGCTTCGTGAACAGCTTCCGACATGGTCGGGTGCGCGTAGCAAGTCAGGGCCAAGTCTTCGGCGCTAGAGCCGAATTCCATGGCAATCACGCCTTGGGCGATCATTTCGCCAGCGTGCTGCCCCACGATGTGCATACCCAGAATACGGTCAGTTTCCGCATCAGCGATGATTTTGGCACTGCCTTCGGTGGCATTGTTAGCCATCGCACGGCCGCTTGCCGCGAACGGGAAGGTGCCGGTTTTGACTTCGATGCCTTTCGCTTTAGCGTCTTGCTCGGTCATACCCACCCATGCAACTTCCGGGTAGGTGTAGATAACGCTAGGAATGGTGTCGTAGTTCATCTCGGCTTTATGGCCAGCGATGATATCCGCCACCATAATGCCCTCTTCAGAGGCTTTGTGCGCCAGCATCGGGCCACGGACACAGTCACCGATGGCGTAAACGCCCGGGACGTTGGTACGACACTGGTCGTCGACAAAGATGAAGCCACGCTCATCCAGCTCAACGCTAACGCCGTCGGCAATCACGCCTTTGGTGTACGGACGACGGCCAACACAAACGATGAGCTTGTCGAAGGTCATCTCTTGTTCGCCGTTGCCATCGCTGTACTTCACAACGACTTCGTCGCCTTTGACGTCAGAACCGGTCACGCGAGCGCCCAGTTTGATATCCAGACCCTGCTTCTTGAGCAGCTTCTGCGTCTCTTTAGCGACAGTGGCATCCACCATCGGCAGGAAGGAGTCCATGGCTTCAAGTACGGTGACTTCAGAGCCAAGACGGTTCCATACGCTGCCTAATTCAAGACCGATAATACCAGCACCGATAACGCCTAACCGCTTAGGTGTTTCGGTGAATTCAAGTGCGCCGGTAGAGTCGACAATCAAGCCTTCGGTCAACGGGGTCGGCGGAATTTCCACCGGTACTGAGCCTGCAGCGATCACGATGTTGTCGGCATCATAGGTAGTGGTGTTGCCGTCGTTGTCGGTGACTTCGACCTGCTTGCCGGAAACCACTTTACCGGTACCTTCAATAGCGGTAACGCCGTTGGCCTTGAACAAGCCTGAAATGCCGCCGGTCAAGTTCTTAACGATCTTGTCCTTGCGCGCCATCATCTTGGTAACGTCCATGGAGACGTCGCCAGCCTGAATGCCCATATCGTCGAAATCGTGCTTGGCCTCAACGAACTTGTGGGAGGCTTCAAGCAGCGCTTTAGACGGAATACAGCCCACATTCAAGCAGGTGCCACCGTGGACAACATTGCCTTCTTTACCGATCCATTTTTCAATACAGGCCGCTTTTAGGCCCATCTGTGCAGCACGAATGGCGGCAACGTAACCACCAGGGCCGGCACCGATAACGATCACATCAAACTTATCAGCCATGTTGGCTCCTTTAGCTTGCTGGCCTCCCCCCATTTTAACTCGAACCGGGCGGGAGGCTGTGTGCGATTGCAGATAAATCCTGGTTAAGCAGTAGCGCAATCAATACGACGCTTATGCTTTAGACATCCAGCAGCAGACGAGCCGGGTCTTCCAGCAACTCTTTAAGAGTGACTAAGAATTGAACAGCGTCTTTGCCGTCGATCATACGGTGGTCATAGGAGAGCGCCAGGTACATCATCGGACGGATCTCGACCTTGCCGTTGACTGCCATCGGACGATCCTGGATTTTGTGCATGCCCAAAATAGCGGTTTGCGGCGGGTTGATGATCGGGGTCGACATCAACGAGCCAAAGGTACCGCCATTGGTGATGGTAAAGGTGCCGCCGATCATGTCGTCCATGCCCAGCTTACCGTCACGACCACGCTTACCGAAATCAACAATCGTGCGCTCGACATCAGCAATTTTCATGCTGTCCGTGTCGCGCAGTACCGGCACGACCAAACCACGGTCGGTGGAGACAGCAACGCCGATATCCTGATAGCCGTGATAAACGATGTCGGTGCCGTCGATAGAGGCGTTCACATCCGGATAACGCTTGAGCGCTTCTGACGCCGCTTTTACAAAGAAGCCCATAAAGCCCAGCTTGATATCGTGAGCTTTTAAGAAAGTCTCTTTGTACTGCGCACGCAGGGCCATGATTTCGGTCATGTCCACTTCGTTGTAGGTGGTCAGCATCGCAGCGGTTTGCTGCGCCTGAACCAAGCGCTTGGCGATGGTCTGACGCAGACGGCTCATGGGTACGCGTTTCTCGATGCGCTCACCTTCGGCAGCCGGTGTAGCGGCTGCTTTCGCCGGTGCAGCCGATTTCGCTGCTTTCTTGGCGGAACCGTCTTTGACCGCTTTCTGAACGTCTTCTTTCAAGATGCGGCCACCTTTGCCGGTGCCCTCAATCTTGGCGACGTCCAGATCGTGCTCGGCAACCATTTTACGTGCCGCTGGAGCGAGGATTTTGCCACCGACTTTCTCGTCGGCGCCATCATCGTCACTGCCGCTATCGGCTTTAGCAGGCGCTGAATCGCCGCCGTTTTCGCTACCACTGTCGCCACCGGCACCTTCGGTGAAGGTCGCAAGAATCGCTTCGGATTCGACCTGGCTACCCTCTTCGGCTTTAATTTCAGCCAGGGCGCCATCCGCCGGTGCAACCACTTCCAGCACCACTTTGTCGGTTTCGATGTCGGCCAGCACCTCATCGCGCTTCACCGCTTCACCGACTTTTTTGTGCCAGGTAGCCACGGTGCCTTCCTGAATCGACTCAGGGAAGCTGGGAGCTTTTACATCGTGCTGCTTGCCGCCACCGCTAGCTTTTTTGTCTTCTTTCTTATCGTCAGACGGTTTGTCGTCAGATTTTTGCTCGGTTTTCTCAGCGCTGTCATCGCTAGAAGATTTCTCTTCTTTACTGCCAGATGCGCTGCCTTCACCGATTTTGCCTAATACCTGCTCTGACTGAACGGTATCGCCCTCTTCGGCCATTACGTCGGTCAGGGTACCCGCTTCCGGTGCGACAACTTCGAGTACTACTTTGTCGGTTTCGATCTCAACAATCAGCTCGTCACGCTCAACGCTGTCACCCGGCTTTTTATGCCACGCCGCCACTGTGCCTTCGGCAACGGATTCCGGAAATGTTGGCGCTTTGATCTCAGTAGCCATGTCGTTTCCCTTATATGTTCTCTAAACCCGGTGGCCGCTTATAAATTAAAAGCGTCTTCCACCAGCTGGCGCTGCTGTTCAGTGTGGACGGACATATAGCCAGCTGCCGGTGCAGCAGAGGCAGGACGTCCTGCAAATTTCAACTCGCGACCGAGGCCATCTTTCAGCATATCGGCCACTGCACGCATATTGTGCTGGCTAGAGTACCAAGCGCCCTGATTAAGCGGCTCTTCCTGGCACCACACAATATCTTCTACGTTGGTGTAGTCTTGCAGCGCTTCCAGGAGTTCTTCTTTCGGGAAGGGGTAGAGCTGCTCAACACGTAAGATTGCCGTGTCATGACGCTCATTCTCTGCGCGCCAAGCGGCTAAGTCGTAGTAGACCTTGCCAGCACATAGCACAACGCGGGTGACCTTCTCCGCCGCGAGATCTGCCTGGTCGGCGAGCACCATGTGGAACTTGCCGTGGGCGAGATCTTCAAGGCTCGAAATCGCTTCTTTATGACGCAGCAGCGATTTGGGTGTCATCACCACCAGCGGCTTACGCAGCGGACGAATCACCTGGCGACGCAGCAGATGATAAATCTGCGCGGGCGTAGTCGGTACACAAACCTGCATATTGTGCTCAGCACACATTTGCAGGAAGCGCTCCAAGCGTGCCGAAGAATGCTCGGGGCCCTGGCCTTCGTAGCCGTGTGGCAACAACATGGTTAAACCACACACGCGGCCCCACTTCGTTTCACCCGACGAGATGAACTGATCCACAACCACCTGGGCGCCGTTAAAGAAGTCACCAAACTGGGCTTCCCAGATCACCAAGTCATTCGGGGCGGTGGTTGAGTAACCGTACTCAAACGCCAGCACCGCTTCTTCCGAAAGGAAGGAGTCATGAATGGTGAAACGCGGTTGACCATCGGCCATGTTCTGCAGCGGAACATAGGTGGTGCCATCTTTCTGGTTATGCACCACCGCATGACGGTGGGAGAAAGTACCTCGCCCAACGTCTTGCCCGGTAATCCGAATCGGGTGGCCCTGCTCTAGCAGCGTGGCGTAGGCCAACGTTTCCGCAAAGCCCCAGTTAAGTGCCAAACCACCGGCCTGCATTTTACGGCGATCTTCATAAATCTTGGCCACTTGGCGCTGAACGTCGACGCCATCAGGCACCTCGCACATGCGAGCCGCTAACTGCTGCAGACGTTTCATATCAAACGTCGTATCGGCATCGCCAGACCACTCGTGGCCCAGATAAGGTGCCCAGTCAACGAACAGCGAAGCGTTGGGCTCTTGCACCAATGCATTGGCCACGTGGTTGCCTGCGACCAGATCATCACGATAAGTTTCGACCATCGCTTTGGCGGACTCTTCAGAGAGCACACCCTGCTCAACCAAGCGCTTGGCATACAGCGAACGCGCAGAGGGATGATCTTTGATCTTGGCATACATCATCGGCTGCGTGCCTGACGGCTCGTCAGCTTCGTTGTGGCCACGACGACGGTAGCAAACGAGATCAATCACCACGTCCTTTTTGAACTGCTGGCGATAGTCGAGAGCGACTTGAGTGGCGTGCAGCACTGCGTCCGGGTCATCGCCATTGACATGGAAAATAGGCGCTTGAACCATCTTGGCAATATCAGTGCAGTATTCGGTGGAGCGTGCATCCAGCGGATGCGAGGTGGTGAAGCCCACTTGGTTGTTAATCACAATGTGGACCGTGCCACCGGTTTTAAAAGCACGGGTCTGGGACATCTGGAATGTCTCCATCACCACGCCTTGACCGGCAAACGCCGCATCGCCGTGGACGTTGATCGGCAGCACTTTGCTGCCCTCTTCGTCGTTACGGCGATCTTGGCGGGCACGCACCGAGCCCTCTACAACAGGTGCGACAATTTCCAGGTGCGACGGATTGAACGACATCGCCAAATGGACTTCGCCGCCCGGAGACATGACGTTCGAACTGAAGCCCTGGTGGTACTTCACATCACCTGAGCCGCGCTCGATGACTTTCTTGCCGTCGAACTCATCGATCAAGTCAGTTGGGTTTTTACCCAAAATATTGACCAACAAGTTGAGTCGCCCACGGTGGGCCATCCCGATGACGACTTCCTTGGTGCCATAACCGCCAGCACGCTGGATAAGCTCGTCCATCATCGGCACAAACGATTCACCGCCTTCAAGACCAAAACGCTTGGTACCTGGATACTTGGATGCCAGGTAATTCTCCAAACCCTCGGCGGCCGTCAATCGCTCCAGGACGTGCTTACGCACGTCGGCGCTGAAATCAGGCGCACTGCGTACCGACTCAAAACGCCGCTGTAACCAGCGTTTCTCTTCCGTATCGACGATATGCATGATCTCGCAGCCGATGGAGCGGCAGTAAGTGCGCTCCAACGCATCCACGATGTCACGCAGTGGTGCTTTGTCGATACCTAAAAAGAAAGAACCGGTTTGGAACTCGGTATCCAGGTCAGCTTTTGAAAGCTGATGAAAGGACAGATCGAGGTCGGGGACGGGGGTGGGATTACGCAGTCCTAGCGGGTCGATATTGGCCTTTTGATGGCCACGGAAGCGGTAAGCGTTAATCAGTTGCAGGACTTTTACCTGCTTTTTGTTTTCACCGCTATCGGCAGCGGCGACTACACGGCCCGGGCGGCTTTCGCGCCCCAACTGGTAGAACTGATCACGTACGGGGCTAAGTGGAACATCGTGGGAGGCACTGCCCTCGGGGCGCGGCAACTGGTCAAAATAGCTGCGCCATTCGTCAGGGACAGACTCTGGATCGGCGAGGTACTGCTCGTAAAGCGCTTCCACGTAGTGAACATTGCCGCCACTAACGTGAGAGGAACGCCACATCAACTCCATTATGCCTTGTTGCATCTCTCGTTCACCCTGCACTGATGGGGTGGTATCGGTATCGTCGCAAACGTGCGGCGACATCGCTATTGCCCTGCCGGCGGGGCGGGACATTTGCCGGCGGCGCCGGCCAACGGCCGGAAACCCTATTCATCTAGCTATTCGTTCTCGAACCTTTCATACGGTGTTTCGTCTTCAGTTCATGCTCGAAAGCCGGTACCCCAGGCACCGGCTTTCAAACTTGTCTGATCAGCGGTGCGACGTGACGCCGCACCGCGTGACAAACCCTATGATAACAAGCGAAGCGCCATGATTTAAGTGGCATTATCACCCAACTTAAGTGGCAGACGCTTTTTTACTAAGATGTCATAGGCTTAGGTAGCATCAGCGAGTAACATTTCGCGAATTTTACCAATTGCCCGGGTAGGGTTAAGCCCTTTTGGACACACCGCTACACAGTTCATGATGCCACGGCAACGGAACACCGAGAACGGATCTTCCAGGTTGCTCAACCGCTCGCTGGTAGCCGTGTCACGTGAATCGGCCAGGAAGCGGTAAGACTGTAGCAAACCGGCTGGGCCAACGAACTTCTCAGGGTTCCACCAGAACGATGGGCAAGACGTTGAACAGCATGCGCACAGAATACACTCATACAAGCCATCTAGCTTGTCACGTTCTTCTGGCGACTGCAGGCGCTCAATGGCCGGTGCAGGCGTGTCGTTCTGCAGGTACGGCTGAATACGCTCGTACTGCTTATAGAACAGCCCCATATCGACGACCATATCGCGAATAACCGGCAGGCCCGGCAGCGGGCGTAGGGTCAGCTTGTTGTTTTTGACAACGTCTGACAGCGGCGTGATACACGCCAAGCCGTTTTTGCCGTTCATGTTCATGCCGTCAGAACCGCAGACGCCTTCACGGCAGCTGCGACGAAACGCCAAACCGCTGTCTTGTTCTTTCATCATATGAAGAACATCCAGCACCATCACATCGCGGCCTTTGGTATCGACCTGAAACTCCTGCATGTAAGGTGCGGAGTCGGTTTCCGGATTGTAACGGTATACGGATACCTGAAGATTGGACATAGTGACTCCCTCTCGTCTATGCGGCGTTTAGTAGGTACGAACCTTAGGCTCGAACGTATCAACAGTTTTCGGCTTGAAGTTAACGTCGCGTTTTTTCAGTTCTTTCGTCGCTGGGAAGAAGAGCGAGTGCTTCAGCCAGTTGACGTCATCACGGTCTGGATAGTCGTAGCGCGAGTGTGCACCGCGGCTCTCTTTACGCTCAAGGGCAGCGATCGCCGTCGCTTCAGCCACTTCCATCAAGTTATCAAGTTCCAGTGCTTCTACACGGGCAGTGTTGAAGGCGTTGGACTTGTCAGGCAGGTGGGCATTGGCAATGCGCTCGCGCAGCAGCGCTAGCTTATCAACACCTTCCAGCATGTTTTTCTCTTCGCGGAATACGCCGAAAGAGGTCTGCATGATTTCCTGAAGCTCAGCTTTCAGCTCAGGAATGCTTTCGCCACCCTCTGACTCGTTCCAGCGCGTGATCCGCTTCATGGCCGACTCAATGTCAGACTCGGAAGCGTCCAGATACTCGATACCTTCGTTCAGCGCGCTTTCGATAAACATACCCGCGGCACGACCAAAGACCACCAGATCCAGCAGCGAATTACCGCCCAAGCGGTTGGCACCGTGAACCGATACACACGCCGCTTCACCACAGGCAAACAGACCGTTAACGATATGATCGTTACCGCTTTCGTCCATGGTAATCGCCTGACCATGAATGTTGGTCGGGATACCGCCCATCATATAGTGACAGGTCGGTACGACCGGGATCGGATCTTTTGCCGGGTCAACGTGGGCAAAGGTCTTAGAAAGCTCAACGATACCCGGCAGGCGCTTACCAAGTACTTCTTCGCCCAGGTGATCGAGTTTCAAGAAGACGTGATCGCCCTTCTCACCACAGCCACGCCCTTCCAGAATTTCCATGACCATCGAACGCGCAACAACGTCACGGCCAGCCAAATCTTTAGCATTCGGCGCGTAGCGTTCCATGAAGCGCTCGCCGTCTTTGTTGATCAAGTAGCCACCTTCACCACGGCAACCTTCTGTGACCAGCGTGCCCGCACCGTAAATACCGGTCGGGTGGAACTGCCACATTTCCATGTCCTGCATCGGGAAGCCCGCACGCAGCGCCATGCCGATGCCGTCACCGGTGTTGATCAACGCATTGGTTGTGGAGGCGTAAATACGGCCTGCACCGCCAGTCGCAAGTACTGTGGCCTTGGATTTAACGTGCACCACTTCGCCTGTCTCGATGCACATGGCGATACAGCCGACCACGTCACCGCTGGCGTTTTTAACCAAATCAACCGCGTACCACTCGTTTAGGAACACGGTATTGTTCTTCAGGTTGTTCTGGTAAAGCGTGTGAAGCAGCGCGTGGCCGGTACGGTCAGCCGCCGCACAGGTACGTGCCGCCTGGCCGCCTTCGCCGAAGTTTTTCGACTGGCCACCGAACGGACGCTGATAAATACGCCCGTTATCCAGACGGGAGAACGGCAGACCCATGTGCTCGAGTTCGAATACCGCTTTCGGGCCTTCGGAACACATATACTCAGCCGCATCCTGGTCAGCGATATAATCGCCGCCTTTAACGGTGTCGTACATGTGCCAGCGCCAGTCATCATTCGGGTCATCAGACGCGATGGCACAGGTAATGCCACCCTGGGCAGAAACGGTGTGAGAGCGGGTCGGGAAAACTTTCGATAACACGGCCGTCTTTTTACCGGACTTCGCCAGTTCCAAAGCGGCTCGCAGGCCAGAGCCACCGCCACCAATAATAATGGCGTCAAACGTCAGGCTACGCAGATTAGACATGTAATCAAGCTCCCCACAGAATTTGAATGCCCCACACCAAGTACACGAAAATGCCCAGGATGATGACAGCTTGGACACCCACGCGCAGGCGAGTGGACTTGAGATAGTCGGTGGTGACGGTCCACAGACCGATCCAGGCGTGTGCCGCTATGGCGACGAAAGCCAATAGCGAGAAAATGCGCATCCACGTATGGCTGAATAGGCCGCTCCACGCGTAGTAATCGAGGTTCGGATTAAAAAGCAGGAAGGCAACGATAAAGACCGTGTAGAGGGCCAAAATAACAGCAGAAACGCGCTGCATCAGCCAGTCAGAAAGCCCACTACGGCCAAAACTTGTAATGTTAGTTACCATACCCAAACTCCTGCCAGAATAATCAGAACGGCGCTGACCACGACGGTGATCTGCGCTTTTTTAACGCCACCCTCAAGGGTTACCCCAATGTCGGCATCCATCAGCAGGTGCTTGATACCCGCTACAAAGTGAAATGCCAGTGCGGATAACAGCCCCCAAGCAATCAACTTAGCCAAAAAATTATTGGCCAGCGCATCGCTAACGGCGTCGAAACCCGCAGGAGATGACAAGGATTTATCCAGCGCCCAAAAAGCGAAGATTAGGCCAACGAACAGGATGACACCGGTGATACGGTGTGTGATCGACGTCAGCGCCGGCAGTGGGAAATGTATCGTAGTAAGGTCTAGGTTTACGGGTCGTTTGCTATTCACGGCTTTGTACACACTCTCTTGGCCCGCTCTGCGACAGGTCGGGCATGGCCCGAGCGGGCGGTGGTTGCTGGAAGGGGCTCGGCCGTTGCCAAGTCGGGCACGACCACCTACCTGCCGGTCGCGCGCCGTGGATTATAAGAACCTTCGCCCTCGCTTACAAACCGAACTCAGGTCTAACTCGACTATGGTGCAATAAAATTGTCTTCTTCCTGAGTCGATTTTGCGCTGCAGCATGGTTATAGTGACAGTAGATTAGCAACTTGATAAGCCTGTTAACATATCATATTAGCCTATCGTCAATCTTCTGGCGTTTCGCCATAATGTAGGCTTTTTCATCATATACAAAAACTATTCATAACAACAACACCTGTACAATCTACGGCTAGCGTTTAGGCTAATTGACAAAATGTCGCACGCTTCTATAGTGGGCAAGCCTTTTCGCCGGCGCGGTATGCGCAGCAATGACTTTACGTCCCAACCCGAATTCGAAAGGAGGCCAGCATGGCTGACAGGAAAGCGACATTAACGGTAGACGGTCTGGATAACCCGATCGATCTACCGATGTACTCTGGCACACTTGGCCCTGACGTCATCGACGTGCGCGGCTTAGGCGCAGAAGGCCTGTTCACCTACGACCCCGGCTTTATGGCCACCTCTTCCTGCCAGTCTGCCATCACTTATATTGATGGTGGCAAGGGCGTGCTGCTACACCGCGGCTACCCGATTGATCAACTGGCCAAAGAGTCTAACTTCGTTGAAGTGTGCTACACCCTTCTGTTTGGTGAGCTACCCAACGACGAGCAGTACGCGGATTTTGAATCGCGCATTCGTAACCACACCATGGTTCACGACCAGATTAACAACTTCTTTAAAGGGTTCCGCCGCGATGCGCACCCGATGTCTATCCTATGCGGCGTAGTGGGTGGTTTAGCAGCCTTCTACCATGACCACATGGACATTACTAAAGAGGAAGATCGTGAGATCAGCGCTATTCGGCTGATTGCCAAAATGCCTACTTTGGCGGCGATGTCGCACAAATACAATGTCGGCCAACCGTTCAACTACCCGCGCAACGACCTGAGCTATGCAGAGAACTTCCTCTACATGATGTTCAGCAACCCGTGCGAAGAGTACAAAATCAATCCGGTATACGCGAAAGCCATGGACCGCATCTTTATGTTGCATGCGGATCACGAGCAGAACGCCTCTACCTCGACGGTACGCCTGGCAGGCTCCACGGGGGCTAACCCGTTCGCCTGCATCAGTGCAGGTATCGCGGCACTTTGGGGCCCCGCTCACGGTGGCGCTAACGAAGCTGTGCTGGCCATGCTTGACGAAATTGGCGATGACTCCGAAGAGAATATTCAGCGCTTTGTCGATAAAGCCAAGGATAAAGATGACGGGTTTAAGCTAATGGGCTTTGGACACCGCGTATATCGCAACTTCGATCCGCGCGCCAAGGTAATGAAAGAGACCTGCGACGAAGTACTTGCAGAACTCGGCATGGCCGACGATCCGCAGCTTAAAATCGCCAAGCGTCTTGAGCAGATTGCCCTCGAAGACGAGTACTTCATCGAGCGTAAGCTATACCCGAACGTAGACTTCTATTCGGGCATCATCCTGAAAGCGATGGGCATCCCAACCAATATGTTTACCGTGATCTTCGCGGTATCTCGCACCATTGGCTGGATCTCTCATTGGAATGAGATGCTTAGCGAAAGCTATAAAATCGGCCGTCCGCGTCAGCTTTACATTGGTCACGACCAGCGCGACTACCCGAAAAAATAAATCAATACCCCGCATGATCAAAGGCCACCTTCGGGTGGCCTTTTGCGTATGGCTGAGTAACCCTCTGCCTCTTGGGCCATCAACGCGCCACACCAACGATCATGCTACTGCACCTCAGATGCCCTTAGCCAGCTCGCTACCTACCAAGCCACCCTTTGGCCTCACTGACCTCCCGATGCAATAGCAGAGCCGTCAGCCGATGGCTCCGCTTGATAGCGCTTTACCTACTACCTTTTGAATCACTCTTTCGCCTATATCGCGACCATTAAAAACGCCTAAGCAGGCCCTAATAACACTTGACTTTTCTGCCTTGAGGTATTGAACAGGGTTTTCCACACTATCTGTGGATAACCCTGTTCACAACCACTTTAAAACGTCCCGAAATCGCCATGGGCAGTGGGTCAGCCTTAAATTGGTTATTTTTTGATCTACCATAAGTGACTGTTTTTAAACAACTTAAGTTCTGTTAAAGATTTTTTGCGTCAACAACAAGGGGTTGTGCACAACCTTAAAAGCAGATTAACAAAAGTGGACAAGTCAAGCACAAAATCGTCCAAAAAATGTCGATTTGTAGCTTTTTTGTGAACGTCAGGAATACAAAAAACCAGCAGATGAGAGAGCTCATTGCTAGAGAAATAAACGTTTAGGAAGGGTACTGAAGTTTTGGCGTCCCATAGGGGGTTCGAACCCCTGTTACCGCCGTGAAAGGGCGGTGTCCTAGACCACTAGACGAATGGGACGTATATCGAGCCGCTTCGCGAAAGCGATTACTGATTGGTGGAGCCTAGCGGGATCGAACCGCTGACCTCAACACTGCCAGTGTTGCGCTCTCCCAGCTGAGCTAAGGCCCCACATGTCGCGAAGACGGAGCGTATAATACTGATTCCGCTGACCTTCGTCAACATGAAAAACGCCAATTCCCTAAAGATAAGAAATTGGCGCTAATGCTATATCAATTGTGGTTAGCTGGTTTTACTAAACTATTTCACGAAGCTATTTCTTCACGGAGCTATTTCCCGGTACTCCTTTTCAAAGCGCTTCGCCTGTTTTTTAGAAACGCCGCCTAAGACCTCTATTGCACTGCGCAGGCGTGCCCGGGTAACGTCTGAACCCAGAATCGCCATGGCGTCCATCACGGAGGTACTGGACGTACTGCCGGTAATGGCAATAAATACTGGCGCCAGGAACACTTTCATTTTTAATTCAAAATGCTCGGCCAGCAGCTTAACTTCGTTCAGCAGCGCCTCTTTATTCCAAGCCGTAACGCCCTCGAACCGCCAGACAAGGAACTGAAGCAGCTTGACCAGCTCTTCTTCCTCAAGCTTCACGCTTTCAAATGATTCTTTTGTTAGCGTCGGAAGGCCCGAGAAGAAGTGCCCTGCCAGCGGCATTACCTGGGATAGCGTTTCTACCCGCGGCCTTACCTGCGGCAGTATCTGCTTCACATAGGCTTCATTGAAGGCCCAATCGCGCAGTGCGCTCAACAGTGCATCGTCGTCCAGAT